>NZ_JADPVH010000029.1 GCF_026932795.1 Paenarthrobacter sp. Z7-10 | reverse complement strand
TTGCCCTGCGAGTAGACAGGCCTCCGTCGGCCACAGCTACGCAAGCTTCGCCAGCAACCAAAAAACAACGGGGAAATGAAGAGAGTAGCTGGCCGGGTCACACCGCCCTCTCACCCCATCCTCTGCAAAGGAACAAGAAACCATGAGCGAGAAAACACAGGAACTGGTTCAGCTAGACCCAGCCACCCTGACAGTGGACACCAACGTTCGCAAGGACGCGGGACTGACTCCGGCCTTCGTGTCCAGCATCCGCGAACTCGGCGTGCTCGAACCCGTCATTGCCCACCGGAAGGCCGATGGCACCGTGCACGTGCTAATGGGCCAGCGCCGCACCCTTGCCGCCGTCGAGGCGAAGTTGGACGCCATCCCCGTGGTGGTCATCGACAGCCCCGACGAGGCCGACCGCATCATCACCCAAGTGGTGGAGAACATCCAGCGCGCCGAGCTGGGCCACGCAGACCAGGCCATGGCCTTCCAGCAGCTTTCCCTGCTGGGAATGCCAGCGGCTAAAATCGCCAAGAAAATGGGCCGCACCAAGACCGACGTTGAACACGGCATCGCGGCCAAGTCCACCGACGCCGGGGCCAAAGCACTGGAAGACGGACACGACTTCGAGGCGGCCCTGATCTTCGCAGAGTTCGCAGACGACGCGGACGCCACGGAAGAAATCGAGTCCGTGCTGGCCGACGAACCGGCTCAGCTCCACCACGTCGCCCAACAGTTGCGCGACAAGCGCGAAGCCGAGCAAGAACTAGCCGCCGAAATCACCGCCCACGAAGGCCGGGGCCTTACCTTCCTAGGCGAGATGAACGACGTTGACGACGCGGAAGCCCTGCGGGTAGGTTTCTTGCGCAGGACGGATGGCGAGGACGCCAACGACGAGGACGCCAACGCCTTCACCGTCCGACGCACCTACAACGGCGCAAGCATCGAACTGATGGTCACCGGCTGGAAAGCCCTCGGCTTCGATGACAAGTACGCGGGCAGCTCACGGACAACCACCAAGGGCCCCATGAGCGACGAGGAAAAGGCTGAGCGTCGGACCCTCATAGCCAATAACAAGGCCATGGAGTCGGCCAGCGTGGTCAGGCTGGAATGGGTCAAGACCCTACTCTCCCGCAAGACGGCCCCGAAAGGGTGGCAGTACTTCACGGCCCTTTCCCTGACGAGCTTCTACGACATTGGCCGAAGCTACGAAGGGACCGTGGCGGCCGAGATGATCGGCGTCAAGGCCGAAACGGAGAACATCGGATGGGGTTATAACCCATTCAAGGACCACGTGGCCACCAACGCCACGCGACCAGAATTCGCCCTGCTGGCCATGATCTGCGCCAGCTTCGAAAAGCAGATTCCCAAGGACGCATGGCGGAACCCGGGCGCGGAAACCAAGTTCTACCTCGCCAAGCTGATCCAATGGGGATACATCCCTAGCGACGTTGAGAAGATCATCACCGACGCCGAAGACTAGACCGAGGGAACGGTGGCCACCGTAATCCGGTGGCCACCACTGCTGTCCATCCCACCCCAACAGGGTGCGGGCGTTTCCCCGCCCCGGGCCACCCTGGGCGCGGGGAGACAGCAGCGAAACGCCATCGGCGGGACATCGCCCACGCAGACCAGGCGAACCGGAACCAGTGCCACGGCACTTGGCCGTTGCTGGACCTGTTGAGCGCCTGGCCAATACTGCCAAGGCAGCACACCAAAACTTCTTTGCAGAGAAGAAACATACTGTGGGGCGGCCAATAGCCGGCCCCTCAGTATGTTGTGAGCAATTTCTCTGGTCCCGACCAGGGGAGCGTACGCCGGCTTTGGTGATGCTGGGTCGCGGCCGCTGCGCGTCCGTGTCCCGGGGGCCTGGTGCTCGCGAGCTCGCACCAGGTTAGCGGGCGTCCGCTGCGCGTCCGGCTGTTGGGGGTGGTCCCGGCTCCGCAAGCTCCGCCGAGCCCACCCCTATTTCTACGCTTCGCGTTTTTTGGTTGCTGTCCTTCGGATTTTACGTGTCCGCTCCACCCCGTCTAGCCCCTCCTTCGTCGGGGCCTGCGCCCGGCAAAAGCATGTTCCGGCGCTCCTACGTCGCTTATTTCCTCCACACATTTTCCCGGGCTTGCCCTTGCGGGTAGACAGGCCTCCGTCGGACACAGCTACGCAAGCTTCGCCAGCAACCAAAAAACAACGGGGAAAAGAGAGAGCAGCTGGCAAGGTTACGCCGCCCCCTCACCCCATCCTCTGCAAAGGACACCAAAACCATGAACGAGAAAATGAAAGTTTCAACCGGGGCAGGCATCATTGCTTTCGCCCTGCACACGCTGGGATTCGTGCCCACCGAGTCGCTGGTGATCATGGGCGTGGCAGGTAATCGCATGCGGGCCACGCTCCGCATGGACCTGCCCCGCAGCGAGGCGGCAAATGAGACCATCTCGACGGTGGCCACCTCCGCGATACTCAGCGACGTTGAAGCCACCGCTTCACTGTTTATCGTCTTCACCGGAGACACCGGCACGGACGGCCAGCCGCGCGAAGCACTGGTGGAAGCTCTCATGCGCGAGCTCGTTAAGGGCGGCATTCCCGCCCGTAACGGGTGGCTCGTTGGTCCCGAGGGCTGGATGAGCTACCTCGACCTTGACGCACAGATGCACCCGATGAGCGAAGTCACCGACGGCATCACCAACGCCGAGCTGACATTCCGCGGCTCCAGCTACGCGGCAACGAACGAGGCCACCATCCCCGACTTCGCCGGAGACGCCATAGCCACGGCCACACGTATCGCCGCGCAGGTCACCTCGACTGAAACCGACACGTTCGACACCGCGGCCGAGCCGATGGTCACCGCCCGGGCAACCTGGCAAAACACCATCGACAGCCGCGCCACGGCCGAGGACAACACGGCGTTGATCGCGTTCCTCCAAGACGCCATGATTCGTGACCGGCTCATGGCCGACATCGTCGCCACGTCCACCAGTGTCGAGGACTTCAACAACGCCATGATGGGCAACCTGACCGATGCCCCGAACTGGCGCCGTGTTGACGACGCCGAGGCCACGCTGTTGCAGCTGCTTACCGAAACGCCCGGCAAGTACCGCGCGCCGCTGCTGACCGTCACCGGATGGATTCAGTGGCTCAAGGGCAAGGGAACGCATGCCAGTCAGTACTTCCTCGCCGCCCTGGAAACAGACGGAAGCTATCAGCTGGCCCAACTCTTCGACCGGCTCACCGACGCCGGACACGTCGCCCCGGTAGCCAAGAACCAAGCCACCGGTTACAAGCCGGAATAGCCACCAACTGGCGGGGCACCCACAAAGTGCCCCGCCAGCCTTTCGTGCCGGCGGCCTCCCCCGCTTCGCTCCTCCGTCCGCCGGCAACGCTGCGCGCACTCAAGCCATCCAAGCAACCAGCCGCCGGGGACGGTACAGTGAAACAAAGAACACGGCACTCGGGAGGAAACCATGACCGCAACCGATTACCAGGGCAGCCCCCACACCATCAGTTACGAACAGCCCTCGGGTGCCGAACGCCAGGCAGCCGGACAACTTGCCCAGGCTCGTCACAACCTGGGCCCAATGGACATCACCCACGACGTGGCGATGGACGAAGTCCCGGACTAAACTGGACACCAGAAACATCAAAGATTTTCCAATGCAGAGGAAAAACACTGAAGGGCCGGCACCCGTGCCGGCCCTTCAGTGTCTGTCCCCACAGATACGCTGAAACCATGAGAACACTCATCGGTTTGGTCATTGCCCTATGCGGCTGGGTCATGGGGTTGTTCTTCGCTGCGATCTCCTTGGCCGCAATGGGAGGCGGGATCCTCCGCATGGATACGAAGCTGTTCTTCGATGGTGCCGGCACTTTGCTGGTCGGCTTCGTTACCTGGTGGATTTTGGTCTTCATGGCCAGCCTGTATGGAATCCCCCGCCCACGACTTGTGAGGAAAAGGAAGCAACGATGAGCACCATGGAAACCGTCTACGCGGTCAGTGATCCGAAGCCGACCGTCGAGGCCGCCGTGCGGCAGCTGGCGAACCGGATCGATGAGAACGTGAACGGAATCCAGTCGGTGTTTGAGAGCAACGGGGACCAGTTGTGGAACGCCGAGTCGGCCTCCCACACCGTCACCGCAGTGACCGTTAGTGAGCGACGACCCGCGGGCCGCCTCTCGCGTGAGGACGTGCCGGTCACCCACTATGTTGCCTCCGCCATTTTGATGGTCACATTCCAAAAGAAGCTCGACTAACCATGACCCCGGCGGAGCGCTTTTGGGCCAAGGTGGCCAAGGGCCCGGACCCGGAAGACCACTGGTTGTGGAGGGCGGCAGTCGCCGATGACGGCTACGGCAGATACACGCTCAACGCCGGTGGGCGGACCGTGGCGGTGCGCCCACACCGCTACGCCTTCCATCTGGCCAGCGGCCGGCCGTTGGACGGTTTTGGGACCCTCATGCACGAGTGTGACGTGCCGCTTTGCGTCCGTGCTACGACCGGCCAAGACACGCATGTGGTCGAGGGAAGCACGAGGGCGAACATGCTGGACCGGGCCCGTAAGGGACGTGATGCGAACGGCACGAGTTTTCATTGGCGCGGGCTGGCCAGGGAACACTTCGCCGCACGTTCCCATGCGCTGCGTGATGAAGTACGCGCCTACGGGTGGACCCGTCCGGAACGTATCGCCGCACTCATTGCCGGCACCGACCCGGACGCGCCAACCCTGTTCTAAGCGGCCGGTGTCTGCTCCTGATCCTGGACGGCTGGGTCCTTCGCGTCCACGGTGGCTATGGGTGCCGGCACTGTGCCGGTGAGCCGTTTAAGTTCCGCGCCGGTTACTCCGAGCCGGGCAGCGACGGCAGCCCTGCTCTCACCGGTAGCGAGCATTTCCTGAACCTTCCCCGCCGCGTCGGCCCGGGCCCCTCCGGCGTCGCGTTCCGCCTGGGCAAGGATCGCATCAGCCTTGACCTGGGCATCCCGGCGGACCTGTTCGGCGCGGTCCTGGTGAACGAAGAATTCTGCCGCCTGCTCAATCAGCTTTTCGTGTCGGGCCGTCAGAGCTTGGGCCTTGAGCAGCGCCTTCTCCCGTGCCGCCAGCTGTACCGACGATTTCCGTGGTGCTGCCATCAGTGACTCCTCTATCTCGTGCCCCCGTAGAACCTAACGGCTAGCGCTGTGCCGGTTTACAAGAGGGGCGGCTTTGCCGCTGAACCGGTCCTCGCTGACGCTCGAGCTGGCCTGGCCCGGGTTACCCACACGTGGATAGCTCCGAGATAATGGGCGTCTCTCCGCTGCCCACCCACGGATAACCCGGGCTGACGGTTCTACACAATCGAATGCACGGTGGATAACGAAAAACGTGTTACCCACCGCCCATTCTCATGTGCAGAACCGCATCAACGACTTGATGGCCCCATCTTAGTGTTTTCTGTCCAGTTTCACCGAGTTTGCTCCTCCGTCACTTCCCACCGATTCCACAAGTCACAAACACTAAGATTTGTCACACCTCATGCATCATCGATAAGTGTGGGCGGTTTGGCGCTATGCTGGGTGTCATGATGACCGTGCACAAGCTCAGTGCCGGCGACGGATACACGTACTACACCCGTGAAGTCGCCAGTGCCGATGAGCTGCGGGCGGCGGGGCGTGAACTCGGTGATTACTACACCGTGGACGGCAGCCCTCCGGGCCAGTGGGGGGGCGGCGGCATCACGCATCTGGGTGTTTCCGGTGAGGTCACCGAGGCACAGATGGCCGCCCTGTACGGGCAGGGCCTGCACCCGGAGGCGGAGACGATGCTGGCCGCAGGGCGGGACATCAAGGATGTTCGGCTGGGCCAGCGATACCGCCGCTACGCACAAAAAAACGATGAGCTGGCCGGGCGGATCAACACCGCCCTGGGCGACTACGAACGCATGAACCATAAGGAGCCGGACGCCGACACCCGGCGTCTTATCCGTATGAAGGAAGGCGCCCAGTACTTCCGGGAAGTGAACGGCCGCAACGCCTCCGACAAGGAGGAACTGGGACGCTTCGTCACCGCTGAGACGAAACCGGGCTCCCAGGCGGTGGCCGGATATGACCTGGTGTTCGCCCCGGCCAAGTCGGCCTCGGTGTTGTGGGCCATTGGCGGCCAAGAGGCCCGCCAGGAGATTGAAGCCGCCCACCAGGAGGCCATCAGCGAGGCCATGGCGTTCCTGGAAACGGAAGCGACCTACACCCGGCGCGGCCGCAACGGGGTCCGTCAGGAAGACGTTGACGGGGGCCTGGTGTACACCAAGTTCCGGCACTACGACTCCCGCAACGGGGATCCTCAACTGCACGATCATGTGGTGGTCTCGAACAAGGTCCGTGGTGTGGATGGGCAGTGGTCAAGCCTTGACGGCGGGCTGTTGTATCAGTTCAACGTGGCCGCGTCCGAGTTCTAGAACAGGGCCGTGATGGAGAAGATCTGCACCCGCCTGGGGGTGGGTTTGATCGAGCGCAAGGTCGGCGGAAACCGGCCCGTGATGGAGATCGCCGGGGTGGATGTTGCCGCGATTGAGGCCGCATCTTCCCGCCGTGCGGGCATCAAGGTGGCCTTGGATGAGTTGGTGGTTGAGTTCACCGAAAAGCACGGTTACACCCCCACCACGAAACAGATGATTGACCTTGCCCAACGGGCGACCCTGGAGACCAGACCGGCGAAAAAGGAGGCCCGCCAACTCTCGGTGTTAGTTGATGAGTGGACGCAGGGACTTGGCGGCTTGGAAGGTGTTGAGGTCGGTCCGGCTGCCGTGGAGAAGGCGCGGTTGCACCGACATGACGCCCGCGACCAGGACGGCACGGACTCCCTTCCGTGGATGGTCGTTCATGCCGATGAGATCGACCCTGCACAGGAAGCAGCAGAGGTCATCACCACCCTGGAGCGCGGGCGCGGCGTCTGGGGGGAGCACCATAGAGACGCTGAAACCAGGCGCCGGCTCGGCTCACGGTTCGGTGAACTGCCGATCCCGCCGGCACTGATTGAACAGGTCAAGGCCCGTGCCATTGACCAGTTTTCCTTGCGCATCACCCCCGAGGCACCCGTGCCGGAACCGGCAGCGCTGCGGTTGAAGAACGGGCAGAGCAAGTACGGCAAAGCCCACCGGACCCTCTACACCTCCTCCGGGATCCTGCACAGCGAAGACAGGCTCCTCACTGCCGCCGGTCGCGTCGTGATCCCGGCGGCCACCAACGAATCCTTTGAGGCAGCACTGGCGACCCAGGTCAAGACTTTCGATGCCGGGCAGCTGCGCATGGCCCGCGACTTTGCATGTAGCGACCGGCTGCTGCTGGTCGGTGTTGGTCCTGCCGGGGCCGGTAAAACGACCGCGCTAAAGCTCGCCGCTGATACGGTCAGGGAAGCGGGCGGCCGGGTGATTGGTCTGGCCCCGACGGCTGTTGCCGCCGCGGTCATGGGTACCGAACTGGGGGCCAAAGCCACCACGATCGACTCCTTCATTCTCGGTCACCAGCGGGAGGACCCACACAGGATCATCCCCCGACCCGGGGATGTGATCATCATCGATGAGGCCGGCATGGTGGGAACCCAACTCTTTGCCGCAGCCGTTACGATCGCGGATCAATATGGTGCTGTTGTCCGTGCCCTGGGTGATGACCAGCAGCTTTCCGCCGTCGGTTCGGGAGGTGCGCTGCGGCTGTTGAAGAACACGGTAGGGGCCGTGTACCTGGAGGATCTGCACCGCTTCCGCAACGCCGACGGCACCGCGAACGACGCTGAGGCGGCCGCGACCCTGGCCCTGCGGGAACCGCCCGCCGTGGGTGCGGATGATCCCTGGGGCTTTTACCGGGACAACCGGCGGGTTGTTGGTGGGGACGCGGAGACGATGACCTCCCAGGTCTTTACTGCCTGGCAGAAGGACACCCTGGCGGGTAAGCACTCGGTCATGATGGCTTTTGATAATGTCACCGTCACGGAGCTGAACGCCCGCGCCCAGGCCTACCGGCTCGGCACGGGGGCGCTGGAGGCTGACGGGCCGGCCGCGACGCTGCGCGACGGGCTGACCGCCCGGGTCGGGGATGTCATTGTGACCCGGGAGAACAACCGCAGGCTGAGCGTGAACCGCGGGAAAGACTTCGTGAAGAACAACGATGTCTGGCACGTGCGCGAGGTCCACGAGGACGGCTCCTTGAGTGTGCGGCACGAGAGCCACGCCGGGATGATCACTCTCCCCGCGGAGTACGTGCGCCAGAAGACCATGCTGGGCTACGCCGCGACCATCCACCGCACCCAGGGCATCACGTGCGACACCACGCACGCGATGATCAGTTCCACCCTCTCGCGTGCGCTGGCCTACGTCGCGGCCTCCCGCGGGAGAGAGTCGAACCGGCTCTATGGGGTGCTCGGTGAGGGGGAAACATTGGAGGACGTGCTGGTGTCCGTGGCGGCTAACCATGATGGGAACCTCACCGCGCATGAACAAATGGATGCCGCCCGCGCCCAGGCACGTGCGCTGCCGGAAATGTCCGAGGTGTACCGGGACATCGACGGTCAGGCGAACGAGCTGCGGATGGCCAACATAGTGCGCCGCGTGCTCGGTGAAGGCACCGCCGCACCCTTCACCGCCTCCGATGCGTGGGGAGCGATCGCCGCCCACCTGCGGGCAGCGGAAACCGAAGGTTTCAACCTGGCGAATCTGATTACCGAATCCTTCGCCGATCGCGATTTCGGAACAGCCGATGATGAAACCGCTGTCATGGCGTGGCGGGTGGAGAGCCGGCTGGAGAACTGGCGGGCCCGGGCCGCACAACAAGACCCACGGCCCCTGGAGGCGGTCAGTGACGAGGCCCTTGCCCGGTTGGAACGCCGGGCAGCCGGGGAGATGATGCGCGCGAAGGCCGACGCCGGCCAGGCCCCGGGCATCCAGACACCAGGGCAAAAGGACCTGATGCGCGGCTGGCGGGCCGAGCAGAAGGAAACACCCTGGCAACGACGCCTGCATGGGCAGCTCAGTGACGACGAGCTGGAGACCAGGGCCACGGCCGCCGACCGCAAGACCCGCACCGATACGATCATCAACGACCCCGCCGCCGCGTTCAAAGCCCACTGGCTGCTGTCATCTTTGCAGAAGGAAAAGACGCTTCGTGGGCTGATGCACCCGGAGGCCCGCGCGGATGAGGCCTACCAGCGCGGCGCCGTGTCCAACCACCGGCGGGAAGCCAACACTCCCAGGGCCCAGGCAGCTGCGCAGATCCACCAACGGATCAGTGCCGAAATCGAGGTCCGCCGGCACCTGCCGGAACCCGTGGCCCCGGCCCCGGCCACGGACGGGCTGCCGGCCTGGCTGGCCCCGAACGATGTCCTGACCCACCCGGACACGCCGGCCCTCTGGCGCAAAGAACTCCAGGCCCGCCGTGAGCTGATGGCCACCGAGGTCACCCGGCTCGGCGCCCAGCTCGCCGCAGAATCTCCGGTGTGGGCGGCACCCTTGGGGCCGGTGCCCTCCGATACGGAACATCAGGAACAGTGGCGCCGGCTTGCCGTGGAGATCTCCACCTACCGGGACAGTTACCGGATCCCGGCCAGCGAGGCCACCCCAATTCCCGCAACCCACCAGGGCAAGGGGACAGGGGCGGAGCTGGCAGCCCGGATCACGGCCCTGCACAAGTACGGTGCCCAAACCCGCAAGGAACCCCTCACGGCAGCCGACGCCGCCCTCATGGCCGACGCCGCTCAGGTCGAAGCGCTGGTGAAGGAAACCCCCACACCGGCCGAACACGTCGTGGACGAGCTGCGCCAGACCCGGGGTACGGAAGCCGAGCTGAGCCCGGCCCAGGAACGGGCAGAGAGGGCCGCTGCCCTGGCCCGGAAGGTTCGGGCGAACCAGCGCCCCGCCGGCCCGGGCGGCCCGGGCCCGCGGGAAGGTTCCGAAGCCGTGAAGGAAGCCATGGAGAACATCCGTGCCCGCCGGGCCGAAGAAGACGCCCGGCGCCAACAAACCCGCCACGACGAGGACCCGGCACCCCGGCAGGACCGTGGGCCCGGCCACAGCCGATAGGCTCGGCTCATGTCGATCTCCTTCCGGTGTCGGACTGAGCGGGCACTTCCATGAGCGGGATGCACGGTTTCGGTCTGACCGATCCAGTTCTGAGCACTCTCTATACGCGCACGAAGGGGCCCGTCGCGTTCATCGATGAGTCTTACAGGGAGCCACTGCGCAATAACGAGCGCCCCTTTTACATGATGTCGGCGGTCATTGTCGGCCGTAACCAAGGCTCGCTTATCCGGGATGTGTTGATGGACATCCCGGGGAGCCGGTACTGGCACACCACCGAGGCCTATCGGACGGAACCGGGGAAAAGGGTCATCGCCGAGATGATCGACTACCTGGCAGAGGCCGTTGACTACAACATCATCACGGTCCAATCGGAGGTCCGTCGGGAAGACCCCGGCATGCACCAAGCCCGTGATGAGTGCTTGGGGGCGTTGGCTAAGGAAGTCACCCGCGGATCCGGCAGCAATGCCGTGCGGTTGATGGTGCTTGAATCGAGGAACATCAACTACTATCCCCATGGGGACAGGGACGACAACCGTGTTCTGACTCGGCTTAGCGAGAGCAACGCCATCGACCCATCAACACGATTTCATCACACCTCGCCAGGAAAGGAACCCCTGCTGTGGGCTGCCGACCTGTCGGTGTGGGCCTTTCGACGCCAAGTGGCGGTCGGGGACAACGACTGGTTCGCGCCGTTGGAAGATATTTCCACGGTCCTGCACGTCGACGGCCCCGATGTGTCCGTTAAAAGGAGCAACCCCCATCTGCCGCAGCCAAGTCCGGGGGTCCAACCGGTCATCGGCCACGTATCCGATCGTAATCGGGGCGGGGAACCGGTTGTTGCTTCACGTCCCAGTCTAGTATTTGCCGGGGCGGAAAGCGAGCAGCTGGCCCGCATCCGGGCCATTGCCGCCAGAGCGGGCCGCACGGTCGAGCAGGAAATAGTCCACGCCGTCGGAACGGACGATCCGAAACGCCTTATCGCCGCCGCGAACGTCTATCTCCGCCAGGTTGCCAACGATCCTGCCCGGGTACGACCCAAGATCGAGGAATCCCTGACCCGGAGTGCCGAAACGATCCTCCCCGAGACTGGAGCGGACCGGGTCAAGGCGGCCTTGGAAGCCCTGCGCCAACGTCGGGCCGCCGATACCGGCCCGGGCCCCGAGGCCCCGGAGAAAACGAAAGACCGCCGTCAGGGCTACCAAAGGTAGCCCTGACGGTGGTCTCGCCCCTGTGCGGGGACCGGGACGGACACGGGAAGGTGGGTGGACCGTGCCCGTCCCGGAGCTGTTACCGCCGTTGGGCGGAGGAGAAGAAGATGAAGCACCCGGCAACGATGAGGGCGACCACCCCGAACGGGGCAATGCCGGTGGCCAGGCCAATCCTTGTGACGGATTCACCCACGGCGCCGACCACCGTCCAAACACCAAGAAGCCCCAACGGCGATCCACCCCAGACGGGCGCGCCCGCTCAGTGCCATGGCCGCCGCTATCCCGGTTACTCCGGCAATGACGAGAAAGACCAGCAAGATGATCCCGATCAGTTTTCCATCGGGGCTGTGCGTGAACATTTGAGCGACCGCGACGAACAGGAACACGTAGCAGGCCACGGCCATGACCACCCCGACCCCGGCGGGGATCCGGCTGGAGTAGGCGGAAATGGAGTTGACGCCGACCAGGTACAGGGCGACGGCGAGGCCGGTCAGGGACCACCAGATGATCCAGGCGGTGGTGTTCCAATCGGGTGCGTGCTCGAGCGTGGGAGTGCCGAGAACTCCGGGAAGAAGATCGAACATGGTGGCGTCCTTATTTGTTGCCGGGAAGTGGGGGGACGATGGAGTTGGCCAGCCAGAATGCGGTCTGTGTGCTGCGCAGCATCGTCACCTGGTACACCCCATCGTCGGTGGGGACACCGACAACGACCTGAAACGGATTGTTCGGATCAGTCGTTGCCGTGGCCGTGCCGGTCATTTTCGAGACCGTCAAATAGGCCGGGTCGAACTTCCCCAACTCGATCGCGAACTGGTCCGTGATCCGGGGATGAATGCCCTCAAACCAGGTTCCGTGATCGGTGCCCGGTTTGATGTAGGCGCCCATGGCGGCCACGGCCGCTTCCAGTGCGGCGTCCTTGTCTCCCGCCGCCCACGAAGGGGCCGGCAGATTTGCCGGCCCGTTGTACTGCGGATTGTCCCCGCAAGAGACCTGGCACGTTTGGATGCCCGAGGTGGCCGGGGCCGGCTTCTGGCCGGACGTCCCGGCCGGCGCCGTGGCGGCCGCTGATGCCGCCGGTGCCGTGGCGGCCGCTGATGCCGCCGGTGTCGTGGTTGAGCTTGCCGCCCCGGCGGGCAAAGGAGTCGCCGTTGGCTGGGTCGAACACCCGGTCAACACCAGGGCCGCCCCAACCGCCAACACTGTCACTGCTCTTCTCATCATGGCTGTCCTCTTCGCTCACGCAGCCAGGCCGAAGGCCGCTGCCTGCTCTTTCGTGGGAATGTACAGGTATCCGGACGGGTAGCCGGGATCGATGGTGCGGGTGTAGTACTGGCCCGTGGGTGGCAGACCGAAGTTATAGCCTTCCTCGACCACTTTCCCGTCCGCGGTGATTTCTTTCACTATGGCGACGTGCCCGTAGGAACCGACCCCGTTGGCGTTGCGGGCGTACCAGATCACGGCCCCGACTTTCGGTGTCTTGGAGACGGTCCACCCTACCTGCTGCCATTTCAGGCCCCAGTCGCCGCCATCGCCTGGACCCAGCCGGGTCGCGTTCATTTTCGATTGATCGGTGATACCCAACTGCCCCATCGTCCTCCACCAGGCGAAGTCGGTGCAGTTGCGGTAGGCGAACCCGGTCACCGGGTTATTGGCGTTGTGTTCGGTGGTCTTCCACGGGTAGTCATCGCCGGCGGTGGACACCGCGGCGTTGGACACCGACAGGCCGGTGCAGCTGGCCGGTGGCGCCACGGACGTGGCCGGGGTGTCACCGTTCTGGGCGTACTTTTGTGCCGAGGCCAGGATTTTGGCCACGTAGTTTTGCGTCTCCGCGTACGGTGGGATGCCGCCGTACTGGAAGACCCGGCCGACCCCGGCGTTGTACCCGGCCAGGGCCAGGGATACGGCGGGCTGGCCCGAACTGGACGCCAGTGGCCCGACCTGGCCGACCAACGCTTTCATGTAGGCACCCTGCGCGGCGATTGCGGCCTCCGGGTCGAAGGGGTCTTTCCCTCCGCCGTAGCTGGCCCAGGTGCCCGGGATGAACTGGGACAGGCCTTGCGCGCCGGCCGGGGAGACCGCTTTGGGATTCCACCCGGATTCGGCCTCCAGCTGCGCGGCCAGTACCGAGGACGGCACACCGGAATCGGTGGCCGCTTTCTGTACCAGGGGCGCCCACCCGTTCGGGATGGTGCCGGCCTTCACCGGCTCCGTGCTGGACGCCGCGGCCGGGCAGGCGGCCGCCGAGGAACCGCCGGCCCCCAACAACGACATCCCCAACAGGGCCGCCAAGAAGATCACCGGCAGTGACACGGCCGTGAGAACCAGGAATCCCTTACGCACCCGATCTCCCTTCATCGTCGGTGGCGGGTGCCGGGGCCGCGGTCTCATCAGCGACGAAGGCCAGGAATGCCGCACTGGAACCTACCAACACGCGCCCGCCGGAAGAGGGACGGTGTTCACTTTCGCCCACACATGCCTTGAACGTCGCCCGGCGGGTGAACGCTTCCAGGGTGGGCCACAGGGCGCGGGTGAACCATTCGCTCAGTTCGAAACCGGGTTTCTTTGACTTTGCCAGGTAGGCGCCCTTATGGGCGACCATGAGCGCTGTCAGCAGTTCCACGGCGTCCGGGTGCTGGTACCAGCACGGGGCAATCCACCCCTCAGAGTTGGACCAGTGGCACAGGATCCGGTTTTGCAGCCAGGTCACGAACCCCTCGAGTTCCACCCACAGCTCGTGGCGTTGGGCCGGGTTGAGTTCCTTCCAGTACCACGGCCCGCCGGCCGGGTAGTTCGTAAGTTCCGCATACACGTACTCGGCGACTTCCTCCACGTTCCCCAGCCGGTCCAGGATCTCCGGGATCGCCTCAACGCCAGGGGCCGCCTCCATGGCTTCCCTGCCAGTGACCGGTGCGCCCGCGTCGGGCGGCTGCCACGCGTCCTCGGGCATAAAGTCTTCATCTTCCGGCGGCAGCGACTCCTCGGGCAGTGGTTCGTCTTCCGGTGGTGGTCCCTGTCTCATGCGCTCACCGTCCCGGCTGCTTCCACGGTGCGCTCGGCGGTGGTTTCCGCAGCGGTCGCGTCGGAGGCCTCTGTGGTGCTGATGCCTTCCTGACCCAGGCACCAGGTGCGGGAGTTCTTGAATTTCTCACTATCTACCCGCTCCCACCAGGGGACGACCTCGACCACGGCTTCAAGCTCCCGATACATCAACAGCACCCTGCCCTGTGGAAGTTTGCGGAGTTCATCGACCCGCATCTTCGCGTCGAGCTGCATGGACTTGGAGACGTTCACCGTCGGGACACCGTCCTGGCCTGATGAGGACGAGGAGGAGGTGTGTTCGACCCAGTGCTTGCCGATCAGCTCGGAGATCTTCGTCAAAAACTTCACATCGGAAATTCCGCCGAACACGGTCTTCGCCGCGGCGGAATCAAAAATCGTTTCTGCCCCTTCCTCACCCCACCGGTTCACCAGCTGGGAATAGGTTTGGACAAACACGGAGGTGTGGATCCCGTTGCCCCCGCCCTCGGACATGAGCGAGGGCAGGGAGGGCAGCGCGCAGGTGTTGGCCGCCTCATCCAGGATTGGCGACATATGGGTTTCCAGCTTCCCGGAGACGGTGCTGCCGGACTTGCGGATCGCGGCCTGCACCAAGGACTCGACCAGGGCGGTGACGATGGGAGCGGTGGAGGCGTTCATCGATACCCGGGTCAGGCAATACAGGGTGTTCGGCGCATCGGTGAAGGAATTGATGTCAATCCCCGCATCCCCCTCGACCGGGCACAACATGGAGAGCACGGTTTCGTTCTTCATCGGACCGGTGATCTTGCCCAGCGTGGTTTTGGTGTTACCGATAGTGTCCGGGTTGTTGGTCCGGCACCACTCATCCAGGTTCCCCGCCCAGGTTTTCACTGTCGGGGAATCGGAGCGCAGGATGTTCGCCGGCTCGTGCTCTTCAAAGTGTTGGGACCAGCGCAGCACATCACGCATCGTGCCGGCCGGTTTCAGGGCCGCGGCGTGCAGCAGCGCTTCCATGATCATTACGCAGCCGGCATCGAAATACCGGTCGGCAGAGGACGGGGCGCCGGTGCGCGGCATGGCGTTGACCATGGCCGCGGCACGCTCGGAGGCGATTTGCGGATCTGCGCAGCCGGCCACCATGTCCCACCGGACCTTATCCGGATACTGGCTTAACCCGTCGAAATCCGCGACATACACCCGTCCCAGATCCTTGCGCACTCCCACGGTCAGGCGGAGCACGTCCGGGCGGGTGCTGGTTGTGATCACCGAACCCGGTGCGTCCACGACCTGCCCGGCCACCATGAACGTTGTTTTGCCCCACTTCGGCGGGGCCACCGTGCACGCCGTGTCTTCGGTGCGGATCCCAATGTGCTTGCCCGCCAGCCGGTAGACGGCCGGGGCCAGGGAAGACTTCTCCGGGCCAGAGATCCGCATCTGTAGCGCCCTGGCCGTGCTCAGACCCTTCTCCCCGGTCTTGGCCCGGGCACGCTTGGCACGCCGGGTCTTCAACGCGAACAACGCACCAATCCAAGCCGCGAGCACCGCCACGATCAGCACCACCCACACCACCACCGGCCACCCCCACGCATCCGCCGGGTTGGACCCCACACCGACCGGGGAACCGCTGTGGGCGCCGGTCAGGGCGCTCTTGACCCCGGCCAGGAGGCCCTTCCACGTCGCGGCTATATCGGCCAGCCCGATGCCCGTGGTGATGACCAGGGCCAGGTGCCACAGCACGGCCGCGATCCCGGCGGTGAGGCCGATCTGCCACTTTGCCTTCGTTACCGCCGACCCGGCCGGGACATGATTGGATACCGAGGCGTTCTCACTCATCAGATGCTCCTATCCGGCTCAGCGAAGCCGGCGTCGGGGCGCTCGGTCAGTGCCCCATCAGTGTTGGTCATGTCCACTTCCCAGGAGGAACGGACATGTTCGATCTCGATCTCGGAGGTCTCGGCCCCGGTTTTGAGGAAATGGTGGCCGTTCTTCAGGGTCATGATGTCGGCCGCCGTGTCCGGATTGAGGCCGAACGTGCGCACACACCAGGTCGCGGCCTCGGGCCGGGTCTGGCGGAAGATGTGCACCGTCTGCGCTTCTTCGATGACCGCCATCCCGGGAGAACCGGGCTCGACATCGGTCGCTCCCTTGTGGATGTTGTAGATGTTCGAAATCCCCAGACCGCGGGAAAGTTTGATGTTTGAGCGCTGCTGCACGGCCATCGGACCGCCCAGGATGTGGCCGGCTTCCTCCACGATGACGTTCGTGCGGATACCCCGGTCCCGGCGGACCGTGCCTAAAAGCCACAGGTTCGCCAACCCCATCACCATCGGGATCGAGGGGCCGGTGTCCGGGAGCTGGGAAATATCGAACGATGTCAGCAGTTTGTTCAGCTGAACGCTCTTGGACGTTTCTCCGTCGAAGATTGCCCCGTAGGTTTCCAGCAGCTCATTGAAGCAGAACCTCATGGAGATGCCGCTCTTGTGCAGCAGTTCCAGCGTATCCGGGCTCATGCCGGACAGGCTGGGTTCCTTGGGATCGATGATGCCCAGCAGGTCATGCAGATCCGCAGTCGTAGGCGTGCGCCCGCCCTCGAACTTTTTCAGCATGGCCCGGTAGGCCAGGCGCAGCGCCTTCCGCTCCCACTCGTCCGGGCCCTTGCCCTCGCGCATCAGCGCCGGGACCGTGTTCAGGTACACGAGCTGGTTGTTCATCCCGTCATCGTTTACCCCGGAAATCGCCCGGTCCAAGATGTTGAACTTCACCCCGGACCCGTCCAGGGCAAACCGGACGGGGGTGTTGATCCGGCCCGCCCGCCGGTCCGCCGGTTCCGTATGGAAGCGGACTGTCTCGCCGTACTCCCCCTCGCCGCCCTCGTTCTTCTTATCAATGACCACTGCCCGGCGGTTGCGCAGGATCAACGGCCGCAACACATACACCGTCTTCGTATAAGAGGACTTCCCGGACCCGACATCACCGATGACCAACACGTTCGTGGAGGTCACCAGGCGCGGGGTGGCGTTGTAGTCCGTGACCGGGTCCTTGCTGATCGCCGTCTGCGAGAGCACATCACGGCCCGCCGCGACACCGGCCACACCCGTCGGCGCGGCAATCAACGCCGTATTCAAAATCTCTGCCTGCCTGGTCGTCGAGGGGGCGCCGGGCACGGCCGGGGCATAAAACCCGGCGGCGGCTTTACGTTTCTTGACCCGCAGCACCGAGCCCTGTTCCTCGAACGGGGTCCACTCCCCCAGACCCGCGCCAGCGTCTTTGGCGGCCTCCACTTCTTCGACGGCCGGGGCAGCGAAAATCCGCAACAACGGCAGCCGCATGATCCAGGAACCCTTCGCCCCGGGGCCATCAACCGTGACAACCCCCTGGATCTCTTCCATCAACGGAATCACCGGCTGGTCCTGCCCGTCGACGCCCTTTTGCGCGATCTTCTCCACCACACCCATCACGCCACCTTCTCTTCCTTCTCAGCCCTGCCGGCAAGGCGGTTCATCAGCTTGGCACCGGTCGTTGGTTTCGATGGTTTCAGGCCGCGGAAAATCGGCCACGTCGTTCCCGACGCCGCCGACTGGTACGTGTCCAGCCACAGCAATTTCTGGATGCCGGCCGCGTTCGCGGCCGTCTCCGCCAGACGGCGGGACGCCTTCGTCAGATCCTTGTGAGTCTTGGCCGAAATCGTGATGAAACCAACCCAATTCACCCCGTGCTGGCCACTGCCAGGCATCAGGTCAGTACCCCGGGCCCGGGCCGAACGCAGATTCACATCCGTGCCCGGATCAACCAGCTGGCCCTTGCCCTGCTTCGCGATCACCGCGGCCATGTCCCGCACCACATCCCTGGACGCCAGCAACCTCGCGTGCTCGGCCGGGACCAGCTCAAGCTGGAAAGACAGGGTCCGCGCCCCGGAGCCGGCGTTATGAAGTAACGCCAGCAACCAGTAAGGGCTCCGCTCCCCCGTCTCCATCTGGGCGGCGGTGACCATCGCCGTCCGGTGCCCCCACAGCACCTCCTCACCGCTGAAAGGATCCGTGCCCTGCACCCAGTGCGCATTCCAGTCATCATGGGAGGCCAACCCCATCCGGCGCGGGGACACCCCGGCGACCATCAGCGGCGGGCGGGACGGGTTCTGCTGGTGCAGCATCATCGCCACCACGCCCCGGGCACTCATCGGCTTAACCACACCCAGCTGCGCGGTCCGCAAGGCCCGCACCATCGAATCAATCTCTTGGCCCATCAAGGCCCGCCAACCATCCCGGCCCGGCCCGTGCTGCTCCGCAGCCGCCAAAAAATCTCCGCTCAACGGCCACCGCAACACTTGAATATGGCGTTGGACAAACGTGTTCTTCCCTGTCCGGGTCAACACCTCCTGATAAGAGGCAACAGCGTCCTCCAGGGCGTCGGGGGAAAGGTTCTCCTGCACCCACGCCTCGTTCAACGCCAAATCCGGTGGCAACACCCGCGTGATCGACTGGACACCACGCACCAATGAGGACGGGGAGGCATGATTGGCCAGCAATGTCCCAAACCCGGCCTGCGCCTGCTCCTGCCGGCTCCCGGACTCCGCCCCCCGCAACTGCCCGGAAACCTCAAAAGCGACCGACAAATACGCCTCCTCCCCCGCCGGAGTATGCCAGGCAATACCCGGCATGTTCGCCGCGGCCTGCAACCAGCCCATCCCATCAGCACCATCCGGGCGCGACCGCACCGCAGCCAACGCCCTCGCCCGCTCCTTGCGCGAACGGGGACCGGTGGACGCCTCCGCATGGGCTTCCTCCCACGCCAGCGCCGAGTACGGCAAAAAACGATCCGTTCCCGTGGCCCTCCGTACCTTCCACCGCAGGCGCCGTTCGCGGCGCTCCAGCCAGGACCCGTTATGCGTATTCACCGTCACCGCGAACACGACCAATGCCAGTACAAGCGCCAGGACCAGGCCCGGCCAGCCGACCCACATCACCCCGACCCAGCCCAGCAGGGCGCAGCCCATCAGACCAATGATCTGTGGCTTAGACCGGATACCACCAAAGAAACTCCGGTGCGCCGATTCCCCACCAATAAACCGATTACCCATGGATCAGCCCTGCCCTGTCTCGTCACTCATGCCATCAGAGGCGTACTGCCCGCCGGCCTCAGCGGCCCGGGCCGCAGCCTTGCCACCCTCAACAGCCTTCTGCCCGACCGCTACGGCACCAGCAGCCAAAATAGTCGGAATGCCAATTACAGCCCCCACCCCGGTCGAGGACTCCGCCGCACCAGTGGCAGCCATACCCTCTGCAGCACCGGCAGCACCGGCAGCACCGGCACCGGCACCGGCACCGGCACCGGCACCTGCCCCGGCACCAAGACCAGGCTTCGCACCCGCACCGGCACCAGAGCCTGCCCCGGCACCAAAACCAGGCTTCGCACCCGCACCGGGCTCCACCTCACCAGACTTCACGGAACCACCGCCGGGTGCTCCCACCCCGGCCGCATCAGCACCCGCGTCAGCCGACCCGGACTGGCCCTTCAAGTCCCGCAACCTCTTCATCAACGAACCGTTCTCCGGATCGGCGGAGGGCTGCTCCGCCGACCCGTCCTGTCCGGCATCCCCGGACCCAGTACCGCCATCCTCGGAGGCGGATGACCGGTTCTGCTTCCGCACCGAAGAAAGATCCTTCGCCCCATACTCCTTGGACTGCGGGGCGCTCATCGACGGGCCCGCCTGCAAACCCGAACCAGACGGAATCACCGGCGCGAACTTCATCAACACCAACGGAGCCAGACCAGCAATCACCAGGGCAATGAACGAGGTCAGGATGTTCATCAACGTCCGCAACCCATCGGACCACTGCATCCAATTACTCGAGGACGCAATCATGTTGTACGAGACGCCCAAAAGGAAGAACAACAACGGATGACACGCCAGGATCCCGAACCACAACAACGGAATCTTCCGGGCCGTGGACCCATGCTTCGCCGAGGCGAACCAGACAATGCCCAGCGGAAAAATCACGCCGGAAAAATACAAAGTCACCAACATGACCACGAGCATGACCATCACCAGGATCAGGCCCAGGATCATGCAAACCATCAACAAAATGCCCACGATCACCCCGCCAGGGATCGCGGCCTTATCCACCGCGAGCATCGAATTCATCGAAGTCAGCATCCGGTCCGAGGAAGAACCAACACCCCAGATGATCAACGAATCCGTCAAGGCACCCAACGTCTTGACCAGCATCACCCCCAGCAAGGGCCCAAACAAGACACCCCCGAAGAAGACCGCCGAGCGAGCCAACACCACATCAAGGAACTGCTCCCCCGCCATCGATCCACGCGCCACCGAAACGAACTGGAACAACAACAAAAAACCCCACACCACGATCGCCAAAGCAAAACTGATCGCATACGCCTTAATGAACCAGTCAGCACTCAAATCCGGTTCCGTCGCATGCGACAACGCCGGCAACAAATCCTTCGCCAACCCCTGCGCACCATCACGCGTCGCCTGAAAAATCGCCGCCAAAGGATCAGAAGCAAACCCCACAACAGAACCAACAGTGTCCGTCACAGGCTTCACGACACCCTTAACGAAACCAACGAACCCATCGACTAAGCCTGATCCTGAACCGCCTCCCGATGGAGGCTCAGGATTCGGGCCGGGAACCGGCGCAAACCCCAACAATGTATGAAACATGTTCAACATCCCCCAGCTAACGCCGCGCCATTAGTAAACAAATCCTCAACAGTCCGGGAAGCGCTGATAGACGCGATCCGCCAATTGCCGCTCTCCCAGACCAGAGTGAACGTGCTCAATATCTTCGAATCTGGAACTGGAAGCCCGTTCTTTATCTCTGCGCCGCCGACTGTAACTTTCACACGATCGGCAGAGCTGTCCTCTACGATGTAGCGGCCCTCAGCGAACGACAGGCCACCAGAAATCCACCCACCTAGGGGCTTAGACGAGGCCAATTCATTCGGCTTGTCGGTGATGCTTTTGTCTGCACCCTGACTCTTTAGCTGCTCAACAGCCTTCTCAGCGTCGGCAGCAACCGGACGGGGGTATTGCAAAAACCAGCGGCTGAAGGCAGCGGCGAGGCCGACGGCGCCGGCTTCCGTGTGCGGTGCTTTCTTCTGTGCCGCAATCAGCGCCGCCGCGGACGTGTCCCTGCCGGCCAGGCACCCGTTCGGAATATCACCGGCACCCGCGGTCACCGGGGCCGCCGAGGTGCTCGGTGAGGGGGCGGCAGCCGTCTTTGGTGGGTGCGTCTGGTACCAGATGCTCACCCCGGCCACGACAGCCAAAACCAGGACGACAATGACCGCCACGAAGGCCCAGCGCGGGAAACCGCGCCGGGCTGTGCCTTCCGCGTTCCGGGAAACCATCACGTGGCCAGGAACAGGATCGCGCCCAGAATCACACCCAGCCCTGCCAGGGAGATCAACCCGACACCTGCCCCCGCCGCCTTCTTCTTACCCTCAGCGTGGGCGTGCGGATTGTTCGCGTCAGCCTTCGCCATCGCCACCAGGCCAACGATCAGGTAGAACCCTGCAACCACAATCCCGAGCGCCCACGCCGCAGCGAACAGTTTCTGCCACCACTGAGTGAAGCTCGCACCGAACACCGTGAAGTTCGGGACCCCTGGAAACGGGTTATCAATCATAGGCCGCGGCCCGCCCATCGCTTCAACCCCCGCCTGCATCGCAACCGAGGCCTTCACCGCTGTCAAAAGAACCACATTCATCGCTTCTCCCCTTCATCAATTTGCTGCTGCTGATCCTTCTCAAACACGTTCACGTTCAGCTGTGCCACAACACCGGCCGCGACCGCAGTCAATGCCTGACGTGTTGCCGGGGCGAGCTTGTCCAAGGTCAATGCCCCACGCTCGGCAATATGGGCATCGAACGGCAACGAATAAATCCGGTCCTCCGTGATGCCCTGGTCCATGAAGTACTTCTTCACCCGGGCCGCCTTGAACTCCGGCCGCCCGTCAGACAACCGCACGACAATGGCCGTCTCCGCCAACCTGGCCGCGTCCCCGCCCTGAGCCTTGAGGAACTCCAACAGCTCCAAAGCATCGAACACCGAATCCATCGAATTCATGGTCGGGATCACCAACACGTCTGACGTATCGACCGCGGCCGAGAACGGCCCGGAACTGTACTGGTTGCCGGTATCCCACACGCGGACCGTGAAATGCTCATCCACGATCGCCGCGACATCGAGCACGTTCTGTCGGGTCAGTGGGGCCCGCCACTTTGGTGTGGACCCGATCACGGACGCGAACGACGTCTGAGTAACCGTGTACCCGCGCAACTGCGCCTGTGTCCGCACAGCGCCGATGTTGGCCACGAGCTCGCCCATCCCCAGCTGCGGCTCGCCCTCAGCCCGGTACGCCAGCTGCCCTCGATCATCCGCGGCCTCACCAATGGCCACCGAGCCTCCACGAATGGCAGCAATCACGCCACCGAGAGAAATAGCAGTCGGCGTCTTCCCTGCCGTGCCCTTCTTGTTTGCGACCAAGACCCCGACACCGCGCGTCCACGCGGACTGCCGGATCAACGCCTCAAAACCCTCCTGAGCCGCCACCAACGCCCGCGTGTCACCCTCCCGCACAGACGGGCCAAGCTTGAACACACCAGCCGTCACACGATTCAGGAAACCACGCAGCCCCTCAACAGCCGGCTCCACCGGCTCATGATCCTCCTCAACCTCCGCCGGTGCCGGAACGGACATAGCACCACCTCCCCGCGGTGAAGCGGGAACAGCCGCGCCCTCGCTCTCATGCGTGGTCACGGTCGGAGCAGCTGCAGAAACCTCCGCACTCGGTTCCCAGCTCGGCTCAACAATCGCCTCGTCCTCGACAGCGGCAGCGTCCCTTGCCTGGACCGGGGCTGCCGGCACCACATCGGGGACGTCCTCCGTCTCCACATACGCGCCCGCACGCCGGGCGCCCGGGAAATTCACATTCTCACTCATTGAACGTACTCACCTTCGTTTTACTCATTGAACGTTGGCTGGTTCATTCAGAACGATACACGCCTGTAGTGAACATGTGCAACGCTTGTAGTGGGCACGTCTTGTTCGTATAACAGGAACTGAATCGCCGTTACGATGATGGGGGTCCCCCGCACGTCCCCGATCACCACCGGAAGGTGAGACTGAATGTCGACAACACAGCGCGGACTGGCCTTTCTCGCACTACTCGTGCCGGCCGCCGCACTATCTGGGTTCGCAGTTGTCATGGCCCGCAAGATCGTTAAGCGGGGCCCAAAGGACTACCGCCGAGGCGAGCTGACAGATGACGGACGACGAATCCGCATCGATCTGGACGACTACACCAAAGCCCCGGGCGACTTTGGTGTCTTCGACCCTGCGTCCGGGAGCTACACAAGAGTCGGCGAGGTCACGCTGATTGATGAGGATCAAAAGTGCGTGGAGCGGCGGATCGAGCCATCTGAATCCGGACCGAAACGTCTCGGGCCCCTGGTCGATTGGACCCCCGATGTGTTCTTCGTACCCTCTGCGGTGAGTCGTCGATACGAAGAAGTGAACGTCCCCACTTCGTACGGGACGGCGCCGGCGTGGCTATTCGAAGGGGAGACTCCGGATGTATGGGTGATCCATATCCATGGCAGCTGGACCGATCGCGCGATCATGTTTCGAGATGTCCACGCTTTCAGACCCTTGGGATTCACTTCCTTGGTGCCCTCATTTCGCAGCGACCCCGAGGTCAGTCCTCCACAGGCCGAGTCGAGCCACCTTGGGCAAACTGAATGGCGTGACGTGGAAAGTGCCGTAGCCTACGCCGTAGCTCATGGAGCCCGGCGAGTCATCCTCTCCGGCTGGTCGATGGGCGGCACCATGGCCCTGCTGACGGCGGAGCGCAGCGCATTCCGGGGCCAGATCGCAGGGATTGTTTTGGTGGGGCCCGTCACGAGCTGGCGTAAAACCATCACAGCAGGTGCGGCGCGAGCTGGGGTGCCTGCGATCGGGGCCGGCCTTGTCATGGGACTGTTGCAGTCTCCCCTGTTTGCAAAGATGCTCGGGCTGGAGGAGCCTATCAATTTCGATGCCCTTGAGTGGGTTGACGTACCGCGTCGGGTAACTGTCCCGACACTGGTCTTACACTCAAACGCGGACCAAGAAGTTCCATGGGAGATCTCGGAGGCGTTTCAACGCGCAAATCCTCGCACGGTCACGCTGATCCGGTTACCAGAGGCAAACCACTCCCAGGAGTGGAACGCTGCGCCTCGTGCTTTCACCGATGAACTCACGAGCTGGGTCAGCAAGATGATGGTTACCGATCAAAGCTAGATACGCGCGCATCTAGCTTTGATTCGATGTCACTGATCCTGAGTTGAATAGGTTCCGGAAACGTCATCGCGTTCCCTCGCTCGTAGTTGTGCAGAACAATAAGGCTTTTGTAAATGCCATCTTCGAGCGTTTTATTGAAAAGATCCCATGCGGGGTTGAATCGCGAGCGATCCGCATTAACTCGCATCCTCATCGCAGTAAGCCAGAGAGTGTCGGCCATCCAAAGGCGCAACCTTGGGAGCTGCTTCGACAGGAGAAGCATCAGCCAACCCGCCGCCGTCACAGAGAGGCCTACATAGAACAAGCGGTCAAACCACGAACCGATGGCCTGGGCGAACCCATGCCAGGACGAGAAATGGAACAGGACCACGAACGCAATGTGGCAAGCACACGCTACTGCAACCACGAGCAGACCCACTGAGAAGGTTAGGTACTGACTTCTTTTCTTGTGCCGAAGCACGTAGATAATCCGGAGCACGGTAAACAACAACGCGAGCATGTACACGCCGCTGTACGTGGCCGTCGCTAGCTGTCCCATATGAGTAACGATGAAATCCGCGGCCGTTGGACCTTTGTCCTGAATCAAGGCGAAGCTAAGAATCATGACGGGAATGCTCAGCAATGGGGTGTAGTAGGTCCAACGGACCTTGGGTACGTTAGCTGATTGCCGCACGCTGTCGTTGAAGAAGAAGATCGCCAGCAGGGCGAAGATGGCTTGGAGCAGATTGGTGACGTTGATGCTCCCGAGGTAGCTGTCAATGACTTTCAGCGGCGTGACAGTTCCCAGAACGTAGAGGGCAACGAGACCGAACACCGACGCCAACCACGACGCCCGCGCCTCATTCACCTTCACTACGGCGGGGATGCGAAGTATGCATAGGACGCTCAGTAGCGCGAAGAGTATCTGCTTCATGGCTCAGCAGAGAAAAGGATCAGGGTCGGAAGGGCTGCGCTGACGGGTCCTTTTAGACATGCCGAATGCGAAAGCCTCCACCCAACGCTCCACAGGATCATCGGCAATGTGCCGGCAGCTAACGTTGATTGCATCTGCGGTCTCTCTCAGGATCGCTTGAGAGATTTCGGGCAAGGCCAGATCTAAGCTTTCCAAATAGATGTGCCCCAGCTCGTGATATATACAGTGAAGCTTGTACTGCAATGAGTTCTGCGGGGGGAAAAGGACGTTGATACGGTCCTCAAACTCGACCTTCAACGCGGTCAGTGATCCCCAAGACCCCTCATGCTCAACCAGATTGATCGGCTTCTCACAAATCATTACCAGGCGTTCGACAACTTCCGTCATCGATGTCGTGCCATCTCCGCATAGCTCGCGTACCTTTTCCTCAACCGGAGGGAGAACCATCTAGCCGTCACTGCCCATCGACTCATCAATAATCTTGGCGATCATCTTCAGAATTTCCGGCGAAGTCGCTCCTAGGTTTCTCGCGGCGAAGTTCTTCACTTTGAGCTTTCGCATCTGGTCCAGGAAATCCATCCGGGCTTCTACCTCGGGAGGCGTCTCACTGTAGAGATCGCACAGATAAGTAGCCGGCACTTCAAAAACGAACTCTGCGATGCCGCTTAGGAGTTCTTGATCTACCACTAGGCTGCCCGTGCCATTGATCAAGTATGACCACCGTGTTCGCGACAGGGTGATCCCGTGGGCGGAAAGTGCTTCCTCGACGTGAGGGTAAGTGAGCGCAGTGTTGTTGTCGGACTCCCAGATATCCACCAAGATACCCATGCGATCCGCTAGTCGCTCTTTCTTCTGTTGTTGCGTAAGGAACACGCTGCGGCCCCCGCTTGCCATCGATATAGCTCCTTCAGCCAAGGTCGGCCGCTTGTGGTGTGGACCGCCACACAAAGCAGGTGGACAGCTGACACTAAATGCTACCCGATGCCGCTTAGCGGGTACAGGCAGTGCGCAACCATTGAGTTGTGCATGTGCGGAGCATGTATGTAGGCTGTCGCTTACTTGGTCTCTGGCGGAGCGATCGCTGCCACCGCGACACGTTCTGTATATCTACAGGTTCTCTCAAACCGGGGTTAGGGTGGTCTACATGGAGGAATACCGCGCACCCAAGCCGATTGGGCGGAAGGCACCACTGAACTGCCTCGTGCTCCCAGAGCAACATCACCGAGCCTGGGTGGCGACGCAGCAGTACAACATGTCCTTCGGCGAGTATGTCGGCGCGCTGATCGACCGCGCGGCCGGGCTCCCCAACAAACTTGACGGTATGCACCAGGAGGCCTTGCCTATCGCAGAGGCCAGTTAAACGAAGAAGCCCCGCTAAGCGGGGCTTCGGTTCGTTCATATCAAGTTATATACGCTCTACACCGCATAAGCTACCAGGCGACTCGGTGAAGGGCTCAGACTTCCACACCCTCTAGGAGGGTCCTTCTGTTATGTCCATGAGTCTACACTCAACCCACCCTTGCGCGCCAGAAACCCAACCGAACGATGATCGGCGTGTCAGTACTGAGGGCCCTACAAGGCTGCACCTGACTGTTGAGAACGTCGCCACTCTTGGCGCCGACCTGGACACCCATGCCAGGGCGCAGGCCATGGCAGACGCGGCGGCCGAGGATAGCCGCCCACGACGTAAGGGTGACAAGGGCCAGCGTCGGCCGCGCCGTGCGCGTAAGGAACGCGAACGGGGCAAGGAGGCCGTATGGGCTGCTGTCTGCCCAGGCTCACGCCCTGCACGCCACGTCATTCGCTGGCTCCGTGGCATCGAAGCACTGCCCGAGTACCAGCTAGCCCGAAAAGATCTGAAAAAGAACATCCGGCAGTTCGCCCAGGTCTTGGCGCAATGCCCTGGCTTCGACCCCCGCAGCATGACCATTATGCCCCTGTGGGAACGGCTCCAAGAGCGCTACGGATACCCCAAAAGCACTCTGATCAGCTATATGAAACGACTCCACGAGTGGGGTGTATTGGGCACCGTGGCTAAGGGCCGCACAGCCCAATTCACCCCGAAATCCAGCGGCCGCAATGAGAATGAAGCGGCCATCTATGTTCTGCTGGAACGCGTGGCTATCGACCCTGTGGAAAAAACGTGGTCCCCGGTGCCCATTAGGGCTGTTAACAACCCCCCGCACACGCTGCGCGAGGAAGATTCAAAGCTTCAAATTGAAGCGTCTTCGCCGCTAGCTTCTTCAAGGCGAGCCGCTGCGCGTCTCGCGGTGAACGACCTGATGCGTTCTCGGAAAGAACCGTTCTGGTCCCCAACCACACCGCAAACCGCCATGAACAAGGATGGGCGGCGGGCCGCTGAGCGTCAAGCCGCAGCTGAGTGCCAATTCAGGTTCTTCCCGCTGCGGGATATTTCCACCGCCCACGTTGCAGCCTTGATTCGGCCGTTCCTGCGGGCTGGCTGGACGGTCAACGACGTTTTGCACGCCCTGGACAACAGGCCCACCACCAACGCCCGGTACCACCACGACGGAGCAACAGGGGTGGGGAATCTCGGTGCCTGGATCAAGCACCGCTTGCGCCCCTGGATACGCCCGGACGGGACTTTCTACCGCTCCCCCAGCCAGAAATCAGAGTCAGCGCGCATCCAACACGACGCCGAGCGCGCCGCGTTCAACGCCCGCCGGGCACAGGCCCTTGCCGAGGTTCAGGCCGAACGCGGCACCAGGACAGCACAGGCCGGCACCGGATGGCGCGAGACTTACGCCGCAGCCTTCGCAGCGGGACTAGAAATGAGCCAGGCAAGGGGACAAAGATGAAACGCCCCCGTCAGGCGGCGATGGTCTCCATGGACCGAATGGACCATATTTCACGGTCCTGGCCACGGACCAACTCAAACGTCACCAACGGTGTCCTGGGGGTGTGGCCAATCCGGGCCTGTACCCGCCAGACCTCAATATCGATCCGGGTCCCCTGCCCTCGGGGCCACCGCAGAAAACGGAAGAAATCGTACGCTAAGGGCGCGTGGAGCCAGGTAGCCACTGGACTGCTTGTCGATGGAATCTAGTCAAAGCCCGTCCGTAGGGGGAACCCTCAACGGCGCACTTGTTTCTAATAAACCGAGGCGGAACGACACTTCCCGGTCAACTCGCAGGTAGACAAAGTTACTGGTCGTCGCCTTGGCTTAGCTTTGACGTCCTTCCCCGAAAATCCTTCGGAGGACGTCAGGGAAGAGTTGTTACATCAATATAAGACCGGGTAGAGTTTGCTATGCAAGGGGCAGTAGCCCTGCGAAGTGAGCTTGGCAGTCTTCCGGATGGTATGACGAGCCAGGCTCGCGTTGTTTAACGGCTGCAATCGACTATTTCCTGGACCAGTGGGGCAGCCTTCCGGATCCAGTCGCCTCCACGTTGGTGGCACCACGCGACAGCATCACTGACCCAAAGCAGCGGCTCCTCATGCGACTTGCAATGCATGTAGCGAAGTTCCCCACCTTCATCGAAGAGCCGCAAATACTGGGCAATCGTTCGACGGTCAGACTGCTCCAAGGACTCATCACTTTCCAGCACCAGCTTCCTTGCTCCTGCTATGACCAGGTCGTCGAGCAGGCGTTCCAAACACAACGTCCGGGCGGGCTTATCGGCCATGTTGCGCGCCACATAGAGCCTGGTCTGCAACCCTGCCGCGATAGCTCCGGCCAGGAAGGCATTGCGTGAACTGTCACTCTCGCTTTTGAAATGTACCCGGCGTTGCCCCGACCTGCACAAGGCCGCAATCGCTTTTCGGGCGGCCGTGACATCGGCCGGTGCGATGACTGACGCGGCAACGTAGTAAGCCTTCGACTTCGACTCATCAACGAAGACTTGGGCGCCGGAGGGGATCAGTGGGTTCACCCACTTAACTGTAATCGGCTAGCCCGCGGTAACCGTGGCGGCGAGATATATCGGCTTGTCCGCTGGGGAACCCTGAACGAACGGCATTCCGTGAAGGGTAACAATAGATCATGGCTGAATCTTTGATCTTGGTAAACGGTCTTCCTGGGGCTGGCAAAAGCACCTTGAGTAATCTGCTGGGCGAAGAGTTGGGCGTGCCAGTTGTGTCGAAAGACAGGATCAAGGAGGCCCTGGCAGATATCTGTCTGGGCAAGGTGGGTAGCGGCAGGCTTGGCCAGATTGCTTCGGAAACTATGTGGCAGGCGATATCTGCGGTTCCGGGGACGGTGATCGCCGAATCTTGGTGGTACCGGCCTCGTGATCTGGGGTCCGAGGAGGAACGGTACGGAAATTCACGCTAAGGGGTCGGCGGCCTGCAACAGGGTGCCGTTGACAATCTGTCTGTCATCATTTTCGTGGCTGCACAGTGATTCCGTGTCCGTTTGGGGAACCTTGACCGGGACAGGCGAAACCTTTCTGACGGCACCAGCGTAATTAACACGTACGCAAAGTGTGAAGCACGTCGGTCTACGGGCCAGGGATGCCTTGCTCAGGGTCATCTTGGAATATCCGGGTTAGGAGTCCGCGCTTCACTGCCGTCCTCAAGACAAGCGCGCTTGCTCCGAAAGCGATAGAGGCGAGAAGCCCGAAGAGCATAGCGGGGGTACCAATGTTTGCAATGAAAGTGGCGTGCATGATGATCCCGATCAATGTCGCTGCGGTGAAGAGGAAGCAGGTTGTCATGAAATTGACCCAACGCATTGGTGACCCGGTGAACGCTGCTCCCCGCTTCACAATCGAGAGAATTTGCCAGACCGCCAGCAGTGCCAGCTCAAAGCCGGCGATCGCAACGATGACGGCGATAGTGTACGGGCGCTCCAGGTAGGCGACCTCAGGATATGCTTCCGCGAAGGACCTCGCGACGTGCGGCGTGATGAAAACTTGGGCCAGGATCGACCCAAGCGCAAGCATGACGACGGCGATACGCAGGAGTCGGATCTGTTGGATATTCATGCTTCATCCAAACACGACTGAGTCTTTCTCTTCATCCACCCGCAGGTGGAACCTCCTGCGGGACGGTGATGAGCTAATCGTCTGGTCATAGAGCAAAGAAGTTTTAGCTCACTCCTATGCAGTCCGGGTTGGGTAATCCCAATGACGCGAGGTATCTACTGTCAGCCAAGGCTCTTGAGTGCCTGACGTCCTTGAGCTTCGCCGATGACCATTCCCGCTCGCTAGATAGTGGGTTCGGTGTCTATTTTTCGGAGACGGTCAGGTGGACTCGGGCTTGCATCGCTGTCTGGTGAAGTTCGCTGTTGCGATGGATGACTTCGCGTTGCCGTTCTCCGGGGACTCCTAGTACCTGGAGAAGGTTAAAAATAACGACCGCGCTCGTCACTTTCACGCTCGCTAGCAACTGATCTATGGATTGTTTGGGTGTCTGGCCATTGTGGGCCAGGTCGTTACGAGCCTGTGTTGTCACTTTGGCCCACTGGTCGATGTCGGGGACTAATGTTGACATCGTTTCCTCGTCCGGCAGAGCTGCGAGAGCAATCAGGCGCTCTCGCAGTGTAGGTTCGTTGCGTAGTTTTCCCTTGACCCAAGAGCGGTACTTGTCCGGAGTCTGATCCAGGAGGACTTCACGTAGAGGACCAAAGTCCTCCTTAGGGATTGGGGACTCGTCGATTCTTAGCGCACGGTGTAATACTTCCGCGGCACCTGTGGCGGTCAACAGGTTCCCTTCCACGTATCGCGCCGGCGCGTAGCGCAGGCCGAGGATCATATTCGACGCCGGCTGGAATCTCTGGCGAATATCCCACCATCTGGGCATGATCTCCTCGAACGGGAGGTCGTGGCACGTGAAGAGAACGTCATTTCTAGTCAGGGCTTTCGCTTCGGCGTCCCCGCGAACGGTGCCCTGGAAGTACACCTTGACTTCGCGGTCACGAATCGGATATCCCTCCGGGTAGTAGTCCCGGTCTTTCGGAGGCATACGCAGCTGAATCCACAGAATTGCGCAGGCTGTATGGGTCGCTAAGGACACTAGGTCTTGGATAGCGCGAGCATATTCGCGGGCGCCCGCCAGCGAGCAGGCCTTCGTGGGCTCGAACCTCACGTGGACCGTGTCTCGCATCCGCCCGCGCGTTTGGCCGCGCATGTGGTCGAAGTGGGGCAGTGTATGGACGTGTGCGAGGCTGATCATCGTTCCGCTCACTGCCACCGAGGGTTCATTTGTGGGTTTAACGTGGATCGAACCTTCACCGTTGAGCTTTTCGTCCTTTATTCCAAGCGTCTTGGTGAATACCGATGAGTCGGACCATAGGTTGAGGTTCTCCACCGATACCTCACACTTAGTGAAAACCTCCTGGTCGACGTTCTTCAAGTGCACTCCGACAAGGGCGGTCAGTGCGGAGACTGTCTGCTTATGAAGGCCGCCGACCCCCAGCCCGTAGGACTCGCTGCTCACCGAGAGGCAGTCGAGGAGCGTGATTTCTTTATTATCAGCACTGCCCAAGAGGAGCGGCCAGGTAAACGTTTCATCCGCTTCGTCCATACCACCATCAATGGGATGAAAAGTTCGGTCCTCGAAACCACCGATAAGCAAGAGTCTGAGACCTTCTTCGGGCTCGTATCGCAATACGCCTGGGACGGGGTGTTCGGGGTTCTCTGGAAGCCACCAATTTCCTGTCCATTCCGCAGGCAGGTCAAGGCGCGCGTCTTTACTCATCAGAGCTCTCCCCCTTAGCTGATCAATAAGTCCCGGCAGAGGGGGCTCTTGTCACGCTTGAGCATAGCGGCTTCAACCGGTTACATGACGGGAGGAAGAGTCCGTCCGGGCAAGTGTCTAGTTGCAATTGGGATGACCGAATAGGGTTCCCCCGGAACATCCAGTCCTAGTTTCTAGCACGATCTGCAGATTTAGCATCTTTGAAGCGTGTCTCGTGTAGCTATTTGAGGTTGTCCCGCAAGCCGGTCCCCCACCGAACGCATCATCAGCCGACCTGCTGTTTTGTAAATGGTGGCTCATGAAGTGTCCGTATAGGGTGTCCGGTGATATGTCCGGTGAAGGGTCCCTATACGGGGCGCTATTTGAGGCCGATTTCGGCTGGTTTAGATGTAGTCGTCAGGCGTCGAGCATATGCGGCACGCCGTTCCGAACGCCCTAACGTACGATATTTTCCGTTTCCTGAGGCGACCGCCCTCGAGGCATATGTGGCGCCATCCGCCACCATTCCACCCGCTCAAACCATCTAACCGGCTCGGCCGCCACGTTCCACGTCCGGGCAGCACGAACGAAAGACACAGGAACCCCGGCCGGCGTCGCACTGACCTCTACGCCGTCCATCGCCGGCTACGGCTCGTCCATCCGGCGCAGCTCACGATCACTCATTGCTTCGGGCCGTTCCATGGGCTGGCCGGTGTCATCGAGGAAAAGCCGATAGTAAACGGTCGTGAGGCGGCCGCCGGCCGGCGCTGCACTCCCCCGAGGGCGTGGAGCCGCTGAGCGTGCCGGCACGGTAAGCGTGCTTGATCAGGTCCTCGCCTAGCACTGCCCCGGCCCACGCATCGCACTCCCCCGTTGCCAGAGACGTGCGGGTTTTCATCAGGCGGTGGTGGTCGGCAATGGAGATCGTCAAGACAGATCCCTCAAGCCCGGGCGTCGAGGTGAACCAGTCCAAGGCCGCAATTTCCCCCACCAGGGATATATCTATCGGCGGATCGTCCATGGACCGGACGTGAGGAATGCGTGGAATATTGCGCCGCGAAGGATCATCAACATTGTGTGCATCCGTACGGCCACCAGGGCCATGGATTTCCTCAAGGAACGACGCGAAGAACCTACGGTGTTTGCACGGATCTGGGCGGTAAGTTCATTCACATTCACCAGGCCAGCGTATCGGCCCCGACTGACACCCAATCGCTGGCCGCTATGCCTCTTGCTTAGGCGGAGTGGGTCCTTGTCAGCGGCCGCAGATCCTTACCAGGTCGATTGTCTTGGCAAGGTTGCCCATTCCACGCCCCGCACTGAGGGCAAGGGGAACTGTTGAGCTGCTTAGGTTTACGTTTACGAGTGTGGATGGTCCTGCTGCCAAGACTTGCGCCCGAGTGTCCCTTAAATGACATGACATGGACTTTACCTAAGGCTGAAATCGTGGACCGAGCATCTCTGGGCCATCGAGTTCAGCAACAATAGGCTCGAATGTTAGCTTTCTCGAAAGATAGCAAGCTTTCTTTCTTGCAAGAAAGAAAGCTTGCTATCTTTCGAGAAAGCTAGTACATTTTCAATATGGAAAAAATTCAGACTCTAATGGTCTACAGCGAGTCAGGCGGTGCCAGCAAAACCACCTCAGCGGTGTCTCTAGCCGCAACAGCTGCCGCCGAGGGAAAGCGGGTCTTATTGATTGATCTGGACCCGAGGGCAGCAGCAACAAAATGGCTCGGCGTCACACCCCAAGAGGACTGGCAGCACGTTGGGGCCATCCTGGGGGACGAGAACCCCGAAGGCTGGGCCAATGACCTTTCCCTTCAAAGCGATTGGATGCCCACCCTGCGGGTCATCCCTTCGGCGCGCAGTGTCTCCAATAGGGAAGCGGATCGGGCTGATCATGCAGAGCTGCGACTACGCACATCCTTGATCGGTGTTGAAGCGGATCTCGTTGTCCTGGACTGCCCCAACAGGCAGGGCGGACCGCTCACCCTGGCAGCGCTCAATGCGGCAGACACCGTGGTCTACGCCGCGACAGCAACCACCGATGGAGTAGACGGAGTTGCTGGTGCTCGGCGCTCCGTTCAACACTTCAAGCGGTCAAGGGAGCTAATTGGTGCCCCGGTCAACCTGGTGGAGGCCGGCATTATTGTCGGGGCTGTTCAAGAAACAATCATGAGTCGAATCGCGGGTGCAAGCATTGATCAGCTGAGGGACACTGGCCTTCTCCTGACACCCTTGGTTCCTCATCGCACGATCGTCCAAGAAATGCGCCTGACCCAGGAGTGGTACGGCGCATACCGCAAGGGAACGCCCGTAGTCGACGCTTACAAGGAACTAGCCAGAAAGATCATCCGATGACAGATGCAATGAAGGACCGACCGGAGCTATTGGTCCGTCGCGGACCTAAGCCGGCACCGGACGAGAAGATCGACCCCGTAGAAATTGCGCCAGCGCCGCGTGAAATGCCCACGGCATCCAGTCCTGCGGAACCAGTATTGGGTGTAAGGACCCAGAGTTCTAAGAAGATCGGCCGCCCGGCAGGCAAGCGCGAAATCACTGTCCCTCTTGGGACGCGACTTTCCATCGAGGTCATGGAAGTTCTGGACGATGCGGTTGTCGAGAATGGTATTAGTATTCGTGCGGCCGTGGAACAAGCCATCTTGTCCCGTTGGGGCAAGAACTAGGCAATCTTGGAAGGATACAAGGCTTTCAAGTGAATTGGTCCCTCATTTGGGCTCGTAACGAACAATGGAACAGAATCCGGCGCTAACGGCCCAACACCCCGAACGTGGCTTAAACCGCCAAGTTGGGGTACACCCCAAGCTGACGTCAGGCGCGGTGCCTACTCACCTGTCTGTGAACTTTGCCGGTATGTGTCGGCGTTCTGTCACCGCTCCGTGTCGCTTATGGTCGAGGCCATTGGTTCGTCGATGAGCGCTCGTGACCTTCGGTAGAACGTCGCGCGGGACATCCCAAGGTCCCGCGCCACCTGGGCGGCGGGTGTACCAGCTTGGATAAGGCTGAGGGCACTGCGGATCTGACTGTCAGTGATGCGCCTCGGCCGACCCCCCAGGTTTTGGCCGGCTGCTTTGCGTTTACTGATCGAGTCGGTGATTCGTTCGCTTTTAATCTCATGCTCCATCTGCGCCAGCGCAGCCATGATCGTGAATAGCATCGACCCCATCGGTGTTGACGTGTCCACGTCACCGCCGCCCAGGTTCAGCACGCGTAGCCCCGCACCGCGATCTCGCAGCTCGTCAGCGAACGCGAGCATGTTCTGAGTAGAGCGACCGAGCCGATCGAGCGTCGTGATCACGAGGGTATCGCCGCCGATCAGCGCATCGAGTGCTCGATTGAACTGGGGTCGTGACGCTTGCGCCCCGGAGACCCCGTTATCCACGTAGAGGTCATCGCGCCTAACGCCGGCAGCCAAGAGGTCTATCTGCTGTCGGTCAGTGGACTGCTGTTTCGTCGAAACCCGCGCGTAGCCGATCAGCTTCGTCAAGATCCCCTCCCGGGTGTCTCATAAGCAATGGTGTGTACACCGATTCAACCAGAAGGTTTCGACACATAGTTACGAGAATCGCCGCAGCTGAACTAACCCGCGCGAATCCAGGAAAACTGGCACGTCAGCTTTGCCTCGTTCATGAGCTCGACGAGACGCCTCGAAACCCTAGGGTTGCAAGACGGCATGTCGGCGGCTCGCGCTATTCTTCTGTTATGTTGCAGAATTTTCTTTATCTCAATGAGACAACTCTGAACGGGTACTTGAGCGCCTTGGAGGATGGTCTCCGTAGCGCTGCAGAGCACCGAGTAACGCAGACCAAGTCACTCTCGGGTAAGGCTGGGGTAGCTGGCTTTGGCGCTCAGGGTGACACGGAATCAGACACGGAGTTCTCGCATTCGTATTCAGATACGAGCGAGGCGCGTTTCGAGCGTTTTATGTCCCTATCGGCCGCCAACCCAGAACGATCTGGGTGGATCGATATAGTCAACAGCGACGATGATTTCCCTGCCGCTTCGCCCGGCACGATTCTTGAGTTTGATTGTGAAATCGTTGTCCCGCCCATGATTCGAGCCCTGACGTCCTCCGGGGGAATCGGACAAGCCATGGACATGCTCAAGTCGATGGAGCCATTCATGAACACCTTGCAGCCTGGAACGACCAAGCTGCCCCCCGACGAACAGATTCAGGCCGTTAGCGCCATGTCCTCGCTAATGGGGGACGACCTGGCCGTAATTGGGGAGAGGGACGATACCGATTGGCGTATAGCGGGCCGGCTTATTGCATCCAGCATTCGAGACAACGAACTCGACGGTGCAGCAAGAGTAGTAGGCAAGGTGTCTGCCGTTCTCCGACCAAGAGAACACAAATCCCTACTCGCCCTCCCAGGCATGAACTTGATGACTCGCGAGCAACGACGAGCCCAAGCAAAATCTGGCCCAAAACCTGGCGATGAACTCAACTGGCTGACGGGGCCTGCGGTCATGCTGGACGTGCTTGCCGTGTACAGGTAAGCGATGCGGCGACAGTCGGGCATGTTCAGAGATACGGCTATTGAGTCTCTGACTCTCTCCATCGAGCTATTTAATCGGCCGTCTAACGTCGCCCGAGAGCATGCCGTGATCATGATGCTTGCACACTCGTTTGAGATGCTCCTGAAGGCAGCGATATTCGAACAGCGCGGTACGGTAAGGGACTCGGGGGAGGAACTTTCGCACAGCCTCAAGAGATGTGTGACTATTGCCGTGAATGATCTAAAAATCGTCACGGAAGACGATCGAACCCTCCTCGCAGCCATTAAGCAGGACCGTGACTGCGCTACGCACGACACAATCAGCATGAGCGAAGAAATGCTCTGGCTGCATATGAGAGGCGGGATCACGATCTTTGATCGGGTGCTCGAGCAAGCATTCGGCCAGTCTCTCGAAGAGCTCCTTCCAAATCGCGTTATCCCAGTGAGCGTGAGTCCGCCAGATGATCTTGGAGCTCTCGTTGAGTCCGAGCTCAAGGCGGTGCTAATGCTGTTGGCGCCGAAGACGCGCAAAACCGCAGAAGCCAGAGCGCGTCTCCGCCCGCTACTAAGCCTCGATGGCGCGTCGACCGGGCGGCTCGATCAACCAACGGAGGCTGAAGTCAATCGCGCGGAGAAGGCCCTAAAAGCCGGGACTGCTTGGGAAGCCGTTCTTCCAGGACTTGCTGCTCTCCGGATTGCACCCGTGGCACCGGGCGCCAACGTGCAAGAGCTTGCGCTTCGAATAACGCGTGAGGCCGACGGTGTCCCGGTGCGAAGGGCCGCACCAGGCGAATCCGCTCTCGTCTACCGCGATTCGAACCCGTTCGACGATTTTGGTCTCGCACTGAATTCTTTCGGGGGCAAGTTGGGGCTGTCGCAGTTTGAGGGCCTTGCGCTGATTCACCATTTGAACCTAAAGAGTGATGACCGCGCTTACTTCATTCGGCGGACATCCAAGGGGTCAGTCAAATTTCAAGGCCTCAGCGCTCGGGCACTTGAGCTGGCGAAAAAAGAAATTGCAAATCCCGATTTCGATCTCGGCACCGTGAGACGTGCGTATTCCCAGCGCAACAAGCAGCCCAAATCGGCGTGAGCACTGTCTCGTAACCGAAATGCCTCGAAACGCATGGGATGTAAGACTCACCGTGTGCGTGATGAGGGCGGGACCCTAGAGGCCCGCCCTCATCATTACCTGGGTTGGAATAGACTTCGGACTATTCGAAGAGGGTTCCGACCGCGCTCTCCTTGACCGCCCGGTCCTTGCTACCTACGGTGTCGGAGGGCCATTTCACACCGGCGGTCTCGAGCTCTTCCATACCAACCGTCTGGGCAGCGACTACCTGATCAAGAAGCTTTGCCTGCGTCTTGTGAAGTGCAGTGAGCTGCGTCAGGACACTCAGAACTTCCAGTAGTTGAGTACTCCACTCAGGGACCCACTTCGTCGGATTGATACGGTCCAACTCCGAAGATACTCTGCCGTTCGGATTCTGTTTGCGGTAGCCGAACCACTGCTTGAGGACGTTCACGCCTCCAACCTCGTAGTCCACCACCTCCCGAGCGACGGGACCGAAACGGCCTTGCCCGACCTTCAGTGTCCCCGTGAATTCCTCATATTCCAGCCTGTCCGGAATGCCCTTCACCGGTTCGAGGTAGCTCGCATGCTGGAATCCGGACTTCTCCCTCACATTTCGCCCACGGCCCTCTTCCTCGTCAACATAGGCGCGGCCGTAAGACTCGAGCCACAAAACCTCTTTACCGAGGCGAACAGCATCATCCCAAAGGCTTGGATCCGCCGTAAACGGTACCCGGATACCCGGAGTGGAGAGATTATCGTCGAAATGCTCCACATATTCAGGGTGCCCCGTAACTCCTGCCACGTAGGCAAGGAGGTCTGAGTGGCTAACCTCCCGGTCAAGATATTTTGAAAGCGCGGTCAGCAAACCGGGAGCCAGATTCGGGCTTCCATCGGGATGGTACAACGGGGAGGTTCGGCCTCCCCGGTTGTTGAAGGCATTCTGGTCGGGCATATCCACACTGAAGACCAATCCTGGCCCCTTCCGCGGATGGATGCTGTGCTGCTCAACGACAAACATCTGGTCCGGCACCTTGCGTGCTGCCCACAGAGGCGGCCGAGGCATGTCGAGGACGCGGTAATCGGCGATGACATATTGCCGATCGAATGACCTGTACATCACAGGAACCGTCTTAACCTCGTCCACGAATTGGACTTCACCCAGAGGGATATGCGTATCCTGCTCGGTATCCTTCAGTTCGCCTTTCTCCCCCATGACAACAGCCGGTAACGGTTTCTTCTTCTTGTCGATTGTGGAGTCCCTTGTCGTTTTTAGGAGCTCTGCCTTTACCTTCCGGTCAGGCTCCATCACCAGCGTCCGAAATCTGGATTCGAGTGTGTCCTGGCAGGGCGAGTAAACCCAGCCACGGTTAGAAGTGACTCCAGTGCTTCCCCACGGCATGATGTCCTCCATCGAGGGATAACTGTCCCAGCCGCCCGAGGATACGGGAGTGAACGGCGCTGTCCAACCGCCGCGAACGGGTTGCCACCGCCCGTCGTTCAAGGTGAGCGACGACAACGCGGCCATTTTCGCTGCATAGTCACCTGTCAAGGTGACGTGTTTGATGACTGCCGGCGTTGTTTTCTCGGTACCGTTAGTCCGGATAAACATGGCAATAGCAACGGGCGTTTCGATGTTGAAGATGGCGTTCGCTTTGGGTGGGCGCTTGCCCTCCGGTGTGAGGTCAATAATCCATCCGTGGGAGCAGGTCTCCCGAAGGTACTTTCGCATGCCCTTGAAGCCGCGTCCGGTCAAATAGCCATTAGCTGAGATGTAGCAGACGATTCCGTCGGCACCATCTGGTGTTTCAGCTGTTGTGGGCGTGGACTCAAACACTTTCCACATTGCCCATCGCCAAAAGTAGATGTAGAGGTTCTTTAGAGCCATGCCTTCATGCTTCCCATTTCCTGGGTACTTGAAGTCATCGAGGGGGACATAATCGCCGCTCTTGCCAGTGTTCTCGCCGCTCTCAATCCAACCGCCCATTCCGGCCGCACGTTCCTCATAGGGAGGGTTGCTTATGACGACCTGGACATTGCGTTCACGCTTCATGGCGTTCGCACGCTGACGTTGAGCTGCTATGAGCTGCTCGGTGTAGGACAGCTGATCGCTGGATGCTGAGTAAGGGGACTCAAGGGTGTCAGCCACGAAGAGGTTCAGTCCCTGAGGCGGCAGGTCTGCCTTCGCCTTCTTAAGCCTGCCGGTGATGCGTAGCTCCGCGACCGAGAAGGGTCCGGATTGGAGCTCAAGACCGAAGAGTCGCGGCGCCAGCGAGGTGAGCGCTTCTGGGATCGCGCCTTTGCCATATTCCGCTTCCGCTTGATCTGCTGCCCGGTTGAGAATTTCCAAGGGGTAGGTCCCCGTTCCCATTGAACCATCTACGACGGCGACCGAAGGGTCGCGGAAGGCCCGGGGTTTGACGAAGAAGCTTTTCAGGGCCTCTTCCGTAATGCGAACCATCTGTTCAACGACCTCGGGGGGTGTGTAATAACTTCCCGTCTTTTCCCGAAGTTCAGGATCATAATTCTCCAGGAAGTCTTCATATAGATGAAGGTAGACATCCTTGCTGCCGTTGGAGAGTTGTTCCCACTCCACCACGGAGATGACTCGCGTCAAAAGTTCAACGGCTGTGTGGACTGGGCCTTTCGAGTACTTCGTCAGCATGTCGAGAGCTTTACCCATCAGGGAGTGTGTTGAGTCGAGGAGCTCGCTCACGTCATGCAGTTTTGCATTCTTTAGATCCAGGCCCTCAGCCCGCGCGAGAAGGAGCGCGAACGTCACGGTCTGGGCGTAGCCATCAGCGAACTCTTCGTCCTTTGCCGCCGGCATCAGGAGCCGACGCCATGACTGGGCAGCACCCAGGAAGGGCTGCAAGTTCTTGTCGGCGCCTCCCTTGATCGCGCGTCGCTCTGCCCGGAGCGCTTCCAGCACCTCTTCCCTAAGGACGCGTGCAAGTGGGGCCACCTGATCGACCAGCTTCTTTACGCTAGTGATCGGCGAAGGCTCCCAAGAAAGGAAGTCCCGACTCATGGCATCGAAGGAAGAACCGGCCGTCAACCCCTTTCCCGCGGTAACGATGGACGCACCGCCGAGATAGACGTCACGCTTCAGCTCCCCCCGGCGCCATAGGCGCCATTGCAGCCCGTTGGTGTGAAGCAAGTTGGGAAGTTCCTTTAGCCGCTGCCACTGCAAGTAGTTGTGCGTAGTCTTTCCATATGTCTCCGGGTCGAGAGAAACCCCGGGCGCTTTGAGTTCGATGTGGCCAGAGAGCGCACCTTTGACGGAGATAGCGAAGTCCGCCCTCAGGGCGCCGTCCATTTCCCGCACCTCATCGTGCGTCACTACTGGCAGTCCGGCGGCGGAGCCAATCGACGTAATCAAGTTGCTGACGGGACCTGAGATGAGGGCCTCACGTTCGCCAGGGCCAGCCAATTTCGCTTTACACTGAACCCCAAACTCCTCGATCAGCTCAGAAAATTCAGAACTATTTGCCGCTGCCCCCATGGGTTACTGCTCCTAAGTCAATGTGGTTTCGTCCTCATTCAGGGTATCCAGCCTGAGCACAGTATGAAGGCCCGGTACTCCTGAACGTGTCGTGAGCCGCCAAGTTTCCGTCCTATTCTGCAGGATTGCGGAGGTATTGGTACACGGTTTCGCGGCTGATGCCATATTGGCGTGCGAGTGCTGATTTCGGTTCTCCCTCAGCGGCACGTCGGACTAACTCTGCCGCCTGTTGGGCGGACAGGGCTTTTTTGCGGCCACGATAGACGCCGCGCTTTTTAGCCAGGGAGATCCCTTCGCGCTGGCGTTCCCCGATCAAGGAACGTTCGAACTCCGCGAACGCTCCCATGACGGACAGCATGAGGTTGGCCAGCGGCGAGTCCTCCCCGGTGAAGACAAGGTTTTCCTTTACAAACTCGACGCGGATGCCCCGGCCGGTGAGTTTCCGGACGACGGAGCGCAAGTCGTCGAGGTTGCGGGCCAGGCGGTCCATGCTGTGCACGAGAACGGTGTCACCGTCGCGGGCAAACCTCAGCAAAGCGTCCAGCTGGGGCCGGTTTGTGTCCTTGCCTGATGCCTTGTCAGTGAATACCCTGGCTAGCTGGATGTTCTCCAGTTGCCGTTGGGTGTTCTGGTCCAGGCTGCTGACCCGGATGTATCCCAGACGTTGACCACTCACAGTACCTCCACGATTGAAACTGTCAGGATGAAATCTAAGACCCTCGGCTGTAAGTGTCAATAAATCTGAAAACGACTTCATTCTGACAGGTGTGTGGAGTTGATCGATAAATGGCGTGGGTCTGTGATCGCTTGGTGTCTCGGTCACAGTCCGGCCAGTCTTGGATCGCATGGGTTAAGAGGCACTGAGGTTATGCGACACACCGTTAGTGCAGGCCGTCCTAGCTGGCGCTGTCGGAGGTGACTCCATAGCGCGTGTTGGTCATACCGGTGTCGGTCGTGGAGGTGCCCAGATGCACTAGGCGTATGGGGTGGGGCAGAGCGTGGAAGAGGTGTAGGCCGGCGCCGAGAATGATCGGAGCGCGACTGATGGTGAGTTCGTCGATCAGAGAGGCCGCCAAGAACGCGGTGATCACTTTTCCACCGTCGAGATAAACCTTGCCAGCCTTCTCCTCGTCGAGCACGGCGACGACTTGCTCGAGGGTGGTGACGACTCGGATCCGATCGTCTGCGTCGGCGTCCAGAGTGGTGCTGATCACGATGGTGTGAAAGTTGCTGTACGGCCACGAGTCGAACGTGATGACCTTTTCGTAGGTTCCTCGTCCCATCACGAGGTGGGTGACGTCAGCGGTGAACTCGTCATAATCCGCTGGCGCGTTGTCGGGGCGGAAGGCGGGTGCGTGTCTGGTTCCGAGTGGTGGGTCGGTCAGCCACCCCAGGTCTCCATCGGGCAAGGCGATGTAGCCATCAACGCTCGTTGCGATAAAGACGTGACTGGACCATTCTCGGGAGGTGCTCATTTCAGGTACTCCAATATGACGGTGAGGGCGCGGCCTGGGTCGACTTCCGAGGGAACGGGATGCACCGCTGCCCGGAGCAGAGCCCCGTGAGCGCTGTCGAGTAGAAAAAGAGCAATTGCTTCGGCCTGTAGGTGAGAGGCGATCTCGCCGCTGTCTTGGCAACGCTGCACCAGATCACTGAGGTAGGCGCTGTGTTTCGTCCACCCTTTGTGAAGCAGATCGCGCAGCTCATCGTCGTGGAAATCCTCGATAAGCATGTCGAGTCGGGCCATTATCAACGCGGTCCCGACCTGGTCGATAGTTTGCGATGCGGCCCAGTTCAACAGCTCGCTATGGGCGTGAGGGGTGGTCGCCCCAATGGGAATGCTCTCGATCCAGCGACGGCTCAGAGCGACCAGTAGACCGTGTCGTGAGCCGAATCGTTTGATCAGAGTGGACGGATGTAGGCCTGCTGCGTCGGCTGCCCTAGCCAGTGTCCATGAGGATCCTGTCTGATCCAGCGAGTCGCCAACGAGGGCAAGAATTTGCTCATCGGTCAAGGTAAGGGGCCGCGCCATGTAATTAGTAAATCACGATTGCGGAATACCCGAAAACCAAGCACCCTCTCGGGCATCCCAGCGCGGGTGTGTTGCTTCCCATGGGTTACGAGGCACTTAGGTTATGAGACAGTCATCATCAATCGGAAGGCACCGATAGGGGTACTTATGCCAGCGCGAAGCTGGCATGTTCTCGATAGATGCGAATACGCCGGTTGCCACGACTCCTCTGGAGGAGCCTGCCAAGCGCCTCAGATGGATGCGGCTCCGTCCTTGCGACATCGTCCTTGATTCAAGACCGCCCCACTTGTGCTGCATGACATCGGGAAGCTTCAGTCTTCGGAACGCAGGTAGCCCTTCGCGCGGGCTGCCGTCACGAGCGGCGCGAGCTCATCTCGAGTGAGTGTTTCGGCCAGACGATCTACTAGGTCGTGAACCTGGTGGGCGAGCATCATGTTGTTCGGTTCACTATTCGTCACCCGCTCCGCCAAGAACGCAACAAGCGTCGATCGGTGAGCGTCGAGCGCCTCGCGGGGAATGTCGATACTTGGGCTGTCCGCGTCCATCCCTGGTGCGCGACCGTGGAACGTAGTAATCCCATCTGGAACGCGCGCTCCGAGCAGGGGGACAACATCAGCCCACGCAGCCAGTTCCGTAGCCTCGGGTTCTCGGGGCACACCGTTCAGGCGATCTTCCAGATGATCTCGCAACCAGGTGTCCCAGGCGGTCTCTCCGTCTTCGGAACCCGAGGTCAGATCTTGGCCGATCTCCTCGGCGAAGCGGGGCGCGTGAGCGCCGCCCTCCGCGGTGACGCTCCTGAAACACAGCTGGCTGCGCTCAGCCGTGGAGATTCCTGCGTACGCGGCGATGGACGCCGCCAGCGAGAGAAATTGCCGACCCAGCGCTTCGTCGTCGAGGTCGGACAGCCGATCCCACATACTTAAGAGCGCGGCGAACATGCCGTTCTTCAGCATCCGGTCGTTGATGCGAGCACCGTAGAGATATGCCTTCCAGACTCCCACCATCGCGGTCGAGTCGGTGAAGAGCGGGATGACGTTGTCTGTGGTGAATGCTTCATCGGCGGCGAAAAGGAAGAAGAGTTGGTTGGCGATTGCAGGAGCGGTCGCTGCCACCAGGTTCGGGAGCGTGAGCAATGTATGGAGCGCGGTGCCTTCGTCGTCGTTCAGGCCGCCCCAACCGTCGCGGTCGCTGCGCCAGTGCCGGTCGATCTCGGTCAGCCAGTACGCCGTGAGCTCGCCCGGCCAGGAGTTCAAAGCGAGCATCGGCCCGTCGTACCCGGTGGGGAACGCGTCCTCGTCGTCTCGGTTCCTCGCGAGCAGATCACGTGCAAGGTTCCGCAGGCGGTCGGCAGACGCCGATGCGCCGGAGTCAACAATTTGGCGGACCTGACCGAGCAGGAACTGCGCCACCGGCCGCGGAGAGCCAGCGAGTACCACGTCTTGGGATAGAGCATCGATAATGCTCACCCTCATCGCCTCGTCCATGACTGCCTCGGCCCAGCCGGAGATAATCGCGTTCCGAATTTGTCCTTGCTTCTCATCGTCGAGTGCGTGCAGCGCTTCCAGAACCTGGAGCCCGGATGCTGGGTCTTCGCGGGCCACGCGCCCGAACAGATCGAGAGCGTCGTCCCAGGTGGGCTCGTTGTAGTTGCGCTCGGAGTAGTCGCGAGCCATCACTGAGCTCAGAGCGACTTCTGCCCCGTCTGCAGCGACCGTCGCGATGAAATCGTCGGGTTCCATGGGAAGCACCCCACCCCACGTTCCGGTGCTGACCGTGAAATCCTGGTCAGGCGCGTCCCGCTCCGCGAAATTGGAGTACTCGGCACGGATCGCGGCGAGCTCGGTTTCAGCTTCAGCCCATTCCGGTGCCGCACGAGTGAGCCAGACCAGGACGTTGAACTTGCTGTAAGCGATGTGCCGTTCCACGTCCTCGACGCCCGCAGGGAACTGCGGTCCGCGACGCACTTCCTCGAGAACTGCCACCCGTTGCGCGGCGCTTGCCGCAGCGACGGTGTCGGCGAGGGCGCGGAAGACCTCGTGCTTTGCGCCGCTCAGGAAGATGGCCTGTCGGTCCGTCAGCCAGGCGATCTTGTCGTCTGCGGAGCGGCTGGTGTCCTCTGCGATGAGATGAAGCGCCAGTCTGCGGAACAGGACGCGCCCGAACGACCACCATCGATCTGGCAGATCGGGCACGTCATGGATCAGACGCTCGCCGACGATGCGGAGCCCGTCAATCATGGAGTCGATGTGATTGATCCGATGCCGTGGCTGTTCCTCGATCCGGCTTCTGCTGAAGCGGAAGCTGGCGTGTTCTGTCGCTCCGTTGTATGCGGCGATGAGGTCGTAGGCGCTGTGGAGCGCCTCTTCAAAGAAGCTGAGGGTTCGAGGGTCGTCAGTGGCCGCAGATTTCGCGTGCTCGGTCACGATCTTGTGCAGATCCCGCGGGCTAACGGTCCATTCGAGGTCGGCGCTCGGCGGATAGTTCCTGTCGTCATCCGGGAGCCAGCCCCGCTCCAGCGCAAGGTAGGGGCGCAGCACGGACCGGACGACAGCACGAGTGTTCGACATTCCCCCGTGCCCGAAGCGAAGCGCGGAATCCGGATCTCCGGGGGCGGTGCGTCCTTCGATGGAGGTCATCAAGAGCACGCGCCATCGTGAGCCGCGGTCGGGATCGATGCGGAAAAGCGCTTCGGTCGCGCGCGCGACGGAGAAGAGGAGATTGTCGGAGAATCGTCGTCCGAGGCGCTGCACCGTGTGGAGGGCGAGATCGCTCGTCTTGGGATTCTCGATGAATGTTGCGTACCACTGTGCGAGGACGCTGCCCGGGGCCGAGGCCGGCCCACCGTGGAAGAGAGCCGTAAAGACGTCCGTGCCTTCGAGCCAACGCAGCCAGCGATGCTCGGTTGCACTCGCGGCAAAGCGACGTGCCCCTTCCTCGGTCTTGATCTGCGAGATGAGGTAGTCCCGCTCGGGTAGAGGGAGGGTAGTGGACTCGCCGTCGATAATCTCCTGAACCCGAGCATCGTGCTCGAGCGCTCCCATCTTGGCGCGTTTGGCCCATGTGGTTAGAGCGTCTTCGAGATTGCCGTGGTCGAGTTCTCCGCGGAGCGTGTACGGGATGGCAGTGATCTCAAGGTGTCCCCACTTCGGATCGTTCCCGTCATTGGTGAAGGCATATCGGCGGGTGTTGGAGGGAAGCCCGAGCGCGAGATACCGCATGATGGTGTCCTCGTGGCTGTACCCAACGAAAACCACCGTGCGTTTGTCGAACATCGGCAACAGGAACCGCGTGGCCCACGCCTCGGTGATGTAGGCGCGTCCGAAGTCACGATCTGTGACAATCAGCTCCTCGGGCGGGCGTTGGACGGACCCATGCAAATACACGAGCCCGGCATAGTCCGAGCCGATAGGCAGTGCAGGGCTGTGCCAGACGTCGGCTGGGCTGACGCCAGCGGCTGTGGCGGCATTCTCTAGATGCAGGTCGAAGTTGGTGGTGACGACCTGGAACTTCCTACTCGTTGCCGCAAGCTGGGCGATGGCAGTGTGGGTCGGACTGAACTTCGGCGGGCCGCTTAGAATCTTGTCGCGCACGTGCCGTCGGGTATCGAAGCCATCGGGAAGCGAACCGAGGAAGAAGTCGAGGCCGCCCTTGTCCGAGAATGGTTCCCCCGCTTGCTCAGCCATGGCCTTGGCGAGGCCCTCGAACGAGGGCTGATGCGATGGTGGCCCCATGGACGCTCCGGCTCCGACGAAGAAGACTAAGTCGCCGTCGGCGTGCGCGTCAACAACCGGCTGCGGGATCTCAACGTCCCCGGTGATCCACACTCAAAGCCTCCTAATTCTGCTCGCCGGCTCATCACTCACCGCGAAGCATCCATCACATCGGACGCTGCTGCACGCGGAGCTCAATCCTAGCCACCGGACTCTAACGCCCCCGAACATCCGCCGGCGCAGAGCAGGACCGTCGGCAATGCGCGTTGTCGGCAGCACTCCTGATGCGACTCGGGGCGGCCTGAAAGAGGAAGCTATCGGGCGAGCATGCCTCAAGCAGGTGCTTAGAGAGGGGCTGCGGCAGGGGTTCGTCGAGTCTTGCAACCCTAGGGATACGAGACGTCTCACCGACCGAGCGACCTTTGCGGCAGTATTGCCCCAATTTTCGCGGAGTCATTTTAGTTCGTCCGCGGCCGGCGATTCTTATAACTATGTCTCGAAACTTTCAGGCTGAATCGGTGTATCCATCGTTAGTTGCGAGAAATATTGGAGCATCCCATAACGAAGCTGATCCCCTACGTCAGGCTTGGACGGTACCGCCAGCTGCCCAAGCGATGTGAGCAGTAGCTGAACCACGACGGCCCTGATGCGACGAGTGAAAACTCATTGCACCAAGGCCCCGTTGCCATGTGTCCACCAAGGGTGTACCCGGGCGAACAGATCGAGGTCCCTGCCTTGGAGTTCATCGATAACCCGGCCCTGAACACTTATACGCCGCAAGGGGAGTTCATGCTCCCACGGTCCTCGCTGCCATCGCGCAGTTGGAGCGCAAGACCATCCGTGAGCGACAGGCCGAGGGCATTGCCATTGCCAAGAGGAACGGTGTCTACGACCGGGTCCCGAAGCTTTCACCGGAACAGATCCAGCTGGCCCGGGAGCGGATTGCCCAGGACGTGCCCAAAGCCAAGGTGGTCCGGGATCTTGGCGTCTCGCGGCAGACGCTATACGCAGCCCTGAACGGCAGCGGAAAGTACGCCGAGGTCAGCTCATGAACGAGGGTGATCGGGATGCGCTCGATCCCGCTGCGCGAGCCGGTTCACGCTGCTGACTCGCCGGCCAGGCTGCCTGGGAATCCGCCGCGCTGAACCCCGGACTCGGTGGACACATCCCCATAGTGGTAACATGGGAAACAGGAAACATCGTTACCATTGTCACTAGCAGAAGGTGAAGGGCATGACTGAGCAGCAGACACCAGAAGAGCGGGCCGCTGAGGCCGCCGAGGCGCTGTCCGCAGGGGGCGCGGCCGTCACAGCCCGCGCGGTGCGGCAGCGGTCCGGAGTGCGGATGATTGTGGCGGCCGAGGCCGCGCGCTCTTGGAATGAGCGCGAAACCCAGGCAGAGGCCGTGCCCGAGCCGCCGGCCGCCGTTGAGGCGCGGTTCGTTGCGCTGTGGCGCGAGGCCGTAGCCGTCGCTCGAGGTGAGTTTGTGGAGGCCCGGACAGGCTGGCAAACCAAGATGGAGCAGGCCCACGCCGAGCGCGACGCCGCCACTGAGGATGTGGAGAGGGCGGAGGGTGAACGTGATGCCTTGGCCGAGCGGTTAGAGGACGCAAGACTTATGCATGCAAACGCGTATGAGGCCCTGACGACCGCGCGCGACGAGGCGCGGGCGGAGACCGCCGCCGCACGGGAACAGGCTGCCGTCGCTGAGGCCAGAAGTGGGGAGGCGGTCTCCGAGCAGCGCTCCCGCGCCGACAAGGCAGAGGCCCGCGCCGAGGCCGTAGCGGGCGAGCGTGACCGCCTCCTAGCCGAACGCGACGAACTACGGGACATGAACCGCAAGCAAAAGGGTTGAGCGAAATCGGGGGAACTGACGGAATGCATCCGGAAGGGAGCGCTGTGGAGTGGTTGGACAAGCCGATTATTACGTTTGGCCTCGGTAATGCTGTGGTGACGCTGGCGGCGGGGACCATTATCTTTTGGTTTTTTCCCGCGCTTGGGTGGGCTGCTGTGGATTTTGGTTTTTCCTCAGTTCGCGGCGACGGCGGCGGCGGGTCTCCCGCAGCAGTTTTCTTTTATTCGGCCTTATTTGGATCTCTCGCCTGGGTAGGCCAGCTCATTCATGAATTCGGTCATGCTCTGGCATTCAGGTTTTACGGCCAAAGGGTGGAGGAGATCCACTTGGGGGCACGGAACTGGACCGTGGGCACTGCTCCGTCGTTGAGGTCAACGATGATCAAGTGTTTGGTTGCCGGCCCTGCGGTGCACATCGTCTACGGAGTCGTCCTGCTTCTAATTGGCACTGTGGCCGGTGGAAACATTCTCTTGCTGGCCGTCGGCAGTGTTGTTATATTCTCCGCCCTTGTGGGATTTTTCCCGTTGGTTCCCGGCAGTGACGGGGCAATGATTCGGGATCTTCGCCGTGATGACCGTTAACGGTCGTTTCTCACGCACTAGGTACCCGCCCTCGACACGCCGGGGGAGTGTGCACCGAAACTATGCGCCGAAACTTCCCATGAGCCGTAACCAGGTCCCACCGATTCCGGCGTACCTCGGCTAGCCTCGACACCACAACAGGCTCACCAGGGACGGGAAGACAATGGCAATGATCGGCTATGGACGCGTCTCCACGAAAGACCAGCCGGTCAGATCCACAACGCGCTGAGTTGGAAGCCGCTGGATGCGAGAAGATCTTCATTGACCACGGAGTCTCCAGCCGCATCCGGGACCGGCCCGAATGGCTCGCCCTCCTCGAGTACGCCCGCTCGGGCGACGTACTGGTAGTTCGCAAGCTCGACCGCCTAGCCGGCACCGGGACAATGATGCTTGGCATAGCCGGCCAGCTCGAAGAACTGGGAGTGGACCTACGCTCCCTGATGGAACCGCAAATCGACACCACCAGCGCCATGGGACGCGCCTTCTTTGGATTCGCGGCCGTCCTCGCGCAGCTGCGCGTAGACAGCATCCGCGAGAACACTATGGCCGGCCTCGCATATGCCCGGTCGCAGGGCAGGATAGGCGGCCGACCCTCAGTTATGACCGACGAACGGACTGCCCAAGCGCTTTGCATGCGCGAGGTTGAGGAGTTGTCCTTTCGGCAAATCGCCAGAGTCTTGGGAGTCGGAGAGTCCAGTGTCCGGCGAGCCCTGGCTGCACTGGACCTAGACGAACCGGTCGCATAGCAGGCACTCACCCCTCTCGAAGTAGTCGGGCGGGATTCGAACCTTCGCATGAGGCCTTGTACTCGCGAGCTCGCACCAGGCTAATGGGCGGCCGCTGCGCGTCCGACTGTTGGGGGTGGTCCCGGCTCCGCAAGCTCCGCCGTGCCCACCCCTGCTTTTGAAAACCGCTGCGCGTTTTTTGGTTGCTGTCCTTCGGATTTTACGTGTCCG
>NZ_JADPVH010000028.1 GCF_026932795.1 Paenarthrobacter sp. Z7-10 | reverse complement strand
AGGAGCCCCGCACCATGTGCGGGGCTCCTGCCTCGTTAACCACCGGCCCCCGGCCCCCGGCACCGGCACCGGGCACGACGGGCCACACCGGCGGTCCCGGCACCGGCGGCCCCGGGGGTCCACCAGCCGCATGGCCGCTCACCGCACCAGATTCGGTGCGCCCTGGCCTAATGGCCGGCAGGTAGGCTGGTTGCATGTTTGAGCTCTTTTCGCACGCCGCACCTGCAACTGAAACCGGAGGTAGCTCACTCGCACCAGTTTCGGCAGTCGTGACCGTTAGCGCGGACCAGCGCGCGGCCTTCGACGGCTTCACGGACAACATTCATTTGTGGTGGCCTTTGGCTGACCACAGCAGTTTGGGTCCGGACGCGTACATCGGTTTTGAGGATGGACTGCTCATTGAAGAGTCTTATAGCGGTGACAAAGATCTCTGGGCTACCGTGCGGCATTGGTCACCACCGTCATCGCTGGAATTGAGCTGGCACGGTGGAAACCCGCTCAGCCCTACCCGGGTGCGGGTCAGTTTCAACGCCGTCACGAAGGCGGCCACGGAAGTTCGCCTGACACAAGACAGACGGCCGTCGGCGAACGAGGATGGGAAGGTCCCGGAAAACTGCGTGCCCTGGGACAGCATTCTTGCTCGGTACGCCCGATTCATGGGCGGCTCTGCCGACCTCGACTAGAATAATTAGTAGGGCCGAAGTGCCCGTACGTTTTTTTGCTTTCTACGTTAATAGTGACGAGCGGCTGCGACTGCGACAGTTAGTCAGCTCACATGGATAGGAGTCCGGCATGGCTGATCACAATGGAGATAACCGTGGGGATCGTCCGCGGAACGATCGTCCAGATGACCACAACCGCCACTCCGAACGAGGCGCGGGCGCCCAGCGCGACGGGAACAGGTCAGCCGGCGCTGAAAGAAGACCCTTCCGTGGCTCCGGTGCTGACAGGCCTTATGGTGATCGTCCGGCCCGGGAGGGTGAGCGTAAGCCCTTCTCCGGTGGTGAGCGTAAACCGTTTGGTGAGCGTGATCGTGCCCCGCGTGCTGACAGGCCTTATGGTGATCGTCCGGCCCGGGAGGGTGAGCGTAAGCCCTTCTCCGGTGCGGGTAACCGCGACGGTGCCCCCCGCTCCGGATGGGCTCCGCGCGAAGAGCGGCCTGCCCCGTCGCATAACGCGGCGGACCTTCGCAGTTCCAACCGTTCGGATCGCGAGAGGTCGCCGATCATCGACGACGACGTGACGGGCAGCGAACTGGACAAGGTGACCCGGGCTCAGCTGCGCACGCTTGAAGCCAAGAATGCAGAGTGGGTTTCCAAGCACCTCGTGATGGCAGGCCGGCTGATGGACGACGACGCGGAATTGGCGTTCCAGCACGCACTGGCAGCCAGCCGCCGTGGCGGTCGGCTGGCCGCCGTCCGCGAAGCGGTGGGACTGACGGCGTATGCGGCCGGGCACTACGGCGAGGCGTTGCGCGAGTTCCGAACTTACCGGCGGATCAGCGGATCCAACGAGCACCTGCCCGTGATGGCTGATTGTGAGCGGGGCTTGGGGCGCCCGGACCGGGCCCTGGATATGGTCCGCTCCGAGGATGCGCAGACACTGGACACGGCCGGAAAGGTGGAGCTCGCCATAGTCGCGTCTGGAGCCCGGGCGGATTTGGGCCAGCTGGACGCGGCCATCGCTGCACTGGAAATTCAGCAGCTGGATATGAATCGAGCCTTTTCCTTCAGCCCTCGGCTGTTCCGCGCCTATGCTGACGCGCTGCAGGCGGCGGGACGCGGCACCGAAGCGGCAACTTGGCTGCGTCAGGCGGCGGTGGCAGAGTCAGCACTCGGTGAGGGTGAGGACGCGGATCCATTCATCGTGGACCTCGCTGACGACGGCGAGGAGGAGCCGGAGCGCAAAAAGCGGGACACCACGGTCTATAACGACGACGGCGAAGCAGTGGTCCAGTCTGCGGCTGCGGTCCCAGCAGCCAGGCGCAGTACTGCGGCTTCCAGTGCAGCGGCGGTGGAGACCGAAGTCGACGACGCCGAGTCAGATTACTTCAGCTCCGACGATGCCGATTCCGACGAGTTCAGCATCGACGAGGAGAACCGGGCGGAGCTCGAAGCAGTTGCGCAGCACAAAGCTCACGATCGCGCCGGCGCGGAGGAGGAAAAGCCAGCATCGGATGGCGAGTCCGTAATGGACCAGGACCCGGTGGCAGATGATGATGCTGCGCATGGATCCGCTTCCAACTCCCGGGAGACCGGGCTGAATGAGTGAGCCGTCGCTGATCTCCACCTTCGACGCAGTTCTGGCTGATCTGGACGGAGTGGTCTACGCCGGAGCGGATGCCATTCCGGGGGCTGTAGATGCCCTGAAGAGGCTGTCCACCATTGATGTGGGCCTGGGCTACGTGACCAACAACGCCTCCCGGTCGCCTGCCCAGGTTGCCCAGCACCTGCGCGACCTTGGTGCGCCGGCCACGCCGGAGCAGGTGGTCAGCTCCGCGCAGGCCGGTGCCCAACTTCTGGCACAACGGTTCCCCGCCGGTTCGAAGGTGCTTATTACTGGCAGCCCAGCGTTGGCTGAGGAAGTCCAATTGGTCGGAATGGTGCCGGTGCACTCCGCCGAAGATGGCGTCGCCGTCGTCATTCAGGGTTTTGAACCGTCGCTGACGTGGAAGGATCTGGCCGAGGCCAGCTACGCTGTCGCAGCCGGCGCCGAGTGGGTGGCCACCAACACCGACATGACGATTCCACGGGAGCGGGGAATCGCCCCGGGCAATGGCACGTTTGTCGCTGCGGTCACCGCAGCGACCGGCAAGCAGCCGGTGGTGGCTGGAAAACCCGAAGCAGCCCTCTTCAAGCTTGCGGCGGAGCGGCTCAACTCGTCCCGTCCTCTGGTGGTGGGCGACAGGCTCGACACCGACATTCTCGGCGGCAACAACGCAGGGATGGCCACTGCGGTGGTGCTGACGGGTGTGGACACGCGGGAAAGCGTGCTCGCAGCCCGGGCACCGGAGCGTCCGGGCTATCTGCTGGGCACGCTGGCAGAGCTCTATGAACCCTATCCAGAGGTGACCATGCGCGACGGTGGCTTCAGCTGCGGCGGAGCCCATGCTGCCGTGATGGACAACGAACTGCGGGTCACGGGTTTGCGCAGCGACCTCAACGGCTGGCGTGCTGCCTGCGCCGCGTGGTGGGAAGCCGAGCCGGACGCTGCGGAGGCTGCGATGCCGGCCATTCACTTCGCCGGGGAAAGCAAGGCCGGCGATGGGACCGGCAACTAGACTTGGACCATGGTCGATCCGCAGCAGAATCCGCAGGCACCCGGTGCCGGGGCCGAAGTGTGGCCGCCGTCCCCGTCGGCGACCCAGGACCCGGCCGTAGACGCGATTCTGGGCAGCGCGCACGAACTGTCGGCCGTTCCCACCGCGGAACATCCGGCCCGGTATCTGGCACTGCACGACGCGCTTCGGGCGGAACTGGACGCTGACCCGCTGTCCGGGGCCGAAGCCGGAACCGGTCACCAGCCCGCCGCAGGTCCGCGGTCCGGTCGCAGCGAATGACCCGCTTGGATCGGGAACTGGTTCGTCGGGAGCTGGCACGCTCCCGTACTCATGCGGCGGCACTGATCAGCCATGGACTGGTCAGCTCGGCGGGGGTGCAGCTGGTCAAGGCAGCGCAGCAGATTCCCGACGATGCCGATCTTGTGGTCAGCGACGACGGCGAACCCGGTTACGCGTCCCGTGCCGGGCACAAGCTCGCTGGCGCGCTGGCGGCCTTTCCCGACGTTTCGGTGGCGGGTAAGCGCTGTCTGGACGCGGGCGCCTCCACCGGAGGATTCACCGACGTGCTGCTGCGCAACGGAGCCCGGGAGGTGGTTGCCGTCGATGTTGGGCATGGACAACTGGTCCCGGTGCTGCGCGGTGATCCGCGCGTGCAGGTCCACGAGGGGCTCAACATCCGTTACCTGGATGTGTCAGCCATTGGTGGACCCGTGGCGCTGACCGTCTGCGACCTGTCCTTCATCTCACTGTCCCTGGTGATGGGGCCATTGTCTGCGGCCACCGAAGCCGGCGGGGATCTGCTCCTGATGGTTAAGCCGCAGTTCGAAGTAGGGCGCGAGCGGCTCAGCCGAACCGGCGTGGTCGGATCGGAGCAGGAACGACGGCGGGCCGTCACTCAGGTGGCTCGGGCCGCCGCGGCGGCCGCCCTGAAACTGTCCGGCTTGGCCGTCAGCCCCTTGCCCGGGCAGGATGGGAACGTGGAATACTTCCTCTGGTGCGTCCGGACTTTGTCCCCGTCCGCACCTAAAATCGAGGAGCAGGAGGCCGGCGTGCAAAAGCTGGTCTCGGCCCTTTGGCCGTCATAGCGGCAGAAAGCAGAACCAGATGAGCAGGCGAGTGTTGATCCTGACCCACACCGGGCGTGAGGAGTCCATGACCGCTGCCCTCCAGGTCTGCACCCAACTGCACGCGTCCGGCCTGGTTCCGGTGATGACCCGTGATGAACTGGCGGACATGTGCCAGTTCTTGGGTGTGATCGACGTTCCGACCGAAATTTTGGACGTGGACGTTGTGCTGGCCGAGGTGGAATTGGTGGTGGTGCTTGGCGGTGACGGCACCATCCTGCGGGCGGCCGAGCAGGTGCGAGGTTCCGACGTGCCGCTGCTGGGAGTGAACTTGGGCCATGTGGGCTTCCTGGCCGAGAGCGAGCGGGCGGACCTGGCGCAGACGGTCGACTGGGTGGTCCGCCGCGACTACACCGTCGAGGAGCGGATGACCATAGACGTCTCGGTGTGGGTGCAGGGGCGGAAGGTGGAACACACTTGGGCACTCAATGAGGTCGCGGTGGAAAAGGGCAACCGGGAGCGGATGCTCGAGGTCGTCACCGAGGTGGATGGACGTCCACTGAGCTCCTTTGGCTGCGACGGTGTCGTGATGGCCACGCCCACCGGCTCCACCGCCTACGCCTTTTCCGCCGGCGGGCCCGTTGTCTGGCCTGATGTCGAGGCCTTGCTGATGGTCCCGATCAGTGCGCATGCGCTGTTCGCCAAACCGTTGGTGGTCTCGCCGACGTCCAAACTGGCGGTGGAGGTCCTGACCCGCACCGGTGCGCACGGGGTGATGTGGTGCGATGGCCGCCGGATGGTGGACCTGCCGCCGGGCTCCCGCATCGAAGTTACCCGCTCGGACCGGCCGGTCCGTCTTGCACGCACTCATCAGACACCATTCTCGGCCCGGCTGGTGCGCAAGTTTGAGCTTCCCATCCAGGGCTGGCGCGGTCCTGAAAGCCAGGGGGAAACCACCCGCACCGCACCCATTCCCATGCTGAGCAGCCCCAAACCCAAGGCGCCCGTCGTCGCGCCGGTTTCCGGCAGGGGCGCCGAGGAGGCGCCATGATTGAAGAAATCCGGATCCGGGACTTGGGCGTCATAGCGGAGGCAACGCTGACCCTCGGGCCTGGGCTGAGCGTTGTCAGCGGCGAAACTGGGGCCGGAAAGACCATGGTGGTCACCGCCGTCGGCTTGCTCCTCGGCGCCCGCTCCGATGCCGGTGCCGTTCGGACCGGGGCCAAAAGCGCCGCGGCTGAGGCGACTTTGCGTCTTCCACCCGGTCACCGGTCCCTGGAGCGTGCCGCTGACGCAGGCGCGGACGTTGAGGAGTACGACGGCGGAGCGGAACTGCTGCTGGCCCGCACCGTGGGTGCCGACGGGCGCAGCCGGGCGCATGTGGGCGGTCGGCAGGCTCCGGTGGGGGTACTTGCCGAACTGGGGGAGCAATTGGTGGTGGTGCATGGCCAGTCGGACCAGATCAGGCTCAAGAGCGCCGGCGCCCAGCGTGACGCCTTGGACAGGTTCGCCGCGGATTCCCAACCGGAGTTTCCCAGTGAGCTGGAGCAGTACCGACAGCTGTTCCGACGCTGGCAGGATGCCCGGCTCGAGCTGGAGGAACTTAAAAACACCGGCCGGGAAAGGGTCCGGGAGGCTCAATCCCTGCGTCTGGCCGTGGCCGAGATTGATGCGGTCGATCCTCAGCCCGGCGAGGATGACGCGCTCAAGGTCGTATCGATCAGGCTGTCCAACCTGGAACAGCTTCGGCTGGCGGCCCAGCAATCCCACGAGGCGCTCATCGCCGAGGATTTCGGCGGGACCAGTGATGCAACCACTTTGGTGGATACGGCGAAACGGCAGCTGGACAACGTCGCCGAGCATGACGAGGAGCTCAAGTCGGCCGCCGCGCAGCTGGCAGAGGTGGGCTACCTGCTGGCGGATATTGCCACCGGGCTGGCCAGTTACTCGGCCTCGCTGGATTCGGAGGGACCGGGCCGTTTAGCCGAGGTCGAGGACCGCAGGGGAGCCCTCGCGGTGCTGCTTCGAAAGTATGGCAACTCGGTTGACGAGGTGATCGGCTGGGCAGATACCGCGCGGCTGCGCCTGACGGAACTGCAGGATGACTCAGGCCGGATCGAGGCCCTCGAGCGTGAGGTCCAGGACGCGGCCGGCGAGCTGGCTAAACGTGCCGCCGGCCTCAGCGCCGCCCGGACGGCTGCCGCGGCCGAGCTGTCGAATCGGGTCAGTACCGAGCTCAAAGCCCTCGCCATGCCTGATGCCAATCTGGTCATCGACGTTGCGCCGGCGTCCCAGCCCGGGCTTCACGGAGCGGACGACGTCGCGTTCCTGCTCCAGCCACACGCCGGAGCGGCACCCCGGCCGCTGGGCAAGGGCGCCTCCGGCGGCGAACTCTCCCGGGTCATGCTGGCCATTGAGGTTGTCCTGGCTGCCGTGGATCCCGTACCCACCTTCGTCTTTGACGAGGTCGATGCCGGGGTGGGCGGCAAGGCCGCGGTGGAAATCGGCCGGCGGCTGGCGATGCTGGCCCGGCACGTGCAGGTGTTGGTGGTCACTCACCTGCCCCAGGTTGCTGCCTTCGCGGACCAGCACATCCGGGTGATCAAGACCTCCGGCGCCGGTTTCACCTCCAGCGACGTGACGCTGCTGGATGAGGACGGCCGGGTGCGCGAACTTGCGCGGATGCTGGCGGGCCAGGAGGACTCCGCCACGGCACAAGCCCATGCCCGGGAACTCCTTGAAGACGCGCGGACGACCCGCAGCCTCCGGGGTGCATAGCGACAGGCGCGCATACCCGGGCGCATCGGCGCCGCTCCCGGCGTGAGAGAATTGTGCCTTATCTGACAGAAGGCAAGCTGCAAAGGTGATAGGCTCGAACTCCGTGGTGCAACGATCAAATTCCCGGTTCAGTGGTCAGTCCAAGACGACCAAACACATCTTCGTCACCGGCGGCGTCGCGTCGTCTCTCGGGAAAGGGCTGTCGGCGTCCAGCCTTGGCCATCTGCTGCGCGCACGTGGCCTCGCGGTAACCATGCAGAAACTGGATCCGTACCTCAACGTTGATCCCGGCACCATGAATCCGTTCCAGCACGGCGAGGTCTTCGTCACCGATGACGGTGCCGAGACGGACCTGGACATCGGGCACTACGAGCGCTTCCTGGATGAGAATCTCGAAGGCTCGGCCAATGTGACGACGGGGCAGGTGTACTCCACGGTCATTGCCCGTGAGCGGCGCGGCGAATACCTCGGCGACACGGTCCAGGTCATTCCGCACATCACCGATGAAATCAAGCGCCGGATGCGGCTTCCGGTGGAGAACAAGAAGACGCCGGACGTCATCATCACCGAGATTGGTGGAACAGTGGGCGACATCGAGTCCCAGCCGTTCCTCGAATCGGCCCGCCAGGTCCGGCAGGACATCGGCCGGAACAACGTGTTCTTTCTGCACGTGTCCTTGGTGCCCTACATTGGACCGTCCCAGGAACTGAAAACCAAGCCCACGCAGCATTCGGTAGCCGCGCTGCGTTCCCTCGGCATCCAGCCGGACGCCATCATCCTGCGCTCGGACCGCGAGGTTCCGGACTCCATGCGGGAGAAGATCGGCCGCGCCTGCGACGTGGACATTGACGCCGTCGTCAACGCCGCCGATGCGCCCAGCATTTATGACATCCCCAAAACGCTGCACGCCCAAGGTCTGGATTCCTACATCGTCCGCGCCCTGGACCTGCCTTTCAAGGACGTCGACTGGACGAAGTGGGACCAGCTCCTGGAGGCGGTGCATAACCCCGCCCACAACGTGGAAGTGGCGCTGGTCGGGAAGTACATCGACCTGCCCGACGCCTACCTTTCCGTCACCGAGGCCCTGCGCGCCGGCGGTTTTGCCAATAACGCCCGGGTGCAGATCCGCTGGGTTCCCTCCGACGACTGTGCCACTGAGGCCGGAGCGGCTAAATCGCTCGACGGCGTCGACGCCATCTGCGTCCCCGGCGGCTTTGGCATCCGCGGGCTGGAGGGCAAATTGGGTGCGCTCAAGTTCGCCCGCGAGGCGCAGTTGCCCACCCTGGGGCTGTGCCTTGGACTTCAGTGCATGGTGATCGAGTACGCCCGCAACGTGGTGGGACTGGAGGGGGCCTCCTCCAGCGAATTCGAGCCCGGTTCGCCGTACCCGGTGATCGCCACGATGGAAGAGCAACTCGAAATCGTCCAGGGCAACGGCGACCTGGGCGGCACCATGCGGCTGGGTCTGTATGAAGCGAAGCTGGACGAAGGCTCAGTGGTGGCGGAGACCTATGGCACGACGACGGTGAGCGAACGTCACAGGCACCGTTACGAGGTAAACAACAAGTTCCGGGACCAGATCGCCGCCGAGGGCCTGGTGTTCTCCGGAACCTCCCCGGACGGCAAACTGGTGGAATATGTCGAGCTGCCCCGGGACGTGCATCCGTACTACGTCTCCACGCAGGCGCATCCTGAACTGAGTTCCCGGCCGACCCGTCCGCATCCGCTGTTCGCTGGACTGGTCACCGCCGCGCTGGCACGCCAGCGCTCCACTCGGCTCCTTGAGGTCTAGCCGATGACCAACGACTCCGGAATCGCCGCCGCGGTACATCCGGCCGAACGGCTCGCGGACCAAGAGAGCGAACGCCCGTTGGTCTCCTCCGAAATTCTGTACCGGGGCCGGATCTGGAACGTCCTCAGCGATACCTTCACGCTGCAGGACGGTGGCGGGGAGCTGACCCGGGACTATATCTCGCATCCCGGGGCAGTGGCCGTGCTGGTGCTGGACGACGACGGAAAAGTGCTGCTGCTGCGCCAGTACCGGCACCCGGTGAAAATGACGCTCTGGGAAATCCCTGCGGGGCTGCTCGACGTGGACGGTGAGGGCTTCGTGGCCGGTGCCCAACGGGAACTGGCCGAGGAAGCGGATTTGGTGGCCTCGGAATGGAAGGTCCTGGCGGACGTCTTCAATTCGCCCGGGTCCTCCTCTGAGGCGATCCGGATCTACCTGGCGCGCGGACTCAACGACGTCCCCCAAGACCAGCGGCATACCCGGACCGAGGAAGAAGCCGAAATCGAATTCCACTGGATGGAGCTGGACGACGCGGTGACGGCGGTGCTGAACGGTTCGCTGCATAACCCCTCCGCCGTCGTCGGGATTCTGGCGGCCGCCGCCGCCCGTGGCAACGGCTTCGCGTCCTTGCGCGGCGCCGACGCGCCATGGCCCGCACACCCCAGCCAGCGGTGACCACGGGTTCGGGAACCGGTACGTCCGCCCTGGCCCGTGCCGTGCTGGACTATCTGCAGCACGTGGGTGTGGAGCGCGGATTGGCCGTCAACACACTGGCGGCCTACCGGCGGGACCTCAACCGCTATCAGCGATTCCTGCTCCAGGCCGGGGTGACCTCGCCGGAAAATATCACCCGCCACCATGTCACGGGCTTCGCTAAGGCGCTGGCAGAAGGCTCGGATGGATCGGCCAGCCTTGCCGTGCGCTCGTCCGCGCGGACCGTCGTGGCTGTGCGGGGGCTGCACAAGTTCTGGGCCTTGGAGGGTGTCACCACCACCGATCCAGCCGCCGACGTCCATCCGCCGATGCCTGGCCGAAGATTGCCCAAGGCGATCAGCGTGGAAGAAGTTACCCGAATCCTTGAGGCAGCGGGTACCGACACCGCGACCGGACTGCGGGATCGGGCACTACTGGAATTCCTGTACTCCACCGGAGCCCGCATCAGCGAAGCCGTCGGCCTGGAAGTGGACGATGTCGCCGCCCAACCCGCAGGAGTGGGCCCTGCCGTCGTCCGGCTCTTCGGCAAGGGTTCCAAGGAGCGCCTGGTGCCGCTGGGGTCCTACGGCGCACGAGCCATCGAGGCCTATCTGGTTCGCGGCCGCCCGCTGCTGGTGGCCAAGGGGACCGGCACGCCGGCGTTGTTCCTCAATGCCCGCGGCGGCAGGATCAGCCGGCAGAGTGCTTGGACCATCCTCAAAGCCGCGGCTGAGCGTGCCAACATCAAGAAAGACGTTTCTCCGCACACCCTGCGGCACTCGTTTGCCACCCACCTGCTGGAGGGCGGCGCCGATGTGCGCGTGGTCCAGGAGCTGCTCGGCCACGCCTCCGTCACCACGACCCAGGTCTAGACCCTGGTCACGGCGGATACCCTCCGGGAGGTTTACGCCGCTGCGCATCCCAGGGCTCTGGGCTAGGCGCTCCGCGGGGAGGCTGTAAGCTCGGTGGCTGGAGCGCAAGGGGGATTGCAGTGACGAAGCAGATCAAGGATTTTGTGGCCGCGCAGGAGGCAAATTTCCCCAGAGTTCTGCAGTACTTCGGCCGTCGGGGGGCTAATTCCGAAGGCGCTTTGGGCAGCACCGAAGAGCTGTTTCGGCTGGCCTTTGAGTTCTGGCTGGACGGCGGCCGCGAATCGGCCCAGCTGGGCTGGCTGCTGCGCCGGGCCGGAAATCGCGCCAACGCAACAATTCGACCAACACTCCCGCTGCCGGCACAGGATTCAGCGCTGGCGCAGGCCTTGAGAAGGTTGCCGGAGACGGACAGGGAACTGCTCATCCTCATCCATTGGGATGGTCTCAGCGGTGCCGAACTGGCCCAGGTCCTGGCCAGCACCAACCGGCAGGCGGTTAAGGCCGCCGGCGGGGCCAGAACCCGGCTGGTGGAGCAGCTGGAGCAGCTCCCCCACAGAGAACTGGAGGAGAAGTCTGATCCGCCCGGGGCGGCGGGACAACCGGGAACGCCGGATTCGGATGCTCCCGGCGAGTATCTGCGGCATGGCAGTGGACCGTTGGCCCAGGAGCTGTTGGAGCTGGACCCTCTGGCCGGAGGAACGGAAGATATTTCTCTGGCGCGCTCCGTCTTGCAGAACGTTATTGCGCCGGGGTCGAAGACTCGCGCGATGTCCTCCCGGTCCCAGCGGACGTCAAAGGAGCGCCGCAACCAAAAGCCACTGATCGCCGTCGTCCTCGTTGCGTCCGCTGCGGCGATTACGTTAGGAGCCGGCGCGCTGCTGATCCTGCCGGATCCGTCTTCGGGGACTTCCACCGCCGTGGGCACGCCCGCCGATACCCAATACCTGCGCCAACTTGTGGCCAAGACCTCGTACGGTCCGTTCAAGCGGTGGAGCACGTTCACGGCGCTGAACAAGACCGTGTCCTTTGATCTGCCGCCCGGCTGGACGGTGGACGCCCTGAGCAGCGGCTCAACCTTCGGGGATTCCGGCAGGATCCGCGCCGCCGTCTCCAATTCCAGCAGCGTCCAGGTGGCCGTTTTGGATTCCGGCTACAGCGCTTTCGGGCCGCCGGTGGATTGCAAAAAGGGCGGATACGAACTCTCCACCCTCGACTCTGCGCCGGTGCCCGGTGTTCCCTCCAGCGAGCTGGGAAATCCGGCCGGGTTCGTCTACCGAATTGTGCAGGACAAGCACAGCGGTGCGGTCACCGCCTCGCTGGGAATCGTGACCAACAGCTTCCCTTCCGGAGCCGGATCCTGCATTCAGTTAAACTTGGCGGCCTTGCCCGCGGGAGGGGACCGGGCTTCCTATTTCTCGTTCGCCGACCAGCAGATCCTGCAACCTGTCCCCGCCGCGGCTGCGGCCCAGGGACTTGGTCCGTCGCTGCACACGTTCGACACCGTGGACCAGGCCGAGTGGTATATGCAAAGCGCTGAATACCAGGACTTTAAACGGATGCTGGTGTCGCTGAAGCTCGTTCCACAGTCCACCGGCTCCGCGGGGTTAGCCGCCGGAACCGGCCATCGCTGAGTTCATGCTTTCGGTGTATCCCCTGCGCGGTCCCAGGCGTTGGTGGGAACCAAACCGCAGCCGGGTGCGTGACAATGATGGAGAAAGGTTCGACGACGATCGGGGTTGAGCATGCGCGCGGAGCCAGTTGGCGAGATGGCAACTCCGGTGGACTTCGCAGGCCTGCACCAAGCCAGTTTTCATAAGGTCAACGGCTATTTCAGCCGGCGATTGGCTCCGGGCGCCCCGCCGGAGGACGCCACAAAGACCGTCTTCCGGGCGGCATTCGCCGACTGGTTCCAGGATGGAACTGCAGAAGTCAATGACCTGTTGCTTCTGCGCCACAGCCACCTGCTCTGGAAGGAGGAGCTGGAACCGGGTGCCCATCACGCCGATATCCTTCCTTTTCCCGGCGGCACGGACCAGGACCGCCGCTGGCGTGGTCTCAGTCCTGGTGATCGCGAACTGCTTGTGCTGGCCTACTGGGATGGGCTCAGCTGCCAGGAGATTGCAGAGGTAACAGGAAGTGCCTCCCGCCGGATAAACCGGCGGCTGCGCGCTGCCACCACCACACTGGCGGCAGCGCTGGGGCTGGACCCCGCCGCAATGTCCAGGTTGGACCCGCTGCACCGGGAGCACCGAGCGGAGGAGGCACTGTGCCTTCGAGTCCTGCGCCGGATCAGCGACGAAGGCTTGCTTATCAGCGACAGCGAAAGCGACAGCGACGGTGGCAGTGTCAGTGACGGCGACAGTGTCAGCGTCAGCGGCGGTGCCGGCGTTCAAGCCCGCTTCCGGAAGCCCAGCACACGCACCGGCAGGCCCGGTTCCCGGCGCCGCCGCAGTTCCCGGCCTGCGGTGGCCGGGTTGGTGCTTGTCGCCGCCGCCGCGACCGCGCTGGTGGCCGGCGTCAGCCTCAATTCCCCGCCACCGACCACGCCGCCGCAACCCACGGTGCGGTTGTCCGGCGGCAGCCCGCCGTCATTTACGGAACCGACAACCTCCAGGACCTACGGCCCGTTTGAGCACTGGTCCCGGTTTGAGGCACTAAACACATCGGTGTCCTTTGAGCTGGCGCCCACGTGGACGGTCAACTCGGTGTCGACCACGCGGGGAAACCGATCCACGTTGTATGCGCAGGTAATGGACCGGAATGGCGCCGTCAAGGGTGTTCTGAATCTTGGCAGCCGGGCTGACGTCCCGAGTACCTGTTCCCTGGATCCCAAGGAACAGGGGCGGTCGGTCAGTCTGGACTCGATCCCCGTCCCTGGACTGAACCCGGCGCGGCCCGGCAACGTTCCCACCTTCCGTTACCAGGTGCTGGACGGAACTCCAGTACGCTCCACACTCGGAATAAGCGACGGATCGTTTGCCCTACACTCTGCCGGCTGCACCGAGCCGGACATTGTCCAGCAGCAGGGCGCGGGAGGCCTGCTCTACGTTGCCTTCGGTGGGCAGGAGGAGCTGCCCTATCCGGGACGGGCCAGCAGTGGCGGGGGGTCGCCCGCCGGACTCTTTTTCCACAATATGGCGCAGGCTCGCGCTTATCAGGCCACCACGGACTACGCCAACACCAAACGCATGATGACCTCCCTGCGGATCAAATCCGTACCAACGCCAGTGCGCACCATCGTTATGAATCCTTCAACGGGTAAACCAGCCTGCGAGATTTCCAATGTGCGCGGGCCGAACAATGACACAACCTACGAGGACCATCCGGATTATTTTGTGGTGTTGGGGTGCGCCGATGAATGGATGGCCTTCCGGGCCACGTATCAATCCGCCCCAGCACGGCCCAAGCTGATTTATTTCGCGAAACAAGATGGCGTCGGCTACATGTACGACCCGGAGTTACCGTCCGCGCAGGTACTGGGCTGGGCTGAGCTGATGGACCGTACCGCGGCCGCCGGCCAGACTTCCGGCCAATGGATGGACCGCAACTTCGAAGCCGCCGGGATACCGGTGGCACTGCGCGAAAAGCTTGTGGGCAACGGTCCCTGACGGCGCTACCCTATAGGTAGGGTGTCGGCTCGGAAGCAGGAATCATGCTGGCAGAACTGGAGAATGATTTTTCCGTCAGGGAACTGGCGAACTTCCTGCCTGTGCTCGGTTTTTTCCGGCGGCGTTTGGCCACGGAATCGCAGTCGCGGCGGGCAGCCGAGACCATTTGCCGGCTCGCTCAGCAAATTGGCTGGCAGCCGGACTCCTATCGGTTAGTGCCGCAGCTCAAATGGGCCCGGTCGCTGCTGCTCAGCGGGGCTGCGGGACCGGAGCGGACAGCATTTGGTGGTTCTGCGGCCGCCGTGGCTTTTGCCTCGTTGCGGGGCAGCGACCGCGAGATATTGATGCTGGCACTTTGGGACGGGCTGCGCATCCCCGAAATATCCGGCCTTCTCGATCAGAACCGGTGGCGCGTCCAGTGGCGGCTTCGGCTGGCCCGGCGGGCCTACGCGGTGGCCCGTGCGGGTGGCAGCACAGCGGCGGACTCTGCGGTTGGTTGCGGCTTTCCGACAGTCTCTGAACTGCAGGCCATCGACCCGGCGCACGGTTGCGGCGCCGCTGCGGCGGCCGAGGACGTCCTGCTCGGACGCCGGATCTTGAAAAAAATTGCGGACAATGCCACTATCTTTACCGACGAGCACGCCTCTGGAGCGGGAGGAGGAGTCCCTCCCGCCAGCGCGCACCGGAGCGCATGGCCGGTGCTTGCCATGGCCGAAACTGCCGCCCTGCTGGTTTTGGGAGCCTCGGACCTGAAGAGCGTCTGGCCCCTGGATGGCCAGGAACAATTTTCCCGGGACGCCGAGGGTTTTTCCTCCGCGCCCCTGACCCTGCGGATGCCCACGCCCCTGACCCTGCGGATGCCCCCACCGGGGACCCTGCGCAGTGGAGCCATAGCCGCGCACGGTGGCGCACGCCCCATCAGCGATGGGATACCGACCAGCGGCTGTGCAGTCGAGAGCGTTTGCACGATGGAAACCGAGCTTTTGGGGAAGCCCGGTCAGCCAATGCGGCCATGGCACTTTTAGTTGCTGCGCGGGCTGCTGATCGGCCAGGGACCGTAGGCTGGGGGAATGAGAGCAGCCGCTGTGACACTGTGCTTCCTGGTCCGGGATTCCACTCAGGGTCCGGAGGTCCTGCTGGGCCTGAAGAAAGCGGGATTTGGCACCGGAAAGATCGTGGGCATTGGTGGCCACCTGGAGCTGGGGGAGAGCCCGGAGCAGGCGGTTTGCCGCGAGGTGGCCGAAGAAGTGGGCGTGCTGGTACTCCCGGCGGATCTAATTCCCGCGGGGACGGTGGAGTTCGTTTTTCCGGCGAAGACCGAATGGAACATGTTCGCCACGATCTTCCTAGCCCGGACCTTCAACGGGGAAGCCACCGAGAGCGACGAGATTGCGCCCGAATGGCACCCGGTGGCGGTCCTGCCGCACCAGCGGATGTGGGCCGATGCTCAGCACTGGCTCCCGGCCATGCTGACCGGGGAACGATTGGCCGTACGGGTGGTGCTCAATGATGACAACGAAACCGTGGCGGACTCCATTGCGGCGGTGTGGTCACCCGCTGCACTGACTTAGGAGCTGAATGCGGTCCGGCGGACAGGCCGGGCCGCATTCAGCTCCGGCGTCTGTTACGGCACGTCCCGCTCGGGAGCACCGTTATACACGCTCAGTGGCCGGATCAGCGAATTGGCTTCCAACTGCTCCATGATGTGCGCCGTCCAGCCGGTGATCCGGCTCGCCACAAAGAGCGGAGTGAACATCTGGGTGTCGAAACCCATCAGGTGATACAGCGGCCCGGTGGGATAGTCCAGGTTGGGCTTGATGTTCTTGGCTTCGCCCATTGCGGATTCCAGCGCGTCATACAAATGGCCCAGATCGGGTCGGTTGTAGTGTTCCACCATCTTGTCCAGCGACGCCTTCATGGTCGGAACGCGGGAGTCACCGTTCTTGTAAACCCGGTGGCCAAAGCCCATGATCTTCTTCTTCGCGGCGAGCGCTGCATCCAGCCAGGACTTGGCCGATTCGGCCGGATCCGCACCCTTGGCGTCCCTGGTGATCTGTTCGAAGGTGTGCATCACGGCCTCGTTGGCGCCGCCGTGCAGGGCACCCTTCAGGGCGCCGATCGCGCCTGTGACGGCCGAGTGCAGATCCGCCAGGGTCGAGGTGATCACCCGGGCGGTGAAGGTGGAGGCGTTGAAGGAGTGCTCGGCATAGAGGATCATCGAGACGTTGAATGCCTCCACCACCTCCGGTGCCGCCTCCTGGCCGAAGGTCATGTAAAGGAAATTCGCGCTGTAGCCCAGGTCATCGCGGGCCGGGACCTCCTCTTCGCCGCGGCGCCGGCGCTGGTCGTAAGCGACGACGGCGGGCATCGCGGCCAGCAGGTCAATGGACTTTTTCAGGTTGGCTTCGCGGGAGTTCTCCTCCGCCTGGGGGTGGGTGGCGCCGAGCACCGAGGCCGCCGTCCGGCAGACATCCATCGGGTGGGTGGTGATGGGCAGCAGGTCGATCGTTGCCTTGACGGCGCGCTCGAGCCCACGGCCGTCACGCTCGGCCTTTTCGAACCCGGCCAGCTGCTCCGTCGTCGGCAGTTCGCCGTGCCAGAGCAGATAGGCGACCTCCTCAAAGCTGCACTTGGCCGCCAGCTGCTGCACCGGATAGCCCCGGTACAGCAGTGAATTTGTCTCCGGATTCACCTTTGAAACCGCGGTGCTGTCAACGACAACGCCGTCGAGCCCCTTGTGGATTTCGGTTCCTGTGGCTTCGGATGTTGGTGTCATGACGCTCCTTCAGTGCTTGCCGGGGACCGGAAAATTGAAAACGGATGTATCAAAATGGTTGTACGCCTCATAATCCACCAATTCATATAAACGTGCACGGGTCAGCATCTGCGGGACCGCGGATTCCTGCGTTCCCTCCGCCCGGATGGCGTCCAGAGTCCGCTCGGCGGCTCCCATCGCGCTGCGCAGCAGTGTCACCGGATAGATGACCATATTCACTCCCACCGAGGACAGCTGTGCGGTGGTGAACAGTCCGCTCTGACCGAACTCCGTCATATTCGCCAGAATCGGGACTTCCACGGCGTCCCGAATGGCCTGGAACTCGGCCAGGCTCTTCATCGCTTCGGGAAAAATGGCGTCCGCTCCGGCGTCCACCAGGGCCCGTGCCCGGTCCTGGGCGGCCTGCAGCCCCTCCACGGCGCGGATGTCCGTGCGGGCCATAATCAGGAAGTTGGGATCCCGCCGGGCGTCCGCCGCGGCGCGGATGCGTTTGGTGGCCGTTTCCAGGTCGACGACGTTCTTGCCGTCCAGATGGCCGCACCGTTTCGGGTTGAACTGGTCCTCGATATGGCAGCCGGCCAGTCCGGCGTCCTCCAGTTCCTGGATGCTCCGGGCCACGTTCATCGGTTCGCCGAAGCCGGTGTCGGCATCAACGATGCAGGGCAGATCCGTCATCCGCGCAATCTGGCCAGCCCGGGTGGCCACCTCGGTCAGCGTGGTCAGCCCAATGTCAGGCAAACCCAGATCGTTGGCCAGCACAGCACCGGAAATATCGACCCCGTCAAAACCCTTCTCCTGGATCAGCCGGGCGGAGAGTGGATTGAACGCCCCCGGGAACTGCTGAAGTTCGGCCGAGGCCAGACCGGTGCGGAACGCTTCCCGTTTCTGCGCGGGTGTGGTGGCGGAGTACAGCATCAGAACAGTCCCTTCGGTGCGTCAGAAAGGTTGAGAACTCCGGCGGCAGCGGAAATATTCAGCCCGTCCAGTTCCCCCGGACCCAGTTCCGGCAGGCGCTGCACCAGGGCCAGGAATCGATTGATTTCGGCCTCCTCGACCAGCGGCTTCCCGCCCTCGCCCGTCGCCAGGGTTCGCAGCTTGTTGATGTATTGCGCGCGGGCAAACGGGTGGGCGCCGAGCGGATGGGCGTCCGCCACGGCGATCTCGTCGGTGATGATGCTCCCGTCCGTCAGCGTGATTTCCACACTGCCACCAAACGCCTTCTCCTGGGGATCCAGCGAATGATAGCGCCGGGTCCATTCCGGGTCCTCCTGCGTGCTCACCTTGTGCCACAGGTCAACGGTGTCCGGCCGCGCGGCGCGCTCCGGGGCGTAGGAGGCGACATGGTGCCAGGCGCCGTCCTGCAGAGCCACAGTGAAGATGTACGGGATGGAGTGGTCCAGCGTCTCGCGCGAGGCGGTGGGGTCGTACTTCTGCGGATCGTTGGCCCCGGAGCCGATCACGAAGTGCGTGTGGTGACTGGTGGAAATGACGATGCCCGCCACCTTGGCAGAGTCCGCCAGTTCGGGATGTTCGCGGTGCAGCTTACGGGCCAGGTCGATCCACGCCTGCGCCTGGTATTCGGCGGAGTGTTCCTTGGTGTAGGTATCCAGGATGGCGCGCTTCGCTTCACCCTCGGCCGGCAGCGGCACTTGGTAGGAAGCGTCGGGTCCGTCCAGCAGCCAGGCAATGACGCCGTCCTCGCCCTCATAAATCGGCGTTGGAGAGGTCTGGCCGCGCATTGCCCGATCCACCGCTTCCACCGCCATTTTCCCGGCAAAGGCCGGTGCATGGGCCTTCCAAGTGGAGATTTCGCCCTTGCGTGACTGCCGCGTCGCCGTCGTCGTATGCAGAGCCTGGCCAACGGCCTGGAAGATGGTGTCCGCATCCAAGCCCAGCAGGGTGCCGATCCCTGCGGCGGCAGACGGGCCCAGGTGGGCCACATGATCGATCTTGTGCTTGTGCAGTGAGATGGCTTTCACCAGGTCCACCTGGATCTCGTAGCCCGTGGCGATGCCGCGGATCAGGTCGGCGCCGGTGCTGCCAACGTGCTGGCCGACGGCCAGGATGGGTGGAATGTTATCTCCTGGGTGCGAATACTCGGCTGCCAGGAAGGTGTCGTGGTAGTCCAGTTCGCGGACCGCCACACCATTGGCCCAGGCTGCCCATTCGGGGGAAACCCGCTCTGAGATGCCGAAGATTCCGGCGCCTCGGCCGCCGGAACTGGGAGCATGTGCGAGGGCCTGGGCCCGCGCCGCGGTGATCGGTGCCCGGTTCAGTGAGGCGATGGCTACGGAGGCATTGTCGATGATGCGGTTGATCACCATCTCGGTGATCTCCGGCAGCACCGCCACCGGATCGGTCGCAACCCGGGCAATTTTGTAGGCCAGCTGATCGGTGCGGGCCAGGTTTTCCCCGCTCTTATGGACACGGACGTGGTGTTGGACAACCATGGGATTCCTTTCAGTGCGTGCAGAGTAGATGTTTCAGGCTTTTGGATAGATGGACGGTGGTGGCTGCGGCCGCGAGGGAGCGCTGTCCGGCTGCGATGGCCTCGGCGATGGTGGCATGTTCGCGGGCCGCTTCGATGAGGCGGGGAGGGTTATCGCGGGACAGGCGGCGGACCCGGACCAAGTGGACCCGAAGATTGCGCAGTGCCTGTGCCAGGTAGGCATTTCCGGCCGCTGCGTCAATGGCTGAATCCAGCCGGTCGACCAGCGCGTAGTACTCGCTCCGGCCCGGATCCTCCGGATCCCCGGAACCTTCCGGCCCGGCAGCCACGGCGGCACTACCGGGTGCCGCTGCGGGTCCTTCCAAGGCCGTGGCAGCCGCGGAAAATTCCTGTGCCAGCGTGGCGAAGACGTGCCGGTCTCCTCGTTCAGCGGCAAGTTCCGCGGCTCGGCACTCCAACGCGCCGCGGAGCTCAAAAAGCTCCGATACATGGTCCAGCGAAATATCCGTCACCACCATGGAACGTCCGGAGTGCGGTGCCGCCAATCCGTCGGCGGCCAGCCGTGCCAGCGCTTCCCGAAGGGGCGTGCGCGAAACGCCCAGCCGCAGCGCCTGGTCCACTTCCGCCAGGACGGAGCCGGGCGGCAGCCGCCATTGCACAATGTCGTTGCGCAGGGTCGCGTAAGCGCGGTCGCTGGCCCGCATGCTTTCTCCTTCCGGGCTCGATCAGCTGGAGACTTCCAGTGTATACAACTAAGACTCCTTCAGCAGAAACGGATGCGGGAGATCCGGGAATCGACTGTATCCATGTATACAGTCAGCTCGGCACCGACGCGCTCTCGATTCGGCCTGGTGCAGCCGCTCCTAACCGGGGGAACAGGAAAAACACAGCGTTGCCGCTGGCCCCCATTGCTATGCTGAAGTCAAAGGACCGGAACGGCCCGACTGAGGGGTGCCGATGCTCAGGGAAGTGGATTTCGACTTCACGGCCGCTCAAACGGACAATTTTCCCCGCGTGCTGGCATTCTTCCGCCGCCGGCTTATCGAGGCCGAGGCCGTGGCCGCGGCGCAGCGCGTTTATGAGCTCGCCTGGCAACGGCAGGCGACGGCGGACACCGCGGCCCTGCCCTGGCTCCTGTTTCAAGCCGAAGGAATATGGCGCGCCGTATCGGGCACCGCCTCACCGCTGGACCCGGACAACGACTCCGTGCTCTCGATGGCCTGGTCGGGGCTGGCGCAGCGACACCGGGAGCACCTCATCTTGAGCTGTTGGGACGCCTTGGCGCCGAATTGGACCGCAGCCGTCCTGGAGGAAAGCGAACGGACGGTGCGGCGGGACCGGCGGGGCGCGCTTGCTGCGCTCGCGGCCGCGGCGGAAGTGCTGGAGCCGGAACGGAAGGGCGCCCGGAGCTGGAGCACCGTCGTCGTGACCGAGGAGTTCGCGGCCCTGGATCCGGCGTGCGGCATCTTGCACGATGACCTGCTGGCCGCGGAAATCCTGGATCGAGTCCGGGGCAGCGATGCCGGCGGCGATAATCTGCACGCAGTGGCCCAAGTGCCGTTGCGGGAGCCGCGGAAACGGCGGCTTCCGGCCACGGCCGCCGCCGTGAGCGTGGCCGTGATCGTGGTGCTGATAGCCACGGGGCTTTTTCTGCTGAAACCGGCTGGTCCGGTTGGCGAGGGCGGTGCCGTAACGGCCTTTGGGCTACCCTCGGACACGGCGGGTCCCGGCACCGCAGCACACACGGTCGTCGGGCCCTTCAAGGGCTGGACCGTGTTCGGCTCCGCCGGTAAGGCCCTCTCTTTTGACCTGCCGCCCGGCTGGCTGATTGATACAGTCGGCAGCGCGCTGGGACCGGAACCGAACTTTTCCGCCCTGGTCTTCAATGGGCACGGCGCCATCGTGGCCGCACTGAGCTACGCGGTGGCTGGCTTTCCGATCGGACCTCCCTGTGTCGGCTCCAAAATGGTCTCGACCTTGGACCGCGCCCCCGTTCCCGGCGTTGGCGCAGGGGGGAACAGCGCGGTGCAGTTTGTCTACCGCGTGAGCGGGCTGGCCGCTGGGCCGGTGACCATCTCGTCCATTGCCATCAGCGGTGAAATCGATGTGCCCGATCCCTGCACACATCCCAATGTCGCGGTGCGGCCCGTTGGTGCCGTCCCGGTGACGGTTTCGTTCGCGGAGCAGAGCGAAAAATATCCGGACAGCGTCGGGTCCGGCCGGCACAACGGAGCCGTCCACGTTTTTGATTCCCTCGATGGGGCGCGCGTCTTCATGCACTCCGAGGAGTACCTGTTCCTGAAACGAATGATGACCTCGCTGAACGTCGTGCCTTCCACGGACGTGGCTTCATCAACCGCCCGACCGGGCTAACGAAGCCAGCGATATTCATTTTCCGGCCGCCCGGGGGTCCCGTAGCGGGCATCACGGCGAACCGACCCTTGCTCGGCCAAATACTCCAGATAACGCCGTGCCGTCACCCGGGACATGCCCAACTGCTCCATCACCTCGGCCGCGGAGACGGGTCCTTGGCGGGATTTGAGCAGCACGACGACGGCGGCCAGCGTTCCGTCCGAGAGCCCCTTGGGCAAGGGCACGTCCACGGGGCTGCGGAGACTGGCGAAAGCCTGATCGACACCGGTTTGTGAAGCGGACGCGGACTGTGTCTCCAATTGGCGCCGGAACGCCCGATAATTGGCCAGTTTCTCCGCGAAGGTGGCGTACGTAAAGGGTTTGATCAGGTATTGGACGATCCCCGCGGAAATGGCTCCGCGCACTATCGTCAGTTCCCGGACCGCCGTGATGGCAATAATGTCCACCGCGTTCCCGGCGGAACGAATGCGCCGGCTGACGTCCAGGCCATGGAGATCCGGGAGGTTCATGTCGAGCAGGATCAGATCAACAGGTGTCCCGGCAGCAGCCGCATCCTGCAGGCTGCGCAGCGCGCCTTGTCCATCGTGCGCCACGCCCGCAAGAGCGAAGCCTTCCAACCGCTGCACGTAGACCGCGTGGGCATCGGCGGAGATCGGTTCATCATCGACCACGAGCACCCGGATGGGGTGGTCGGCGGGCTGCGGTGAAGGACTCTTCGCAGCATCCCTCACCATCTTCGGCTCCCATCCAGAGTCTTCTTTTCGGCCGGGCCGCCGGCAGGGTCGCCGTTAGGGGTGCCGCTGCCGGTCGGGCTGGCGGCACGCTCCCGCGGAAGGGTGATGGTGAAAACCGCGCCCTGCCGCTGGCTGATCCGCAGTTCTCCGCCAAGCCTCTGAACGGACTGCCTGACCAAAGCCAGGCCGATTCCGCGCCCGTGGCGTTCGCCTTTCTTCGTGCTGTAACCGTGTGCGAGTACTTTCTGCGCCTCGTCAAGGTCAATACCGGAGCCGCTGTCGGAAACCTCCAGGACCAGCGAATCCGCCGTGCTGCGGATGGCTACCTCCACCCACCGCGGCTCCTGGCCTTCGGCTGCGGCGTCCATTGCGTTGTCAATCAGGTTTCCCAGGATGGTTACGGCGTCATGGGCGCTCAGCACCGCCGGTGAGGGAACCGCTTCCGTGTTGACCCGCAGCTCAATTCCGCGTTCGCTGGCCTGCGACATTTTGCCCATCAGCAGTGCGCCAACCACAGGCTCATCGACCGAGCTCACCACCTCGTCGGCCAATTGTTGGCTCAGCTGCAGATCCGCCGTTGCAAATTCCAGGGCCTGGGCGGTGCGGCCCAGCTCCAGCAGCGACACCAGTGTATGGATCCGGTTGGCATGTTCGTGTGTTTGGGCCCTAAGCGCGTCCGTCAGGGTTCTGGTCGAGCGCAGCTCGTCAGCCAGTTCCATCAGCGCGGTGTGATCCTGCAGCATAGTCACCGTGCCGATCCTGGGCCGGCGGGCCTTGCGGAACTTCCCCTCCGGCGGTGTGGACGCCTCGTCCGCCGGGCTGAAGGCGGCACGGGAGCCCGCGGGCATGGCTTCGGGGGAGCGCGCCGGTTCCTGGCTGACCACCAGCAGCCGCGTGTCGGTCAGGTGAATTTCATCCCGGGCGGTGCGGCCGCTGCGCAGCAGCGCATCCAGGCTGTCGGGTAGATTCAGCGCTTCCAGCCGGGGGGAAGACTGGTTTTCCACGGGTGCGGCTATTCCGAGCAGCTCGGCAGCCTGGTCGTTGTACATCACCAGCTCCCCATTGCGGTCCACCAGGACCAGCCCGTCGCGGACCGAGTGCAGCACAGATTCGTAATAGACAAACAGCTGGCCCAAGCGTTCCGGTCCCCACCCCAGAGTTACCCGGGCCAAATACCTGCCCAGCAGCCACGAAGCCAGCGAACCACCCAACAGCAGTGCGAGGGCCAGCTCGAGAATGGCCGGCAGCCTGCCATTGAGAGCCACTTGGAGATTTGTTACGGCCATGCCCACCGCAACGAGGGCCTGGACCTTGCCGGCGGCGTCCCGCACGGGAACTATCGCACGTACGGACGGACCCAGCGTGCCGGCGGTAATTTCGGTGTACGTCCGACCGGCAAGTGCCTGGTCGATGGAGCCGATGTATTTTTTGCCGATCTCCGATGGTGTTGGGTGCGTCCACCGGGTCCGGTCCGTCGCCATAATGGTGATGAAGTCCACCCGGGCACCGGCCATCACCGCTCGGGCGTAGGGCTGCAGCAGGGCACTCGGATCGGACGATCCGGCGGCCTGCAGGACCAGCGGACTGTCCGCAATGGTGGTTGCAATTGCGGCCATCCGTTCCTCCGCCTGGCCGTATAGCCTGTCGCGGGAGTCGAGCACGGCCGCCGTTCCCACGACCGCCGTCAAGGCCAGCAGGAACACCAACTGTCCAACGAAAAGCCGGCGGGCAATACTCCAGTTCTGGAAAATCATCTCCGGCTCCTTTCGTGAACAATCGGGATAAAAGAGGGACAGCGGGCGCCGGCTCTCCTGGCTGTGAACAATATGACCGCAAGGGTGAGCATAGTCACAGTTGGCGCCATGCTGGTTCAAGTGCCCAAGAGAGTTCCGCTCTTTCCAGCCTAGCCACTTGACCACCAAGCCGTACGTTCAATTCCCTCCGTACTCAATTCCTTCCGTTCACAATTCCACCCGTCTTCGATTCCTGCTCCATTCCCTTCGTTTCAATTCCATCCAACATTCAAGGAGTGCCCCCCCATGACCTCTCAGCGAAGAGAGTCAACCGCACCGGTCCGCCGTAAGCAGCTGGATAAGTCTCATTGGTTATACATCGCCGTCGTTGTGGCGGTAATTCTTGGCGTCATCGTCGGGTTGTCCTTCCCGGGCAAGGACGGCTTCGCCGCACAGTTGAAGCCGCTTGGCGACGGTTTCATCGGTCTAATCAAAATGATGATCGCGCCCATCATTTTCTGCACCATCGTGCTGGGCATCGGTTCCATCACCAAGGCTGCCACGGTGGGCAAGGTGGGCGGGATGGCGCTGGCGTACTTCATGGTGATGTCCACTTTTGCCCTGGCCATCGGACTGGTGGTGGGTAACATCATCCATCCCGGTGCGGGCCTGCACCTCAAGGACGCGGTCTACAAGGCCCCGGCGGAGAGTTCCTCGGCCACGGAGTTCGTGCTTGGCATCATTCCAACGTCCCTGGTTTCCTCGCTCACGGCCGGCAACATCCTGCAGACCCTGCTGGTGGCGCTGCTGACAGGCTTTGCGCTGCAGCGGATGGGCAAAACCGGCAAGGCGGTGTTGACCGGCATCAGCTACATCCAGGCGCTGGTGTTCCGCATCCTGATCATGGTCATGTGGCTGGCTCCGGTGGGAGCGTTTGGTGCGATCGCCGCCGTCGTCGGCCTGACCGGCTGGCAGGCCGTGCTGAGCCTGCTGTCCCTGATGGGAGCCTTCTACCTCACCTGCGTCATCTTCATCGTGGTGATTCTGGGCAGCCTGCTGAAGCTGGTCACCGGGGTTAATATCTTCAAACTGATGCGCTACCTGGGCCGCGAATATTTGCTGATCGTCTCCACCTCATCCTCCGAGGTGGCGCTGCCCCGCCTGATCGCCAAGATGGAACACCTCGGCGTGTCCAAGCCGGTGGTGGGCATAACCGTTCCCACCGGGTACTCGTTCAACCTGGACGGCACGGCCATTTACCTGACCATGGCAGCGCTCTTTGTGGCCTCCGCGCTCGGCAAGCCGTTGGATCTCGGATCGCAGATTGGCCTGCTGGTCTTCATGATCCTGGCCTCCAAGGGAGCTGCCGGGGTCAGCGGCGCGGGTCTGGCGACCCTTGCGGGCGGCCTTGCCTCCCACCGCCCGGACCTGGTGGGCGGCGTGTCCTTCATTGTCGGCATCGACCGGTTTATGTCCGAGGCACGGGCGCTGACCAACTTCACCGGCAACGCCGTTGCCACCGTCCTGATGGGGACCTGGGTCAAGGAAATTGACCGGGCCCGTGTTGACCGCGTGCTGGACCGGCTGGAACCGTTCGACGAGTCCACCATGCTGGCCCACGGCGAGACAACCGGGAGCCAGGATGAGTTGGAGGAACCCGTCGTAGCTGGGCCGTTGGCTCAGGGCGAGAAGGTCGGAGTCTAACCGGACCATCATCGCCGCGCTGAGGGCCCATGTTTGGGGATAAACATGGGCCTCAGCTGTGTTTGGCGGGGGTGGCCCAGGCTTGGGGTTGTGGGTCGGAGGACCCGGTCGACGGCGGATCGGCGGACGGCGGATCGGCGGACGGCGGTTCGGCGGACGGCGGTTCGGCGGACGGCGGTTCGGCGGCCGGCCGCGCCCCCGCCGTCATATCCGGCACAGGCCCCTGCACAGGCCCCGGCGATGTTTCCGATCGCAGCTCCGACCGCGCGTCATACTGTATGGCCACGGCCCGCCGCAGCACTCCGCTGCCTTCCCGGTACGCGGGCATGCTCAGTCCAACTCCGTACAGGGCGCTGAGTTCGGCCGCGGTCAGCAGCTCTATGGCCGGGCCTACCCGGACGCCATCCGGGTACATCAGGACAACGGCATCGGCCAGGTACAGGGCATGGGCCGGATCATGCGTGCTCAGCAGCAGGGTCATGCCGTCCGCCACCAGATCCCGCAGCAGCGTCAGCACCCTGCCTTGGTTCTTCAGATCCAATCCTGTGGATGGTTCATCCAGCACCAGGAGGGGGCACTCGGTGGCGATGGCGCGGGCAATCAGGACCAGCTGCTGCTCCCCGCCGCTGAGCGTTGGAAACAGCCGGTCCGCCAGTTCCGCGATTCCGACCCGCTCCATCGCCGCATGGGCGGCCCGCCGATCGGCCTCCCCGGGTGAGTGGAAGAGGCGTATCTGCCGGGCGCGTCCCATCAGCACCATCTCCAGCGATCGGTACGCAAAGGCGTTGCCGTGGGCCTGCTGGACGTATCCCACGCTGTCCAGCCTTTTTACGGTGCCCTCCGCCGGCGCCAGCAGACCGGCTGCGCAGCGGATCAGCGTGGTTTTGCCGCTGCCGTTGGGGCCCAGCACGGCCGTCACGGTAGCTGCCGGCAGCCGGAAACCCACGTGGCGGAAGACCCACGCCTTTGCGCCATAGCCATAGCCGACGTCGTCGAACTCAAGCACTGTCCCAGATCCTGTCGCGATGGCGGCGCAGCAGCAGGAAAAACACGGGAGCACCAATCAGGGCGGTCAGCACACCCAGTGGAATTTCCCCGGCTGTAAGCGTGCGCGCCACGGTGTCCACGGCAACGATGTAGGCTCCACCCAGGAAAAAGCTGACGGGCAGCAACACCCGGTGATCCGGGCCAACCCACATTCGCGCCAGATGGGGAATGACCAGTCCCACCCAGCTGATCACGCCACTGACGGCCACCGCGCCCGCCACGATCAGCGCCACGGCGATCAGCACCACCCAGCGCAGGATGCGTGGCCGCAGCCCCAGCGCCGCGGCATCTTCATCGCCGAGCGAGAGGACGTTGATCCGCCAGCGCAGGGCAAGCAGGGTACCGGTCCCGACCAGGATCGGCACGACGGCGGTAAGCACTTTTGCGTAATTGGCGCTCGCGACGCTGCCCAACAGCCAGAAGACAATCGCCGGCAGAGTGGTGAACGGATCGGCAAGGTAGGTGATGAGCGCCACGAGGGCGGAGAAAAACGAACCCACCACCACTCCGCCCAGCACGATCATCAGCAGTGGAGTGCCGCCCCTGCCGGCGGTGATGAGGAAGAGCAGGCACAACGCAGCGAGTCCGAAGGTGAAGGAACCACCCACCAACACCAGGGATCCCAGGCCGAACAGCAGCGCCAGCGCACCGCCAAAGGACGCTCCGGCCGAAACGCCGATGATCTCCGGGCTGACCAGGGGGTTGCGGAAGATGGCCTGCAGAGCGGCGCCGCCGATGGCCAGTCCGCCGCCCACCAGCAGGGCCAGCAGAACGCGGGGCAGCCGCACCAGCAGCACCACGGTTTCCTCGGACGCATCCACCGGCACCTGCAGCGGCAGAACGCGGGAAATCAGGATCTGGGGCACATGCCAGAAAGAAACGTCAAAGCGTCCCAACGCCAGCGCCAGCAAAGAGATGACCAGCAACAGGAGCGCGGTGCCTGCGATGGGACCTCTAATCCTGGGCCCGGGGCCAGCCGCGGACCTCCGGAGGAGCCCCGGTTGGTCCTGCCGCGGGCCTCCCGACTGGTGCTGGAGCAGGCGTGGCGGTTGGCGCTGGAGGAGACGTGCCGATTGGTGCGCGCGGAGGCGTCCCGATTGGTGCCCGCGGAGCTCACTTGCCATGGAATTGCTGGTAATTGGCCGACCGGCTGTTCGCGTTCATCCACAACATGGTGTCAATCTCCTCCTGATCCGGCTTGCGGCCGTACAGGAAATCAAAGTAGCCCGGAATGACGCCGCGCAGCGTCGAGGCACCCGAGCGCGGAAAACAGATATCCGTGAGCCATCGCCACATCAGTGGCGATTCCTGCCCCGGGGGATCCCAACGATAACCGCCCAGCGGTACTTTGTAGACTCGGCGGTTGCGGACGGCCGCCACGTTCTGCCAGACGGAATCGGAATAAAGATCCGGGGGAAGGGCGTCATCGAAATTGCCCAGCAGCATGATGTCCGGGTTCCAGGCCAACACCTGTTCGATGTCCACCCCGACCATGCCCGAGCCCTTGACGCCGGCATCGCCGGTGGCGGGATTGCGGGCGCCAACGGCCTTAATGTAGAAATCGTTGTAGCTGCCGTTGCCGGCCACCTTGAGGCCACCGCTGAAGCGGTTGAAGTACAGCACGCCCGGACCTGGGCCGGACCGGCCGGAGGCCAGGGCCAGGATGGTGTGCAGCTCGTCGTCGCTGCGTGCCTTCATTTCCATGGCCCGGTCAGGCTTGCCCAGCATGGCCGCGAAGAGGCTTATCCACGCGTCAACATCTGACTGTTGACCGGTGTTGGCCAGCCCGATTACCTTCAGACCGGCGTTTTCCAGTGGGTCGGTCAATTGGGAATCACTCCATTGAACCACAGCCTCAGGGTTCAGTGCGCGGATGCTCTCCACATTGGGAGTGAAGTCCGCTGTGGCGATGCCGTGCGGAATCTTGAGTGCGTCGGGAAACATCCTGCCCATGGTTCCGGACCGGATGGCCTGCCAGGAGGCGTTATGCATGCCGACCAGGTGATCCGCCCGCCGATCCACGGCGATCAGCAGTGATGCCGTGGGCATTGGGATGGTCACCACGCGGGTAAGGGGCCGATCAAAGGTCAGGACCTTTCCACGCTGATCGGTCAGCTGGATGCTCTTTCCTGCTGCGGGTGCGGACACGGGCGCTCCCGCCCCTGCCGAGCCGCAGGAGGACAGCAGGGCCGCGCCGCCGCCGAGCAATCCCATGGTCAGAACCGACCGGCGATTCAGCGCGGAACGCTCCACAGGCTGGCCTCCTAGCGGCGAAAGAGCAGTCGGAGCTGCTCGGGCTCTGTTGCTTAGAGCATCCGCCTGAACAGCGGGGGTGTCAATGGTATGATCCGGCTCCTTGTGGCGGTGGGGCCGTGGTGCTAGCGTTCCGACTAGCTTGTGTGAAAGCTTTACCCTTGCGGAACGAGGCCCAGACGTGATAAATTCCGGCACGGTGGTCGACGGCGGAATCAGCAGTGTTGTCAACGGCGCCCAATTGTTTGTCCGTTATGCCTATCCGCCCAATTCCCGTGGCAGCTGTGGACCCGCGGACAGCGACGCGCTGCTGCATTATGGCCAGGCCGGCGTCACCGATTCCGGGTTGCGCGAACTAGCCAAGGGGTTTGCCGGAGCCTGGCCCTATCTCGAGCTGATCGCCGGCGCCACCGGCATCGCGGATCCGCTCGATTACCGGGTGGTCGAGGCATATTGGGTCGGCAATCCGCTGCTGGAGCGGGTCGGTGTGCGAAACATTGGCAACTCCATGGAGGACCGTTTCCGTGCCCGCACCGGGACCCAGTTTTCGCATCTGGTGGAGGGAGTCCTGGCCGGCGGCGTTCCACACCATAGTTTCCATGTTTTGGAGATTTATCCCTGGCTGGGCCTGCTCCGCGATGACCGGCGCTTTGCCACCGCCTTAAACGTGCTGGACCAGTGCCGTATCCGCTGGGGCGAGGTGTTGGCGATCACGGGTGATGAAGCAGTGGTTCGCTCCAGGCCGCTGGCTTGGGACGGACGGATGCTTTCGCTGGGCGAGGCCAAGGTGGAGACGGCGAGGTTTGCGATCAACGGGAGCGGCTTCGTCGCTGGCCTTGCGGCAGGCGACGCGGTCTCGCTGCATTGGGATTGGATCTGCGACAGGCTGAGCGTGGGTCAGCTCCAGCGGTTGCGGTACTTCACCGCCCGGCACCTGAAAATTGCCAACGGCTCGGTGGAGCACCGGGGAACGGCCGTGGCGCTCGAAGGCTGATCAGGGCGTTTCGTCCTCCCCGAGCGGGCCGCTGCCCATCAGCTCCAGTGAGTCCATGGCATGATCGGCGCCCGCCTGGTCCACCCGCTCCAGCGCAAATCCCATGTGGATAATGACCCAGGTTCCCGGCTCCAGAGGACCCTCATCCAACAGTCCAATGTTGATTTTCCGCTGGACGCCAGCCACATCCACCAGAGCCAGCTGATCACCGTAGCCGGGAAGGCGTTCCAGCACCCGGCCGGGAATTCCTAAGCACATCGGCGTTCTCCTTACGGTCTGTGGTTCAGTTACAGTTGCTGGCGGCCTTGAACATTCGCTGCGGGTGCCGCCACCGCCGGCAGCCGGGCCGGGATGGTGGTCGCGATAAGGTTCCTGACCGCGGCCACAGCTGCGGGCACGGAACGGGATACTTCCCGGGACAGGCCAATGCCGTCCTCGATTGAGGCCACGGTGCAGCCCACCAGATAGGTCAACGGCAGGAAACCGCCCATGGCACTCAGGCGTTTCAGCACGGTGAACGGGTCCATACCGTGCGGATCCAGGGCTGGACCGAAGGGCAGCCCAGCACTGCGGATGTCTTCGGGCCCAATCGCCAGGATGCGGATGCTGCCGGGCACCATGGCGCCCGTTACCTTCTCATCGCGGCCGGCGCCGGTGGCCTCCGGCGCGGGCAGCGCATCCACGAGTATCAGGGCGTCCACGCCGTCCAGCAGGTCCAGAGCCAGATGCAGTCCGCGGATGCCATAGTCCACCAGCCGCACTCCCGGATTCCCGACGCCGCCGGCAGTGTCGATGAGGCGCGTAATCACCTCGGGTCCAAAACCGTCGTCGCCCCGGAATATGTTGCCGATGCCTGCCACCAGGACCCGCGTCTGAGTCCCCGGCGTCTGTAGCGCCGGTGCTTCGGGATGCTGCAGGAAATAGTTCACATCTGACGTATTTTCAAATATCGCTGGACGTCGGGAACAGAACGCAGCCCGACCACGACCGCCAGCCCGGCGGCCGCCAGTGCCATGGCCGTGGCGGCCATTCCAATAATTTTCATGATGGCTTTCCTTTCATCGGTTGTTCCGCGGCTCGGGCACCAGCGGCTCCAGCTCGTCCGGCGCAAAATAAAGGTACCGGCCATACCATTCCTGTAGTTCCGCCGCCGGGTCTGCTTCGATGACGACGGCGACATGGGTGCTGCCGTCGACGTCGAAGTGGACACCCGTCACGCGGGCGATCTGCCCGGCGGAGAAGAGATCCTGCGCGTCCGCCCGGCGCCGCGGGGTGATTGTCACCCGGCTGCCCCGGGCCACCGGAATTCCATCGATCATCACCGCGTCGGTTTCCGGGCGAACGCTGGCATCTTCGGCCGGATCCCACCAGGGAGCCTCCGTTGAGGACAACCCGGAAAGTCCGGGGAAGACATCCGCCCCCATGGGGGGTCCTCCAGCCGTGGGCACTGCGGCCGTGCCGGCGGTATCATCGAGGGCATGCGGGTTCCGCAGTGCGCCGTGCAACTGTGCGAGTTCGTCTGCACTCATCGCCTCACACTTATCGATGATTGCGCCGGCCCGCGGGTCCGTGGCCCGCGCTTCGGACTTTTCCTCCTCCGTGAGCGTCAGTATCCGCAGCGTGAGGATCTCGTCGATTTCGGTTGCATCGAACAGGGCCACGGAGCTTTCCGGGGCCACTGCCGGGTGGTCATACAAAATGATGGGGGAGAGCAGCAGGACATCGGTCTGGCCTTCGGGGCCGGCCAGCACTGGCCAGCATCGGTGCTGGGAGCAGGAAGCGGCAGCCTCCCGGGCGGCCTCCGGCGGATCGAGCAGGGAGAGGAAGTCCGAGTCCTCGACGCTCAGGAGCAGGTGCGTGCCGATAAACGACGTGGCGATCGCAACCTGCTTGTCCGACGCCACCCCTGCGGCTGTATTCTCGGCCGTCACGCGAACCCGCAGCAGCCGGCCGGTACCCGCGAAGCTGCCGCGAACTTCGGCCGCCTGCAGCGTTACCGTTCCCTGCAGCGCGCGGCGGCTTCGCACCAGTCTGCCGGCGACGTTTCCGCTGGCATCGATCAGCGGCTCGATTTCGCGGCTGGCGGGGATCTGCACAGGAATGCTGCACCCGGCCATCAGTTCGGCCGTGTTGAAAGGGCCCAACGCCACCTCGTGCTCGGTCGCTTCGTCCCAGCTCAACCAACGCAGGGCGCCAATCCGCAGTTCCGGCACCTCGGTGAAGCCGTCGTCGTCGTTGGCCTTTTCCGCCGTGCGGGTCTGCAGCGCAAGGAAGCGGATCCGCACTTCGATGCCGGCCGCGGGACCGGCCTGCAGCAGACAATCCGCAAACATTGATGACTCTTCGCCCACGCCGGCCGCCGAGGCCCCCGGTGGCCCAAGGATGCCGAACTGCCAGCGTGACTGATTCTTTTGGGAGGAGGCGCGGTAGGGGTAGAGCAGATATCCCTCATAGAGCACCGCGTCGGCGATGACGCGGGCCAGACTTAGGCTGGTACTCATTGGACGGGCTCACCCGCCTTGGCCAGCAGGCTCTCCACGGCGGCGTCCCAGGAGATCAGCCCGCGGGCGGATTTGTACTGCGCCAGCGCAGAGAGCATGTCGCGGTCCAGCCGGATCCAGCCGGAGTTGGGGAAGAAACTGTCCATCAGCTCCCGCCAGACGGAAACCGGCAGTTGGTAGGACGCTTCCCGGTCCCACGGCACCTGCTCCACACCAAAGCCGTTGCTGCCCTTGGTGAAGACCGTGCCGGAAAAAAGGAAGTCCAAAGCAATATTCCTGTCCCGCAGTGCATGAAGGTATTTGGCAGCTGCGACGTCGAAGTCGTACGTGCAGGGGAGCGGAAGATCCACTTCGGTGCCTGAGCTGAAACCCTGCACCATGGTGCCGCACTGCATCCACAGGAACGGCTTCAGGGTGGACGGCCAGCGGACGCGCGGGCCGAAGAGATCCGTCAAACCAGCCTCCTCCTCCGCATCGTAAGCGCGGCGTTGGGGTTGGATGCGGACCTGGCAGCGCAGCGCGATGGCATGGACGGCGGCACCGCTCGATTCGGTAATGTGCAGCCGCGCGGTGAGCTGGGGCGCGGCGGCGTAGGGCTCTGGCACGATGTCCCGAACCGCGAACTCCAGATCAGTCATGGCCGCCGCCCCCCGGAAGTGACGTCGGGCAGGCAGGCGGGTGCGTCCTTGCTGCGGCTGCAGACTTTGTCGAAGAACTCCGCCAGCTGGGCGCGGGCCTGCTGGCCGCCGTCGAACCCCCGCCAGACCCGGCGCAGTTGACCCACCAGCTCATAGCAGGCGTCGATGGGCACCAGATGGCAGTCCGCTACCTGCCGTTCCGGTCCCGGTGCGCGGATCAGCAGCGCCTCGGTGTCCGGGCGGGCGGTTTCCAGCTCCGGGTTCGCGGCCCGAACGCCGTCCCAGGCGCCAAGCGGCAATTCGGATTCGGTGGCCCCGGCGGGGCCGGGATAGAACGCCACCACGCGCCCCAGCTGGGAGTTGGCGAAGAAGAACGCCAGTCCCACGGGTATCTCCAGTTCGTCCCATTGCCCCTGGCCCAGCTCAAAGGAGGGAAAGGACAGGTAACGGTCGGGGACAGAGCGGTAGCGCAGATGGGCGGTGCTGTCGGTGAACAGGAGGTAGCACGGCCGGCAGGTGCACATCATCGCGCGGCTGTCCACGTCCACGACATGCTGATGGGTTGCCGGGATCGGCTCCGCGCACATGTCACAGCGCTCGCCGACGGTAGGCTGCGGCCGGGAACTGGCAATCCGGCGCAGCACGGACAGCGTGGGTTGGGACAGTGCACCGCCCCTGGGCCGGACACCACTGCCGGCGTCCGGCGAAGTGTCCAGGCTCATTACGCCGTGCCCCCGGCCACGGGCACCGAAACGGGCACGGCCACGGACAGAACGCCGCTGCGCACCAACAGCGGCAGTGGGTCAAGGTGCAGGTCCGTCTCCTCCAGACAGATCCCCGCCTTGCGGACGTCGAAGTGGCTGCGGCAGGTGGGACAGCGCAGCAAACCACCGCCGGCGGCGGCGGCCAGGGCGCGCTGCAGCACGGCTCCCGCCAGCGAACCCGTGCAGCGCGGGCAATAGTCCCGGTACGCATAGATATCTTGGCCGGACCGGCAGGCGAGCACCGGCACGGAGCCGATCAGGAAGCCTGCCACTTCACCGGGTTCCAGCCCGGCCAGTTCCGGAGCGGACTCCCAAGCACCGGCCGGCGAGCCGGTGCCGTGCCCGCTCCCAGGCTGGTCCAGGCGGAGCCGCAGCGCTTCGAGGGGGATCAGGGCCGGGGACGCGGCCGGTTGCTCCTCCGCCTGGACTTGGATGGATGTCACCTCCGGCGCGGCGGAGAGGATGGCGTCCTCGACGGCCAGCTTCAGTGTGACTGACGACGACGGGCAGCCGTGGCAGCTGCCGAGCAGACGCAGGCGCACCACGCCGTCGTCGTCGATGCCCAGCAGTTCGACGTCCCCGCCGTGTGATCCCAGATACGGGCGCACGCTCTCCAGCGCGGCCGACACCCGGGCCGGAACGTCCTGCGGGTGCAGGCCGTGGACCAGCAGAAGACCGCAGATCAGCTCATCGGCGCAGAGGGCTTCCAGCGTGTCGTCGTCGAGGGCTCCCCGCTCACTGAGCACGCCCAAGATGCGTTCCAGCCCCGCGCCGTACAGGTCCGTTACCTGCCGCACCAGCTCTTCGGCTCGTTCGTGGGCTACGGCGCCACCGGCCGACAGCCCATCCAGCAGGGTGCTGATCCGCTCCCCGGCGGCCCGGAACTGCGCTTCCCCGGCAGCAACCACCGCGCCTTGGCCGGCCACCGCTATTCTCCGGTGAGTGACTGCGTGGGTGAGTGCAGCAGGTCCAGGGACTTGCCGTCGCCCATGTACATGTGAACCCCGCACGGCAGGCAGGGATCGAAGCTGCGGACCGTGCGCATAATGTCAATCCCCTTGAAGTGCTCCCGGTCGTTTTCCTCGAATATGGGCTGGCCCTGCACCGCGTCCTCGTATGGCCCGGGAGTTCCCGATGCATCGCGGGGACTGGCGTTCCACGGCGTCGGCGGGTAGGGATGGTAATTGGCGATTTTGCCGTCCCGGATCACCATGTGGTGGGAAAGCACCCCGCGGACGGCCTCGGTGAAGCCGCAGCTGACGGCCTCGTCCGGGACTTCAAAAGACTCCCAGGTTTTGGTTCGCCCGGCCCGGATTTCCTCCAGCGCCTTTTCCGCGAAGTGCAGGGCGGCGGCGGCGGCGTAGGCCTGGAAGTAGGTACGCGCCCGGTTGCGCTCCAGCGTGTTGCTCCACTGCGGGATTTTCCACTCCAGTTCCACCGGCCCCTTTAGAGCGGTCTTGGGCAGGTTGATCTGCACGCTCTGGCCGGTGGACTTGATGTAGCCGATGTCGACCAGCCCGGCCAGCGCCGTCGACCAGAGCCGGGCCAGTGGTCCGCCGCCGGTATCCAGTGCCAGGTTGTCGGTGCCGTCAAACCAGCGCGGCGACATCACCCAACTGTATTTATCCTCCAGATCACGGCGCTGCGGCTTCGGGTTGGTGTGCTGGTTCCAAGGATGGCGACGGTCCACCGGATTGCCTAGCGGATCATTGGTTACGAACATCTCCTGGTCATTCCAGTCCTCGTAGTACGAGGAGCCGAGCATGATCCGGATGCCCAGATTGATCCGAACCAGATCCGTGGTCACCAGCTTTCCATCGACCACGACGCCGGGGGTCACGAACATCTTCCGGCCCCACTCCGTCATGTCCTTGTAGGCGAAATTGCAGAATTCGGGATCCTGGAAGGACCCCCAGCAGCCCAGCAGTGTCCGGCGCAGCCCCACCTGTTCGTACCCCGGCAGGGCGTCGTAGAAGAAGTCGAAGAGGTCATCATGCATTGGCACGACCTTCTTCATGAACTCCACGTACCGCATCAGCCGGGTGATGTAATCCGTCATCAGCTGGATGGTGGCGACGGTGCCAACGCCGCCGGGATACAAGGTGGACGGGTGCACATGCCGGCCCTCCATCAGGCAGAACATCTCCCGCGTCAACCGGCTCACCTGCAGGGCCTCGCGGTAGAACTCACCGGTGAAGGGATTCAGTGAGCGCATGATGTCAGCGATGGTGCGGTAGCCGTGCTCGCCCTCGTGCGGGGCACGGGTGTTTTCAGCCTTGGCCAGGACCGCCGGATTCGTTTCGGAGACCATCTTTTCGCAGTAGTCCACGCCCACCAGATTTTCCTGGAAGATGTTGTGGTCGAACATGTACTCGGCGGCCTCACCCAGGTTCACGATCCATTCGCCCAGGTGCGGAGGCTTAACCCCATAGGCCATGTTCTGCGCATAGCACGAGCAGGTGGCGTGGTTATCGCCACAGATCCCGCAGATCCGGCTGGTGATGAAGTGGGCATCCCGCGGGTCCTTGCCCTTCATGAAAATGGAGTAGCCGCGGAAGATCGAGGAGGTGCTCTTGCACTCCACCACTTCCTTGTTTTTGAAGTCGATCTTTGTGTAGATGCCCAGGCTGCCGACGATTCTCGTGATCGGATCCCACGCCATCTCCACAAGGCCATCGTCGGTGGTCCCGCCCTTGGCAGGCATCGGAATCGTCGAAGTCATTTCATTGCCTCTCTCACTTGGTGTACTACCAGGTTCGCTTCGCGCCGGTCAGCAGCTCGCGTCCGGGCTTGCGCCAGCGCGGTTCTTTGTCCAGCGTTTTGGTGGTGATCCGGCGCAGATTGCGGATCGTGGACCCGTAGGGCATGACGGCGGTGGTGGAAAGTTTGCCACCGGGAGGTTCATCCATGAAGGGCATAAATTTGTCGGGGAAGCCCGGCATGGTGCAGCCGATGCAGATTCCGCCGACATTGGGGCAGCCGCCGATTCCGTTCATCCAGCCGCGTTTGGGCACATTGCATTTAACCACCGGCCCCCAGCAGCCAAGCTTGACTATGCACTTGGGCGAACCGTACTCGGTGGCAAAATCCCCCTGCTCGTAGTAACCGGCGCGATCGCAGCCCTCATGGACGGTGTTGCCGAAAAGCCAGGTGGGCCGCAACGCCTCGTCGAGGGGAATCATCGGCGATTGGCCTGTCGCCTGATACAGCAGGTAGGTGATGGTCTCGGAGAGGTTGTCCGGTTGGATGGGGCAGCCGGGCACACAGACAATCGGAATGCCGGCCTTGGATTTCCAGTCGTAGCCCAAATAGTCGGGAACTCCCATGGCACCGGTGGGGTTGCCTGCCATCGCGTGAATTCCGCCGTAGGTGGCACATGTTCCGGCGGCAATGATCGCAGTTGCCTTGGGCGCGAGCCGGTCCAGCCACTCGCTGGTGGTGATTGGCTGCCCGGTTTCAAGGTTGTTGCCGAAGCCGGACCAATAGCCGCCCTCCGCGTGCAGCTTTTCGTTCGGTATGGAGCCCTCCACCACCAGCACGAACGGTTCCAATTCGCCCCGGTCGGCTTTGCGGAACCACTCGAGGAAATCGTCGGCACCCTCCTGCGGGCCGCATTCAAAGTCAATCAGTGGCCAGTGCATAGCGACCTTGGGCAGCCCGGGGAGTGCACCAAGGGCAATCTCCTCCACACTCGGCTGTGTGGCGGCGGTCAGGGCTACGGAGTCGCCGTCGCAACTGAGCCCGGCATTAATCCACAGCACGTGGATGAGCGTCTCTTCGGCCTTTGCTGAAGTGGCGGTAGGCATCGTTGCCTCCTTTGCGAGCCGTCCGTTCGGAACGGGCTCCGTTGGCTTGCGTGCGGAAACTCAGGCCGGTGCTCCAAGCGGCAGGGTCGCTGCCGCGGGCCGGGTTTCCAGCGCATCCTGATTTTTCCTGAGCCAGTCGTACCAGCCCTCCAGACCTTGTCCGGTGGTGGCTGAAACGACGAGCGTGTCGACGTGCGGGTTCAACTGCCGTGCCTGAAGAATGCACTTATCGACGTCGAAATCGACATAGGGAAGCAGATCCGACTTGTTAATGATCACCAAATCGGCTGCCAGGAACATATGCGGATACTTTTGCGGTTTACCATCGCCTTCCGTAACAGAAATAACAACGACTTTGGCTGCCTCACCCAGGTCGAACAGGGCCGGACACACCAGATTTCCAACATTTTCGATGAAGACCGTCGAGTTCGGCTCCGGATTCAGCGCGTCAAGACCGCGATGCAGCATGTCCGCGTCCAAGTGACAACCGGCTCCGGTGTTGATCTGCACCACCGGACTTCCGGTGGTGCGGATCCGCTCGGCATCGAGGGAGGTCTCCTGGTCGCCTTCGACGACGGCGATGTTCAGTTCGCCGCCGAGCTCGCGGATGGTGCGGACCAGCAGCGTGGTCTTTCCGGCGCCTGGTGAACTCATCACGTTGAAGGCCCGGATGCCACGGCCCTCAAGCCAGCCACGGTTGCGCGCAGCCAGCAGGTCGTTCTTGGCGAGCAGGTTCGCCTCCAGCAGCAGTGTCTGGGCTGCGCCGGCGGCCTGCGAAGTGGCTCCATCGTGCGGGTGGCTGTGCCCGTCGTCGTGCGGGTGGCTGTGCCCGTCGTCGTGCGGGTGGGAGTGGCCCGGCTCCCCGGCCACATCGAAGCTGGAAATTCTTACACCTGCGTCATCGCTGCATCCGCACGTGGAACACATCTACGAACCCACCTCCACGGACATGACCATCAGCTCGCGGCCGCTGGTAACTTCGACGTCAGCGCTGCCGCAGGTGCATAAGAGGAGCGTGTCCGGCAGCACTACATCGCGATGGCAGCTGCGGCAGCGGATGCGTCCCTGCGGCTCGTCTATCCGCAGGACGGCACCGGCCAGCGGAGTATCTACAGATACCAGTTCAAAACAAAAGCGTACGGCATCCGGCAAAACTCCACTCAAGCGCCCAATTCGCAGATTGACACCCTTGACTGCGCGCTTGCCTGTTCGTCCCAGAACCGTATCGACCAGGCTCTGTGTGATGGAGAGTTCATGCATTGGCTTTGCCACCTCGTGCCCTTAATGTAGGCTTCTCCACCGCAAACCGCAATAGCTTCAGAGGTCAGGACTGTCCACGGTGCTGGGCCGCTTTAAAGCGAGGGTCCACTTGTCCTCGATGTGCCCGAATTTCCAAACTCCGGCGGCGATGACCCAAGCCAGGATAAAGATGGCAAGAATGGCGTAGCCGACGCTGTTCAGGTCCATTCGGCCGATCGCGGCCAGCGGTCCGGAGTGAATGCCCGCCTTGTCCACCAGGATGGAGGTGAGCTCGATGGATCCGATGACCAGCGCCACGGCAACGGAGAGACCAGTAATGACCAGGTTGTAGTAAATTTTGCGGACCGGTTTGGAGAATGCCCAGCCGTAGGCGAAGTTCATGAAGCAGCCGTCGATGGCATCGAGCAGACTCATTCCAGCGGCGAAGAGCACGGGCAGGGTCAAAATGGCATACCAGGGGAGCGAAAAGGCTGCTGCACCACCGGCCAGCACGAGCAGGCTGACTTCCGTGGCGGTGTCAAAGCCGAAACCGAACATCAGGCCCACGATGTACATCTGCCACGGCCGGCTGACGATTCGGGTGGCGCCGCCAAAGATGCGGTTCATCAGGCCCCGCCTGTTGAGCTGCCGCTCCAGTGCCGATTCGTCGAACTCGCCCTGCCGCATCCGGCGGAAGACCTTGACGATGCCAAGCAGAATAACCAGATTGAGAATGCCCAGAATGTAGAGGAACACGCCGGAGACTCCGGTTCCGATCAGCCCCAGCAGGGCGTGCAGGGCGGAGGAGTCCGAGTCGACCTCGGCCGCAAAGGCCCGCACCCCCAGCGCCAGCAACGCACAAAGGGCGAACACAATGCTGGAGTGGCCCAGAGAAAACCAGAAACCCACGGAGAGCGGCCGCTTTCCATCGTTCATCAGTTTTCGGGTTGTACTGTCAATGGCGGCAATGTGATCGGCATCGAAGGCATGGCGCAGTCCCAGCGTGTAGGCGGTGACACCAAGTCCCACCCCGAACACCGCCGTGGAGCCAACCTGGTAATTCCTGGGCGCAACAATTGCCAGCAGGACACCCCAACCGAGCACATGCAAAAAGGCTACGAACGCAGCCATCCCCGAAAGGGAGAGCCACTCGCGCAGCGTCAGCGTGTTCCGGATTCTGCCCATTCGAGAGGTGACGACGCGTTCCGCCTCATTCATGAGCCGGTCCTGAATCTTTGCACGTTGTCCCCAAGGTGTCCGTCAGTATGGAAACGAATGGTGATGGTCGGGAAGTAGCGACAGTCTATGCCCGGGCTGCGCAACGGTACAGAGCCCTTAGCCCAGGTCGGGAAGCTGCGACGCCTGCAGGCCGAGCATGCAAGGCCATGTGCGCGGCAAGATCATCCTGGACGTCTGCAGCTTCCAGCGGCCGCCCGCATCCAGCCATCAGCTGACCACATATCAGCGACCACCGGCCGCCAGCTGGATGCCACCGCCTGCGCCCTTGCTGCGCTTTGGTTTGCGCAGCCGACAGCCCCAGCCAAAGCCAATCAGGCTTAGGCCCAGCTGCACCGGATAAGCCAGCAGCGGGACTCCGCCGGAGATAAGGCAGATGAGGGTGGGAAGAAGTGCAATCAGGGTCAGGTCAGGGCCCACCAGGAAGCTGCGGATGGCACCAGTGGGGACGGGCCCCATCGCGGTGGAGACGGCCGGCATATTCCAGTCCGGGGTGGGCCGGAAGGCGGCCCGGAGCGTGGCACCGCCCAACCCGGGCCCCGCCAGCAGTGCCAGAATGATCAGCGTCCAAGAACCGACGCCCAGCACGTGCAGGAGCACGAAGCACAGGATCATCCACAGCGTCATGCCCGCCGCGGGCAGCACATAATGGACCTGGCGCACGAGCTTCGCGGGGAGCGGCATCAACGCATCGACGCTGGGGTTTCCAGCCGCGAATCGCGCCACCGCGCCCAGACCTGTGACAGCAAAATGCGCACAGAAATACAGCACCACCGCGATCAGCGTCGCGTTCCCCAAGAACTGGACCGATGCCAGACTGGCGGGAATGGCCGCCAGCACCAGCACCCGTATCAGCCGCGTGGGCTGGCGCAACTGCATGGTCAGATGGGCGCTGAGCATCGTCAGCACGCTGCGGCGCGTCTGGCTCCCGCTGCGGAAGACCAGGGGCAGCCGAATCCATGAGGTACCGCTGCGGGTGCCGCTGCTGAGCGACTTGGACAGCTCGCTGGCGTCCATCGACAGGACCGACCCCGCGACGTAGGCGCTGGCGACGGCACTGGCCCTCAGGCTGGCGGAGCTGACGCGCTCCAGATTTGCATAGACGAGGACCAGCACGGCCAGGGCGACGGCGACCAGCAGCAGCGGCCAGAGCGCGCCATTGGCCACGAGCAGTGGCCAACTGGTGGGCAGATACAGCAGCCAGGACATGTCTACCCGGGTGCCGGAGACATTGTTGTACAGGGCCGTACCGACAAGTGAGAGCGGGGCCACCAGGGTCACGGCCGCCGCCAAGGTCCCCAGCCAGCGGCCCCGTCCGGTGATTTGGACCCAACCGGCCGTTCCGTACAGGAACAGGGCCAGGGCCGCCCCGCAGAGGGTGGCCAGCGCCACCAGTCCGGGGGAGGACTGAGACCCGATGCCCAAGGACAGCGGCACCACGACGGCAATGCCACCGGCGACGGGCCAGATCATGGAGCGCAGGAAGCCGGGGGAAATAAAGCCGCGCCGGCGTACCGGCAGCCCCAGCCACCAAAAAGTCTGTGGAACGGTCATGGCAATGGGGCCGAGGTTCAACTGAACATTGAGCAACGCCGCGGCCAGCGTCAGCATCAAGGTGGCGCTGGCCTGCAGCGGGGCGAGACTCTGGAATCCGGGGGAAAGCGCTGACGCGCTCCACACGGGGGTGGAGCCCAATCCGAGCGAATGGCGCAACCCCAAAACGATGGCGCCCGACATGACCACCAGAACGATGGCGGCAAAGACATAGGTGTAAGCCTCGGAGATGAGTTCGCCGATGCCGCCTTCAGATCGGGCGAGTCCCACCTTGAAGGTATAGCGGCGGATTTCCCGGGCGCTGAGCAGCGTCCGTTCGGATTCAGCGGGGTGTGAGGTCATGGCTGCCGTTCAGCCCGCGTGCGGGTTCTCGCTGGCGATGGCCAGCGCTGCCTGGGTTGGGGTCATCCGGCGCACCTCGTCGGCCACGAAGATGGCTCGGGTAGCCACCGTGCTCAGGAACGCCGGATCGTGGGTGACCAGCAGCAACCCCAGACCGCCGTCGACCTCTGCCCGCAGGCGGGTGGCCAGCTTGGCACGCATGGCGGTATCAAGGCGTTGCTCCGGTTCGTCCAGCACCAGCAGGGACCGGGGCCGCACAAAGGCGGCCGCCAACAGCATCCGGCGGCGTTGGCCGGAGGACAGGTTATGCGGTAGCGAAGGGCGCTGGGCGGAGAGTCCGAAAAAATCGAGCTCGGCGTCGATCATCGCTTCCACATCCGTGGCTCCGTGCCCGGCAGCGACAATGGCCAGATGTTCCTGAACCGTCAGAGCGGGAAAGAATGCGTCGTCGTCGAACACCATCGCCACCTCGCGGCGGAAGGCGAGGCTGCGGTCGTCGGCTTCCTCGCCGTTGACCCGGGTCTGTCCGCTGATGGCCTCCTGCTGGCCCACCACCGTTTTGAGCACGGTGGATTTCCCGGCCCCGTTGGGACCGACGAGCGCCAGGGCTTCACCCTGGCGCAGGCTGAAGGCGATTTCGCCGCAGACCGCCTTGTTGCCGTAGCCGACCTGAAGGCGCTCCGCACGGATTAGCTCCGGCCGCGCGGGATCGGCTGGAATCCGTTCGGGGGAGCCGCTGGTGGCCGGTTTCTGGGGCTTTCGCGACTTGCTCATCACCTGAAAGTATAGGCGCGCTCCCTGATCGTGGTCCGCATCCGGCGAACACTCAGGTTCCAGTTGAAAGTCAAGGCTCAAGACCCGGTGCGTCCGAATGTTTCCGGGAACGCACCCACGGGGCGGTAACCTTGGGGGAGGACCGGTGAAACCCGATAGAAGCGAAAGTGTGGACTGATACGTGAGCAACGAGCAGGGTTCAATAACTCTGGAAGGCGCAGACCTGGACTTTGACGACGTCGTCATGGGTCCCACCGGACGGCCGCTGACCGAGTTCCCGGAGCCTCCTGTGCTCTCCTCGCACGGTCCGGCCCGCGTCATAGCGATGGTGAACCAGAAGGGCGGCGTGGGCAAGACCACCTCCACGATCAACCTCGGCGCTGCGCTGGCCGAGGCGGGCCGCAAGGTGCTGCTGGTGGACTTCGACCCACAGGGTGCCTTGTCGGCGGGCCTCGGGACGAACCCGCATGAACTTGATCTGACCGTGTACAACGTGCTGATGGACCGCAAGGTGGATATCCGCGACGTGATCCGGCACACCGAAATCGAGAATATCGATCTCCTGCCGGCGAACATCGACCTTTCGGCCGCGGAGGTGCAGTTGGTCAACGAGGTGGCCCGCGAGCAGGTGCTGGACCGGGCGCTGAAAAAGGTCGAGGACGATTACGATGTGGTGCTGATCGACTGTCAACCGTCCCTCGGCCTGCTGACCGTCAACGCACTGACCGCGGCCCATGGCGTCATCATTCCGCTGATCTGCGAATTCTTCGCCCTGCGCGCCGTCGCACTGCTGGTGGAAACGATCGAGAAAGTCCAGGACCGGCTCAATCCGCGCCTGCAGGTCGATGGAGTCCTTGCGACGATGTATGACGCCCGCACGCTGCACAGCCGGGAAGTCATTTCCCGCCTGGTGGAGGCGTTCGGTGACAAAGTCTTCGAGACCGTGATTAAGCGGGCCATTAAATTTGCCGATGCGACGGTGGCAGCGGAGCCGATAACTACTTTCGCCGGGAACCATCAGGGGGCGGATGCTTACCGGCGTCTCGCCAAAGAGCTTGTGGCCCGCGGTGGAGCGCCCTAACTCAGTCCACGCTGAGGCCGGGCCGCCTCCTTCCGGAGCGAAGCAGGCCGGTAAGACATTCGAGGTCCGGCTCGACAACTTCACCGGTCCCTTCGATCTGCTGCTGGGCCTGATTTCCAAGCACGAGATGGATATCACCGAGGTTTCGCTGTCCCGGGTCACGGATGAATTTATCTCCCACATCCGGCGGCTCCAGCAGCTTGGCCAGGAGTGGGCGCTGGATGAGGCCAGCGAATTCCTGGTGGTTGCCGCTACCTTGCTGGATTTGAAAGCGGCCCGGCTGCTGCCCTCCGGGTCGGTGGAGGACGACGAAGACATCGCACTGCTGGAGGCCCGGGACCTGCTCTTCGCCCGACTGCTTCAGTACAAAGCCTTCAAGGAAATGGCGGCGATCCTTGCTGCCCGGTTGGCTCAGGAATCGAGCCGCTTTCCCCGCATGGCCCCGCTGGAAGCGCATTTTGCCGCGCTGCTTCCGGAATTGGTCTGGCGGCACACTCCGGAACAATTTGCAGCGCTGGCCGAGCAAGCGATGAAGCCCAAAGCGGCCGCCCCCACCGAGGTCGGTTTGGCCCACTTACACGCCCCCGCCGTCAGCATCAGGGAACAGGCGGAGATAATTGGCACCCGGTTGAAGGCGGCGGGATCTTTGTCCTTCCGCATGCTGACATCCGATGCCGGAACCACGCTGGTGGTCGTGGCGCGGTTTCTTGCCCTGCTGGAGATGTTCCGCGATGCCGTAATCGCCTTCGAGCAGGCGGGCCCGCTGGGCGAACTGACAGTCCGATGGACCGGGTCCAATCGTGGCTGGAGCAGCGGAGATCTAAGCGAGGAATACGCCGGCGGCGGCCGCGGCACGCCCAGCGCCGCCCCCTTACCAGTGGCGAAGATGGAGGCAGACGGTGATGGATAAGGAATCGGGGGCACGGTCCCGGCCGGCGGACGACGACGAGGCCGCGGCTTTGGGCGAATCTGTGGATGAGCCCTTGGCCAGTTCTTTGGACGGCTCCTTTGGCGACCCGCTGAATATGGATCACCTGCCCGGTGGTGCCCGGGCCGCGTTGGAAGCCGTGCTGATGGTGGTGGACGAGCCCGTTGAGGAAAGCGCGCTTGCCGCGGCCCTCGGACGCCCATTGGATGACGTCCGCCAGTTGCTGGCGGGGCTGCAGCGCGAATATGACGGCTATACTCGTATAGGTCACGATGGCGTGCCCGCCGGAAATCAGGATGATTCCGCCGACTTTGTCACTGCCCCCCGCGGTTATGAACTGCGGAACGTTGCAGGTGGGTGGCGGATTTACTCAAGGCCGGAGTTTTCTGCCTTGGTTTCCCGCTTCATAATGGACGGCCAATCGGCCCGGCTGACGCAGGCGGCACTGGAAACTATGGCGGTCATCGCTTATCGCCAGCCGGTTTCGCGGGCCAGGGTTTCGGCGATCCGTGGCGTCAACGTCGACTCGGTGGTGCGCACGCTTATTCAACGTGGTTTGATCGAAGAAGCGGGGACAGATCCGGAATCGGGCGCCTTTCTGTATCGGACCACGCAATTTTTTCTTGAACGGATAGGTGTTGGCAGCGTGGATGAACTTCCGCGGCTGGCACCCCACTTGCCGGGACTGGAAAACCTCCATGACTTTGAAGATTCGCCCTACTGAACGTACTACTTATAAGGACTCACCATGACACCGTCCCGCCGCCCAGAAAACTCGGGGCGAAGCCAATTCGGCCAGGATCGGAACCAGCCGCGGGGCGGGGCACCGCGCGGTGCTGCGCCGCGCAGCGGTGCGCCCAGGAATGCCGGTGCCCCGCGCGACGGAGCCCCTCGTGGCCGTGCGGGGTTCACTGATGCCCCGCGCGATGGTGCTGCGGGTAACGACCGCAGGAGTGGCGGTGCGCCGCGAGGTAACGCTGCTCCGAGGAGTGGCAGTGCGCCGCGCGAGGGAGCGCAGCAGGATGCTGCGGCTAAAGCCTGGCGCGCCAGATCCGGCTCACCAGAGACTGGGTCAGCAAGGTCGGGCTCAGCGCAGGCCGGTTCCGCCCGATCCGGTTCGCCCCGATCAGGTTCAGCTCAGTCGGGCGCACCGAAATTTGCCGCCGGCCACAACAAGTCCGCCACGCCGGCGGGCGGCACCAGAGCCGGCGCGCCAAAAGGCCCCCGCGCTTTCAATGGTGAGCGGTTCGGACGCAGTCTTGGACCGGTCAAGAACCGTCCCACCGAGCAGAACCGCAGGCCGGTCAATCAAGGCCGCGGCGAGGATCTCCACGATCCAGCCGGTGTTCGCCTGCAGAAAGTGATGGCTTCGGCCGGGGTAGCCTCCCGCCGGGTTTGCGAGGACATGATCGCCGAGGGCCGGGTCGAAGTCGACGGGCACGTTGTGCAGGAATTGGGTCTGCGCGTGGATCCCAAGCAGGTCACGATTTCAGTGGACGGCATGCGGCTTCAGCTGGATGAATCGCTGTTGTACATGGTGTTCAACAAGCCCAAGGGAGTCGTGTCCACGATGGATGATCCGGAGGGGCGTCGCTGCGTCGGGGACTACCTGAAGAATCGGCAGGGCAATGAGCGGCTTTTCCATGTCGGACGGCTGGACACAGCGACCGAAGGTTTGCTGCTGCTGACCAACGACGGCGAACTGGCTAACCGCCTGACCCACCCCAAATACGAGGTGCCCAAAACGTATTTGGCCCAGGTTCGCGGACCGATGGCCGCCGGCGTGGGAGCACAGATGCGTGAAGGCATCGAGCTTGAAGACGGCATGGCACGCGTGGACTCCTTTAAATTGGTTGACTCCACACCGGGTCACATCCTGGCCGAGGTTGTGCTGCATTCGGGTAAGAACCGCATTGTGCGGCGCATGTTTGAGGCCGTCGGTTACCCGGTGGAGCGCCTTGTCCGCACCCAGATTGGCCCGATCCGGATGAACGACCAGCGCCAGGGCAGCATCCGCGTCCTGGGCCGGCAGGAAGTGGGCCACTTGCTCGCAAGCGTCGGAATGTAAGGGTGATGAATCCCTCGCATCTGAACGGTCCCGTACTGATTCTGGGCACCGGTCTCCTTGGGGCAAGCATCGGACTTGGCCTGCGCAGCCGCGGCATTGACGTGGTGCTGGCCGACAGTTCGCCGTCCGCCCAGGCCGTCGCCGTCGATATCGGCGCGGGCAGGCCACTGCAGCCGGGAACCGACTTGGAGCCGGAGCTGGTTGTGGTCGCCGTGCCGCCGGACGTCACAGCGGCCGTGGTGGCGGCTGCGCTGCGAAACTACCCGGCCGCCGTCGTCGTCGATGTTGCCAGCGTCAAGGCCTCCGTGCTGGCTGAATTGCAGGCCTTGCTGCTGTCCGGAACCGCGGAACCGGAGCTGCCTGCCGCGTCAATTCCGGTTCCGCCCGGCGTGGAATTGACGCGTTACGTGGGAACACACCCGATGGCGGGCCGGGAGCGTTCCGGCCCGGTCGCTGCCCGCGGTGAGCTTTTCACCTCCATGCCCTGGGTATTGTGTCCTTCCGGGGACAGCAGCGCGGCTGCCATCAAAACCGCGCAGTCGCTGGCCATCGATCTGGGCGCTGTGGTTTTCCGTTTCGCCCCCGCGGAGCACGATGCGGCGGTGGCGCTGGTGTCGCACCTGCCGCAGATCATGTCCTCGCTGGTGGCCGGTCGACTGCAGGACGCCCCGGCCCATGCCCTGTCGCTGGCCGGAAACGGACTGCGCGATGTGACCCGAATCGCGGCCAGTGATCCTTCTCTGTGGGTGCAGATACTGGGCGCCAACGCCGCGCCCCTGGTGGCGATCCTGGAGCAGGTTCGCCATGACTTGGATCGGTTGATCAACACGCTTCACGCACCCGCAGCGCCCGGCGCCAGGCTGGACCTGGCGCAGCTGATCAGTGAGGGCAATGCCGGGCAAGGACGAATTCCGGGCAAGCACGGGGGACCGGCCCAGCAGTACGCCTGGCTGACAGTGCTGGTGGATGACAAGCCCGGTCAGATTGCACGGCTGTTGACCGAAATCGGTCAGATAGGTGTCAATATTGAAGATCTGCGGCTGGACCACTCGGCAGGGAAGGAAATGGGCCGGGTGGAGCTTTCCGTGATGCCCAACAGGCGGGTGGGGCTGGTGGAGGAACTGACGGACCGCGGCTGGAAGGTCATCTTGTGACGGAAACGAACTTGAAAATGCTGCACCTGGGTAAACCCCTGGTGGTGGCAATCGATGGGCCCTCCGGGTCGGGGAAGTCCAGCGTCAGCCGTGAGGTTGCCCGCAGGCTGGGCCTTGCCTACCTTGATACCGGCGCCATGTATCGCGCCTTGACCTGGCACTGCGTATCGCACCGGATCGCTTTGGACGACGCGGTTGCCGTGGAAGCGGCGTCGCGGGCGCTGGATTTGGAGCTGAGTTTGAGCCCGGACCAGGAATATGTCCGGGTAGCCGGCCAGGACGTCACCGACGACATCCGGGAACCGGCAATCTCCTCCGCCGTCAGTGCGGTAGCCACCACGCTGGGTGCCCGCACCCAATTGGTCCGCCGGCAGCAGGAAACGATTGTCCGCGCCGGTCGGCGCATTGTGGTGGAGGGGCGGGACATCACCACCGTCGTCGCGCCTGCCGCGGAGGTGCGGCTGTTGCTGACCGCCAGCGAAGAGGCGCGCATGGCCCGGCGCGGAATCCAGCTCGGAGGCAGCCAGAGTCAGGAACAGCTCGCGGTGCAGGTGCTGCACCGCGATGCGAAGGATTCAACTGTCGTGGAGTTCCAGCGGGCGGCCGACGGTGTGCTCACGGTGGACTCCTCACATATGGATTTCGAGCAGACCGTAATGGCCGTTGTCCATGCCGTTCTGGACGCGGTGGGAGGTCATCGTAAGAATGGCTGAGGTGGAACTGGCTCCCGCTCGCTGGCGGACCTGGTGGAGCCGGCCGGTGGGCAGAGTGCTCGATCACATTGTTTACCGGACGACCGTGGGGGGCCGGCGGAATGTCCCCGCCTACGGGCCATTGATTTTTGCCGCCAACCACCTCAGTTATCTGGATGGTCCGGTGATGGTTGGGGCGGCGCCGCGCTATATGCATGTGCTGGTCAAACGGGAAATGTTTGTCGGATTCCTGGGCCGCGTGCTGCGTGCCTCAGGGCAAATCCCGGTGGACCGCAGCGGCGACCGGCGCGCGCTCCTGCGCGCCATGGCCGTGCTGAAGCGCGGCGGCTGCGTGGGGATCCTTCCGGAAGGAAAGCGCGGCTCCGGAAACGCCGAAAGCGTCAACAGTGGGGTGGCATGGCTTGCGCTTAACTCCGGTGCCGCCGTCGTTCCTGTCGCCATCTTGGGAACCCGGATCACCGGGGACCACCGCAACAAAATCCCGGCTCCGGGACGTCGGCTCCAGGTGGTCTTCGGGACACCGCTGACCATCGGCCGCGAACCCGCGGTGAGCGGGCGTGTTTCAATGGACAGGGCAGCCGAACAAATCCGGCTCCGGCTGGCCGCCCATGTCCAGGCCGCCATTGCAACGACCGGGCAGCAGTTGCCCGCAGACGAATCCCCCGCATCCGGGGAAAGAACAATTAGTGGGGACGATCCTGCACATCAGCCATCCACCGCTGACGGGGACCCCACAGAACAGCATGAAGGAAAGTGACCATGAGCGACTCTCAGTCCGCCGGCCGTTTGAACGAAGGTGACTTCGATTCCAACGATGCCGAGTACACTCCCACGGGGACGGATAAGATTGCCGAACGCCTGGCAACCTTGGACGATGCCGACGCCGAGGTCCGTGCCGCCTCGCTGCGGGCAGGTCTGGCCGACTACGAGCTGGACGAGGAGGACGCTGCCCTGCTTGAGGGCAGGTTCGACGACGGCGACAGCGCCGGCCAGCTTCGTCAGGATCCGGTGTTGGCCATTGTGGGACGCCCGAACGTGGGCAAGTCCACGCTGGTGAACCGAATCCTCGGCCGCCGCGAGGCCGTAGTGGAGGACACCCCGGGGGTGACGCGTGACCGGGTGACCTATGCCGCGCACTGGAACGGCCGTAATTTCACCGTGGTGGATACCGGCGGCTGGGAGTTTGATGCCAAGGGCATTCATGCCAGGGTCGCGGACCAGGCAGAAATTGCCGTGGACATGGCGGACGCCGTGCTGCTGGTGGTGGACGCCACGGTGGGCATTACCGCCACCGACGAGGCCGTGGTGAAGATGCTGCGCCGGGCCAAGAAGCCAGTGATCCTGGTTGGCAACAAGGTGGACGACATTCAGCTCGAATCCGACGCCGCCGCACTGTGGGGCCTGGGTCTGGGCGAGCCGTGGCCGGTTTCCGCCGTGCATGGTCGAGGCGTCGCGGACATGCTGGACAAGGTCATGGAAACGCTGCCGGAGTTCTCCGCGGTCGAAGGTCTTGACCGCACGGGTGGACCTCGGCGGGTGGCCCTGATCGGCAGGCCTAATGTCGGCAAGTCCTCGCTGCTGAACAAGCTGGCCGGCAGCGAGCGCGTGGTCGTGGATCCGATGGCCGGCACCACCCGAGACCCAGTGGATGAGTTTATTGAACTGGGGGAGCGCACCTGGCGCTTCGTGGACACCGCCGGCATCCGCCGCCGGGTGCACATGGCCCAGGGCGCGGACTTTTACGCCTCCCTGCGCACCCAGTCCGCGCTCGAGAAGGCGGAGGTAGCCGTCGTGCTGCTGGCCGTGGACGAGGTGCTCAGCGAGCAGGACGTGCGCATTCTGCAGCTCGCCGTCGAATCCGGCCGGGCGCTGGTGCTGGCCTTCAATAAGTGGGACTTGCTCGACGACGAACGCCGGCGTTATTTGGAACGCGAAATTGAGCAGGACTTGGCACATGTCGAGTGGGCACCGCGGGTTAACATCTCGGCCAAGACCGGCTGGCACAAGGACCGCTTGGTGCCGGCGCTGGATCTGGCTTTGGACAACTGGGACCGGCGCATTCCGACCGGCCGCCTGAACGCCTTCCTGGGCGAGCTGGTCGCCGCCCATCCACACCCGGTCCGCGGCGGCAAGCAGCCCCGCATCTTGTTCGGCACCCAAGCTTCCAGCCGGCCGCCGAAGTTTGTGCTCTTCACCACCGGCTTCCTGGATCCGGGCTACCGCCGCTTCATCACCCGCCGGCTGCGCGAAACCTTCGGCTTTGAGGGCACCCCCATCGAGGTCAGCATGCGGGTGCGGGAAAAGCGCGGCAAGAAGAGGTAGGTCCTGCCGGGGGCCGACGGCGGCGGTAGAATCACGCCGTCCTCGTTCCGCAGTAAGAGCATAAGCGGCTGCAGGGTCACCGTCGTCGTTGGTCAGCGGGAGCGTAAGCGGAGGCAGGGTCACCGTCGTCGTTCGGCAGCGCGAGCATAACTGGACACGTCCGGTCGGCGGATGTGGACTCCCTGCGCCGCTGGACTGGTCATAAACATCTGGTTTTTACGATAAGCTTTTTCAGGTGCTTCCGCTGGTCCCTTTAAGGGTCGCGATGCATTTTCGGGCTGTAGCGCAGCTTGGTAGCGCACTTGACTGGGGGTCAAGGGGTCGCAGGTTCAAATCCTGTCAGCCCGACCAGAGAAAACCCCGCTTTGGGAACCATTCGGTTCCGAAGGCGGGGTTTTTGCCATCCGTCTGGCCACTGTGCCCAGCAGTCAACGTGAACAGTGGGCAGAAAATCAATCTGGGCGAGTTCTAGCGAACGTTGCAACACCCCCGACTAATCGGGAGTTGCAGCACCCATGGAATCAGCAGCAGTAAGTAGTTCATCGTTTTTGGGGAAGGGTTCGTCTTTTACGCAAGGGTCGGGTTTCCCGGTCAGGTCACGTC
>NZ_JADPVH010000027.1:11326-54094 GCF_026932795.1 Paenarthrobacter sp. Z7-10 | reverse complement strand
GAGAAGCCCCATGGAGCGCCCAAGACCGGCTCCGGATCAGGACTTCAGCCCAGAAGAGCCCAATCCGGCGTCCGGCTCCGGCGCGAAAAATGGCCCACCGGAAAAACCCGGGCATAATAGATCCGCCTTAATCAGCGGGCTCCTAGGCTTATAGGTCCGCGCCGAGCCGCTGGCTGATCACTGTCGAGACGCCGTCGCCGCGCATGGTGACCCCGTACAGTGCGTCGGCCACCTCCATGGTGCGCTTCTGGTGGGTGATGATGATCAGCTGGCTGGACTCGCGCAGTTCCTCAAAGAGAGTAATCAGGCGGCCCAGGTTCGTCTCGTCCAAGGCAGCCTCCACCTCGTCCATGACAGAGAACGGGGATGGGCGCGCCTTGAAGATGGCCACCAGCAGGGCGACGGCGGTAAGCGAACGTTCGCCACCGGACAGCAGTGAGAGGCGCTTGATTTTTTTGCCGGCCGGGCGGGCTTGGATTTCGATCCCGGTGGTGAGCATGTCTGTGGGCTCGGTCAAAACCAGCCGCCCTTCGCCGCCGGGAAACAGGCGGCCAAAAACTTGCTCAAAGTGGGCGGCGGTATCGGTGTAGGCGGCGCTGAAGACCTCCTCCACCCGCTGGTCCACCTCCCGGATGATGTCCATCAGGTCCCGGCGGCTGGACTTCAGATCCTCAAGCTGAGTGCTCAGGAACTGGTGCCGTTCCTCCAGCGCGGCAAATTCCTCCAGCGCGAGCGGGTTGACCCGGCCCAGCGCCGCCAGATCGCGCTCTGCCCGCCGCAGCCGTTTTTCCTGCTCCGACCGGACAAATGGCACGCCCTCCCTGACCTCCTGGCCGTTTTCGTCCACCGGCGCCCGCAGCGCGGCCCACTTATCCGTCACCTCGCCGGGCCCCGGCGGGACCAGCGTGTCAGGACCGTATTCCTTGACCAGGTGCTCCGCGGTCAGGCCCAGTTCCTGGATACAGCGGTTCTCCACCGCTTCGATCCGCAGCCGCTGCTGGGTCCGTGCCAGTTCGTCACGATGCACCGAGTCTGTCAGTTCCGCCAGTTCCGCGGTCAGCTTCTCATTGCCGGCGCGGACAGCGGCCAGCTCGGCCTCGTGTGCGGCGCGCACCTCCTGCGCCGCGGCTCGTTCGCCGTCCGCGCGGGCCACGGAGACATCGGCGAATTTGAGCAGCTGCACAACGGCGTGGGCCACCGCCGCTGCCTTACCGGCCTGAAGCTGCCGGCGGCGGGCACGTTGGGCGGCCTGCACCCGAGCCTGCCGCTCGGTGGCTGCCGCACGTTCCAGCGACGCCGCCCGATTCGAGGTGGAACTCGATTGTTCCTCCGCGGTCCGTACTGCCAACCGCGCCTCCATTTCGTGGGCACGGGCAGCCGTGGCAGCGGCCGCCAGCCGGTCGCGCTCCTCCGGGGACGGAGCCGCGTCCGCGGGAGCCTGCTGCGCGGCGGTAAGGCGGGCGGAAACGGCTGCCAGCGCAATGCGTTCCTTCTCGATATTGGCCTCCGCACCTTCAATCAGCTTCGCCGCCCGGCCGCTCTCCGCAACGGCCGATCGCAGGGATGAGCCGAGCTGGCCCAGCCGCTCGGCCACGGCGGCGAAGCGGGCATCGGATTCGTTCAGCCGCTCCAAGGCGGCATCAGTGCGCTCCTGCAGTTCCTGCCGCCGCGCGGTGGCACCAGCCAGGGCAAACCGCAGCTGTTCGGCTTCGGCCGTGACCGTGTCCAGCTCCCCCACGGTTTCATCGACAGCCGCCTGGACCTCCAACAGCGAAGGGGCGCTTGAGGATCCGCCGCGCACGCTGAACGCGCTAAGTACATCCCCGGACCGGGTGACGGCGGACAGTTCAGGACGAAGGGAAATCACGCTGCCGGCAACGGCGAGATCGTCCACGACGACGACGGCGGCCAGCAGCCGTGCGATCAGCTCACCGAGCCTGCCGGGCGCGGCTACAAGGTCTCCCGCGGGAAGTGCCCCAGCTGGCAGAGCTTGCTCGGACTCAGGCGCCAAGGTATCCGCTTCGGGACCAGCAGAAAAACTGGCCTCCAGGAAGCCACCGGCGCCCGCAGTAGTAAGGGCCGGACTATTCGTTTCGGGACCAGCCGAGGGGTCAGCTGAAGGATCAGCGGCGGCCGGGCCACCAGCCGGGATGCCGCCGGCCGCCGTGTCCGCAGCCCACGTTTCCTGCCCGGCGCCGACGGCTGCGGGACCTGTGACGATCAGCTCAACCCGACCGCCGTCGTCGTTCTTCACCAGCTCCAGGGCGGCAATGGCTGCCTCGAGGTCGGTCACGGCGACCGCTTCGGCGACCGATCCCAGCGCGGCCGCGATGGCGCTCTCGTAGCCGGCCTTGACCGTCATCAGCTCCGCAACCGAAGTGAGCACGCCAGCCTGCCCGGAGGCCAGCAACAATTGCGCGCCGTCCTGCCGGCGCAGGCCGAGCGCCAGCGCATCACGACGCGCCAGCAGCCCGGCGCGGGTGCGCTCGGCCTCACGCTGTTGCCCGGTCAGTTCCGCTATCTCGGCCAGCACGGCATCCAGCGCCTCATTGGCCAGCTCATAGTCCGCGTCCAGGCTCTCTTCGCCCTGCTCCACCCCCGCCACCTGGGATTCCAGCGCGGTGAACTCCTGCTGTGCCTGCTGGCGGCGCTGGTCACCGTCCAGCATCGAGGCCTGCAGCCGGCCCAGCTCCGCCTGGGCGGATTCAACCCGGGATCGCGCCGCGCCTACCTGTCCGGCGAGGGTGGCCAGCCCTTCCCGCCGGTCCGCGGCGGCGCGCAGGATCGCGGCAAGCCGCCGCTCTTCCTCGAAAGCTGCCTGCTCGGCGCCGGTCTTCGCCCCGACAGCCTTCTCCAGCGTGGACCGGCGCTGCAGCAGCAGGCGCTCCAGATCGGCCTGTTCGGCGCGGACCCGGGCAGCATGGCGTTCCAGCTGCTCCGGATCCCGCCCCGGATCCGGCGCAGCGTCCGCGGTACCCAGCAACCGCTGGCGTTCCGTCGCCAGATTTCCCAACGCCCGGAGCCGCTCTCGAACAGCCGACAGTTGGTACCAGGTGTCCTGCGCTGTGCTCAGCCGGGGTCCGGCCGCCGCCGCGTGCTGTTCCAGCTCCGCCTGCCGGGTGCGGCCCGCGTCCAGGGTCTTCTCCACCTCGGCCCGGCGCGCCTTCAGGGCTGACTCATCCGCAACCTCCTGTGCCAGGGCGGTGCTGAGCTGGACCAGGTCATCGGCGAGCAGGCGTGCCCGGGCGTCCCGGACCTCGAACTGCACCCGCTGCGCGCGGCGGGCCACTTCGGCCTGCTTACCCAGCGGCGTCAATTGGCGGCGGATTTCCCCGGTCAGATCCGTCAACCGGGTCAGGTTTGCCTGCATGGCATCGAGCTTGCGGAGCGTCTTTTCCTTGCGCCGTCGGTGCTTGAGGATTCCCGCGGCCTCCTCAATAAAGCCGCGGCGCTCCTCCGGTGTGGCATGCAGGATCTTATCCAGCTGCCCCTGGCCAACAATGACGTGCATCTCCCGGCCGAGCCCCGAGTCGGAAAGCAGTTCCTGGATGTCCAGCAGCCGGCACGAGGTGGAGTTGATCGCGTATTCGGAACCGCCGGTGCGGAACAGGGTCCGCGAGATGGTGACTTCGCTGTAAGCGATCGGCAGCAGGCCATCCGCGTTGTCGATGGTCAGCGACACGTGCGCCCTGCCCAGTGGTGGCCGGCCGGATGTACCGGCGAAAATCACGTCCTCCATCTTGCCGCCGCGCAGTGTCTTGGCTCCCTGCTCCCCCATGACCCAAGCCAGAGCATCCACCACGTTGGACTTTCCCGAGCCGTTGGGACCAACGACGGCGGTGACGCCGGGCTCAAAGTCGAACGTCGTGGCGGACGCGAAGGACTTAAACCCCCGGACTGTCAGGCTTTTCAGATGCAAGGTGTTCGGGATCTTCCGGATCGGTTGGGTAAGAGGGGCGTCCCTAAATCTACCGGGTTAGCTCCCCGATGCGCTGGATATAGGATGGATATCCCGGGATGGGTGGACGGAAGCATGCCCGCGGGCGCATGTGCAGGAAGTGTCGCGTTGGTGCATAGTTAAGATCTCGGACGGTTAGCGGGCGTCCTTTTCCCGGCAATCAGACCAATTACGGATAAAGGCTGGATTTTGATCGGCAACGCGACGTTTCGGCATGACAACACGGCCCTGTTGGCCGTTACAAGTGTGGAGGCGCCGGTTGTCGTCAGTTCCGCCGACTTTGACCAGCGGCTGGCGCCGAGCCTGAAGCGGCTGAGGCTGTCCAAACGGCTGCTGGAACGGGTGGCCGGCGTCAGTGAACGCCGCTGGTGGTCCCCCGGCACCGGCTTTGACGACGCCGCCATTGAAGCAGGCGCCAAAGCTCTCGCCGAATCGGGTATCGAGCCGGGGCAGATCGGACTGCTGATCAACACCTCTGTCACGCGACGGAACCTGGAACCGTCCGTGGCGGTCAAGATTCACCACAGTCTGGGCCTCCCGTCGTCGGCCATGAATTTCGATCTGGCCAACGCCTGCCTGGGGTTCGTCAACGGCATCACACTCGCTGCGAACATGATCGATTCCGGCCAGATCAAATACGCCCTGATCGTCGCCGGCGAGGACGCGCAGGGGACCCAGGAAGCCACTTTCGCCCGGCTCAACCACCCGGACTCCACCCGCGATGATTACCTGCGGGAATTTGCCACGCTGACGCTCGGCTCCGGAGCCGCGGCTGCGGTGATCGGCCCGGCGGACCTGCATCCCGGCTCGCATCGAATCCTGGGCGGCGTTTCCCGCGCCGGCACCCAGCACCACGAATTGTGCGTCGGCGGCGTGGACGGGATGTACACCGACACGAAGGGCCTGCTGGATGGCGGCCTGGAACTGGTGGTGGACGCCTGGAACGAAGCGCACACCGACGGCTGGAACTGGGCCTCGATGGACCGGTATGTCACGCACCAGGTCTCCACGTCCTACACCAACGCCATCATCAAAGCGGTCAACCTGGCTCGGGAACGGGTGCCCATCACCTTTCCGCACTGGGGCAACGTGGGACCGGCTTCGCTGCCGATGACCCTGGCCCAGGAAGCGCAGACCCTGGCGCAAGGTGATCGGGTGCTGTGCATGGGCGTCGGCTCCGGCCTCAATACCACCATGATGGAAATTGCGTGGTAGCAGAACCTTGGCCCGGGGTAGATCCATCCTGGTCCCGCACTCTTCGCGTGCCCTCCACCGCCTCAGTCGACCCAGCCGGTACCGTGCATCGCTGGCATCTGCTGGACAATGGCGCGGAACTAACTGAGCGCGGTCTGGAACCGGCCGGCACCCTGCTGTGCGTGCACGGCAACCCCACGTGGTCCTATCTGTGGCGGACCCTGCTGGCGGCGGGAACGGCCGCCGGTTCCGCACCTTGGCGGGTCATCGCCGTGGATCAGCTGGACATGGGATTTTCCGCCCGGACGGGCAGCCTGCGCCGGCTGCCCGTCCGGATCACGGACTTGGGCGACCTGACCCGCACCCTGGACCTGCAGGGCCCGGTGGTGACGGTGGGCCACGACTGGGGCGGGGTCATCAGTCTTGGCTGGGCCTTGGCACACCGGGACCAGCTCGCCGGCATTGTGCTGACCAACACGGCGGTCCACCACGACCCGGGCAAACCCATTCCGGCGGCTCTGCGGCTGGCACTGCACCCGGCTGTCCACGGTTGGGGCACTACGACGACGTCGGCCTTCCTTGGTGTGACGCACGCACTGGCGCATCCGCCACTGGCCAAGGACGTCGCTGCAGCGCTGATGGCGCCGTACCGCACCGCCCGCCGTCGGGCTGGTGTGGGCAACTTTGTCGCCGACATCCCCGCCGACGCGGCTCATCCCAGTTTCGGCGCCCTCCGCGCAGTCGCCGAGGGCATCCGTGACCTGGACGTCCCGGCACTGCTGCTGTGGGGACCGCGGGATCCAATCTTCTCGGACCGCTACCTGCGCGACCTGGTGGAGCGGCTGCCGGCCGCAAAGGTTCACCGTTTCGAGGGAGCCGGCCACCTGCTGGCCGAAGACGTCAACGTGGCCGGAGCCGTCTTCGACTGGCTCGGCGACAACGCCGCCGGCAGCCGCAACACCGCCTCAACCGGCGGCGACACAGAGAGCACCAACGCTGCCCAAGGCCCCGACTCCTACGTGCCGATGTGGGCCGAGTTGGTTCGGCGCGCGCAGGAGACCTCCCCCGCGGTGGTGGACATGGCCCCCCTGAGCAGGACCGCCGATGCCACAGGTGCAGCGCCGGCCGTGATGAGCTGGGCGCAGCTCGCCGATGAGGTTTCCCGGCTCGCGCAGGGACTGACCGCCATCGGCGTCCGCCCCGGCCACCGCATCAGTTTGCTGGTGCCTCCGGGGTCGGAGCTGACGTCCTTGATTTACGCCTGCCTGCGGGTGGGCGCGGTGATTGTGCTGGCCGACGCAGGGCTGGGAGCCCGTGGGCTTAATAGGGCCATCCAGGGTGCCGGCCCGGACTTCGTCATTGGCATCGAGCGCGCCTTGACGGCCGCCCGGCTGTTCGGCTGGCCGGGAGTGCGCATCAGCGCCCAACCGTTGTCGGCCGCGAAGCGGGCGCTGTACAGCGTTCGTTCCTCCCTCGCCGAGCTTCCCGGTGGTACATCGCCCGCAGCAGGCGCGACGATGACGGCGGCTGGTGCCGCGACGCCCGCAGGAGGTCCGACGACGGCAGCCGGTCCGTTTCCTGCCGACCACCTGCCGCCGGAACCAGATCCGGACTCGCCCGCGGCCGTCCTGTTCACTTCCGGCTCGACCGGACCTGCCAAGGGTGTGCTGTACACGCATCGCCGGCTTTCGGCCATGCGGGCTGCCTTGGCCGCCTCTTATGGTCTGACGTCCGGAACGGCCCTGGTGGCCGGCTTTGCCCCGTTTGCCTTGCTCGGACCGGCGCTGGGAGCCACATCGGTGACCCCGGATATGGACGTCACTGCGCCCAAGACGCTCACGGCCACTGCCTTGGCCGCCGCCGCCGCGGCCGTGTCCGCGACGGCAGTGTTCGTCTCCCCCGCCGCGCTGCGGAACGTTCTGGCGACGACGGCGCAGCTCGGGCCAGGCGACCGGGACGCGCTGGCGCACGTGACGCTGCTGCTGTCCGCCGGAGCGCCGGTGCCGGCGTCATTGCTCGACGCCGCTTCCGACTTGGTGCCCAACGCTAAGCTGCACACGCCCTACGGAATGACCGAGGCGCTGCCCGTCACGGACATCGAACTCGGCCAGATCCACGCCGCGGAAACAGATGCGGGAGCTGAGAACGTCGTCGGCGCGGGCAACGGTGTCTGCGTGGGCATACCGGTGCCGGGTGCCGCCGTCGTCGTGAGCCCGCTCGACGTCGAAGGCCGCGCCAGCGGCGACCTAACCTCGGCGCCGGCCATCACCGGCGAGATCCTGGTCCGCGCGGCGCATGTGAAGGAAACCTACGACCGTCTGTGGCTGACCGAACGCAGCAGCGCCCGCAACCCCGGCTGGCACCGCACCGGTGATGTGGGGCATCTGGATGCGAAAGGCAGGCTCTGGGTCGAGGGCCGGTTGGCTCACATACTCAGCACGCCCAACGGGATTCTCACCCCCGTGCATCTGGAACAGCGGGTGGAAAGCGTGCCCGGGGTGGACCGGGCCGCCGTCGTCGGGGTTGGCCCGGTTGGAAACCAGGTCGTCGTCGCCGTCGTGGAAACCTCGCCCGGAACGGCCCGGCCCTCGCTCGCCGCACCGGAACTCACCGAACAAATCCGCCGTGCCGTTGCCAATGCCCGGATCGCCGCGGTGCTGGTGGTTCGGGAGCTGCCAACCGACATCCGGCACAACGCCAAGGTGGACCGCGCCCGGATTGCCGCCTGGGCGAAGCGGGTGCTGGCCGGCGGACGGATGGGCACGCCGTGAAAGTCCTGGTCACCGGAGCCAGCGGACTGCTGGGCGGAGCGGTGGCTAGGCTGCTGCTCGATCATGGACACACCGTGCGCAGTTTCCAGCGTCGGCCAAGCAACGTTGCCGGCGTAGAGGATGTTCTGGGCTCGGTCACGGACGCCGCGGCGGTCGTTCGGGCTGTGGCTGGTATGGATGCGGTATTCCACCTGGCCGCCAAAGTTTCCTTTGCCGGCGCCGCCGAGGAGTTCGACCGGGTCAACGTTGACGGCACCCGGACGCTGCTTGATGCGGCACGCGACGCGGGTGTCGGGGATCTGGTTTTTGTCTCCTCCCCCTCCGTGGCCCATTCAGGCACGTCCATAGTGGGCGCCGGTGCCGGGCCAGCCGTACCGGAGCTGGCCCGCGGAAATTACGCCCGCAGCAAGGCGGCCGCCGAGCTGCTGGCCCTGGCCGCTGCCGGTCCCGGCTTTCGGGTTGCAGCCATCCGGCCGCATATTGTTTGGGGCCCGGGAGACACACAGTTGGTGGAACGCGTCCTGAACCGGGCCCGGTCCGGTCGGCTGCCGCTGCTCGGTCATGGCGCAGCGCTGATCGACACCACCTATGTGGACAACGCGGCCGGCGCCATTGTTGCCGCCCTCTCACACATGGAGGCTGCCAACGGGTTGGCGCTGGTGGTCAGCAACGGCGAGCCGCGGCCCGTTGAGGAACTGCTGGCGCAGATCTGCGCGGCCGGCGGCGTCCGGGCACCGCGTATTCGCGTCCCCGGCTGGCTGGCCCGCGGCGCCGGGACCGGCATTGAGGCCGTGTGGTCCATCCGGCCGGGTCAGGACGAACCGCCGATGACCCGGTTCCTGGCCGAACAGCTCTCCACCGCGCACTGGTTCGATCAGCGGCGAACCCGCCAGGTATTGGAATGGGAACCGGCGGTGAGCCTGGACGAAGGCTTCCAACGGCTCGCCGCCTACTACCGCCCCTGACACCAGCGGAAAGGCCGGAACACGTCGCGATCATCCCGGCGCTTCCTCGCTGTTGCCGTGCGGTCGACTCCAGTTGGCACTTCCCGCTAAGTAGGCGCCGTTCGTCCTGACCATTTGAGACTAAGGGCTACCAGAATGAGTGCGTCCGATTAGAGCGCATGGCGCGGGGCGTTTCTAAATACCCCGCCGATCACAGTTTAGCCACGGGATTTTAGGTTTGATTTTGAGCGGAGATGCATACTGAGACAATGGAGGAATCGTTAGCTGCACCCGCCCGTCGACTCGGTATCCGTGCTGCGATGTTTGTCGATTTTGACAATGTCTACACAGGCTTGAAAACACTAGACTCGCCAGCAGCAGAACGGTTCGCTACTGACCCAGGGCAATGGATCAAAGCCATCGCCTATTCTGACGGTTCCGGTGACGGCAATGGCCGGCGCTTCCTAGTCAGAAATTGTTACCTAAATCCTGAGATCTATTCAAAGTACCGGCCCTTCTGGACGCGCGCGGGATTTCGCGTTATTGACTGCCCCTCACTGACTCAACAGGGCAAAAGCAGCACGGACATCAACCTCGTACTTGACGCGATGGATGTGCTAGCCGGCTCGGCCCATATGGATGAATTTTTCATCGCTTCTGCGGATGCAGACTTCACGTCATTAGTCCAGCGGTTTAGAGCAGCGGATCGGCGCACCACTGTCATCGTTGCAGGTGCCGCCGCTGCAGCCTACCGAGAAATGGCGGACGCGGTGATCCAATCGTATGATTTCCTCGCAATGCTCAATGGTTCCAACAGCCCGTCCGTGGCATTAGGCGCTGGCCGAAGCCAATTGTCCTTGGCAGCCGGAGCCGCGAACCATGGTTCGGCTGCAGAAGCGGTTCGCGACTTTCTCCGCACGGCTCCCGGGCCGGTAAAGGGTGCTATCGTCGCCCAGCGCGCCCTGTCCAAGGAGCCCTCGCTGGCCAATGACTGGGGCGGACGAGGCAAATTCGGGACATGGGTTGGGCAAGTCGACGAGCACATTCAATATTCGTCCACACCTGCTCCTGGCTGGGTGTGGGACTCGACCCGGTTCTCAGTTGAGGAGTTGCCCATGGAGCAGGCGGCACCAGCTATCGAACAACAGGTGTCGCGGGTGACTGACGTCCCTGATCTGTCAGCTGAGCAGTATCGTCAATTGTTCGTTTCTTTGGAGGTCAGTGCACGCCAGACGCCTAATCGCAATGAGTTGTCGAAACTGGTCAGGGACGAATGCGTCGCAGCAGACGTTCCAGTCGCGCGCAACGCCATCAACTTCGTGATTCAGGGCCTGAAATATGCCAAAGTTCCGCTAAATGGAGAGTCCTCAGCGATTAGGCTTGCCACCGCATGGACGAAAAACGTCGAGACCATGTGCCGCATTGCAGGAATGCAGTTCGATGATGAGGAGACGGACGCATTGCGGGACTGGGCCAGTGGTGGTCTTCTGGAGAAGGCTCCAGCCGAAGCGGCTCCCTGATCCTGCACCGCAGGCTGCCGGAACAACTGTCATCCGATGGAATGACGTGGTCTTACCACTGGTTAGTGGCATAACCGATGGTAAGGGATCGGGCAGTCATCGGTTGCGGATAGGCGCGACGCCGAAAGGATCGCTGGTTGCTGTAGTGATTTTGAAGCGAGGCGGCCGCGTCTGCGGCGGTTACCAGCGCCCGTTGCGTGGCCGGGGCTGACAAACCGGGCAGCTGTAGGAGGAGCGGTTCATGAAGGTGTCGCGGCGAATTTTGGTGTTGAGGCCCAGGCCGGCGCAGCGCGGACAGGGTTGGCCCTCGCGGCCGTAGGCGTTCAGGGAGCGTTCGAAGTAGCCCGAGGTGCCGTTGACGTTGACATAGAGCGAGTCGAAACTGGTTCCCCCAGCGTCCAGGGCACGGAGCATCACGGCCCGGCTCGCCTCGAGCACGCGGTCAGCTTCGGCCCGGCGAAGGGTGTCAGTGGGGCGCGCGTAATGCAGTTTGGCCGCCCACAGGGCTTCGTCGGCGTAGATGTTGCCGATGCCCGAGACCAGACCCTGATCCAGCAGCGCGCGCTTGAGTCCGGTCTTGCGGGCGTGCAGTCGGCGGTAGAAGTGGTCCATGGAAAAGGCGGGATCCAGCGGGTCGCGGCCAATATGGGCAGCCTCGGCGGCGATCAAAGGCAGGGCCGCCGCGGAATGGCCGCCCGGATGACCGTCCGCCGTCGGTATCAGCGAGGTGACGAACAGGCCACCAAAAATCCGCTGGTCCACGAAACGCAGTTCATCCGGCGCACCGTCTTGGGGTGAAAGGGTCAGCCGGACCTTGAGATGTTTTTCGTCGGGCTGGCCGGGGTCCTGCATCAGCAGTTGGCCGCTCATGCCCAAATGCGCCATCAGTGCCGTGTGCGGCAGGCCGTCGCCGCCCGCTTGGACCAGACCGCCGTCGCCGCCCGCATGGACCGGGCCGCCGTCGTCGTCCGCATGGACCAGACCGTCGTCGTCGGGCTTCATCTCGCCCAGCGGGAGCCACAGGAATTTGCCGCGTCGCACCACGTCGAGCACCGTGGTCCCGATCAGGTTGCCGCGGAAATCCTCGACTCCCAGCGCATGCCGACGGATGGAGCGTGGATCGAGCACCTGAACGCCGGTGATGGTGCGGCCGCTCACCCAGCGGGCCAGGCCGCGGCGCACCACCTCAACTTCGGGCAGCTCAGGCATTGAGGGCAGGGCCACCCATGCGCCGTTTCGCAGCCAGCGCCTTCCACGCGTCGGCCGCGGCCTCCTGCTCCGCTTCCTTCTTGGAGTTGCCGCCGCCGTTGCCGTGCTCACGGCCGCCGATCAGCAGCTTCGCCTCAAAGGTGCGGGCGTGGTCGGGGCCGGAACCAGCCACCACGTACTGCACAGCGCCCATCCGGCGGCTCGCGGCGATCTCCTGGATGTTGGTCTTCCAGTCCGTCCCCGCTCCCAGAACGCCTGCATCCTGGAGCAGCGGACCGGTCAGGCGCATCACCAGGGCGCGCGCCACTTCGATGCCGCAGTCCAAATAAGTGGCGCCAATCAGCGCCTCCATGGTGTCGGCCAGGATGGAGGACTTGTTCTTGCCGTTGGTCAGCCGCTCGCCCTGGCCAAGGTAGATGAACTCGCCAATCTCCAGGTCGCGGGCAATCCCGGCCAACGCCCGCGTGCTCACGACGGCGGAGCGGCGCTTGGCCAGCTCGCCCTCGGGCAGCTGCGGGTTGTCCCGGTACAGCGCGTCGGTGACCGAAAAGCCCAGGATCGAATCTCCCAGGAACTCCAGCCGTTCATTGGTGGGAATCCCACCGTTCTCATACGCGAAGGAGCGGTGCGTCAGGGCAAGACGAAGCGTCCCGGCGTCGATATCGACACCGAGACGCTTCAACAAAACGTGCTCACGGCCCTGCTCAGGCGGGGCCGACGCGGACGCCGACCCTCCGGCGCCGCCGGCAGCACTATTTGAATTTTTCAATCCGGCGTCCTTAGACGTCGGCGACCTTGCGGCCCTTGTACTCAAGGTACAGCGCCGTTCCAGCGGAGTCGGTGACAACCTTGGCCTGGTGCGGCAGGCTGTAGCTGACGCGGCCGTTCTCCACGGTCTTCACCAGTGCGGGCGCGGTGGCCTTCCACTGGGACCGGCGGGCGTGCGTATTCGAGCGGGACATTTTCCGCTTGGGAACAGCCACGGCAAACTCTTTTCTCTCTCAGCGGCCCCTGGTGGGACCGGAAATCTTATTCAGCTCTCGGTCAAACTGTCTTTGCCGGTCAGCCCCTGCAGGCCGGCCCAGCGAGGATCCAGAACCTCGTGGTGGTGCCCCGGTTCGTCCGCCAGATGAATTCCGCATTCGGAACACAAGCCCTGGCAATCTTCCCGGCACACCGGCTGGAACGGCAGTGCTGTTACCACTGCGTCCCGCAACACCGGTTCAAGATCGATCATGTCGTGCTCGATCCAATGCTGCTCTTCTTCATCCTCCCCTGCCGCAGCACCGTCATGGGACGGTTCCTCGTAGGAGAAAAGTTCCTGCACATCAACTTCAAGGTCATAGGCAAGGGGATCCAGGCATCGGGAACACTCACCCGTCACAGGGACGAGCACGCTTCCGGAAACCAGGATTCCTTCGTATACGGCCTCCAGTGTCAGGTCCAGGTCCATGTCGGACCCTTCCTGCACACCGATCATTGCCACACCAAAATCCTTCGGTGCTGGCACATGTTCCTGCAGTGCTCGGCTGCTGCCTGCGCTGCTGCGTCCAAGATCTTGGACCTGCAGCATCAGGGGTGAACCCGGATTGCTCCGTTTGGTCGTGCTAATGAGAACTCCTGTAGAACATATGACCGACGTATCATCTTAGCGTGAAAGCTCCGCCGGTCCCAAAACGGCCGCCGCTACTGCCGGAAACGACACCAGCGTCCGATGCGCAACGGCCTCAATAAGTTTAGTGTCCCCCGGGGGAATCCGGGCGAGGCGCGCCCGCGAGAAGTCTTTTCAGCACTGCCTTGGGGACAAAGTCCGATACATCCCCGCCCAGGGTGGCAACTTCCTTGATCATGGTGGAGGACAGGTGCTGATAGCGGCTTTCGGCCGGCAGGAACACCGTTTCAACGCCGCTGAGCTGGCGGTTCATCGTGGCCATGGGCAGCTCGTAGTCAAAGTCCGACGACGACCGCAGGCCTTTGATGATGGCCGACGCCCCGCGGTCGTGGCAGTACTCCGCCAGCAGACCCTCACCCATCGGCTCGATCGAGATGCCGCGCAGGGAGGCAAAGGCGGACTTGGCCATCTCCAGCCGCTCGTCCAGGCTGAAGCGATACTTTTTGGAGTAGTTGGTGGACACCGCCACAATCAACTCATCGAAGAGGCCCGCAGCCCGGGCGATCACCTCAAGGTGGCCGTTGTGGATCGGGTCAAAGGATCCGGGATACACGGCGCGTCGCATAATCCGAATCTAGCTTATGGATGCCACCGCCGTAACTATTACCCCGGCGGCCGGTCACGGTCCGACGTGGTCCGGAATTATGTAAACGGGCACAGCGTCGATTGTGCGGGGATGGCTAACTAACGCGCTTATTGCCAGACCCAACTTTGGCGACGGAAGCAACTTTCGCCAGGAGGGTCCGTTCCGTGAGCTGCACAATTTTGCGTGTCGCGGGCGACAAATACGACGCCTCGCGCTGCACTATAGCGAGCGTGTCATAGAGTGGCTCGGCAAAGGGGACGAGCGTGATGTTGCCCGGAAAGGAACGGCCTTCCGCGACGGCCTTGCACACAATGGTGTCCGCCGCACCGGTTGAAACCAGATTCAGTGCTGTTTCGACGTGCTCGACTTCAATGGCCGGATCGATGGTCAGACCATTGAGCTGGGCGCGCTCCTGGATCTGTTTGCGGGTGGGATCGTTCCAGCCCGCGTAGGCATCGTAAAGCACAACTTTGGCAGTCGACATTTCCTCAATGGTCATCGGTCCTTTGCTGGGGTTCCGCCGCGTTGACGCATAAAAAATTTCGTCTCTGAACAGCGGTTTCACCACCAAACCGGTCTCTAAAACAGGAAGCACTACGAGCCCGGCTTCGAGTTCGCCTCGTGCAATGGACTCGGCCACCAAGGCAGAATTCAATCCGACCAGCCGGACCTTAACGTTGGGATATCGCTTGTGGAAGCGCTGGACGAGGTCGGAGAGGTCGTAGTAGCCGGCGTTGCGCATAACCCCGAAGGTGCACACCCCGCCTTCCAGCGACGCAATGGATTTCATGGCCTGCAGGCCATTGTCGACCGATGTAACGGATTGCTGGGCGTGAACACGCAGCTCCACTGCTGCGGCGGTGGGGACCAGCCGTCGACCACCGCGGGTAAAGAGGCTGATTCCCACTTCCTGCTCCAGTCGGCTCATCAATTCGGAAATCGAGGCCTGGCTCGTCTCCAACTTCACGGCGGCGGCGGTAAATGATCCCAGGTCGTAGGCAGCCAGGAAAGCCCGAAGTTGCGCGAGAGTCATAGCCAGAATCATATGCTCACGGCGACGACTAAAAGCGGCCCTGACCGGAAAACCCGCTTTCCTCCCATTGACCATGCGCCATCGGGTTACCCGATGGCAAGAATCGGTTCTCATAGGGTTGTGCGGGGGCATCCATGCGCATAAGTTCTCCCTATGCAGATTAATGAAGCCGAGAAGTTTTACATACGGGGTAAGTTTACGACTCTAAAGGAACCCGCCATCGGAGGAGTGCCGGCCCAGCGCTTGCCAGCGGTCATCAAGACGGTCTCCGACATGTTGGGCACGATTGAGAAAAACGGCATGGACGCAGTTATTGATTACTCCAGAAAACTGGATGGCTGGGAAGGCAAAGACGTTGAGATCAGCGCCTTCGATCTGGCAAAGACCGGCGACGCACTCACACCTGTCCTTCGCGAAGCTTTGGCCGCCGGAGCTGAGCGCACCCGAATCTTCGCCATCGAACAGCGGGAACACCTGACGGACTTCGAAACCGAGATCCTTCCCGGCGTCGTCGTCGGACAGAAATATGTCCCCGTTCCCCGGGTCGGCGCGTACCTTCCCGCCGGGCGCTTTCCCATCCTTGCAAGTGCCTTCATGACGGTGGGCGTCGCCAAGGCCGCCGGCGTACCGACGGTCCTCGCTTGCACGCCGCCCACGAGCCCCACCGGTGGACATCCGGCCGTCCTGCACGCCGCATACCTCTCCGGAGTCGACCGGGCCTTCGCCATCGGTGGAGTCCAGGCTGTGGCGGCGATGGCATTCGGACTGCTTGGAGAGCAGCCAGCGGACATCCTCGTCGGAGCCGGCAATGCGTACGTTACGGAAGCTAAACGCCAGCTTTTCGGCCGCGTTGGCATTGACCTTCTGGCCGGCCCGTCCGAAGTCGCGGTGATCGCCGATGACACCGCCGATCCGGAACTTGTCGCGGCCGATCTGCTCGGCCAGGCCGAGCATGGTCCGCAGTCCCCGGCATGCCTGGTCACGACATCGCGCTCCTTAGGGGAGGAAGTCGTCCGCCATATCGAAAAACAGCTTCAGACCCTCGCCACCAAGGACATCGCCGGCCCGGCGTGGCGGGACTACGGAACCGTGTACGTGGCCGAAGACCGCGACACTGCCATTGAAATAATGGACCAACTCGCTCCTGAACATCTGGAGCTGCAGACCAGTGACGATGATTATTACCACCAGAATCTGAAGAACTACGGCTCGATCTTCCTGGGTCCATGGTCAACCGTCGCTTACTCCGACAAGGGCATTTCAGGCACCAACCATGTTCTGCCCACCGGCGGGGGTGCACGCTCCGCAGCGGGCCTGTCCGTAGCCCGGTTCCTCAAGCCCTTGACCTTCCAACGCATCGAGAAGGAGGCGACCCCGCGGCTGGCAAATTACGTCGCGGCAATATCCGAATTCGAGGGCATGGAAGCCCATCGGGCGACTGCTACTCTCCGGCTTGAACGCTTCACCCGGTAACCCCGCAATTCCACTTAGAAAAAGGAATGCTCATGAAAAATACATTCAAACTCTCCTCGCCGTTGAAAGCCCTGGTACCCATGGGAATGGTGGTGGCCCTTGCCCTGACGGGCTGCGGTTCCGGGGGCTCAAGCAGTGCCGGGGGCACGGAACAGAAGACCATCACGATCGGCACGTCCAACGACGCCCCGTTCTCCTTCACCGATCAGGGAACCGGTGCCCTCAAGGGCATTGACGGCGAAATGATCAACGCAATTGCCGCCAACAAAGGTTGGAAGATCAAGGTTTTCACCTCTGAGTACGCCACCCTGATCGCCGCCCTGTCGGCCAAGAAGGCCGACGTCATTGTCGATGCCATGTACATCACGGACGAGCGAAAGAAGAAGATCAACTTCACGGATCCCTGGTACACCGAGGGCGAGGCCATGGTGGTTCCCGGAGACTCCACGCTAACCTCCCGCGATGACGTAAAGGGCAAGGTCTTGGGTGCCCAAACGGGAACGGTATTCAAGGACCTCGTCGACTCCCTGGGCGGAAAACAGGTGAAGCTCTTCGACTCTCAGGCAGCCTTGCTGGCAGCGGTCGAAAACAAACAGGTTGACGCGGTGTTCACCGACAGCGCTGTCATCGCCTACAGCTTGGTGCAGAAGCCGAACCCGAAGCTCAAACTGGTTTCCCCTTACAAGCCCTACTATCCCGGCATTATCGGCGCCGGAGTACGCAAGGACGATATGCAGCTGCTGAAGGACCTCAACTCGGGGCTTGCCGACTTGAAAAAGACACCGAAGTACATGGAGATCCTCAAGAAGTACGGCCTCGGCGAGGCCAACTCCTCGAAATAGATCTTTGCACCGCCTGCGTCCGGGTGCCCGCTGCGATGATGCGGCGGGACCCGGATGCCGGGCTGTTCCGGTCGTAACCGCCTCTTAGTAAGGCCTCACCATGGACTTCATCAATAACACGCTCGCCGTTTTCCCGGCACTGATCCTCGCCGTACCTGTGGTCGTCCAACTGGCTCTGGGCGCAATGATCCTGGCTCTCGTTCTGGGCCTGCTGATTGCGCTGGCGAGAATTTCCGCTGTCAAGGTGCTTCGCGGCGCAGCGGTTTTCTACCTGGAAATAATCCGCGGAACGCCCCTGCTCGTCCAGTTGGTCTACATCTTCTTCGTCTTGCCCAGCATCGGTATCCAGATTGAACCCGTTCCCGCCGGTATTTTGGGCCTTGGGTTGAACTACGCCGCGTACCTGTCGGAGGTGTTCCGTTCGGCGATCCTGTCGGTCGAACATGGCCAGACTGAAGCGGCCTTGTCGCTGGGATATACGCCGACCAAGACCTTGTGGAAAGTGGTCATTCCGCAGTCGTTCGTCGTTTCGATGGGCCCGATCGGAAACTACTTCATCGCCATGATCAAGGACACTGCCCTGACGTCGGTCATCGCTGTGACCGAGATCCTGAAAACAGCCAACATCCTCAACAGCGAAACGTTCCAGACCACGGCGATCTACACTGCCGCGGCGATTCTCTACCTGATTATCAGCCTGCCACTTTCACGTATTGTGGTCGTGCTTGAACGAAAGGCACGCTCCCGTGGCTAACGACACCAATACCATCATCAGTGTGCGGGACGTCCACAAAACGTTCGTGACCGAGTCCAAGCGGACGATGTGGAGTCGGCTGAGGGGCCGTGCCCATGTTCAAAAGAGGGTAGAAGTACTCAAGGGCGTCGACCTGACGGTTCACCGCGGCGAAACAGTGGTCATTCTCGGTTCCAGCGGATCCGGTAAAAGCACGCTCCTGCGCTGCATCAATAAACTCGAAACCATCGAAGCCGGCCGAATATACGTCAATGACCACCTGATCGGATACGAGGAACGCGACGGGCAGCTGGTCAGCGAGAAGGCATCGGTCACCGCGAAAAAGCGCACCGATATTGGCATGGTGTTCCAGCACTTCAACCTGTTCCTAAACAAGACCGCACTGGGGAATGTCATGGCGCCCCTGCGCGACGTGAAAAAAATGACAGCCGCGGCTGCCCGCGACCTCGCCGTGCCGACGCTTGAAATGGTCGGGTTGGGAGACAAAATGGACAATTATCCGAGCAAGCTCTCCGGTGGACAAAAACAACGCGTCGCCATCGCCCGAGCCCTGGCCATGGAGCCGAGTGTCATGCTCTTTGACGAGCCGACCTCCGCGCTCGACCCCGAGCTCGTCGGCGAGGTCCTGTCCGTTATCAGGAAGATTGCCCAGCAGGGAACGACAATGGTCATCGTTACCCACGAGATGCAGTTTGCGCGGGAAATCGCGGACCGAATCGTCGTCATGGACCAAGGCATTATTGTCGAACAAGGTCCGCCGGAAACCATTTTCACCAACCCCCAACACCTGAAAACACGCGCTCTGTTGAGCAGATCCGGTTTCATTCCAAAGGGATTGGCGGACGAAACTGGTCTCTCCGGCGACTAGACTCGAAACCCCGGATGGAAATGAGGACCAGCATGAGCGCACCCTGGCAACGAACAGCCCGTGGAGCTAATCTTCTTGCCGCCGATGGTTCCTTGGGTGTGACGATCTTCGAGGAGATCACCACCTTGGCCACCCACACCGGCGCCATCAACCTGGGCCAGGGCTTTCCCGACGAGGACGGTCCGGAGGCCATCAAGGATGCGGCCCGGGCCGCCATCGCTGCCGGAGCCAACCAGTACGCCCCGGGCAAGGGAACGGCGGAACTGCGCGCTGCCGTGGCCGCCCACCAGGAGCGGTTTTACTCGCTCACGCCGGACCCGGACACGGAAATCATCATCAGCACCGGAGCCACCGAAGCGATTGCCGCCGCGCTGTTGGCCCTTGCCGGCCCGGGCGATGAGGTGCTGACCTTCGAACCGTTCTACGACTCGTACGGCGCCATCATCGGCCTCAGCGGAGCCACTCACACCACAGCTCCCCTGCTGGCCCCCGATTTCCATCCAGACATGTCCGCGCTGGAGGCCGCCTTCACCGAACGGACGAGGGTGGTGCTGGTCAACAACCCGCACAATCCCACCGGGGCGGTCTTTCCCGAGGCCGTCCTCACCCGCATAGTGCAGTTGGCCACCAAGTACGACGCGGTCATCGTGACGGATGAGGTGTATGAACACCTCACGTTCGGCCCCCGGCATATTCCGATCGCCACGCTGCCGGGTGCGGCCGGGCGCACCCTGACCATATCCTCGGCGGGCAAGACGTTCTCCTTCACCGGCTGGAAGATCGGCTGGCTGAGCGGCCCGGCGGATCTGGTGGCGGCGGCCCGGACGGTCAAGCAGTTTTTGACATACAGTTCCGGCACTCCGTTCCAAAATGCGATAGCGCTGGGATTGGGGTTCGACGACGATTTCTACACCGGGATCGCCGCCACCCTGGCCCACAAGCGGGATATTCTCAGCGACGGTCTGCGCGCCGCAGGGCTGGAGGTCCTTGCATCGCAGGGCACATATTTCGTCAATGCGGACACCTCCGCGCTGGGAATCACCGACGCCACAGCGCTGGCCCGCAGGCTTCCATCGCTGATCGGCGTGGCAGCCATTCCGGTCCCGGTTTTCTGCCACCCGGAGGGTGCGGAGCGCACCAAATCGCTGCTCCGCTTTGCCTTCTGCAAGAAAGTGCCGCTGCTGGAGGAAGCTGCAGCTTGGCTGTCCACGCTCCGGGACCGGCTCTAGTCCATGCAGCCGGTACCGGAAGCCTCAACACGCTTCCTACGCGCATCCGGCCAGCATGCCTCCATCGAACCGGACCGGTGGCATCCGGGTGCCTATGTCCTCAGCATCGGCGGTGCGGAGCAGTCGCACGTCAATCTGGGGCATCCCGACGATATTTTTTATGAATACCTGCGGCGGATCGGGCACCTGATTGACCTCGCAGCACCAGGCGGAGAACCCATCAACGCGCTGCATCTGGGCGCAGGAGCCCTCACGCTGGCCCGCTACATCCAAAGCACGCGCCCCGGATCCGTCCAGCACACCGTGGAGCTGGAGCGCGAACTGCTGGACTATGTCCTGAAACAGCTGCCGCTCCCGCCGGGAACCGACTTGGTACCGCACATCGGCGACGCCCGCTACGCCCTCGCGGAACTGCCCAACGACCTGGCTTTCGATGCCATCATCGTGGACATTTTTTCGGGTCCGGAGGCGCCGGAACATCTGGCCTGCAGGGAGTTCTATCAGGAGGCCGCGGCGCACTTGGCTCCGGGCGGCATCCTGGTGGTCAACGTGGGAGACGAGCCCGGGCTCACCCTGGTCCGCAGCCAGGTCAGCGCTCTCCGGCGAGCAATGGCGGCGCCCGCGGCAGGCAGCGCGCCCGGTGATGTGGCGGCCTTCGCGGAGACCGGCATGTTCACTGGCCGCTACCCGGGCAACATCATCCTGGTCGGCACCACCTTTGCCTGGCCGGCCAATTGGACCACCGAACTCATCGCCCGGGGCCCGCACCCAGCCACAGTCCTGACCGGCCCGGAGCTGGACCAACTGCATGCAGCTGGCGCATCAAAACAGGAATTGTGATCATGATCACGTGATTCAGGGTGTGATAGGTATGGTGATCCTTCGCGGCCGGGAGGCATGATGGGGTTATGACGACCGCACCAATGGCTCCCCGCACTGGACTCCAAGCCCACCGAGATTCCCGACAGTGGCCGATGGCACAGATCGTGACCAAACTTCGCGATATCGTAGGCGCCCGTCTCGTTGCATACCTCGGCGGTGTCAAGGAGACCAGGGCAGTTCGAGAGTGGGCGGATGGCAGTCGCCAACCTGCTTCAGAAGAGGTCAGGCAACGGCTGCGCGACGCCTACCACATTGCTGCACTGCTCGCTGAACGTGACTCCCCGGGAGTTGTTCAAGCATGGTTTCTTGGCATGAATCCCCAGCTCGCGGATCGGGCCCCGGCTCGATTGCTTCGCGAAGGTGACCCGGAGCAAGTCACAGCCGACGTCATGGCGGCCGCTCGGGCGTTCATAGCAACCGCCAGCTGAAATGACCCTCGTCATGGTGCCGTCGCCGAATACGGCTATCTGGCGAGTTGGATACCGGCCAGAACCGCTTGCGTGGAGTGGGTGGGAACACGCTGTCAATGGAGTGTTCCCCGGGCGCTGGGACGACCCTAACGGCCGTTTCAGGACCATGTACCTAGCGGAGTCGCTAGTTGGCTGCCTTTTGGAGGTCCTCGCCCACGCGCGGAAAGAGCCCTACATGGTCGCCGCGTTAGGCGAGATCGAAGAAGATCCTGAAGATGCTCGAGAGTTCCCCACCCTGGAACCAGGCACGGTAGACCGAGCCTGGCTTGGACCGCGGTGTGCAGCGAATGTTGTCCTCTATGGCAAGTACTGCCGCGTGACTGCGACGGAAACTATTTCCGCACTTTATCCGCTCTTCATTGCGGCGACACTCAAAGACGGCCATGACGACTTCGACGCATCCGTACTCAAGAGCGGCGGAGCTCGCACGATCACGCGCGCCGTTGCCGCCCACCTTTACCTCGTGCCTCACGTGAACGGCGTCGAATTCAATTCTCGCCACGGTGATGAAGCCAAAATGTGGTCCGTCTTTGAACAACCGCAAGATTCGCCCGTCAGCGGCCAAATCACCAAACTGGGACAGTCTCACCTTGAGGAAGACACCCCAGAGCTCGTTCGGGCCTTCGAACTACTTGGGTTGACCTGGGCCAATTGGCCCTAGCCTCCGCGTATCCGCTGAAATCCGGAATCGCTGAGCACCTGGGTTCTGCGAGCCGCCGGATCGCTTCACCATAGCGTCAGTCCACCAGAGCCGGGCCGTCGAACAAGAGCTTGGTTTCGCCGTACTTCTTCTCCGCAAAGCGCTCCAGGGCAGCCGTCCAGCCGGGTTCGGGCGAGCGGGAGGAACACTCAACGACGACGGCTTCCGCGGAAGGGCTCGGAGCCAGGGCGCCCAGGACCGCGGTCAGTCCGCCTTCGGCGAGGCGACCGGGTGGTCATGCGGGCGACGAGCCCGGACTCACCCTGGTCCGCAGCCAGGTCAGCGCCCTTCGACACGCCATGGCGGCGCCCGCAGCAGGCAGCGCGGCCGGTGATGTGGCGGCCTTCGCGGAGACCGGCATTTTCACTGGCCGCTACCCAGGCAACATCACCCTGGTGGGCACCACCTTTGCCTGGCCGGCCAGCTGGACCACCGAACTCCTCGCCCGGGGTCCGCACCCGGCCACTGTCCTGACCGGCCCTGAGCTGGATCGGCTGGCTGGCTGAATATCCCCCCGCGGCTGCTAGCCTCCCCAATGTTCAAATTAGGGACGCCAGCTCAGTGGTTTGGAGAATGAGTAGTCACAATCTTCGTGAGCGATGCTCGAGGGAGTTACTGCCCCGTCGCTGGGACCGGTTAGTTCTAGCGCTATCCGCTGACCACTCCTGTATGCGAGTTCCATACCAAACTACCACCGCGGAAATCGGATTCCCGGCCGATGGGAACCGAGTACTCGTCGGTCACCGGATAGCCCAGCGGGCCTTTCTCCCAGCCCTGTGATGCCCACTTGTTCCGGATCGCACCCTGGACCGAGTGGGCCCCGGTGGCCGGCGTCCAGTAGATCGAGGACCGACCCGAACCGGAGAAGTGGTTGTACCGCCCCACCCCGTCCGGCGTGCCCTTCTCGTCGGTGGTCGGGAAGCGGAGGAAGCCGGCCGCACCGCCTGCGGCCTTATAGCGGGTGTAGATGGCACCGTGGACCGCGTGCGCCCCGGTCGTGGGTGACCAACAGATAACTCCTCTCACGTAGTCCTGGCACGTCCCTCCCGCCACGGCGAACTCCATGGTGAGCGATCGGCCAAGGGTCGAGCGCGGGTCGCCGGCGCCGATCTTCCACGCGTAGGCAGCGACCGGATCGTCGGTGCCGTTCCCGGTAAGCATCACCTTCAACGCGCCTTGGCCGTCGTCGGCGGTGATCAGGTAAAAGGTGTCCAGCGTCCCGGCTGACCCTACGGCCGCTGGCGTGAAGGTCACGCTCTGATAGGCGGAGTCACCCGCGGGGATTTTCAGGCCCTCGGCGATGGGAGTGGTCGTTGAGAAGACCCCCTGCGGCGCCTTCGCCTTGGTGACGGTCATCGGTACGTTGCCGGTGTTCTGTATCTGGAAGGCTCTGGTGACCGATGTCCCGACGGGGACGTCACCGAAGTTTAGCGAGGGTGGCAGTTGCAGGTGCGCCGCTCCGGAGACGGCGGTCGCGGTCACCGGCACGGTCACGGTCCCGAGGTCGCTGACGACGACCAGCGAGTCGGTCACAGGATTCGCAGTGGTGGGGCTGAAGGTCACAGACACCGGAACGGATGCGAGGGGTTGGATCTGTTGTCCCACGACCGGCACCGTGGTCGCGTCGACGCTGAGCTCTGCGTTGGCCGGCAAGGTGACGCGGGTGATCTTGACGACGGTGGTGCCGGTGTTGACAATGTTGACCGTCTGCCGGCTGATCGTCTGGGTCGGCACGCCGGTGAACTGAAGCGCGGCCGGTGTCGCGCCCAGGCCATCCTTGGTGCCGATGGCGTGGACGCCGAGGAGGTCTGTCTCCCCGTCGGAGGTTTTGACGGTCAGCGTGCCGTCAGCCTGTCCGGGAGCCGTCGGAGAGAAGGTCACCGGGGCCGTGAGGCTGCTGCCTTTCGACAGCATCCGAGGCAGGGTGATCGACGTTCCGATCGCGAAAGGGGCTACTGTTGTGACGGTGCTGACCGTAACGGCCCGGGACGCGGTGATCGTTACAGTGCCAGTCCTGGTGGCGCCCACCTGGGCCGTGCCCAAGTCCGTGTTCGCCGCACCCACCGCCGCGGTTGTTGGGGCGCCGAAGGCGAGCACGTGGCCGTCGCGGGTGCCAACATACACCCGACCGCCGTCAGTGGCCACCGAGGAGAACTTGGACGCCGTACCCAGCGGGGCACTGAACACTTGCTTGAGCTGCCCGGTGTTGTCTGGTAACGCGCGGTAGGCCCGCAGTTCCGCACTGGCTCCGGTCGGTCCGGTGGCGTAGACCATCCAGACGAGGGCGGAGGATCCGTCTGTGCCGTTGGAGGTGATCGCTGGCGCACCGGAGGTGTATCCGAATGTGCCGGCGGAAGTCCCGATGGAGGCGAGTTGGATCCCGCCGGTGTTGCTCGGAACGAGCTTGAACGCGCGCAGGTAACCCTTGTTCTCGACGGTGTAGATGTACCCACCGCTGCTCGTTCCGAGGAACGCGGGACGTCCCCACACACCGTTGTACGGACCGGCTTCGTCGAGGACGGCATCGGTTCCGCCGGTCCCCTGCGCCATGCCGCCCAGGTTGTCCCGGTCCAGTAGGTAGACGTGTCCGTCTTTACCTACTTGGGCCATCAGGTGTGGGTGCGCCCCGGTGCCATAGCCATCCGGGATAGCAATCGGAGCCCCGGAACCCAGGTCGGCGTCGTTCAGGTTTAGTTGGGCGTTGGCGGCGGGGCTGAAGAAGTCAGTGGGCGCTAGGTTGCCGTCACTACCGACCTGGAGCCGGACCACCGACTCGGCCAGGGTGGCGGGGGGCGTCTTGCCCGGGCCCGCCTTCGGGGAGATGCCGTTCCCTGTGGCGAACAGGATCTGACCGGCACCGTCGGACACCAGTCCTCCGCCGGACTGCCAGATCCCGCCTTCCGCGCTGCTGTTGCCTGACTCGGTTGCCCACATCGTTGTCTGCTTACCATGGGTCGACACACCGACAATGTAACCGACGAAGGGAGTGTAGTCGCAGTGGCTGGCGAAGCCCGCGTACACGACCCCGTTCATTAGCAGCAGCCCGGGCCGCTGCATCGCCGTCATCGCGTTGAACGGACGAGTCGGGTCGTTGGTCGGGGCGCCGTCGATGAGGACGGGAAACCCGGACGTCTCCGCTCCCGTGATCAGATCGAGGGAGTGCATGTACCAGTGCGGGAGCTGCGGACTCGCACCGTCGTTCGTCTTCGCGAGCAGGAAGACGCTCCTTGTAACGGGATCGTAGACGGGAGTGGACGTGATTCCGATGTTGGGCGTGAGATCACCGCAACTCACGGTCGACGCCGGCCAAGCCGGTCCGAGGGTGCGCGTCCACTTCGCCACGCCCGTGGCGCTGTCCAACCCGTAGACGGCGTTGTTCTCCGTCGCTGCAACCACGGTGCTGCCCACCACGAGGGGCTGGGCGTAGACCTGCCCGTCCACGGTCGCGGAGAACAGTTTTCCGAAGTTCGAGGAGGCGACCGACGACGGCGAGAGAGCGCTCTCGTTGCTGTCCCATCCCGTCCGCAACGCATCATGGGCGATCGTGCCCACGTCGGCGACGGCGACGGCGCTGACGGACAGCCCAACAAGCGCAAGCGTCAGCAGCGCGGACAGCAGAGCTGTCCCCGCGCGTCGCGACCACCGGAAGGGTCGGTAGGAAGATGCGAGGAACTTGGCGCCTCCTTCCTGGCTGAAGCCAGGCACCCCATCCTCTCGTCCCCCGTGCGGGCGGCCAAAGGATTGGTCGGTTAACGTTCGAATTTTCGGTTGATCACGCATGTCGGAGACCCGTTTCTGACCGTCATATTGGGCAAACTTGCTCAATACTGAGGAGCCTAGAAGCCTCGAAAGGCGGGCACGCGAGTAGGTCCTACCTGATTTCTAAGGATCAACTCTCGCTTTCTCCCGGGTGCTACTTGCCCGTCGCCTGGCACGAACCCGAGTGCCAACTCGATTCCCCGAACAGGCCCGGGGACGGCAGCGTCGATCATGACCGCCATGTCCGGTGCCACTTTCGCCCCTGACGGAACTCGCCAGGGGGCTGGCAGCCCTCGGAGTAGAGATCATGGCGGACTCACCCGGATGACCGGTGGCGCGAGGGGCCGCCCGTGCTGGTACTCTTTTTGGCATCACGCTGTACCAACGCCAGTGGCTAATGGCCGGTCAAGCCACCCACCCGGGAAGGCGTCAGTCCACCAGAGCGGGTCCGGCGAACCAGAGCTTGGTTTCGCCGTACTTCTTCTCCGCAAAGCGCTCAAGGGCCGGGGTCCAGCCGGGCTCGGGTGAGCGGGAGGAACGTTCGACGACGACGACGGCTTCCGCGGCGAGGTTCGGCGCGAGGGCGGCCAGCACCGCGGTGAGTCCGTCTTCGGCCAGCGGGTAGGGCGGGTCCAGGAAAACCAGATCCCACTGATCCACTCCCGCCTCGGCTACCCGGCCAAGGAAGGACTCGACCTTGGAGCGCTGCACGGTTACCACCTTGCGGCCCAGTACGTCGTTAATGGCGGTGGCATTACGCTGGCAGACCTCGGCCGCCCGGGCGCCGTACTCGACCAATTTCACGGATGCCGCTCCCCTGCTGGCGCTTTCCACTCCCAGCGACCCGGAACCGGCGTACAGATCCAAGACCCGGGCATCGAGCAAGGCGTCCAGGGATTCCAGCCGGGAAAAGAGTGCTTCCTTCACGCGGTCGGTAGTGGGACGGGTGCCCGTGCCCAGGACGGAGGCCAACGGTGTTCCGCCAGCAATTCCGGCAACGATGCGCGTCACGGCGCCACCTCAGCCACGTTCAAGGAAGGCCTCCTTTTCCGGGTTCAGGTACTCCTCGATGGCAGCCTCCAGCGCCGAATAGGCACGCAGCTGCGGGTCCTTGGCCACGATTTTCCAAGCATCCTCCCGGGCTTTGGCGATGATGTCCTCGTGCTGGAGCACGCGCAGCAGCCGCAGGGTGGATCGGCCGCCGGACTGCGAGGCACCCAGAATGTCCCCCTCGCGCCGCAGCTTCAGATCCTCCTGGGAGAGCACAAACCCGTCGGTGGTCGCCGCTACGGCATCAAGCCGGCGCCGGCTGGGATGACCTACCTCCAGGCTGGTGACCAGCAGGCAGGTTCCGGGCAGCCCGCCGCGGCCCACCCGGCCGCGCAGCTGGTGCAGCTGGGAAATACCGAATCGGTCCGCATCCAAAATCACCATCAGGGTGGCATTGTGCACATCAACGCCCACCTCGATCACCGTGGTGGACACCAGCAGGTCCAGGTTTCCGGCGGCGAAGGACGCCATTGTCTCCGACTTCACGGTGGCGTCGAGTTTGCCGTGCAGGGCCGCGATCCGGGTCCCGGCCAGTGCCGGTTCTGTCTGCAGGAGTTCGACGACGGTGGCCACCTCGGCCAGTGGGCGTCCCGGAGCATCGTCCTCCGGCGGCGCGGAACCGTCGCCGTCGTCGTCCGAGCCGATCTTGGGACAGACCACATAAACCTGGTGACCCGCGGCGATCTCCTCCCGCGAGCGGGACCAGAGCCGCGCAACCCAGCCAGGATGCTCCGCGAGCCCCACCACGTGGGTGGAAATCGGGGCGCGACCGGCGGGCAGCTCCGTCAGCACGGAGGTTTCCAGGTCGCCGAACACGGTCATCGCCACCGTGCGCGGGATGGGCGTGGCCGTCATGACCAACAGATGCGGCGGCTTGCTGGCCTTGCTGCGCAGCACGTCGCGCTGCTCCACGCCGAACCGGTGCTGCTCATCCACCACAATCAGGCCGAGGTCGAAGAACTGCACGGTGTCCGACAGCAGCGCGTGCGTGCCGATCACGATGCCCGCCATACCGGACGCCGCGTCCAGCAGCGCTCGCTTGCGGGCCGCGGCGGGCATGGAACCGGTCAGCAGTGTGACCGCCGTGCCGTCCGGACCACTGCCCACGCTGCCCAGCAGACCGCCCTCGCCCAGCGGACCCAAAATGGCGCGGATGGACTGGTAGTGCTGCGCCGCGAGCACCTCGGTGGGTGCCAGCAGGGCCGCCTGGCCACCTGAATCGATGACCTGGAGCATCGCCCGCAGCGCCACCACCGTCTTGCCGGACCCCACCTCGCCCTGCAGCAGCCGGTTCATCGGGTGGTCCGCGGCGAGCTCGCGCGCCAGCACCTCGCCTACATCCCGCTGCCCCGCGGTGAGGGTGAATGGCAGCGCGGCGTCAAAGGCCGCGAGCAGTCCATCCGGAGTGCCGCGGCGGGCGGTGGCATCCTCGGCGGCGGCCTGCGCCCGGCGGCGTGCCAGCGCCGTCTGCAGCACCAGCGCCTCCTGGTAGCGGAACCGGTCCCGGGCACGCTGCCAGTCCTCCGGTGCGGACGGGGTATGGATCAACTGATAGGCATTCGGCAGGCTCAAAAACTTCTCCCGCGCCACGATCTGCGCCGGCAGCGGGTCCGGCAGTTTCTCCAGGTCCACCGCCCGCAGCACCGACTCCACCGCGCGTTGGATCTTCCAGCTGGGCAGTTTGGCGGTGGCCGGATACACCGGCACCGGCCGCTGCGCCTGGAGCTCCGCCTCCTGGCCGGAGAGCTCATCGTCCGGGAGCACCGAAAAGTCCGGATTCGTCAGGCTGCGTGCGTGGTTGAAGACGGTGACCTTTCCGGAGAACATGGCCAGCGTCCCCGTCTGCAGCTCCTTCTGCGCCTTCCAGCCGTTGAAGAAGCTGATCTTCAGGCTGCTCAAACCGCCGGAATCGTCGGTGATCACCACGTCCGTGATGGTGCCCTTGCGCGCCCGCATGGACCGGGTGGACAGGGAAAGCACCCGGGCCAGGATGGTCACGTCTTCATTGAGCGGAACCTGGTCAATCGGGGTCAGCTCCCCGCGGTTGAGGTAGCGCCGCGGAAAATGGTGCAGCAACTCGCCCACGCTGCGCAGGCCCAGACTCTTCTCGATGCTGGTGGCAGAGGCCTTCCCGATCAGCCGCTCCAGCGGAAAGGCGATGTCGCTTGTGCCGTGGATCAGACCGCTGCCGGGGGCCAGGCCGGTGCCGTCAGCCGGCCCATCGCCGCCGGCGAACCCGGCGCCAGCTCCACCAAGCCCACTGCCGGCCGCAGCCGCCGTGCCGCTGGGCTTGGCGCTACGGGTGCTCATGAGCATCGGGGGTGAAAACGGTGCCGGGAAGGGCGCCGACGGCGTCGATATTGTCCGCGGCGGCGTTCAAAGCGGTGACGCTCACGCTGCTGGGCACCCCCGCGGCATGGATCAGCTCCAGCGCCGGCCCGGCCTCGGCGACGTGGACGTGCAGCCGCCAGCGGTAACCGCCTTCGGGCTCATCCACCGGGCCCACCGAACTCATGATCACCGAATTGCCCAGCTCATCGAGCTGCAGGCGCAGGCCGGCTGCCGCCAGCGGAGACAGCGCGATGGTGCACATCACTTCGACTCCGCCGGTCACCGGGACGTCCACGTGGATATGCGGATCCTGGACGTCGTACCCGGAGAGTCCGTCCAGCAGCTCCTCCTGCAGTTCCTCACCCAGCAACGTCGACCGCAGGCAGTCCAAGATCAGCAGCAGGCCCACCCCGCCGGCATCCACCACCTCGGCATCGCGCAGCGCACCGAGCTGGTTCTCCGTCTGCACCACAGCCTCCAACGCCGCCTGCACCGCCGCATCCAGGGTCAGCGCCAGCGCGTGGTTGCTGTCATCGCCTGCCTGCGCCGAGTCCACTATGGACGCTGCCTGGGCAGCGGCCTCCAGCACGGAAAGCATGGTCCCGGGAATCGGATCACTCAGCGCGGACCAGGCGCGGATCTGAGCCCGCGCCAGCGCCGCGGCGAGCAGCGGGCTGTTGAGCCGGGTGGACCCAAGCAGCGGCTCCGCCATGGCCGCAAGGAATACCGAAAACAGCGTCCCCGAATTACCCCTGGCCTCCTCCATCGCCGCACGGCCCGCGATGGTCAGGACCTCGCCCACGTCGGCGCTCTCCGAGTCCTGGATGGCCAACGAGGCCGAGCGGACGGTCAGATACAGGTTGGTGCCGGTATCCCCATCCGCCACCGGAAAAATATTGATCGCGTTGAGCCGGTCGCTGTGGTTGCCCAGCGTCTCCTCAGACTTGGCCAGCCAACGCCTGATGGCAGGCGCGTTGGCGGCAATCTTAGAGTGCAAAGTGATCCCATCCCGCTGTCTGCGGTTCCGCTGAATGTGCAGCTTCCCCGGCAATGGTCACCGGCGGGAGACCATCCCCACCGGCCATAACCGAGCCTATCGCAACGAACCCGTGCGGGAGCTGGGACCCGGCCGGAAATGTGCATAACAGTCCGTGGTCCTCTCCCCCGCCCAGAATCCAGCCCCATGGATCCATGCCCAGCAGGTCCGCCGCCGCCCGCAGCGGCGCGGCGAAGGGTTCCAGCGCTGCCGGATCCAGATCGACGACGACGTTGCTCGCCTTCGCGAGCCGGCCACCGTCGCGCAGCAGGCCATCAGAAATGTCCAGCATGGCCGTGGCTCCGGCACGGGCGGCGGCCGGGCCGGCAGCAAGCGGCGGACGGGGCCGGCAGAAAAGTTCGACGACGGCGTCCTGTTCCGGGTTCAGCTCGGCCACCGCCGTGGTTCCCTCCAACAGTGCCCAGCCCGCTGCCGCCCTGCCCACCGTTCCCGCCAGCGCCACGATATCCCCGACGCGGGCACCGGACCGCAGCACCGGGTCCCGGCCCTGCAGATTTCCCAGCACCGCCACCGTGACCACAATTTCCCTGCCGCCGGAGAGGTCACCGCCCGCAACGGAACAATCCTCCGCGCCCAGTCCGGCGATCGCGGCGCTGAGCCCCTCGGCCAGCTCCTCCACCCAGCTGACCAAAGTGCCCGCGGGAAGATTCAGGCTGACCACCAAGGAGGTGGCAACCGCGCCCATCGCGTTGATGTCGCTCAGATTCTGCGCGGCAGCCTTCCAGCCCACGTCATAACCCGTGCTCCGGTAACCGTTTGGCCAAAGCAACCGGAAATCAAGGTCCTGCACCTGCGTGTCAATGGACACCACTGTGCGCCCGTCCGGTGCCGCCACCACGGCGGCATCGTCCCCGGGTCCGAGCAGCACCGACGCCGACCCGGCCAGGCGCGGGAATATCCGCGCCAGCAGGGCGCCCTCGTCCAGCTCGCCGACCACCACGGCGCTTTGGGAAGCGCCGTCGGTGCGCGTAGTAATCATAGTCAAACCGTAACCTGCCGCACCGACATCCCGGCCAGGCGACAGGTGCGCCGATGCGCGTGGAAGTCCTGGAGTACATTCCTGTCAACAGAAGACAGCGATGGGGGCGGCGTGGGGATACAACTGGGCATAGTGGAGCGTCAGGATTCGGTGCGATCGGGGTCCGATAGCGGCATCGCATCCGGCCGACCCGAACGGACGAACAAGGCCACGATAACCGCCGCTGCAGCGGCTGCCGAGAAGTCCCCACCGAGTATCAATGCCCTGGAGCCAATTCCACCTTTTACTGGCGTTGGTTTGCTGCCTGACAAGAAGTTGATCGCCGCCATCGGTGGCATCCAGCCAGGACACACGTCGCTATCACCGCGGGAAGCCGAGGCGTTGCGCCTGTACGCGTCCGGCTTTGGTCAATACCAGGTTGCCCGGCGGATGGGCATCTCGCAGGCATCAGTCAAAGAGCACATCGACCGGGTCCGCGCCAAGTATGCCCACGGAGGCCGACCTGCCCCAACCAAAATCGATCTCTTCAAACGAGCCATCGAAGACGGTCTGCTGCCACCTGTGGTTCCGCTGAGCCGTTGAGATCCACGGAGCCCGCAGCACCGCCCGGCACCGCTGAGTGCCGGGCAGCGCTGCCAACTTCATTTGGTCAGAAGGGCATCGCCTATTACGAAATAGGCTGCGTCATACCCGGAACCGCTGGGGCGGGTACCGGTAATGTCAATCTTCAACCGCAACGCACTGACGACGGAGACGTTCAGCTTGACGGTCTGATTGAACGCAACGTCTCCTGAAGCAATAACCCGGTTATCCGTGCTTACTTCGTAGTGGAAGGTTGCTCCTGTGAAGGGACTTGTCTCTTCCTGTCCAATCGTCGCCTGCAGTGTCTTGTAGATTTTCCCGAGGTTCATCTCATAGCTGGTTGAGCTATCGAGGTAATAGTTGTAATAACTCAAAGAATACGGGAAGTACTTTCCACCGATCCGCTGCACATCGTTCGACAGGTCCGAGGAAATAGGATCCAAATTCGTCAGATAGAAGAGTTGCGCCCCCTTTGGATTTGGGGCGGCTGGTTTCGGCGTGATATTTGTCTGGACCGCTGCCTGCGCGAGAACGAAGGTGGAGTCAGGTCCAGCCAAATTGGCTACCATAACATTCAATCTCTGAATCCCGCTGACTGAAATGGCTATCCTGTTGCTTGCACCATAACCCACTTCGCCCTGGGTGATCATTCTTCCGTCGCCGAAGATGCGGTAGCTGTAGCGAGCCTCGCTGTCCCGACTGTTGTCGTCGATTCCAGCTAGAGCGCTCAGCTGATCCTGTTTACCGGACAGATTGTATTCAACGCTGCTATAGGTGTGATACCTATCGAACGATAAAGAATTTGCGTAAGTCTTGCCGAGGATTTCGTACGATCCGGTTTCTAAACTCGTTTGGTCTACGGGCTCCATGTTGGACAGATATGTGCTGCGGACCGGCGGCGGTGGCGTGCAATTGCTCACGGCCGAGTTGGCGCTCAACACGCCAGTCCCGCCCAGCAAGTACCGCGTAGCGGGATTAAGGCGCGCAGTTTGTCCTGCGACGAGGGATGGCATGCACCCCGATGTTGTCAGCAACAAGGGCGCCGCTTTCCGACCCGCTGCGGGCACCCCAGCCAGCGCATCGGCAAACCCTTTGCCCGTAGCGTAAAAAACCGATGAAGCTGTGGAGTAAAACGATTTTGCGACAATGGCGCTGGTTGCGTAGCGATCCGCACCTGACAGTCTGATCACCGAGGCCGTACCTGCGGAGGCGGCCTGGGACGCCACATTCGCACTGATGACGCCGGTCCCTCCGAGTAGATAAATCTTTGAGGGATTCAGCCGTCGCAGTGCCGCTGCCGTTTCCGGAGGCAGCGAGCCACCGTTGGTTAGCAGCATAGGAGCCTTGTCGCGGGCCGCCGGCGCCCCCCCAGACAATGCATCCGCGAAGCCCAAACCCTCGGCTAGAAAAACGGTCGAGGCACCGGTCCAAAGCTGCGACACTTTTGCCGCAGTATCGTAGCGGTTTGTGCCAGCAATGCGGCTCACGGACGAGGAATAGGCTTTGAGTGCGTTGGACACGCCGCTGCCGACAGCACCGGTCCCACCAAGGATGACGATTTTTGTTGGCCGCAGCCGTTGCAGTTCTGTCCGCGTAGCTGATGGAAGGACCGCGGCACCGGTCAGCAACAGGCTGCCATTCGCCTTTGCCACGGCAGGCCCCACGGCTAGTGCATCCGCCGCTGTCGCACCTGAAGCAACGTACACGGTTCCCCCGACAGCGGCATAAGAGCGGGAAATCGCGGCGGCTGTTTGGTATCGGTCGGCGCCGGCCAACCGAACTGGAGCAGGCACCGACGCTGCCTCGACGCTAATCGCGGGCACCAAGCCCAGGCCGGCCGCCACTGTCAGCGCCGCCATCGACGACGCGACCAATCTTCGTGTTTTCATGCATTTCTCCCATGTGGCCTTGCGCGGAGCGGCTCAGTACGGCTGGCCGCTATATTCTTGGAGACTAACAACCCGGAGTGGCATCCCGAGGCTTATTACTGTCCCCAAAAGTGTGGACAGTCATTGCAATAAGGGCTTTCGCTCCTAGGGATCTCATGGAGTGGGGCCATTCAATACCCATGTCCCCGTTATCCCTGCCCTTGAGCCCATTCTTCACTTCGGACGTTAACTCCACATCTGCCCGCAGTTATCCCGCAACCGCGAAGTCGAAGAAGCGCTTGATCAACTCGGTAGGTACTTGGCGGCTCCATGAACTACGCTTTCGGCAGGCTGTTTTTCACTTTTTTGCAACTACGATCGGGAGGGCCAGTATGGAAACCGAGCTCCTACTGCCCGCCGCCCGGCACCTACGCAAACGTCGCCGATTCCGTTCCAGCGGACAATCGAGGCAGACGAAAGCGGGCACGGCTGAAGCTCCACAGTTACCTTGGTTGGTCGGAGAACCATCCCGTGGCGAGTCAGTAGCCGTCGAAGCAACCGGCCCGGACGTCACTGCACTCACCGAAATCGCGACTGACCCTGCCGTCGTCGACCGTTCCGCGGAAGCGGCCGCGGACGCCAAGTCGCTAGAGTTAAGTGACGAACCGAAGGCGCAAGATTCGCCAGTGAAGGGGCGGTCCGCGGCTGACCGGTCGTACCGGAGAAAACGACGAGTGGCATTTGCGCTGGTCGTTTTGATCATCCTGAGCATCCCCTCCCTGGTGGCGGCGCTGATCTTGGCCGGCTAGGCCGGGCTCAGCACTTACCATGGGAATGGCTGATGCGGCGGGCGCCGCCGTAGAACGAATGCTGGGGGAACCTCCATGCCAACCGTGATGCCCATATTCGGTACCCGGCCCGAAGCCATCAAGATGGCCCCCATCATTCTTGCCCTGCAAGAATCCCCGCACTTCGATTGCATTGTGACGGTGACCGGCCAGCACAGGGAAATGCTGGACCAAGTAAACATTCTCTTCGGCATTGAGCCCGACTACGATCTGAACATCCATGAAGCGGGCCAATCGCTGTCGGCCATTATGACTCGAACCATTGACGGTCTGGAGAAACTCTTTTCATCTGTCATACCGGATGCCGTTCTAGTGCAAGGAGATACGACGACGTCGACGGCGGCCGCCATCGCGGCCTTTTACCACGGCATTCCGGTGGTCCACGTGGAGGCAGGTCTACGCAGTGGCAACCCGTCGTCGCCCTTCCCCGAAGAAGCAAACCGCAAAATCACCAGCCAAATAGCCAGCCTGCACCTGGCACCGACCGCGACGAGCCGGCGGAACCTCCTGGCAGAAGGCATTGCCGCGGAGGACATTGTGGTGACAGGCAACTCCGTGATCGATGCGCTGCTGATGACGGTCGACAAGAAGGTCCCCTTTGCTAACCCGGAGTTGGAGGAATTGGCTGACAGCGGGCGAAGAATCCTGCTGGCGACGACGCATCGGCGCGAAAACCAGGGCGACGCTATGGAGGGGGTGGGTCGGGCATTGGCCCGCGTCGCAGACGCCGAGCCGGATCTGACCATTGTTCTGCCTGTGCACAAAAATCCCATAGTTCGGGCCGCCATCTTGCCTGCACTAGCAGGGAAGCCCAATGTGGTGGTTACGGAGCCGCTCGGCTATGGCGAATTTACCCGCCTACTCTCGCTTGCCCACGTAGTCTTGACGGATTCTGGCGGTGTACAGGAGGAAGCACCGAGTCTCGGAAAGCCTGTGCTGGTGATGCGGAACAACACTGAGCGGCCGGAGGCCGTCGTGGCTAGAACAGTTGCTCTTATCGGTACGGATGAGGAGCGGATCTTCTCCGAAGTGGAGCGGCTTCTCCACGATACGGCGCACTACGAAACCATGGCAAATGCCGTCAATCCGTACGGCGACGGGCAGGCTTCTGTTAGGACAGTCGCCGCTATTGCCCAGTTGTTGGACATCGGGATACGAGCCGAAGAGTTCACCCAGAAGCTGTCGAGCCGCGAGCCTCAAGGTAACGGAAAACAAGGAACAGCCGAACTACCGGTATCATGATGAGAGGGGGGGATAATCGAGAACGCCGTTTCGTGAGGATCGGTTACCTAGTTTTCGACACGCGGCCAAGCCGTCCCCAAGCAATTATTACCAAGCAGGAATGGGACTCAATGACTGTACAGGCCGTAATTCTTGCTGCGGGCATGGGCACGCGACTGGCCCGTCCGCACCCGAAATCGCTTACCGAACTTCGTGATGGCCGGACCATCATGCACCAGCAGGTTCAAAACCTGCAGCGGGCCTTCGCAAAAAAGCTTCGACTGACAGTCGTCGTGGGCTACAAACTTGAGCAAATCCTTGAGCACGTCCCGCACGCGTCATTCGTATATAACGAGAACTTCGACCAGACAAATACGTCGAAAAGCCTGCTGAAGGCCCTGCGGAACTCTGGCAAAGGCGGAGTGCTGTGGATGAACGGCGATGTCGTCTTCGATCCGCAAATCCTGGAAATGCTGCGGCCGTACATCAAAGAGGACCGGTCGTTCGTAACGGTCGATGTCTCTTCCGTGTCAGACGAAGAAGTCAAATACACAGTAGATGAAGGCGGCTTTATCAATAGCCTGTCCAAAGCGGTGCCTTCCACGGAAGCCAAGGGCGAGGCCGTGGGCATCAACTACGTTTCCTCGAAAGACAAGAAAAGGCTGCGGAAGCGCTTGGTGGAAGTTCCAGAGCAGGAATATTTTGAGGGCGGAATCGAGCTGACCATTCAACAGGATGGAATCCAATGGTTGCCCATTGACATCAGCGAATTTTACGCCGTTGAGGTCGACTTCCCGGATGACCTCATTCGGGCGAACGACAGTATCTAGGTTCCAGCAGACTGAGCGGACCACAAATTAGAAAGCGTGACCAAGAGGAGAAAAGAGTGGGCGACCGCTTGAGTGCTGGCGGATCGCACGGCGGTGAAAGAACAGATTTTTCTCGTAGGACTCTTCTTCGACTCTCGGTTGCGGGCGCCTCTGCCGTTACACTAGCCTCACTCGATGGCTCAAGGGGCCCGTATCTGGGCCTTGGACGGGCAGCAGGACCGTCAACGACATTGGATGAAACCATTATCCTCGGAGATCTGAGATCGCCAAGGCATGTATATCGGCGTTTGACTACCGGGGCTGGCCGGGCAATGGTGACCCGGGAGGACCTCGCGACGGGCATGGCTGGACGTCGGAAGCGCCGACAGGGATTGCTATCGTTCGGGCACCTAACCGATCTTCATGTGGTGGACGCCTCCTCACCTGGGCGCACCGCCTTTCTCTGGCAATACTACGAATTCGAGAATGGTTTTCCCGCATCTGGCCGCTTTCGCCCGCAGGATTTGCTCACCGTCCACGTGCTGGACGCAATGGTCCGCAAAATGAATACGGTTGGCCGCGGACCGCTCAGTGGCAGGCCGCTGGATCTGGTGGTTTCAACCGGCGATAATGCGGATGGACGCGGCACCAATGAGTGGCTCGCGGTCATCAACGTGATGAACGGCCGTCCCGCTTCTGCCCATGTTGCGGGCGGAGAATATCAGGGCCCGCAGGATCATGCCTGGGCACCCGAAGCGTTGCGGACAACGGTGTGGCACCCTGATCCCGAGCCAGAAGGCACTACACCGGATGACTGGAAGCGGTCCTACGGATACCCGGACGTCCCGGGGCTGCTGGCTACAGCGATTCAGCCCGTTTTGGCGGCCGGATCCTCTGTTCCTTGGTACACAGGCTTCGGAAACCACGATGAGCTGGACCATGGATCCGCGGCTCCTACATCTGCCCACAGCCGTCTCGTCGATAGGCTGAGCGTCGGCGACTCCATGCCTCTTGCACTTCCGGCCGGAATGTCCCCCCAGCGGTTCTGGAAGGAGTTGAACGATTCCGGTCCCGTGGCCACTGATCAACTGCTGGCCAGTATGCCCGCCCGTAAAGTTCGTGCCTGCGCACAACGAAGGGCCTTCACAAAGTCCGAGTTCATTTCAGCACTGTTCGACAATCCCGGCCCACATGGACCGGCCGGTCATGGATTCACCGCGGAGAACGTTGCCAACGACACAACCTATTACACCTTTGCCATGGCAAAAGGAGTGACCGGCATAATGCTCGATACAACGGATCCTTACGGGTCTGCCGGTGGATACATGGACCGGTCACAGATCGATTGGCTTTCCAAACAGCTGGACGGGCTGTCGAGCCGAAGCTACAGTTCCCGTGGGAAGAAGCGCAGCTCGGACACCGAGGATCAGCTGGTAATCATCTTCAGCCATCATCCGTCAGTTTCATTTCCTGGATCCATCGAATCGTCGTCCTCATCTCATGACTCTAATATCGATAGGACAGGAATCATCGACTTGTTGTCGGAATATCCGAATGTTATCCTCTGGGTAAATGGGCACCAGCACCGAAATAAGGTTTGGCCACATGCAAGTAAGCATTACGATGGTGGATTCTGGGAAGTGAATACTGCCGCGCACATCGATTATCCGCAGCAGTCGCGAACCATTGAAGTACTCGACAACAAAGACGGGACACTTTCAATCGTGGCAACTCTTTTGGACCACTCAGATCCCACAAGCGTTGCCTACGACGGACCTCGGTCACTCTCCTCCCTTGCTGCCCTGAGTCTGGAGCTTGCCATGAACCGGCCGGGACTGGACCTCGAAAGCAAAGTAGGGCAGGCGACAGACCAAAACGTGGAGCTGCTCGTTAAAAAGCCCTTCGGGACAAATGACCAATCAATAATTTAGTTCGGGTTAAGATGTCCGTGGGCATCAACGAGTACTCAGTAGAGCCAATGGCGTCGACTTCCGGAAAGTTGACCAAACAAGGAGAGTCACAACGCGCATGGCAGGTCGGAAACAGCCTCAGATTTTAAGCAACCTTCGTGCCGCAGCCGAGGCGCGCGCCCGGCGGGCGTGGCGTGCCCTGCCTCAGGAGCGTCGCAACCAGGTCAAGGAGGTTTTGCAACCAGATAATGTGGCCAAGGTCCAGCAGGTGTTGGCCGTTGCCAAACCTCAAGCGCCTTCAACCGAGCCGCAGATCGCAATTGTCATCCTTGCAAACCCCGAATCCACCAATGTGCAGACGACTCTAGACAGCATAAGCGCTCAGAAGCCACGGGCGCTTGAGATCTTCGTCATTGACGCGTCAACTGACGATGCCGTGCACGTTTACACACAGAACTACGCAGATCGAGACGCTCGTGTTCGCTACATTCTGGCAGACACATACCGCGCTGAGGAAAGCCTCGGAATCCTGGCTGAGACTCAAGCCGCCTATGTTCTCGTCCTTACCGCCGGCGATATCGTTCAAAAGAGTGCCCTAGACAAGGGCTTGAGGTCCCTCCGAGAGTCAGAGTCTGAATTCGCGGTGGGTACGGTTGGAGTCACCTCCGGGAAGAAAACGATCGTAGCTGCCTGGCAACGTGACCTCCACGCTGCTCCTCTTCAAGCCACGGATGTTGAAGAGATACCCCAAATCCTGATTGACGGGTTCCTGTGCAATAAGCTGTTCGCGCGCTCTTTCTGGCTACGGGAGCTGGCAGAAGTACCGGCAGGGATCGAACATTGGCAGTATGAGATAACCCGTCGCGCGTATCTGAAGGCCACTTCGTTCGATGTCCTCGACCTTCGGTTCTGCGATACGACCAACGATGACGGCGCCAAGAGCCCTATACGGGAAGACTTGTGCCGGACCGACTTCCTGAAGGCCAGACTGGAAAGACTGGGTTCCTTGCAGCGAGAGTTCCAACGCCATGCATCATCCGAGCTTTATGCCCGGTGGATTACCCAGGAATTGGGGACTGACCTTTTTCCCTACTACGAGGTGGTCCCGAGAACCGACGACGCCTACTGGGTGACCCTCCAGGCGAACGTGGCGTCAATCGCGGCAGAGTCGTCCCTCCTCTGGACTGAGATCAAGCTCCACAACCGCCTCATTCTCTCTAGTGTGCTGTCCGACAGCCGTGCCGATGTCGAGGTGATTTGCAATTCCCGCAGCGACTACGGGTCCAGCTTCGCATCAGGGTTCTCCGACGGTCAGCTCGTAGCCCTACCGCCCTATCTCCGCGCCCTCGGCCATAAATTCAGCCCTGACTTGCTCATCATGGAGCCAGTAGATCTTCGGCTAGTCAGCAAACTGAATCATTTTGAGTGGCGCGAGGACGGAATGCTTGAAATTGGAGGCTATGCCTTCATCTCTTCCGTAGACCCGGATGCAAGCGACATGAAGCTGACGGCCGCCGTGGTCGCTCGCGACGGAAACGCCGTCGCAGAGCTGACTGTCAGTCGCCTCGAGGACCCACGTGTCGACTGGGAGGCGAACGACAACTGGACCGGATACAAAAGTGCGGCGTTCCAAGCTCTTATCGACCCATCCGCACTGCTCGGAAGCGAGACCGAGAATACTTCGGAATTGCATGTCCTGCTAACGGCCACGGCCTACGACAAGCAAGTCCAGAGCCCAATTCTCAAGCGCGACCTAACGGGATCAACCGGAGAGCTTGCAAGCGGGTCTCTCCTTGACGGCCGGCGGCTCGCCATTGAGATTCGTCCAGCCAGCACAGGACTGACGCTTATCCCAGTCCAGCCGATGTATCAAGCGACAGACATCACCCTCATCGGGCGAACCCTCAAAATCGTCGTGGAGTCGCAGTCCGCTCCCTTGGCGGCCAAGATCTCCGTAGAATGTCTCAAACTCGGTCTCAAAAAGTCCGCGACATGTATCAGTGTCGAGGGCCATACAGCCGTCTACGCCATTACTTTGCCACCTCTTAGCGCACAAGCGGGACCACGAACAGAATACCAGTGGCAAGTCCGGTTGGACAGTGGCTTCAGGGCGCCGCAGCCCATAGCATGGCGTGAGGACACGCGGAGACTGGAAGAAAAATTCGACCAGTCCGCCAGTCTCCGGCTTCGACTGACCGGATACGGGTTTTTGATGCTTGACGAGCGCAAGACACGTATTCTAGCGGACTCCGTCGAACTTTCCTCCGACCGAAGAACTCTGACGGTCGCCGGCACGGCGGATTTCCCAGCCATCCACGCGCCCCGTTTCGTGCTCTCAAGCGGAAAACTGATCATCCCAGCGAGCGAGGTGCGCTTGGACGTGCGCACCAATACGGGAAGCAATGAGTTTTGGGCCAAGTTCACTCTCCCCCAGACACCCTGGTCCGAGGACGAGTTCATGCCGGAATCGGGGGCGTATAGCGTCCGGTACGTGCCGCCCGGAGTGGCGGACCCCGCAGGATATTGGATTCCCGTGAGCCGGCGGCTGCAGGCGGGGCTTCCGGCCAGGCTCGATGCGGGACTCTCGGAAATCGGGCTGAGCCGATCACCGGCTGCCGCCGCTCTAACAGTTCACCTGCGGCCTCCGTTCCGGGCAGAGGAACAAGGCCGGTACAACCAGCAACGATTGCGTCAGGAGGCCGAGTCTTCTGAGTTGACAGACTCCGTTCTTTTCATGTGCTTTGGTGGTCGAAGGGCAACGGATACTCCGCGGCGACTCCTTGAAGAATTTCAGCGGCGCAATTGTTCATTGCCAATGTATTGGGCCGTCGAAGATTACTCAGTACCCGTCCCCGATAGTGCTACGCCAGTCCTGATCGGCTCGAGCGACTGGTATCGTCTGCTCAACCAGTGCCGTCTTCTGATCAACAACAACAACTTCCCCTTCTACTTCCGCAAGAAGGAAGGGCAAACGTACATCCAAACCTGGCACGGAACACCGCTGAAAAAACTCGGAAACGATGTTGCGAAGACGAGCTTTTCGCTCTCCTACTGGAACCTTATGGCCCGCGAAGCAAGCTTTTGGGACGCCCTGCTGGCACAAAACGACTATGCGGCAGAGGTGCTGGCCAAGTGCTTCGGCTTCGACGGAAAGGTCGTGGCGGAAGGTTACCCCCGGAACGATTCGCTAAAGTCGCCGGATGCTGAGAAGGTCCGGACGTCGGTGCGCGCCAAGCTTGGCATCCCGGAAGGTAAGACTGCGATTCTTTACGCCCCGACCTGGCGGGATGATGCTAAGAATGCAGCAAAACAGTACGAGTTGGTCACATACCTCGACTTCGAAGCAGCGCAGAAAGCTCTGGGTAACAATTACGTCTTGTTGCTGCGAGGCCATCACAATATCGCGGACCAACGCCAGACCGCAGCCAACACATTCGTCATCGACGTTACGGAATATCCGGAAGTCAACGACCTGTATTTGGCCGCGGATATTCTTATCAACGACTACTCATCTGTAATGTTTGACTTCTGTGTGACCAGAAAGCCGATCCTGTTTCTCACGCCGGACATTGCCCAGTACCGCGACTCCACAAGAGGCTTTTACTTCGACCTCGAAGAAATGGCTCCGGGGCCCATCCTCATGACGACCGACGAAGTCGTTCGGGAGATCAAGCGCCTGCCTGTCGTCAAGCGGCGTTACGCCAAAAAGTACAACGCCTTTGTCAACACCTTTGCGCCTCACTGCGACGGCCACGCAACCGACCGCGTTTTCGACGCGCTCAACATCCCCCTGGAACCGTCAATCCGTCCGATAGCGCAGCCTGATCCGGTAAATTCGTAGCCTCCCGTTATCAACCTCTGCACTCCGAAGGGTAGCAAGAATGCGCCATATACTACCAGCCGACGCCAACTTCCAACGTCACCTGCGTACGCGAAAAATATTCATGACAGCGGGCGGCCATATCCGCAAACTAGACAAGATTCTTATCGACTCACATACCGAGATTGAACCTTACGTTGGTTTTTTTGGGGGTGATTCTTTTTGCGAGATGGGAGCTTTCTCTTACAGTATGTCCGGCTTGCGCACAGGAATGAAAGTAGGCAGATATTGTTCAATAGCAAAGGGCCTCTCCGTCCCCGGGACACGGCATCCTATAGAGTGGGTAACGACCTCCAATATTACCTACGAGCGTAAAAATTCGCTCTTATCAACCTATTTTCACGATGAGGGTAATGACATTCCGAGTGT
>NZ_JADPVH010000027.1:0-11316 GCF_026932795.1 Paenarthrobacter sp. Z7-10 | reverse complement strand
TCCGAGTGTTTCTATTCAGAATATGCAGAAGAGTCTGCCTGTCATAGGTAACGACGTATGGATCGCGCAAAACGTAAGTATCAATTCCGGAGTTACCATAGGCGATGGGGCCGTCATTGCTTCAAACTCAGTTGTAACCAAAGACGTTGCTCCATTCACTATTGTCGGCGGAAACCCCGCCAGGCTGATACGTCAACGGTTCAACGACGATCAAATCGAAATGCTGAGCGAACTTGCTTGGTGGGACTACGAACCTAATGCCTTTATTCACCTCGATGTAACCAACATAGAAGCCTTTGTCAAAGGGTTTCTCCGCGTTCGGAATAGTGTTGAACCGTATGCTCCAAAAAAGGTCACCGGTGAAGAAATATTTTCTGACTCATTAGCAGCTGTCTAGACATCTATATCGGAGGTGAGCTAGTCACACTCTCTGCTTTCTTCTTGCTGGCAAGTTATAGGTAAAGCGCGTAGTCAAAAGAAGTTGCAGAAGCGGAGTGGGCTAGCCCATCCAGACATTACTGTCGGCGTTGTGATCTTTGGGACGTTCCGGTGTGGCGGATGACCGCATCGGCGAGGTCCTAATTCATTGGCCAGCCTAGTGCCTCACCGACTCCTTCGGCCATGTAAGGTAGATACGGATGGAAATTCCAACACCGCCCCCACTTATCTGTACTGGCACGGCCCCGCTCGCCACTTACGTTACCCGCCGGTCGGCGATCCAGCTATCTGGTCCAATTCGTCGAATAACTCACTCCACTGTTGGAAGATGATTTCGTCGCTATAGCGTTCCACCATGATTCGCCGGCCCTCATCACCCAGTTGCGCGGCCAGGCCAGGGTTATTGACTAGCTGCAGGATGGCACGCCCCAGCGCATCGATATCGCGATCCCGAATGATATAGCCGTTCCGTCCGTCCTCTAGTAACGAAGCTGGGCCATATGGGCAATCGAACGCAACTGCCGGCGTTCCAGCACTCAGTGATTCGGCGATAGAAAGCGAGAACGCCTCATATGTCGACGTGAGCACCGTGCAAACCGACGATGCGAGAACCTTCCTAGCATCATCGGTGTAGTCCTCAATGACAACCCCTCCCTCAAGGCCAAGGTGTCTGATCAACGAATGGTAGTTTGCTTTTTCCGAACCTCGCCCGTAAATATATAAAGTCGCCGCAGGGCTGGATTCCAGGACAAGCGAAAATGCCCGAATCGCGTCTTCTACCCGCTTTTGCGGATGAAACCTCACAAGCATCGACACGCGACCAGGTATCTTTTCGATCGTCGACGCTTTACCAATCGAGCAAAAGTTTGGTATGACCGTCAACCTCTCTGGCCGTCCATAATCCCTGACAACATCCATCCTTTGCTCAGCAGTCAGAACGACAACCCTGTCCAAAATATCCAACTTGCTAAAGATTGCGTTATGGTTGGGCTTTATCGGGCTCCCGTACGAGAAAGGTGCTTCAAAGTGATTGATGTGAATTTGGTAAATGCGACGAGCGAGCCCAGTCGCCATCCCCATAACCGTCGGCGCACTTCCTGGCCCGTCACATATGACGATGGGCGTAACGTGCTCTTCTTGAGCCATGCGATCAATCCAGGCCGTACGCCACTTGCGGTTATTGGGATAATGCTCCGTTGGCCTGCCGTCGATAAAATGGACAAATATCGCGGTGGGCACACTAGTGTCCGGGTTTACAAGTACGGTTAGATAACAGAATCCATCGGGTGTGAAGTAACGTTCTTCTCTAATCAAGTTGCTGGAAGTATCTCTAACTTGTTCTCTCACTTTTATGCCGAGTTCGGAGTATTCCTCGCGCAGCACAACGCCTTGTCGTTTGTCCAAATGATCCACTTGTCTCGGGGCTGGATTGCTGGTCCGGCGAGCTGGCAAACGAGCCGTGTTAAGACTTGAATAGTAGTTAAATATATTCAGTAGATCTGTGTCATCTGACATACGGTTTTGGCTTTTCAGTACGGCGATTTCGCGCGCATAGTTTGGGTTATAGTCGAATGTCACGATAGAGGCTCGAAGGCCCCTATCGCGGAAAACACGAGCGCGGTTCAACATTGCCGTCGTCATTCCACCCTTCCTAGCGTTAACGTCGAATACGACCATATAGACAGACCCAGACCGCAAATTATCCTCCTGAGAAAACCGCACGAATAGCACGTCGAAGTGGGTAGTAAAAAACCGAATGTAGGAAAAGCTATGTGACGATCTGACTGACCACTCGGCTTGCGGCCTGGCCATCCTCACGCGGTGCGAACGAACCCGCAAACTCTGCGTATTTAGCGGAAAAATCTGGAAACCACTCCGTCGAAGATAAGATGGTTTTCGCCAGAACATCTTCTTGATAAACCAACGGTCCTGGGGCCGAGTCTTCGTAGGGGAACAACCAACCACGTTCATTTTTATATAAATCTAGATCAGGTACGTAAAAAATCATTGGTTTGCGAGTGACAGCGTAGTCGAATCGCATAGAAGAATAGTCAAAGATCCCAATGTCTGATGCTAAGCAGAGGTCGGCCGAATCGGGATATGTGGTTACGTCAATTATGCGTGCCGCGCCACGATCACCCAGTCCGGCCTTGGCACTGTACCGGTGCCCCCGCATCAGCAGCACATAATCATCCCCCAACGCTTCTGCAATTCGCGGTGCGTCGAAGAGATCACTGGCGACTGTCTCTGTCGTCGATTTCTGATCTGATTCGCGCCAAGTCGGAGCGTACAGAATAACCGTTTTGTCTGCAGGGATGCCGAGAAGCTCGCGCGTGTGCCGTGTGATTTCCCCTGCCTCGGAACTGTGAAAAACGTCGTTACGGGGATAACCGAGCTCGAGGACCTCGCCCGTAAATCCGTATTCGGCAACATAAAGGGAAGTGGCGCACGGGCTTTGGCTGACTATATGGCTCCATTGGGAATTCTTGACCTCGGTCCTGATGTCCACTCTCTCAGGGCCGTAACCCAGACTCTGCCACCTGGAGCGTCCCATGCGCTTGAACGGATGGCCGTGGAATGTTTGAACGACCGTCTGTCCCGGCCGCCGTAATTTCCACCAGTCGGCATCATTGTTGGAAAACGTGTATCTCGCCGTACTTCTTGCCCTGAACCACGCCTCGGTGCGCTTGATAACCGGTATGCCTCCATCGGGCAGGACGACCGAGAAATCACTGACCTCCCAATACAACTTTGCCGACGGAACGCGGCTTAGGACTTCGTTGTGTATCTGCACCTGACTGTCATTGGCGACTTCACCGAAATAGCAACGAAAAAAGAAGGCGTTGTCATCGAGAGGCAGCTTCGGGTGGGAAATGTAATTAGCGTAGAGGCGCTGCTGTCCAACGGGTGTTTTCTCTTCCAATGTCCTGGGAGGCTGCAGGGAGATCCGGAAATTCCCACCGTAGGTGGCTCCAATGTGAATGCCGACCACTTCATTGTCCAAGCGGTTCGTCCGTCGACCGAAATCTGTCGACGTCCTGACGATCGATGAATACGGAGCGAGAGCCGGGTCGTCCGGAATACGGCGCAGATTGTACCGACCGAGCGGGAGAAGGCGTCGGATACTCCCCCAGTCTTCGGTGGCCATGGCCAGCCGAAGCGTAAAGCGATTGTCGTCAAGTTGAACGACGTCTATATCGGTCCTAGAGACCCTGTCGTTGCCGAGATGGAAGACAGGGAGACTTCCGTCAGTCCACGTCCTGACATCAAACTCCAAGAAGTTGGCGTCTTGATCGATCCGTGCGTCCATGACCTCGGTGTACAGGGGGTCCGATAGAAGCGTTAGGTTCCCTTGGCTTGTCGCTTCGACGCGCAGAGAATTTTGACCTAACGACCCAGAAATGGTGACGCCCACCTCGCTGTTGGACCAGCCGACACGACGGGTGGCACCGTTGGGTGTGACAGCATCAACTGTCCACTGTCGCCTCCCAGATGGGTCGTCGGGCAACGCGTTCTGAGGGACGTCGATTTCCGCAACCTTACTTCCATCCCCTACATCGATCAGTGCGCAAGTTTTTGAGTACGCTCCCAGGGTGAGACGAATCCGGTCGAAACTTAGAGCCTTGTTGTATTCCGCAATTTTTAGGGTCAGCGTTCGCCCGGCGATCATTGCCTCCGTGGCCCAGAGGGCAGGCCTCCGGAGAAGCACCCGGACTCCGCTGCCCTTCGTGAATTGCGGAGTTACCCACAGCTGGTCGCCGTGCAATCGCGCGAGGGCTGTTTGCAAGATACGGAAATGACGCTGCTCCTGGAAGGGGACAGTCCTCTTTACTGTGGGCGCCTCAAGTCGTATTCGAATGTCGAGCGCCGCAACGTAACCAGCGCGCTCGGGTACTGCAAGATGCCCCAGAACGACCTCGAAGTCGATTTCCGAAACGAAGGCAGCCATTTCGTAGCTGTGTACGGCGTCCGCACTGAACTGATCAATTCGCGGTTCACGGATGCGAGGCGCCGGAAGGACCGACGAGTAGCCGTTAGGGCCGCTGAGCTCCAACGATATGGACAAGGAGTCGGAATCTGCTTTGAGACCCTCTATATAAGCGGCTCCCTCCACGAGCAGGCGGGAACCATCTTCGGTCCAACGGAGCGAGGTCAGCATCGAACGGGCAGGCAGCGCCTCGAAGGGAGTAAACGCTGCCCGGTCCGAAAGGACGGGTTGGACCTCATCGGCAAAGGGTATGCCTCGAATGAGGCCACCTTGGCTTACCGTGACTTTCTCTGCCAACCATGCCGGGGAGTCGGTCTCCAAGAGTCGGGCGGCAAGATCATAGCGGCCGGCAGCCACAAGTTCAAGGTGAACGCGCTCTGGTACAGGGCCGGAGTACCACGCCGCTTCTCCGATGGCCCCGACCACAGCCTTGCACTGCGTGGACGTGACCGAGCGCAGCTCCGGATCTCCATTGGAAAGCGCAACGTGAGTAGCTCGGATGAGTACGCCTCGCAGGAACTGCTCTTCGAAGGCCTTACGCGCTGCCGGGTGCTCCGCGAGGGATGCCGTGACGGCGGAAAACTTGGAGGCCATCCCGGACGCGCGGTTCGTAAGGGCCGCAGTATCGTTCTGCTTTTCTCGTTGGGTCCACGTACGCCACCGGCACACAACGTCGGGTACGACGTCGAACACAGCGCTCTTGTACGCCGTCACAAGCGGAACATAGCTCTCGAACGCACCGTCCGCGGAGAATTGCAGGTTTTTGGAACGCCAATATTTGGTGCGAAAAAGGTGGGCGCTCGGCGACATGTTCGCTAGCACGTAGGGCGCCGTAGACAGTTTTCTCTTGGTCTGGGGCTTGTGCGCGAGAAATTCCGGCCACGACGACGGGTCTACCTTTTGGCCCTGAAAAGCTTGTACACCGCCAACGACCAAGTCTGAACCTGTGCGGTTCAACATTCCGACCAGCGTTGTCAGCGCTCCGTCGGCCAACAGGTCGTCCGCGTCGACAAAGGTCAGGAACTCCCCGCGCGCCGAGGCGATGGCGCGGTTTCTTGCGCTTCCGCTGCCCGTCTGTTCCTGCGGGAAGATCCTTATCCTCGGGTCTACAGCGGCTGCGCGGGCGACGAAGTCGATTGAGCCATCCGTCGATCCGTCGTCGACGACCAAAATTTCCAGGTTTGAGTAGCCTTGGCCCTGAATGCTTCCGAGGCATGCCTCGATGTAAATGTCTGGATTGTGCATCGGTACTACAACACTGACCAGCCCGGTCAGCGTGCGAGGATTGGAAGCATTTGCCTGCGCTGGCCGGAGTCCCGCCTTCAGAGTCAGGCCACCACGGGTCCTGGCCGTCAATTGAAGCGATTGCCCCTTGACCGACATCAGGGTTTCGGCGGATCCGAGGCCCATTGAGAGACGCGTCACCGCAATGTCTCGGCCTGGGGCTCCAAGTCTTTCCAATTTATATTGCCCACGCGGAATCGAACGGATCGAGATTTCGAAAAAGCCGTCGCCCATTGCACGGACGCCGTCGAGTGGTATCACCGAACTTCCAACCAAGGCAAACAGCAGCGCCGGACCCTTGTTGTGGGTTTGAACGACGAACCGAAGCGGCCCGTTGGCTTGGTCACTCTCGGCGGAGTGGACGACGGTGACACAGGGACTGTCCAGTGCGCACAGGTTCCCTGCAGCATTGGCTGACAACACCAAATAGCCGTCGTCACCGAAGATATGACCGTCCGTTGGTGACGAGGACAAATCCCAGCCAATGGCTCGGCGGATTCCGCCCTCTGTAACCGCTTGCAGTGTCCACTGTGGAAAGTCCAAACCATCCTTTGCCCCAAGCAGAGGCAGGGACAGCTGGACCTGCGAGCCGTCGTCGTCCTTCACCACGATAGGCGCCTCGCAGCGCGAGGCACCCATCGTCGCAACGACCTTCGTGAAGCGTGCGACTGAACCTGCTTGACGGACGGACAGTCGTACTTGACGACCAGTTATCTGCGCGTCGGTCACCACGATGGCCGCCCTGCGCACGACGAGTGACAGCCCCGCCTCATCGCTGAATTCAGGAGACACATAAACGTTGTTTTGCGTCCGCTCCGAGAGAAGCGTCCGCATGACGTTTGCGTACGTCCGATCCTGGAGAGTGACTGTCCGGGTATGCTCGCCGACAGTCAATTCGAGGGCCACATTCCACGTGGACAGTATTCCAGGGGCGGAATCATCCGTAGATCCCGCGGTCAAGTCCTTGGGATCTATGACAACTGAAAAGCCGGCTTCGGCGTAATTGGTCCAAGGATCAAGGTCCGTTGAGCCGAGGGACGGAATGGCAAGGCGTCGGATTGGGCGGTGCTCCTGGTGGCCATCTGACCGGATCAGTGCCAGCCGCTGGTGCAGCGTCCCTGGGTCTGACGGCAACCCTGCGATGTAGGCGATCCCTTGAATCTCGAGATGACCATTGGTAAGCCAACGGAGTGAATTAAGTGCGGCGTAATGGTCTAGACGGGTCGAGGGGACGAGGAAGGCATCGTCGCCGATGACGGGACTGAGCCTGGCGCGCAAGGGAAGATCACGAAAGCACCCGGAGCCGGCCGGAATGGTTGCCACGGCCTTCCGGGACAGACCGCCAAGCCGCCCAAATTCCCGTATGTCGTTCCATCGAGCCAATGCCGCCAACCGCACAAACACCCGTTCGCCCGGTTCCCACAAGAGTTGCTCGGTTCTGGCTGATCGAGAGATTAAAGCGCTACACTTTTCGGCGATGACCGTCTGCAAGGCCGCATCATCAGAGCCAGCAGCCGCAAGCACCTCGTCAACGAGACGCTTGATTAAGACCGTTTTCGAGTCGGCCGAGCCGCGGGTGATCAAGACCCATCTCCGATCTTCAAATGGCCGTCCGCGTAAGTCGGGCCAGCGTACTTTGTTCTGAGCCGCTACAGCGGGTGGACAGGTTCAACCTCAAGGTCCAACTCCGCGTCTTCATCAATAAAAGCCTGGCTGAGCGGGTCCTGCCTTCTGACGTCAACTACATGGCCAGTCGTGTTTGCTAGGAGTACATCCAAACTGGTCCGAGCAACCGCAACCGAATCGAGCAGTTCCCCAATGGGTTCGTTGCCAAAAGCACGCGTTCGCATCGGAGTGCCCGTACGTTCGGGGTTGATGCAATTAACCCTTATCTTGTCCTGGGCCCACTCGTCCGAAAGTGCTTGAGTCAGGTTAACTGTAGCCGCCTTGGCCGAGCTGTATAAGCTGTAGCCAGCTCGTCCACGAGTGTATGAACTCGACGTGAACAACAGCAGGGCGCCTTGGCTCTTCGCCAACTCATCATGGAAGGTCTGAGCAATCAAAATCGGGGCAATGTAGTTTACCTCGGTGGCCAAGTAAATCGACTCTTCAGACGCCTCAGTAAGTAGCCCGCGAGGAAGCACGCCAGCCGTGTTGACGACGAAGTCGATCCTGCCGTACTTTGCCATGACTGCATCCCGGGCCTTGACGATGTCATCGCGGCGATTAACGTGCGTATTGGTCAAAGTCCGGGAAAAGACGCTGACGTTGGCGCCGTATTCGCGAGCTAACTCGGCTATGTCAGCACCTATCCCATATGAACCGCCTAAGACCACGACGGATTTACCCCTGAGCTTTTCTGCGTACCCCGATGGGCTGTTGGGAGCCGCTACGTCCGTCTGCGTCAGTTGGAACAGCTTATCTGCGATGTAGATATCGATGGGCTCCGTTACCTTCATATTCCGCTCATCGCCCCGTACGACGCCGATCGGCACGCCAGGAAGATACCGTAATACAACGGTGCAGTCGTCCGTCGCAGCAAAGTGCTTGTCTCCGGCAGCGATCTTGTAAGCCTCCCGAATTACTGACAAGTGAAACGCCTGGGGCGTCTGTCCCCGTCTGAGGAAAGCACGAGGAGGGACTCCCTTGATGACCGGAAGATCGGTGAGATCATCGCTCAAGCCCGCTTCCAACGAAACCTGGATGATCGTGTCGGCGGATGGTATTGCCACGTCGACTGCTTCGTAGTTTTCCAACGCTGCCACAACGTCAACGAGAATCCTCTGCGAAACCAATGGGCGAACTGCATCATGGAAAATTACGTTGCATTCGTCCGCCCCGAGCGCAGCTAATGCAATCTGGGTCGTTGCGTTTCGGTCTGCGCCGCCTTCGAGAACGGCCGTCACTTTGGTGAAATCGTTTTTGTTCACCATTGTCCGGACAGCATCAAGATGGCCAGTTGTCATGAGAACCAAAATCTCATCGATGAGATCACACCCGTGGGCGATGGCCAGCGTATGTTCCATAATGGGCCGGCCAGCAATTTTGATCAACTGTTTCGGTATCCCGAGCCCCACTCGACTCCCGACGCCACCCGCCAGAATGACCATTACGTTGCGCTTTCGTGCCATCCGGCAAGTCCCCCCATATCATTTCGTAGCGTGCTGGCTGATGCCCGGCGGGATTCAGCTACAGACAGTACGCATATAAGTTTACAGGCTCGGGAGGCCCACCGTCTCGCTACCGATGGCGCGGCCGAAATCCCGGCCAACTCCGCAGTTGCCCTTCCAGCGTCGCTCAAGAATTAACGCTGAGGATTCCCCTTACCGATCGAGTGTCCCAGTCGATATAGATAAATAGGTCGGGAAGCTGGATCCATTCGGCTTCGGCGCGGAGTCTCAGAAGTCAGTCCGCCGCTCCGATCCTGTGTCCCACCCGTCGAACCGGAGGTCTCAAATGCAGTTGGTTCACACCCTTTTTCGAATTCAAAATTTGACGCATCTAGCCATAGTGGCAGTACTTGCGGCGCTTTTGATCAGTGTCTCAGCGCCTGCTCAGGGCGCGGTTCCCGCCACACTATTTGCAAGCGCCACTGCCAGCAGTATCGCGCCGACGGGCTTGGAATCCACAGCCCAGACCGACACCACGATCACCCTGGCTTGGAACGCCGTCGCCGGCACCGGCCAATACCGCATCATGGTCTCCCCCAACTCCGACATGAGCGGCGCCGCCTACTGGCGCTTCACCCCCACCACCGGCACCGTGAAATACCTCAAAGCCGACACCACCTACTACTTCAAAATCCGGTCCCTCAACACCGACGGATCCAACCTCACCGCCTACTCCACCACTTACACCACCCAAACCGGCCCCGCAGCACCCCCCATCCCCGCCGCACCCACCGGACTCAAGACGTCTGTACAGACTCCGACTGCCCTTGGACTGACTTGGACCGCCATGCCCAACGCGATCCAGTACAGGGTCGCTATCGGGACCCATGCGGACGGAAGCTCAGCTTCCTACTACCGGTATGCAGTGACGACAGCAGACATCCGCGGACTTACGCCGGGAAAGATCTATTACGCGCGAGTTCGAATAATTACTGCCGATGGTTCAAACATCAGCGCTTACTCGCCGCTGGTTTTGGTGTCGACCTCACCGTTACCCCCGCGGCCGGCGATCGCTTCGCCGCTGTCCGTCGCGTCCTACAACCTACATTGCGCCAACTGCGAGGACGCCATGCCCACGGAGGTGCCCTGGGTCGATCGCAGGGACGACGTCATCGCCACCATTTCCTCCAAAATGCCGGACATCATTGGTATTCAGGAGGCATCTCAGGGTTGGCTCAGCACTGATTCCAGGCCCGGCGGGTACTCACAGTTTGAGGACGTGCGGGACCGCCTAAATGCCGCGGGCGCGGCGTATGCCTTGACCAATGACAAGCGGAACAATTGCGAAAACCCTCAAACTCCTACGGGTTGCGTACCGGTCGACCAAGGGGCATCGCAAGGCACGAGAATCTTCTACAACACGGAAAAGACATCCATTGTCCGCTCAGGCTCCAAACTATTGCCGTCCTTGGACCCCGAGAAGAACCCGCGATACATGGCGTGGGCGGAGGTCATCCAGCTCTCGACCGGAAAACATTTCTTTTTCGGCGACACCCACCTGGAAGTCGATAAGGACATGGGATACAACGATTTGCGGAGGCAACAGGCCGAGACCATTGTTGACGTGATCAAAGCCCAGAACACTGCGAACCTACCTGTACTCATGGTTGGAGACATGAATTCCAGTAAGTGGCTCACCCCCTCAAACGCTCCGTACGACGTGTTCACCGGAGCAGGGCTTATCGACCCCCTAGGCAACACCTATGGCAGCTCACTACCGAGCGGTTTTGCCACAGCAGAAAAGGTAACCAACTCCAACATCAATAGTTGGAACGGTTTCGAGCGTCACGCACGGGCAAGTGCTCCGGGAACCAACGGCACCTACATTGACTACATCTTCACTTCGAAGATGCGGGTGCCGTCGTGGGAGACGGTTGCAAACATCGACGCTTCAGGAGACTACGTGGGCCAAATTCCATCCGATCACGACATGATCTACGCTACCGTCGGATTGCCTTAACCGACTTAGCCTTGATCGCCCGACCGGCGGCCGGTCCCGAAGTTGATTCGGGGTCCGGCTGCCGTTTCGTTTTTCGCCAGGGACGAGGGGCATGTCTCGCTGCCAGAATGTGCCACCGGCCTCTTTCGGTTGAGTCCGTCGGTGGTAGGCGCAAGGCCGGGGCTTTTGCTAGCAGGTTAACGGGCTCTTGGTGGTTCTGGCTGCCGCGGCCAGTCCCGCCGATCAGGGCCTGGAACTCGCCGAAGTCAACTTCGGCCTCCGCACCGGGAGCATGGCTCTGCGGGACCGCGACATCGGCCGGAGTGCCGATCAGTTCCCGCCGGATCCTCGCGACCGCATGCGTGACGGTGGACTCAGCCACCGACGCCCCGTGCTCATCTGGCGAGCAGCGCCAGATGGTAGCGCCAGTCCATGTAGTTGGTAGCGCGGTTCTGACGAGGTGGTAGCGGCCCGGGCGGGTGCCCGGGCCGCCGCGG
>NZ_JADPVH010000026.1 GCF_026932795.1 Paenarthrobacter sp. Z7-10 | reverse complement strand
ACGCTCATGATCCCACACCCACACCCGGAAGAATTAGCACACTCTAATTATCTCACAATGAGGGCATAATTAACAGGCTCCCGACGAGGAAAACTCCCAAAAATCAAAGGAACCCGCCCGCACCTGAATGGCTATGTCCAGAGTCCTGGGTTCAGGCAATGGCGCAGGTCCCGGCCGGGGTGAGCTGCAGCAGCAGACTACGGCGGTCAGCGGGGTTTGGTTTACGGACCAGGAAACCGGATGATTCGAGCCTGTCACTCATGGTCGTGATGGAACCGGCGGTCAGGTGCAGCTCGTGTGCGAGCTGCTTGGGCGTCAGCCCGTGCGCATCGGAGACGTGCCAGACCTCCGATTGTGTCGAGTATTTCTGGCCCCGGGCGGGCGTTTGAAACCGGCCCACGGGTTGACGATGGGGATGGTCGAAACTGGAGCACAGTGGTGGCGCGAATGCTTCAATTTGAACGGATCCCACGAGGGCGGCGCGAGCGGTACCTACTGCGGGTCAGAGCGGTCGTTGTCGGAACCAGATGATCAGAACCGTGGCGATCGTGCCGGCTCCTGCGATGAGCAGACCCGCTGTTCCGGACGCAATACCGGCTATTGAGCCTCCGGGGCAACGTCGATGAGAGTGGCACTCGTGTTCACCGTGCCCAATGAGGTGAAGGGGCTGGCGAGCTGAGATGACGGAGTAGCGTCGTGGACGATGGTCCGGATCGAGAGTACTTGCAGTGTATTGGCCGCACCGGCGAGGAAGAACAGGCCGAAGACGACGGGGACAACGGGGATAAGGGCCGAAGAGGCGAGGGATGCCAGCCCCTCGCCTTCCTGTCACTATTGACAGCGGAGGGAAGGGGTTGAGCCAAGACGCGAAACATGCATATCCGCAATGACGGCATACCGCGTCGCAGCGGAATCATATGGGCCGCTCGGATCACGAGGACGCGGGGCGTTCACGGAGGATGGGTCCGGGTGGTACGCCTTTGATGCGCCCTTAAGAACGATCTGTGCTGCCGAAGATGAGCGGACGACGCCGAGGTGGATGATGCTTGGCAGCGCAACGGGAATATGGCGACTGGTTGGATCCTGGCGAACTTGCGCGATGGCCGCTTGCTGGACACATTTGAATTTTGGGGCTGGCGCGTGGGTGGCCGGCAGCAATGGGAATACGATCGCGGTGCTGAACCGGCAGCTGGGCCGGGGATTGGACCGGTTGTGGGTAGCGGAGTCATTGACCATGGGAAAGATCAGTGGGAGCTGTCGCGAGGTGAAGACGCTGCTTGTAATCTGGATCAGGGAGCACGTTCTTGAGCTCTTGTTTCGCCGTCGCCCGGGCGACGTGGCTGCGGGCGTGTTCGACGGCGTCGTCAAGGCTCGCGAACAGGTGTTTCTGGTGGCGCAGTGAGGTGAGCACTCCGACCCGGGTTGCGAGTCCGAGGTGCTCGGGTTGGATCCCCTTGATCAGGACAGTGATTCCACGCCGTTCCAAGCCCGTAACCATGTCGGTGATGGTGCGCGCACCGGTAGCGTCGAGAACCTGAAGCTGCGACATCCGCAGGATGACTACCCTGACATTGCGGATGCGGGTCACCCGCTCGAGCATCCTGTCCGCGGCCCCGAAGAAAAGAGCGCCGTCCAGACGGAATATCGCAATTTGATCATCTTCGGCCCGGGCGGGGAAAGGAAGCTCCTCCCGATGGACCCCGCCTGAATTCGCCAGGGTCCGAAGCGTGAAGAATGCGGCGACCGCAATGCCGATTCCCACAGCGATGATGAGGTCAAAGGAAACGGTGATCAAGGCGGTGACAATGAAGACCGTCGCATCGGCCCGTGTGGAGCGGACAACGCTTCGCACGGTGGCGAGGGAGATCATCCGGGTTGCGGTGACCATGAGCACGCCGGAGAGGGCTGCGAGGGGAATTTGCCCCACCACTCCGGCGGCGAGATAGACGACGGTGACCAGTACGAGTGCGTGCACGATTGCGGCCATCCGGGTTTGGGCTCCGGAGCGGACGTTGACGGCTGTCCGGGCGATCGCACCGGTTGCGGGCATTCCGCCAAAAAAGCCTGAGGCGATGGAGGCCAATCCCTGACCAAAGAGTTCCCGATCCGCGTCATAGGGCCCGGAGTCGGAAATCGAGGCGGCAACACGGGCGGAGAGCAAGGACTCAATTGCCGCAAGAGCCGCAACCGTCAGCGCAGGTCCTATCAGCGAAATGCTGGTGGCGGCATCGAGAGCCGGCAGCGAGGGCATCGGAAGTGAGTGTGGAAGTAAGCCGATTCTGGCCAGCGGAAGGTTTGCGAGGTTCGCGGTTACGGACACCACAATGATTGCGATGATCGACCCTGGCAGCTGCGGATGGATCCGTGGCAGCAGCACCATCAGTAGGGCCACTACCACGACGGCAGCAAGTGTCCAAAAGATGGTTCCAGGGTTCAATTGCCCGAAGGACAGTGTGGCAGCGACGAATGCGTTGCTGCTGGGACCGGCCTTTGTACCGATGGCCGCGGGAACCTGCTGCAGGAATATGATGACTGCAATGCCGAGGGTGAAGCCCTCGATCACAGGCCAAGGGATGTAGGAAACGATCCGGCCGATTTTCAGTACTCCCGCGGTGGCCACCACCACGCCCGCCATCAGGCTTACCAGTGCGACGGCGCCTGGACCGTGGGCAGCAACGATGGGTCCGAGCACCACGACCATGGCGCCAGTCGGTCCGGATACTTGGATGTTTGAGCCGCCAAAAACGGCGGCAATGATTCCGGCAACTATGGCGGTGACGAGGCCGCTTGCGGCACCCGCACCGGAACTCACGCCGAAGGCCAGCGCCAACGGCAGCGCTACGATGCCAACTGTTATGCCGGCAACAAGGTCCCCACGCCTCGTCGGGCGTGCCGAGCGGTAGTCCTGCCAGCTGGGAAGGAGTGTATGGGCATAGTTGTACAGCCTCACCGGTGAGCCGCAGCGTCGTCGTTGACCTGCAGCGAATAACCGGGAAAATTGATCGTTGTCGCGAGCTGCTGCTGGGTGCTTTCGAGAATTTTCACCAGCAGTGCCTTAGAGATGGACAGGAGATCCGCGACCTCCGGATACGCCAGTCGATAGAACACCTGGCTGCCCCGACGCTCCGCAGCCACCAGGTGGTGACGGCGCAGGACGGAAAGGTGCTGCGAGAGGTGAGACGCTTCCAGCCCTGTGTCAGCCAGCAGATCCGTTACCGAAACGGTGTCAGCCGTGGCAAGAATCTCCAGCACCCTGATCCTGACGGGGTGGGCAAGCCCCTTGTAAAGGTTGGCTTTGACTTCATACAGTGGGCGGTGTGATTGCGAGAATTGGTCCATGCGTGCGAAGCTCCTGACGATAGTGTGAGTGTGTCAATCCATCATTATGGAGTCCAGATTCAGACCGGACGCCGGGTGGCGGTTGCTGGGTCTGGGTGGCCCTGTGGGGGGCACCCTATCCGTGCCGAATTTGCGTGGTCTGAGTGCTGTCAGATTTATCAAGCCTGTTCGATGGCATACTGGCCCATCATGCCTTGATCTTCGTGCCAGAGCATGTGGCAGTGGTACATGTACGGCAGGGACGGAGCGGTGTGCGATCCGAATGTCAGGGCCAGGCGGGCAGTTGTCCGTACAGGCAGGAAAACGGTGTCCTTCCATCCGGCGAACTCCGGGGCGGGCTTTTCCCCGTCGATGTCCAGGATTTTGAATTGCATGTCGTGGATGTGGAAGTTGTGGGCGCGGTGATCGATGTTGCTGATGTTCCAGATTTCGGCGCTTCCGGCGCGGACGACTGTGTCAATCCGGTCCATGTCCAGTGTCCTTCCATTGATCAGGGTCCCGTTGAGGATGAAATCCCTGGTGGCTACCGCGTGGTTCGTGTGGACTTCCGTCCCGGCGGTAAGCACATCGGGTAATGGCATGGAAGGGGACAACATGTCGGCGGCTTGGAACTCGAGAACATCCAAGACATCGTTGCCGCCGGCTCCGTTGTTGAACGCTTGACCCATGCCCAATTCCTGCGGAAAGGAACGGAACACGGTACTTTCGCCGGGAAGGAAACGGACCACAACCTCGGCGCGTTCCCCGGGTGAGAGTTGGATTCGTGTCGCGGTGACCGGCGCATGCAGCAGACCGCCGTCGGAGCCAATCACGCAGAACTTTCTGTCGTCGCTGAATCCGAAGTTGTAGACCCGGGCGCTGGAGGCGTTCAACAGCCGCAGGCGGATGGCTTGCGTGGTAACCGCGACGTAAGGGTTGTAGGTGCCGTTCACCAGGAGGGTATCTCCAACCAGTCCGGTCATGGCCCTTGAACCGGTTCGAAGCGAGCCGTCTTCTTCAAAAGTCCGGTCCTGGACAATGACAGGAAAGTCATCCACGCCATAGAGCGAGGGCAGCGCGGCGGTGAGGGGTTCATTGGTATCGATGATGAACATCCCTGCCAGACCTCGTAGAACCTGCTGTTCAGTCTTGCCGTGGGGATGTGGGTGATACCAGAGAGTAGCAGCTGGCTGGTCCAGCTTCCATTCCGTTGTCCAGGTATCTCCCGCAGCGATGGGCTGATGCGGACCTCCATCTGACACAGACGGCAAGCGCATACCGTGCCAGTGGATGGTCGTCCCTTCCTGTGTGCTGTTCCTGACACTCAAACGAACGATGTCGCCGCGTCGGGCCCTGATCGTGGGGCCCAGGAACGCACCGTTGTAGCCCCATGTCGGCGTCGCTTTTCCAGGCAGGAACCGGCTGGTACCCGGCTCCGCGGTCAGATCGAAATTCAGGACGCCTTGAGGATCCTTGGTGGACTTGGCCAGCGGTGGAATATGAAGCCGATTTGCAAAGTCCAGGGTGCCAACGGTGGAAAACGCGTCCCGGGTCTCACCGCTCCCACAACCCGCGGCCGTAATGGCTACCATTGCTCCCATGCCGGCCAGGAAAGCCCGGCGTGGCAGGGTTCGCGTCAGCCATGGGCCAGGGAAGTCCAGGGGCCCCTGGCGCGGCGGGGATAGATCCATATCTGTATTCGTCTCCAACCCGTCGACCATCGATTGATTGCTTGATGAATTCATCATATCGTAATATGGGGGTGGGGCCATGTGTATGGACCTGTCCGTGTACACCAAGGAGAGCTATATGACTCAGAAAATTCAGGTTGTGGGGTCGATCGTCGAACTCGATGGCGACGAAATGACCCGCATCATATGGAAGTTCATCAAAGACAGGCTGATCAAACCGTATTTGGAGATCAATCTGCTCTACTTTGACCTATCCATCCAAAACCGGGACGCGACCGATGATCGGGTCACTGTGGATGCAGCCACAGCCATCCGGAAGCACGGCGTCGGCGTCAAATGCGCAACCATTACTCCTGATGAGGCGCGGGTTGAGGAATTCGGATTGAAGCGGATGTGGGATTCCCCGAACGGAACCATCCGCAACATCCTGGGCGGCGTCGTCTTCCGTGAGCCCATCGTCATCTCAAATATCCCGCGTCTGGTCCCCGGCTGGAACAAGCCGATCGTCATCGGTCGCCACGCCTTTGGAGACCAATACCGAGCCGCGAACTTCAAGGTTCCCGGCGCCGGATCCCTGACTCTGACCTTCACCCCGGCGGACGGATCCGCCGCGCTCGTGCAGGACGTCGTGACCTACCCCGTAGCCGGAGGTGTTGCCATGGGTATGTATAACTTCAATGATTCAATCCGGGATTTTGCCCGCGCATCCTTCGCCTACGGCCTCCAGCGCAACTACCCAGTTTATCTGTCCACGAAGAACACCATCCTGAAGGCTTACGACGGCCAGTTCAAGGACCTCTTCCAGGAGATCTTCGACGCCGAGTTCAAGGACCAGTTCGACGCCGTCGGGCTGACCTACGAGCACCGCCTGATTGATGACATGGTGGCGTGTGCCATGAAGTGGGAAGGCGGCTATGTCTGGGCCTGCAAGAATTACGACGGCGACGTCCAGTCGGACACGGTGGCACAGGGCTTCGGTTCGCTGGGCCTGATGACCTCCGTGCTCATGACCGGAGACGGAAAGACCGTGGAGACTGAAGCGGCGCACGGCACCGTCACCCGACACTACCGTCAGCACCAGGAGGGTAAGCGGACCTCCACCAATCCCATCGCGTCCATTTTTGCGTGGACCGGCGGGCTGCGTCACCGTGCGATGCTGGACGGCACTCCCGACGTGCTCTCCTTTGCCGATAGCCTCGAGAACGTGGTCTTGGAGACCGTGGAGTCCGGCAAGATGACCAAGGACCTGGCCACGCTCGTAGGCCCGGATCAGTCCTACCAATGCACGGAAGAATTTCTTGAAACGCTGGCCGAAAACCTGCAAGTCCGCCTGGGCTCACTCGCTCCAACACGTTGACAGCGATGGTGCCGCCGCTGAAGTCCTGCGGCGTTAGTGCTCACGCGCAAGCATTTTCCTCCAGATTCCGGGTCGCGGCGGCAATCTGGTTCAGACTTTTTTGCATCCGCTCCGGCCACCACGGGAACTTTTAGGCCATTGTCCAGGGCCACGGCCACCCCGTTGTTAATTTTGGTGCACCCGAATCCTGTCTCGTGCCCAGGACCACCGTTCAGGAATCCCGCCACCGTCTGGCAGGTCTTCCACGGCAAACGGGGCCAGATCCACCACAAATACCGTGAATGGCAGGAAGAACAACTCGGGGCGCTCGGATCACGCCAGCCACTCTAGGAAGGACCACTGACATTCCCGGAAGAGTCCCATTCGATGGCTCACCGCCCAAAGAACGCCCTGGTCACTCTTGGAGTGACGCCCGAGAAGACGTTCACCGACCAGGGCCTCACCGGCACCAACCGGGCCCGGCCCGGGCTCAGGGAAGCATCGGCCACCTGCCGGGACTCGAACACCCTGGTCGCGCCCAAACTCGACCGCCTGGCCAGATCACTGCACGATGCAAGGGACATTGTTGACGAACTCACCCGCCGCGAAGTCAAGCTCAGCATCGTTGGCTCCGTCCACGACCCCACCGATCGCGTCCGCCTGCTCCTCTTCAACGTCGCGGCCATGGTCGCCGAATTCGAAGCCGACCTGGCCCGCGCAAAGACCCGAAAAGGAATGGCCGTCGCCAAGGCAAAGGGCCGCCTCCGAGGGAAAGAACCCAAGCTCTCCAAGACACAGGAAGCCCACTGCTCTCCGTTCACCAAGCAGGGACACACACGACCGTGGAACTAGTCGAACTATTCGCGGTAGCCCTTTCAACCGTCTACCGCCACCATCAAACGCGCCGGCGACACCACCGTTTAGATCCGGAAAATTTCACCGTCCAACGTCGAAATCCGCACCGATTCACCCTAAACGGGAATTTCCATCCCGATCCTCCTCAGACCCCGTTTCAGCAAGCACTGCTTCCCGTTTTCTTACTCCTGAAAGTCAGCCAACCATAGGTCGGGGCCGAAGACTTCGTACTGAATGTCTCTGGCGGGAGTCCCCCGGGCTATGAGTGAGCTGCGGACAGCCTTAAGGAAGGGAAGCGGCCCGCAGAGATAATACTCAGCGTCCACGGGATGCTTGACAGCGTTGACGTCCATGAACCCGGCGAGTGCACCGTTGACCAGCTCCCCGGTCTCCGATTTTTCGATAAGCCAGGTAGTCATGGACGCATCCGGAAGTTTCCCAATATCTTCCGTTATCTGCTCACGCAGGGCGAAGGAATCGGAGGAGTTGTCGGCGTGAAGCAGCATCACTTTTCGTTGTGAGCCGGACTGCACTAGATGTGAGAGCATCCCGGCCATGGGAGTGATACCGATTCCCGCGCTGGCGAAAACGACCGGCCGATCAGTGTATTCGAGCACGACGTCACCGAAGGGTACGGATAGAACCACTTCATCACCGACTTGGACGCTGTCGTGCAGGTAGTTCGACATTTCGCCGTCGGGTTTACCGAGGCCGTGGACCCGTTTAACGGAGAACTGACGGTGCAGGCCGTCATCGGCCCGCGTCAGGCTGTACTGCCGTGGCTAGACGCCGTCGGGCATCTGCAGCTTAATGCTGACGTACTGTCCCGGCAATGAGGGTTTCACCTCGCGATCATCAGTGCGCTCAACGACGAACGTGACGACGTCATCGGTTTCCTGTATCCGCTGCGCGACCCGCCAGGTGCGCCAAATGGTCTCCGGGGAAAGGCGGACCGCTTCATACATGCCGCGTTCCTTGTTGATGAGCATGTTGGCCATCAACCAGTACACCTCGTCCCACGCCGCGGCCACTTCCTCGGTGACAGCGCCACCAAGGACATCGACGATGGCCCACATGAGGTGTTCGTGGACAATCTCAGACTGATCCGGCCGCAGTCCCAGGGAGACATGTTTGTGCGAGATACGCGAGAGAAGATGATCCGGCAATTGATCCGGGGTGTTCACCAGATAACCCGCGAAGGCCGCTACGGATCCCGCCAACGCCTGCTGCTGCTGCCCGTCAGCCTGGTTGCCTCTATTGAAAAGTCCGTCCAGGAGATCCGGGCGGGCCTCAAACATGTGGGCGTAAAACCGCTGAGCGATTTCTCGGATATTTTCACCCACCACGGGCAAGGTTGCTTTGACGACGGGCAGCGCGGTATCTGAAAGCATTGCAAGGACTCCTGATAGGTGGTCCGGACGAAAGTGCCCGGGCCTTAGATTCCTCCCATCACGCTACCCCTGCCCCCGCGACGTTGGCGGCGCTTACAAACTCAACGGCTCAACCAGCTATATCACCACCACGCCACTGGTGACCAACCCCACCGTCATCACCCTAGAAATCTGGTTCAAAACAACGGTGGCCGGCGGGAAACTCATCGACTTCGACAATACACAAACAGGTCTATCCGCCTCTTACGACCGACACCTCTACATGACGGACACGGGCCGGATCGTCTTTGGCGTCTACCCCGGTGCCGCGAAAACCATCGCCGGCCCCCTGGCCTATAACGACGGGGCATGGCAGTCATCGATATGTGGATCCGACACCCTGACACTCTTTTTTGGAACTATCCCCAGGAATTCTTAATTCCCTCAAGCTTTGTCCGCTCCCATGGCATCGTGAACTCCGTCGCAATCCCCCACCGGAGGTCGATGGTTGCCTGGCCGAAAAGATCCGCCTCTTCCTTGTGCTGAAAAGACAGATGGGCATCCCCTTCCTTCACCTCTGCGTCGATGACCCTCCAGTCATCCATCCGACCACCCCAAATGCGGAGGGAGAGGGGGAAAAACATGCGCATCCCCTCCGGCATCCAATCATCACGCTCCCTCGGTACAGTCTCAACGACTCCGTCGCTGCTGATGGTCCACCCGCTTTCTGGGTGGAATGCGGATTCGACATTCTCCTCAGTCAGGGACCAGATCCGGTCGTTAAAATCTACCCACGCTTTAGCCACACTCCGACGACCACCGTCGTGGGTGGTCTCCACGGTCGCCACCACGGCAGGACGGGTGCGAGCGTCACGAATGGAGGAAATAATGGCAAGCATCGCTTCAAAGGAATTCTGCTCGTTCATGACATCCTCAATGACAGTGAGCACCCCCTGGAGCTCTCCTGAACAGACTAACCGAGGGACTGCTGAAGGATCTGATTGCTGTCAACTAAACCTTCAGCAGTCCCGGGTTCCTGGCGGGGCGCGTTGACTGATCGCGGCCTGCAGTGCGTCAACAGCCAGGGAGGCTTTCATCCGGGAGTCGATGGAATAGCCGACATCCCTGTCGGAGAACACGTCCTTGACCGCGCACAGATACAGCTTGCCTTCACCGGTGTGGTGTTCGGTGATGTCGGTCAGCCACAGCGCATTGGCGGTCGTGGCGGTGAAGTCGCGCCGGACATGATCGTCATGAACGGGCGGGCCGGCCTTCTTTCCGGTGCCGCGCCGGCGGTGGATGAGGGAGAGGATCCTGTTCTCGCTGCACAGCCGCCCGACCCCGGTCTCGGAGGCCACCAGCCCTTGTTCGTGGACGAGTTCGTCATGGATCAGCCGGTACCCGAACGTTGGGTCCTCGGCGTGTACGTCCAGGGCGGCGTTGACCAGGTGGGCTTCTTCCCAGTCCCGGTCGCTGACCGGGTTCGCGCACCACTGGTAGAAGGCTTGGCGGGAGAATCCCAATACCCGGCAGGTCACCGCGACCGGAACCCGCAAAGCGGCTTTCGGGGCGGCCAGTTCAAGGACCAGCGGGTACATCATTTTGGGTTGACATCCTTAGGAAAGGTAGGCCACCGCCCGGCGCATCACCTCCGCTTCCTGCTCGAGCAGCCTGATGCGTTTCTTCGCCTCACGCAACTCGGCCGATTCTTCCTTCGCCACCCCGTCCTGGACGTCAGCGATCTTCAACCACCGATGCAAAGCCGCCGGGGAAACACCAAAGTCCTTAGGGATCTGGACAATGGTGGATTCGCCCTTACGGGCCACCGCGACCACATCACGGCGGAACTCTTCAGGAAAAGCTTTAAGGCATGTTAAGCATCCTTCCACCTGCGAGCCAAAAAATCACAAGTCAGATGTCAACTAAACCTTGGGTCAGACCCCCCCCGCAGCGCCTCAGCCGCGGCGGCGGTGAGCTGGATGCGGTTTCCGTGTAAGGTCCGTCGTAGCCAGGACTGTTGCCGCCGCGGTCATCGCGACAGGTGCACGCACGTCCACGTGCACTAGCATGGCCGCTGTAGCGAAAGCCGTGAGCACGAGCAACTCCCAGTAGTACTGCAGCAGACCCCCTTCCGTGCCGACCGGCGAGACTGGCCCGGTCAGCAGCGAAGCGAGAGCGAGAGGGACGATCGCGTACTCACCGGTCAGGTTCATCGCAAGATACGCGCCCCCCGAACGTTTCGGCCGCTGTCATCGGAGCAGAAACAGATTGCGTCAGCCCACAGGGCTCGTGTCGAGCATGCCCTCGAGACGGGCGTAGCTCGCCTCCATCCCCTTGGTCATGCCCGTTGCCAGCGCAGCGTCACGTTGCTCCGCGTTCGCGTACGTGATGACGAGAGAGAGCAGCGTGCCTCCATCGACCGGTGTGAGGGTGAGTTCGTTAAGCGTTGCCGGGAAGTCCATTCCGAGCATCGCCTCCGTCGTGACCGCGCGGTAAGGCTCCTCCGATTCGAGGAGCTCGCCAGTGAACCCAAAACGATCCCCGCCTCCGTCCCTCTCCCACTCGTATCGGTAGCTGTCACCGACCTGAACGGCGATCTCGCAAACAGGCATCGTCCATCCATCCGGTCCGAGCAGCCACTGCTTCATGAGGCCGGTATCGGTATGCGCGAGCCAGACCTGGTCGACGGTTCCGCGGATGACGCGAGCTACGCGCACTTGCGTGTCGCTTAAGACTTTCGCCTCAACAGCACGGTCTGAGGCGAAAGCAGCGAGGTCGGCGAGCACCGTATCGATTTGCGCCATCGCTTCGCGCGTGCCATCGAGCATCCCCATCTCGATGAGTTGATCGAGGTCTTTCACCGAGTCGAAGTACGAAGTCGTGATGAGCCGCGAACCGCTTTCGGTCGATTCGAAGGCAAAAGCCATACGAGTGGTGGGCAGCTCAGTGTTGGGCTCTCCCTTCTCGTTCGCGAATGAATCAACAACCTCGAAGGATTCGGGCGCGTTGACTGAGTTCCACTGCCAGCATCCGTAATGCACGTCGCCTTCAGGTCCCCTCATCCGGTAGACGCTGCGGCCGCCGGCCGCAGCGTCGTGTCGGAGAAAGATCGCCGGGTAGGTGGGCGGTCCCCAGAAACGCTCGATCTGGCGGGGGTCTGTGTACGCATCCCAAAGCCGGCCTACTGGCGCGGCGAAGTCAGCGACGATCGTGAGGGTGAGTTGGTCGAGGTCTTTATCGACTGAGGTGACGGGCATAGCGGGCCTTCCTAGTTGTGGGTGGTTTCATCCTGGGCGAGCAGTGTGTCGATGCGGTCGATTCTTGAACGCCAAATTTGCTCCAACTGGTCGAGGAAGCCCTGGGCTTGGCGGATGCGTTCGAGATCGCCCCGTACCATCCGCTCGCGCCCGCGCGGTTGTTTCGTCACTAGCCCCGCCTCCTCAAGCACTGCAACATGCTTCTGGACAGCCGCGAACGACATGTCATACGCCTCGGCGAGTTGTGACACTGACACCCCGGCGACGAGCGTCCGCCGCACGATGTCGCGGCGTGTCGCATCTGCGAGTGCGCGGAAGATCCGGTTCACGTCTTCGTCAGTGAGCTCTGATACAACCATTTGGTTGTACTTTATACTTGGGGTATCGCATGCGCAAGCGTTCGCAGAGGAGGCGTCATCGTTGGCAGCCGCTGATGCCGCTCGGTCTGTTCTCGGTTCGCAACTTCGCGGTGGGTAACATCGCCACGGCGTTCCTCTGCGCGGCACTCTCGGTCGGTGGGTTCATCATCGTGCTGCAGGTCTCCGGGTTTACTGCGACGATCGCTGCCCTCGCTCTGCTGCCAATGAGCATCCTCAATTTTGTGCTCTCGTCGTGGTTCGGCTCGCTCGCCGGACGGTTCGACGCCCTTTGCGGCACAGGGAAGGGCCGTTTCCGCACCCCCGGCGCCCCCTCCAAGCGCCGCTGAGCCTTCTGGCCATCCACGCCGGAGGCAACTACCGGCCGCTCGGCCTCGATCACACCATCGACGCGAGGAGCGCCAACATCGTCCTGGACCAGTTGACCCTCCCGCAGGCCAGGCCCGGATGGCGCTGCAGCCCGACCTGCTCGACCGACTCGCCTTCAACGCCCACGACACCGGCTGGAGCTGCGGCACGAGCGCAGACGTGATCGCAAGCGCAGCAGCGCTGTTCACAACCCTCACCGGCAGGCCGGCCGTAACCGACTACCTCACCGGTACCGGAGGCGCCGAAATCAGGCGGCGGTTCCCGCCGGCATCGCCCACGCACCGGCGAGCCCACTGCACTCTGAGCGCGGGCTTGGCGGCAGCGCGTGTTCGTATTGGAGACCGGTGGCCGGTCGCGTCGTGTGGATTGGTTGTGATTTGGGAGGCTCATGGGTCGATCCGGCGCACCTCTATCTGCCACCGTCTGGCCTCTCCAAACTTCCCGGCGATTTCGACGGCGCGTGCCATGTCGACACAGTCGACGATGTAGTAGCCGGCGACGACTTCCTTGGTTTCAATGAACGGGCCGTCCGTTACGGTGCACCTGTTCCCGTTCATTTTTACGAACTTCGCCTCCTCACCGAGCTCATGAGCCTCCACGAACTCTCCGGAGGCCCGGAGTTCCTTCTGCAGCGAGGTGTGCGCCTGCATTATTTCCTCGAGCTCGGACGCGGATAGTGCGTTCCAGGTATCAACGTTGTTTGGGATCAGCAGTAGGTGTTTCATTTTTCTCCTCTGCGGCCGGTGGCCGGTGTTTGTTCTGGCTGGGTGCAGCCGGGGACGAGGATCCGGGACTGGTCTCCGCCAGGCGTCTGCCGAGGTATCTGCGTTCGACCTCCGTTGGTGCGAGGTCCCGGGCCCGCTGATATTCGTAGTTGGCCTCCGTCTTCCGGCCAAGGCGCCGCAGGAGGTCGGCCTTTGCGGCGGGTAGGAGGTAGTAGCCCTCCAGCGACCCTGTCCGGTCCAGCTGGTCAATGAAGGCCAGCCCGTCCTCGGGTCCTTGCGACATCGCGACGGCGACGGCACGGTTGAGTTCAACGACCGGTGACGGCGCTATCTGCGCCAGCGAGTCATACAGCAGTGCCACCCGTGCGAAGTCTGTACTGCCGGAGGTGCGGACGGTCATATGGCACGCCGCGATGGCGGCCTGGACGCGGTAGCTCCCGGGCCGAGCGCCGCGGGCGACGCCGGAGTGCTCGGCGGCCGACAGCAGCGCCACAGCCTCGGCAATCGCAGCCCCGTCCCATTTGTCGCGGTCCTGCTCCTCCAGGGTTACCAAGTCCCCCGCGGCGTCTGTTCGCGTACTTCTCCGGGCATGGTGGAAGAGCATGAGCGCCAGCAGGCCCAGTGCCTCCGGTTCGTGCGCGGAACCGTCGAGCAAAGCAACGAGCAACCGGGTGAGGCGGATCGCTTCCCGGACAAGGGGTTCGCGGATCAGTTTGTTGCCTTTCGTGGCCGAATATCCCTCGTTGAACATAAGGTAGAGCACGGCCAGGATCCCGGCCGTACGTCCGGATATGAGCTCCGGGGCGGCACGCGATATGGGATGCCGGCATCCCGTATCTTGGCGCGGGCCCGGACGAGCCGTTTCGACATGGTTGCTTCCGAGACCAGGAACGCCCGCGCGATCTCACCCGTCGTGAGCCCGGCGACGGTGCGCAGGGTCAGCGCGACCCTGGCATCGATTGGGAGGGCTGGGTGGCAGCAGGTGTGAATGAGCCGCAACCTGTCGTCGTCGGCCGCCGGAGCTCGGTCTGCCTCGTCTGAGAGCCCTTGGAGCTCGGTGAGGATCGCGAGTTCATGCACCGCTCGCTTTTCGCTGGCGGCACTGCGCATGCGATCGATCGCCCTGTTTTTCGCCACGGTCGTCAGCCACGCCCCTGGGTTCCTGGGAATGCCGCGCTCCGGCCAGTCGGCAAGGGCGCGTGCGAAGGAATCCTGGACACAATCTTCGGCCAGGCTCCAGTCGCCCGTGACGCGGATGAGGGTTGCGGTGATGCGCGCGGTCTCCACGGCGGAGGCGGTCTCGAGGGCGGTCTGCACGGCCGTCGGCCCCATTGCCACGCCGTCCCTCGCCCGGTCATCAGCGCCTTCTGGCGAGCGGATGATTAGATGCCGATCGGCCATACTGGCCTGATCTCGATCTTCCCGAACCGCGCCATGGGGTGCTTGGACGCCACCTCGATAGCCTCGTCGAGGTCGGAACAAGCGATGACGTCATAGCCCGCGATCCATTCCTTCGTCTCGGCGAAGGGCCCGTCCGAGACCACCACCTCGCCCGCGCGCACACTGACCGTGGTTGCATCCTCCACCGGGCGCAGCCTGTCGCCGTGACGGGAGACACCCCGCGCCTCCATCTCGGCCACCCACTCCACAATGTTGTCCTCGGCCGCCACATATTCCGGCGCAGCCGGATCACTGCAGATGAAAAGCATGTACTCCACGATGACTCCTTCTTCCTTGGTTGATACACCATTACGACGATTCAAATGTCGCCAAAAGGACACATGACGGGAAATACCTTTCGGTGGCGAACCCTCGAAGGATATGCGCCGGGACTCGGAACCTACCCAAAGCCGGCGCCGATGTCCCTGACCGTGAACAGCATCCCACGGGGGATGCCCCACAATCCGAAAACCCGGCGGCACCTGTGGATTTTCGATGTAATTTCCCGCTGGACGGGTGAAGCTTGCACGGACGGCGTAGAGGCTGCTTTTCCAGTTGATGCCAGCGGCACGTGGGCTCCAGCTCTTCCGCTGCGGCAGAGACGCCACAACCGTTTGAACGCGGGAGACGTGAGAGGTAGCCTAGCTGCCTTGCCGAAAAGGAGGCGCAGATGTCAAGCATCTATTCCTGCGGGCCTGTACCCGCTGGGCTGAGAACCGAAGAGTTTATCCTCCGTCCCATCGTCGCCGGAGACGCGGAGAAGGATCATGGCGCAGTGATGGAAACGCGTGAGCACCTTCGGTTATGGGAACGGTCGTCGTGGCCTGAAGACGACTTCACGGTGGAAGCAAACCGTGAAGACCTCCTCGAACTCGAAAAACGCCATACTGATCATCGCGCGTTCACCTACACGGTGCTAAGCCCAGACCGCACCGAATGCTTGGGCTGTGTCTACATCTTCCCCACGGGTGCCTCGTTCCTCGCAAAGTCCACAGTGACTCCGGTCGGCCACGACAAGTGGGCCGCCGTCGACGTCGTCGTCTACTTTTGGGTTCGTCAAACCCAAATGGAGAAAGGCCTGGATAAGCGGCTTCTCGCCGCCCTTCGTGGGTGGTTTGCACAGGAATGGATGGCCGACACGGCCGTCTTCGTCACGAACGAGAAGTTCACCCAGCAAGTCGATCTCTTCCACCGCACCGATCTGAACGTGAAGTTCGAGCTGGTAGAGCCCGGCAAACCCGGGAAATACCTCATCTTCGGTTAAGCGGTGAGAATGTCAACCCGATTCGAGACCACGAGGGACGGCTTAGCCCAAAACCATGCCGGCAAATAACGGCACGCATCGGCGTGGAATCAGCGCCAGTCCGGAAACAATTCGAAGCAGTCCAACGGGAAAATCTTCGGAACCTATTTTTCTCTCTTGCGGGAATCGATTGACAAACTCTTCCTCCATCACAAATACTCAGGCTTGTGCCTAAGTATTACGAAGAGCTCGACTCCGTGCTCCGCGCTCTCGCGGATCCCACACGCCGAGCCGTCGTGGAGCGATTGGTGAAGTCTCCAGCGGTCGTGTCCGAACTCGCGGCACCGTTCGAGATGGCGTTGCCGTCGCTCATTCAACACTTGCGCGTGCTCGAGAACGCGGGAGTGGTCACGTCGGAGAAACTTGGACGCGTCCGCACCGTGAGCCTGCGCCCAGGTGCCCTCGACGTTCTGCACCTGTGGCTCGGCGAGCAGCGAACACCCGCAGAACACCAAGCCGACCGGCTTGGCATCCACCTCACCCTCACCAACCCGGAGGAAATCTGATATGACCCGCGTTCGCATGAACCTGTTCACCTCATTGGACGGATACACGCCAGCCAAACCGACGCCCAACGATCCGATGGGCCGGGATTGGGGACGCCTCACGGAGACGTACGCCGCGACGCGAACGTTCCGGGAGAAGGTATTCGGCGAGACCAGCGGCGCTGGAACGACCGGCGTCGATGATCGATACGCCATCGCGTTCTTCGAGGGCGTCGGCTCGGAGATCATGGGGGCCGGCATGTTCGGACTCCACGCATTCCCCGACGACCCGGACTGGAAAGGCTGGTGGGGTGACAAGCCGTCGTTCGGAACCCCGGTCTACGTCCTCACCCACACCGCCCCGCGTCCGTCGATCCCGATGGAGGCCGGGACGACGTTCCATTTCCGCAGCACCGCAATTGAGGACGTGCTCGCGGAGGCGGCCGAGGCCGCCGGCGACCTGGACGTGCGAGTGGGAGGTGGCTACAGCACAGCCCGTGATTTCCTGCGCGCCGGCCTGGTCGACGACTTGCACCTCACAGTGGCCCCGATCTTCCTCGGCCGGGGCAACCGGCTGTGGGATGACCTGCGCGCCTTCGAGCTAACCCACCAAGTAACGACGGAAGTGGCCGAAAGCGGCACGATCCACGTCACCCTGACGCGATAGAAACGTACTCCTGACCATCCAACGACGACTCGCCCGCTCTGGTTTCACCCTGACCCGCTACTACCCAGCATCTGTGCACCGCGTCTGTGACGCGTTCGCTGACGAGAAGCAGATCTGGGCTGGTGGGGCGGCGGCAACAGCATGGAGGCCCGCGACTGGGCCTTCGACTTCCGCGTCGGCGGACGGGACATGGCTGAGGGCAAATTCCACAAAGGTCCAGTCTCTCGGTACGAGGATACACACACCGACATCGTGGAGCACCACCGCGTCGCCACGACGTACGACATGTGGCTCGGTAGAATCCACACGTCGACGTCGTTGGCGTCGTTGGAGTTCGACCCAATCGACGAGGGCACCCGATTCACCCACGTCGAGCACGGTGTCCTCTTCGACCAGTTCTGCGCTGACAGCGACGTACGTGAGAAGGGCACCCGGGGACTGCTCCAGGCTCCAGGCAACTACCTGGCATTGGGCACCCAGCGCACCTGTCAGCGACCGCTCACGCTCTCCGAAACCGAAAACCGGTTCAATCGCGGCCATGAAGCCGCCGCACACGTCCGAGAAAATCACCCACCCCAGTGGCGGCCAAACCTGGGCAAACCTCTGGAGGAACCATGTTTGAAACAGTCGTGCGAGACGGGGTCGTTTTGAAGCCCCTTGAAACATGGCACGCCGGCGAGTTTGCCGAGCATATGAGCAGGGCAAGAGACCATATCCGGCCGTGGGTCGGACCGACTTTTGTCACCGACACCGTCGACGGTGCCCGCGCTACCCTTCAGCGTTACGCCACAGCCACCGCGAATGATGGAGCGCGCATCTATGGCCTCTGGGACGGGGGCAAAATCGTTGGAGGCGTGATGTTTGTCGCGTTCGACTCCCTCTGGGGCATTTGCGAGGTCGGCTGCTGGCTCGAACCCGAAGCTGTCGGAGGCGGCCTCATCACACGGTCAGTCGAACTGCTCATAGAGTGGGCCTTCGTAGAGCGGGGGATGTCTCGCGTTGAATGGCGGTGCCGGACCGACAATGACCGCAGTGTTGCTGTCGCGCGGCGACTGCGTATGCGTTCGGACGGCGTTCTTCGCAGTAGCTGGGTCTACGACGGGAATCGTTACGACAAGGAGGTGTTTTCAATACTTCGTGCCGAATGGATGAGCACCCGACCTGTGATCGCTCAATGACAGACGCCGCTCGACGACGATCTCTCCGCTCTGAACGCTCGCTGGATACGAGGCTGGGCGCTCCCCCCGCGGGACGGCCGACGACCGGAATCGTAAGAGTAGTAGCCATGGATGAAAGCCCGATCGCATACTCATCCGACGTCCAGACCCCCGCCCGTTAGACGATCCTTCAACGGGCAGGTAGGAACAGCAAGCTGATTTGGCCCCGTTACGCCGCTTGTTTTGGCCCCACCCTGTCGGTGTTCCGGTCAGTTTTGCCGGGACTTGTTGATGGTCTGAACTGCAACCGGAGAATTCACTCCCCCATCACGTCCCGGGGAGTCCGTCCCGGTGAAGGCTCAGTCAGGGCGGTATCAGGCGGCTAGCCGGTCCTCGGCGAACGTCTTGTTTAGTGCTGCCGCATCGTTGCCCAAGCCAAGAATTTGGGCCGGCTGCCGGCTGTACCGGAGGCGGCGGAGGACCGTGGCGGCAGCTATCGCACCGGCGATCAGGCTGCCTGCCGTGAGGAAAAACATTATATAGAGCGTTGCCAGCGTCACGAGCGGGGACTTTGGTTCATGCAGGAATGCCAGAGCCCCGAAGCCTCCCGCAATCCAAAACAGAGCCACCGCCGCAAGGACGACCAAAGGAGGGTAAAGGGTGCGGTAGCGGGACGTTTGGAGGCGCTGCAAAACTGAGCGGAAAAGTGGGGGCACCCACCCAGTATGCGGCCCCCGGAGGAGTTTTGGGGCGGATGTTACGACAGTGAAATGTGTGCCCGAAGTATCCGGCAACCAACGAAGGCTGGGGCCCGCCTGCGCGCGGCGCACTGCTTCGCCAGCATTCTCCCAACCGTTCGTCCTTGGCGTCCCGGCGCCGGCCGGCGATCCTCCGGGCACGCGCTCGACCGAACGTGTCGTGGTGCGTGTCCGCTCCGACGCGGAGGGAACAGCTACCACCGTCGGCGACTGCGCAGCCCACGCCCATGCCCGAATAATGGATGGTAAGCATGGTGCCCGCACGCTGTGAAGCTCAGCGGCGGGTTCAGGTTTTTCCCTCCTGACCATGGCCGTCACGACCCATCCCCCAGCGGTCGATAGAGCTGATCGAAACTACCCACGTCGCATAGGTCCCCGAACACCATGAACAGGTGTAAGAAAAAACCTGCACAGCAACCACGAAGGGAGCAGCCACTGACCGAACCCCAAAACCAGCCCCGGATACTCCATCCAGCCGGCTGCATAAAACAGTGTTGACAATGTCAACACGAAATCAGGCACCAAAACGCTCTGACCTGCGGTAACACGTGCCCGAGGTGGGACTCGAACCCACACACCTCTCGATACTGCATTTTGAGTGCAGCGCGTCTGCCATTCCGCCACTCGGGCCATACTGTTGCGCCGGGCACGTTAACCCGTTCCCGTGCGCGAAACTACTCTACATGCCGATAGGCTAATTCAGAGAACCGGCGCCAGCCGCCCGGTTGCGTCACCTGTTGCGTCACCTGTTGCAACACCACCCAGTCATCGATCCAACCGAAGCATCACCGTCTCAAGGAGCCCACGTGCCAGAACAATCGGAATCCGCGCCCGTCAACACTCCCGCCGCTTCAACGGCCACGTCCCGGATCACGCCCGCCGCTTCTCCGGCCACTGCCCCGCCGTCAGCTTCGGCGTCCCCTGCCCGCCGGGTGGTGGTGGCCGAGGATGAGACGCTGATCCGGCTGGATATCATCGAGATCCTCCGCGGCGAGGGCTACGACGTCGTGGGCGAGGCGGACAATGGCGAGAAGGCGGTCCAGTTGGCGCAGGAGCTCAAGCCTGACCTGGTGCTGATGGACGTGAAGATGCCGCAGATGGATGGGATCACCGCCGCGGAGAAGATAGTCAAGGCACGGATTGCCCCCGTGGTGCTGCTGACGGCGTTCAGCCAGAAGGAGTTGGTGGAGCGGGCCCGCGACGCCGGGGCGATGGCGTATGTGGTCAAGCCGTTCACGCCGGCGGATCTGGTGCCCGCGATCGAGATTGCGCTCTCGCGACATGAGGAGATCCGGGCGCTGGAGGCGGAGGTTGGCGATCTGCAGGAGCAGTTCGCCGCGCGCAAGTTGGTGGAGCGGGCCAAGAGCCTGCTGACCACGAAGATGGGTTTGAGCGAGCCGGAGGCGTTCCGCTGGATCCAGAAGACGTCGATGGATCGCCGGCTGAGCATGCGCGAGGTCGCCGAAACCATCATCAACCAGGTCAACTGAGCCGTCCGGCCGGCTGCGGGGCGGGCGCAGTCGACCCAAAGGCGGCGGACATACGACGACGGCGGCATCCACGGTTGGTGGGTGCCGCCGTCGTCGTTGTCGGTTAGCTTTTAAGACCCCTCACGACGCGTCAGCGGCCGTCGGAGACGGGCCAGGGGCCGACCTTTTCCTTGTTGGCGCGGGTGCCGTCAACCTTGGTGAAGTCGGCCAGGTCGCCCACCTTGTGCACCTTGAGGGTGTTGGTGGAGCCGGCCTGTCCGGGAGGGGAACCGGCGGCGATGACCACCATGTCGCCGTCGACGACGAGCGATTTTTCCAGCAGCGTGCGGTCCACCTGTTCGATCATGGCGTCGGTGTGGGCGACCATGGGAACCAGGATGGGCTGGATGCCCCAGGTCATGGCCAGCTGGTTCCAGACGTGCTCCTCCGGGGTGAAGGCGAAGACTGGCTTGACCGGACGGAGCCGGGAGAGCCGCCGGGCGGAGTCACCGGACTGGGTGAAGGTACAGATGTATTTGGCGTCGAGCTGGTCGGCGATGGTGACGGCGGCACGGGTGATGGCGCCGCCGCGGGTCTTGGGCTGGGTGCCCAGGGCGGGAACGCGCTCCAGGCCGTGAACCTCGGTGGATTCGATGATCCGGGCCATCACCTTGACGGTTTCGATCGGGTACTTGCCCACGCTGGTTTCGCCGGAGAGCATTACGGCGTCCGCACCGTCCAGGACGGCGTTGGCGCAGTCGGAGGCCTCGGCGCGGGTGGGGCGCGGGTTGTCGATCATTGATTCCAGGACCTGGGTGGCGACGATGACGGGTTTGGCCCAGCGGCGGGCCAGTTCGATGGCGCGCTTCTGCACGATCGGCACTTCTTCGAGTGGCAGTTCCACGCCCAGGTCACCGCGGGCCACCATGATGGCGTCGAAGGCGTCGATGATTTCGGAGAGGTGCTCCACGGCCTGTGGCTTTTCGATCTTGGCGATCACCGGAACGCGGCGGCCTTCCTCGTCCATGATGGCGTGCACGCGGTTGATGTCCGCGGCGTCCCGGACGAAGGACAGCGCCACGAGGTCCACGCCGCGCTTGAGTGCCCAGCGCAGGTCGTCCTCGTCCTTGGTGCTCAGGGCCGGAACGTTCACGGCGACGCCGGGGAGGTTGATGCCCTTGTTGTTGGAGACCATGCCGCCGACCACAACCTCGGTGACCACCTTCACGTCGTCGACGGCGGTGGCCCGGAGCGAGACCTTGCCGTCATCGATCAGCAGTGCGTCCCCGACCTTGACGTCTTCGGGGAGGCTTTTGAGCGTGGTGGAGCAGATGTCCTTGGTTCCCGGCACGTCTTCGGTGGTGATCGTGAAAACGTCCCCGACCGCCAGGGCGTGCGGGCCGTCGGAGAACCGGCCCAGCCGGATCTTGGGGCCCTGCAGGTCCGCCATGATGCCTACCGGCTTGCCGAGCGAGGCGGCGGCGCGCCGGACGTTCTCGTAGGTGGCGTTGTGCACGGTGTAGTCGCCGTGGCTCATGTTCATGCGGGCCACGTCCACGCCGGCTTTGAGGACTTCCAGCGTGTTTTCATAACTGGCGATCGCCGGTCCGAACGTGGCAACAATCTTTGCGCGTCTCATATGCCTACCTTAGTTGTCGTGTGGGGTGCTCTGTTTTTCTTTGCGGCGGTTGCGCCGGGAAACTGTGATGCTCCTACAGCACGGGCCTACAGCACGGCCAGCGCCATGTCGGTCGGAGCCACCGGTGCCGGCAGGATGGTTTCCCCGCTCAGGTACCGGTCCACGGCGGCGGCGCAGGAGCGGCCTTCCGCGATGGCCCAAACAATCAGCGACTGGCCCCGCCCGGCGTCCCCGGCCGCGAACACACCCGGCGTGCTGGTCATGTAGTAGCCGTCGCGTTCGACGTTGCCGCGTTCGTCAAAGCTGGCCCTGACCTGCTCCGTGATTCCGGCAGGCTCCGGTCCGGTGAAGCCCAGCGACAACAGCACAAGATCTGCCGGGATTTCCCGTTTGGTGCCAGCCTTGGGCCGGCGCCGGCCTTCGACAACTTCGGTCTCGGCCACCTGGATGGCCCGCAGCTGTCCATTTTCGCCCAGGAATTGGACGGTGGAGGCCAGGTACGTGCGTTCGCCGCCTTCTTCATGCGCGCTGGCCACCTCGAAAAGCGTGGGGAACGTGGGCCAGGGCTGATGCGATGCGCGCTCGGACGGAGGCTGCTGGCCGATTGCCAGCGTGGTGACGGAGGCGGCGTGCTGGCGGTGCGCCGTGCCGAGGCAGTCCGCACCGGTGTCGCCGCCGCCCAGGATCACCACATGCTTGCCGGCGGCGTCGATCTGCTGCTCCACGGTGTCTCCGGCGACCACCCGGTTGGCCTGGACCAAATAATCCATCGCAAAATGCACCCCTGCCAGCTCCCGGCCGGGTATCGGCAGGTTGCGGGGAACGGTGGCGCCGGTGGCGATCACCACGGCATCGTAGCGGCGGCGCAGCTGCTCCCAGCTGACGTCGGTGCCGATGGTGACGCCGGGGCGGAAGCGGGTGCCCTCGGCTTTCATTTGCTCCAGCCGGCGGTCCAGCAGGTCCTTGTCCATTTTGAAGTCCGGAATTCCGTAGCGCAGCAACCCGCCGATCCGGTCATCGCGTTCGTAGACAGCAACGGTGTGGCCTACCCGGGTCAACTGCTGGGCCACGGCCAGGCCGGCCGGGCCGGAGCCGATCACGGCCACGGTGCGGCCGGTCAGCCGGGCCGGCGGAAGCGGTTTGACCCAGTCCTGCTCAAAGGCCTGGTCGATGATGGAGACCTCGACCTGCTTAATGGTCACGGCCGGCTGGTTGATGCCCAGCACGCAGGAGCTTTCACACGGAGCCGGGCAGAGCCGGCCGGTGAATTCCGGAAAGTTGTTGGTCGCGTGCAGCCGCTCGATGGCCTCTTCGCCTTTATCGCGCCGGATCAGGTCATTCCATTCCGGAATCAGGTTCCCCAGCGGGCAGCCCTGATGGCAGAACGGGATGCCGCAGTCCATGCAGCGTCCGGCCTGGTTCTGCAGCACACCCTTTTCCTGCGCTTCATAGACTTCTTTCCAGTCCATAATGCGCACCGGAACCGGCCGGCGTGGCTGTGTCTGCCGTTCGCGGACCTTCAAAAAACCCCGTGGATCAGCCACCGGTAACCTCCAGAATCCTGTGCCACACTTCATCTCCGTCGGGATCAAGTCCCTCTTCCGCGGCGCTCAAACGGGTTTCCTGCACGGCGGCGTAGTCCCTGGGCAGCACCTTGGTGAAACGGGCTGCCGCGGCGTCGAAGTCCTCCAGCAGGCGGGCGGCGACGGCGGAATCAGTCTCCTCGCGGTGCGCGAGGAGCAGTCCGCGGACAATGGCCCGGTCCTCCTGATCGAGGTGCAGCAGCTTCAGCTCGCCGGAATCCAGGCTTTGCTTATTGACCTTGGCCGGCAGCAGATCCAAAACGTACGCCGTGCCGCCGGACATTCCGGCACCGAAGTTCCGGCCCGTGCGTCCCAGCACCAGGGCCTGGCCGCCGGTCATGTACTCGCAGCCATGGTCGCCAATGCCTTCGGCAACGGCAGTGGCTCCGGAGTTGCGCACCAGGAACCGCTCCCCCACCTGGCCGCGCAGGAACAGCTCCCCGCTGGTGGCCCCATAGCCGATCACGTTGCCGGCAATCACGTTTTCCTCCGCCGGGAAGACGTTGGTGCGGTCCGGGCGGACTATGATCCGGCCGCCGGAGAGGCCCTTGCCCACATAGTCGTTGGAGTCCCCGAAGAGGCGCAGATTGATGCCGGCCGGCAGGAAGGCTCCCAGCGACTGCCCCGCCTGTCCGGTCAGGGTGATGTCGATGGTGTCCCGGGCCAGGACGTCGATGCCGAATTTCTTCGTCACCTCGTGGCCCAGCATGGTTCCCACCGAGCGGTCCGTATTAACCACCCCCACGGAGATCTTCACCGGCGTCCGCTGGCCCAGCGCCTCGGCGCTCATAGTGATCAGCTGCTGGTCAAAGTGCTTGTCCAGTTCGTGGTTCTGCGGCACCAGATTGCGCAGCGGCGCGTCGTCGTCGAAATCCATTCCGGCCAGGATCGGGTCCAGGTCCAACCCTTCGGCCTTCCAGTGGTCCACCGCCTTGCGGGCATCGAGGGTGTCGCCGTGGCCGATCGCCTCCTCCAAGGAGCGGAAGCCCAGCTCCGCAAGCAGTTCACGCACCTCTTCGGCCAGGAATTCGAAGAAGTTCACCACAAATTCGGGCTTGCCGGAAAACCGGGCGCGCAGTTCGGGATTCTGCGTCGCCACGCCCACCGGGCAGGTGTCCAGATGACAGACCCGCATCATGATGCAGCCAGAAACCACCAGCGGCGCCGTAGCGAAACCGAATTCCTCCGCGCCCAGCAGGGCGGCGATCACCACGTCGCGGCCGGTTTTGAGCTGGCCGTCCACCTGCACCACCACCCGGTCGCGCAGCCCGTTGAGCATCAGGGTCTGCTGCGCTTCGGCCAGTCCCAGCTCCCAGGGGGCGCCGGCGTGTTTGAGCGAGTTCAGCGGGCTGGCGCCGGTTCCGCCGTCGTGTCCGGAAATCAGTACGACGTCGGCCTTGGCCTTGGTCACGCCCGCCGCCACCGTGCCGATGCCGACCTCGGAGACAAGTTTGACGTGCACGCGGGCCGACGGGTTGGCCCGCTTGAGGTCGTAGATCAGCTGCGCCAGGTCTTCGATGGAGTAGATGTCATGGTGCGGAGGCGGAGAAATCAGTCCCACTCCAGGAGTGGAGTGCCGGGTGCTGGCGATCCACGGATACACCTTCTGCGCCATCAGCTGCCCGCCCTCGCCGGGCTTGGCGCCCTGCGCCATTTTGATCTGCAGGTCGGTGGCATTGGTCAGGTAAAGGCTGGTGACGCCGAAACGGCCGGAAGCCACCTGTTTGATCGCCGACCGGCGGGCCGGATCCAGCAGCCGGTCGACGTCTTCTCCGCCCTCCCCAGTGTTGGATTTGGCGCCGAGCTGGTTCATCGCGATGGCCAGCGTCTCGTGCGCTTCCTGCGAAATGGAACCGTAGCTCATCGCGCCGGTGGAGAACCGCTTGACGATCGATGAAACCGGTTCCACCTCGTCGAGATGCACCGGTGGGCGGACGCCCTCCTTGAACCTGAGCAGGCCGCGCAGCGTCATCAGGTTTTTGGACTGGTCGTCGATTCCGCCGGTGTACGCCTTGAAGATGTCGTAGCGCCGTTCGCGGGTGGCGTGCTGCAGCCGGAAAACCGTCTCCGGATTGAACAGGTGCGGCTCGCCCTCTCGGCGCCACTGGTATTCCCCGCCGCCGAGCAGCGGCCGGTGTGCCTGTTCGACGCCGTCGTCCGGGTAGGCCATCCGATGCCGGGCGGACACCTCGGCCGCGACCACATCCAAACCGATTCCGCCCAGCTGGGACACAGTGCCGGAGAAGTACTCGTCCACCACGTCCTGGGACAGACCCAGCGCCTCGAAGGTCTGGGCACCGCAGTAGGAAGCCACGGTGGAGATGCCCATTTTGGACATGATTTTCAGCACGCCCTTGCCCAGGCCCTTGATCAGGTTGGTCACGCCCTGCTGTGAACTGACGCCGGTGATGTCCCCGGTGCTGATCAGTTCCTCGACGCTTTCCATCGCCAGGTACGGGTTGACGGCGGCGGCGCCGTAGCCGATGAGCACTGCCACATGATGGACCTCGCGCACGTCGCCGGCTTCGACCACCAGCGAGGTCTTGGTGCGGGTGGCGCTGCGCAGCAGATGGTGATGCACCGCGCTGAGCATCAGCAGCGACGGGATCGGCGCCCACTGCGCATTGGAATCACGGTCCGAGAGCACCACGTACTGGACGCCGCGGTTGATCGCGCCGGAAACCTGTTCGCAGATTTCGGCCAGCCGGGCGCGCAGCGATGCTTCGCCGCCGTCGGGCCGGTACAGGCCGCGGACCTTGATCGCCAACCGCTCCCCGGCGGACGATTCTAGGTTTGCGATCTTGGCGAGCTCGTCGTTGTTGATTACCGGGAACGGCAGCGACACCTGCGGCTGGCGGACCTCCGTCAGGGACAGCAGATTGCCGTTGGGGCCAATGGCACAGTTCAGCGAGGTCACCAGTTCCTCGCGGATCGCATCCAGCGGCGGATTTGTAACTTGGGCGAAGGACTGCGCGAAGTAGTCGAACAACAGCCGCGGACGCTTGGACAGCACGGCGATGGGCGTGTCCGAACCCATCGCTCCCAGCGGTTCCGCGCCGGTGCGGGCCATCGGGCCAAGCAGGATCCGCAGCTCCTCCTGGGTGTAGCCGAAGGTGCGCTGGCGGTGGTTGACCGAGGCCCTGGTGTGCACCACGTGCTCACGCTCGGGCAGGTCCTCCAACTTGATCACGTTGTCCCGGACCCACTCGCCCCACGGGTTCGCGGCGGCAAGTTCGGCCTTGATCTCCGCATCATCGATCACCCGGCCGGCTTCGGTGTCCACCAGGAACATCTTCCCGGGCGAGACGCGACCCTTCTTGACCACCTTGGACGGTTCAATGTCCAGCACGCCTACCTCGGAGGCAAAGATCACCAGCCCGTCTTCGGTGATCCAGTACCGTCCCGGACGCAGCCCATTGCGGTCCAAGGTTGCCCCCACCAAAGTCCCATCGGTGAAGGACACCGCGGCCGGGCCGTCCCAGGGCTCCATCAAAAGCGAGTGGTACTCATAAAAGGCGCGCCGGGCAGGATCCATCGTGACGTGGTTTTCCCACGCCTCCGGGATCATCATCATGATGGCCTGCGGAATCGGCCGGCCGGCCAGCCACAGCAGCTCCGCCACCTCGTCGAAGGAAGCCGAATCGGACGCTCCGGGCGTGCAGATCGGAAACAGCTCCTCCGGGCTGTCGCCCAGCAGCGGATGGTTCAGGGTGGACTGGCGGGCACGCATCCAGTTGCGGTTGCCCTTGACCGTGTTGATTTCGCCGTTGTGCGCGATGGTGCGGAACGGCTGGGCCAGTGGCCAGGATGGGAAGGTATTCGTGGAAAAGCGGGAGTGCACAATGCCGAGCTTGGTCTTGAACCGGCTGTCCGAGAGATCCGGATAAAACAGTTCCAGCTGGGCAGTGGTCAACATGCCCTTGTAGACGATGGTGCGCGAGGACAGCGAGGGAAAGTAGACGCCAAACTTGTTCTGCGCCCGCTTGCGCACCCGGTAGGCCTTGGCATCGAGGGTCCGGACATCGGCGCTTCCGGATGCGGGGGCAGTTCCGGGGCTGGCGCCCTGCTCGCTCAGGAACAGCTGCACGAAGCGCGGCATGCAGGCCCGTGCCATCGAACCGACCAAACCGGCCACAATGGGTACCGTCCGCCAGCCCAGGACCGTCAGGTCCTCATCCTCCGCCAGCGCCTCCAGACCTGCCTTCGCCACGTCCGCCTCACCGGTCTCAGGAGGCAGGAAGGCCGTTCCGACGGCGTAGCAGCCCGCCGCCGGCAGTTCAAAGTCCGTCACGGCGCGGAAGAATTCGTCGGGTATCTGCGTCAGCAATCCGGCGCCGTCCCCAGTGCCTTCGTCGGCCCCCACCGCGCCTCGGTGTTCCAGGTTGCGCAGCGCGGTGAGCGCGGCATCGACGATGTCGTGCCCGGGCTCCCCGCGCAGGGTGGCCACAATTGCCAGCCCACAGGCGTCTTTTTCATTCTCGGGGTTGTACAATCCCTGTGCGGCCGGCTGTGCGGCGAAGCGTCGGAAGGGCGATTCGGCGGCGGCCAGCACCGGCTCCGGTGCCGGGCCGATCCCGGATGTGGTTTCAGTCATGACAATCTGTCCTTCCCCCTGATTGAGCCTACGGAGGGGACAACATTGGCCCCACGCCACGCACGGCTGCAAAGCCGCCCGTGAGGTGATTCGTAGTGGAATTCTATGGCAGGGATCACGGATCGTATAACGCAACGCGAGTTCCGTTGTTACGCGGCGCCAATAAGCGGTGCGGTCTGCGTACGGTGATCCTTATCCCCTGGCCGCGGGTGGTAACCCTGCTGCGGCGCTGTCGGGGCGGCGGTGCCCGGCTAGTCTTTGGACTCGCCGGCAGCACCTGTCCCGGTTCCGGCTACGTGTCGTCCGCCGTTTTGGTTATCGGCGACATTACCACGCAGTCCGCCAGCTGGAACATTTTGATCCCTGCTGTCCGCATCCCGGACGTCCGCGGCGTCCTCGCCGTCGTCGTCCGCGCCGTCCCTGTCGCCGTCGCCGTCCGCGCCGTCGTCGTCCGCGTCGTTCCCGTCGTAGGCCGCGGCGGGCGCATCGACCGGATCCTTAAGCAGCACCGAATCGCGGCCGTATCCGCGCCGGACGAAGGTCAGCAGCAGGAAGGCCACCAGTGCGGCGGTGAAGACGAGGATGCTGGTCCACACGTTCAGCCGGGTGGTGATGCCAAAGAAGGTGATGTGCTCGGCATCGTCAATGCGCAGCAGCTCGATCCAGACACGGCCCAGCGTGTAATACATCGCATATAGCCAGAACAGCCGGCCGCGGCGGAAGTGGAATCGCCGGTCCAGCAGGAGCAGCACTGCCACGCCGAGCAGATCCCAGATCGACTCGTAGAGGAAGGTCGGGTGGAAGAGCGTGTCCACCGGATAGCCGGAGGGGAAATTGGCGTTGCCCGGGTCGATCTGCAGGCCCCAGGGCAGCTTGGTCGGTGCGCCGAAAAGTTCCTGGTTAAAGTAGTTGCCCCAGCGGCCAAGGCCTTGGGCGAGCAGCAGACCTGGAGCCGCGGCGTCGACGAATGAGGTCAGTTTCACGCCGGACCGGCGGCAGCCAATCCAGGCACCTATCACGCCCAGCACCACCGCACCCCAGATGCCCAGCCCGCCCAGCCAAATCTGGGGGATCAGCCACAGATTGCCGGTGCCGTCATAGTGCGGACCAAAGTAATTATCCGGCGAGGAGAACACATGGTAAAGCCGGCCGCCGATAATGCCGAAGGGAATGGCCCAGATGGCAATGTCCCAAATGGAACCCTCCGGAGCGTGCCGGCGGTTCCAGCGGATGTTCGTCAGGATGGTCGCGCCGATGATGCCGACCAAAATGCACAGGGCATAAGCGTGGATGGTGATGGGTCCAATATCGAAGCCGGACCATGACGGGCTGGGAATGCTGGCAGGCATTGCCGTCAGCGCGCCCTCGATGGCAGTTCTCATGAAGGTTGGTCCGTTTCCTTGCCGGCGGGCGAGAGCCCGGTGCTCAGCTCCTTGGTCAACGCCGCGACTGCCGGCTCACCGCCGTCGCGCATGGCGGACACCAGCGCCGTTCCGACTATCACGCCGTCGGCGTAGGCGGCGATTTCGCGCACATGGTCCGCATGGCTGACGCCCAGCCCGACGCAGACCCGCTCCGCTCCGGCGGCATGGGTGTCCGCCACCAGCTTTTCGGCTGTGCTGCTGACCGCCGTCCGCGCACCTGTGACGCCCATGATGGACACCGCGTAGACGAACCCACGGCTCGCGGCAACGGTGTTCTGCAGTCGTTCCGGGGAGGAGGACGGAGCCACCAGGAAAACTCTGTCGAGCCCGTATTTATCGGAGGCGGTCATCCATTCAGCGGCCTCGTCCGGGATCAGGTCCGGGGTGATCAGTCCGGCACCGCCCGCCTCGGCGAGGCGGCGGCCGAATTCATCCACGCCCAGCCGCAGCACCGGGTTCCAGTAGGTCATCACCAGCACGGCGACCCCTGTGCCCGCGGTGGCGGCGGTGATTCCGGCGACGACGTCGAAAACGCTCTCGACGCGGAAACCGTTGGCGATGGCCTCGGTGGTGGCGGCCTGGATCACCGGGCCGTCCATGACCGGGTCCGAGTACGGAATGCCGATTTCAATCAGATCAGCGCCGTTGGCGGCCATCGCGATGCCGGCGTCAATGCTCGCCTGGACATCGGGATAGCCGGCGGGCAGGTAGCAGATCAGCGCGGATCGGCCCTGCTCCTTCGCCCGGTCGATGGCAGCCGCGGATTTGCTTGAGATGTTGGCGCCGATCACAGCTGCTCCCCCTCTTTGCCAATGGCGGCCTCGGCCGATTGTTCGTCCAGCAGGTTGAACCATTCCGCGGCGGTGGCCACGTCCTTGTCGCCGCGGCCGGAGAGGTTGACCACGATGATGGTCTCCTGCGGATTGTCCTTGCCCGCGGTCAGCCGCTGGCCGACCTTGATGGTCCCGGCCAAGGCGTGCGCGGATTCAATGGCAGGTATGATGCCCTCGGTCCGGCACAGCAGCCGGAAGGCCTCCATCGCCTCGGCATCGGTGATCGGCTCGTAGGAAACCCGGCCAATGTCCGCAAGGTAGGAGTGCTCCGGACCCACGCCAGGATAGTCCAGTCCAGCCGAAATGGAATGCGATTCCACCGTCTGGCCGTCCTCATCCTGCATCAGGTAAGACCGGGCGCCGTGCAGCACACCCGGCCGTCCCAGCGTGATGGTGGCCGCGTGCCGGCCGGTCTCCACGCCGTCCCCACCAGCCTCGAAACCGAAGATTTGAACCGCGGGATCGTCCAGGAAGCCATGGAAGATGCCGATGGCGTTGGAACCGCCGCCGATGCAGGCGCAGACGGCGTCGGGAAGCCGGCCGGTCTGGGCCAGGATCTGTCCACGGGCTTCCTCGCCTATCACCTCATGGAAGAACCGCACCATGGCAGGGAACGGATGCGCCCCAGCGGCGGTGCCCAGCAGGTAGTGGGTGCTGTCCACGTTGGCCACCCAGTCGCGCAGGGCGTCGTTGATGGCGTCCTTGAGCGTCTGTGAGCCGTTGGTCACCGGCACCACCGTGGCGCCGAGGAGTTCCATCCGGGCCACGTTGAGCGACTGCCGGCGGCAGTCCTCCGCGCCCATGTACACCACACATTCCAGCCCCAGCAGCGCAGCGGCCGTTGCGCTGGCCACACCGTGCTGCCCGGCACCGGTTTCCGCGATGACGCGCGTCTTGCCCATCCGCTTCGCCAACAGCGCCTGGCCGAGGACATTGTTGATCTTGTGCGAGCCAGTGTGGTTGAGGTCCTCCCGCTTAAGGAAGATCCGGGCACCGCCGGCATGGGCGCTGAAGCGCTTGGCCTCGGTCAGCAGCGAGGGCCGGCCCGAGTAGTTTTTATTCAGCTCAGCTACTTCGGCCAGGAACTCCGGATCCGCCTTGGCCTTTTCAAAGGTGTCTTCCAGCTCATCGAGTGCGGCGATCAGGGACTCGGGCATCCAGCGTCCGCCGTAGGCACCGAAATAGGGGCCGGGGGCATGACGCAGGGATGGCGTACCGCGGGCGGCGCCGGCACTGCCCGCTCCGCTGAGGAACGCATCGGCGGGACCGTCGTCCGCGGCGGCGTTCGCGGCAACGGCAACGGCAGCGTGACCGTCGTCCGCGGCGGCGGGACCGGCATCGGCATTCTTTCGGGCTGCGGCGCCGGCGGCGGTGAACTGTGCAATCCGCTCGCGTGGGGTAGCGTCGCTGACCAGCGCCTCACCCACCAGGATCGCGTTGGCGCCGCTGGCGGCATAGGAGCTGACGTCGTCGGCATCCCGGACGCCGGATTCGGCCACCACCAGGGCGCCGGAGGAGATCAGGCTGGCGAGGGGAGCAAAGACCGTGCGGTCCACGTCCAGCGTCTTGAGATTGCGCACGTTCACCCCGATGATCCGGGCTCCGGCCGCAACGGCCCGATGGACCTCGTCCTTGGTATGGGTCTCCAGCAGCGCGTTCATGCCCAGCCGGTGCGTCAGCTCCAGGAATTCGGTGAGCTGGTCGTCACTGAGTGCCGCGGCTATGAGAAGGACCAGATCGGCGCCGTGCGCCCTCGCTTCCCAGATCTGGTAGGCATCCACGGTGAAGTCCTTGCGCAGCACCGGGACGTCGACGGCGGCGCGCACCGCGTCGAGGTCGGCCAGCGAACCGCCGAAACGGCGCTGCTCGGTCAGCACGCTGACCACCGCGGCGCCGCCGTCGGCATATTCCTGAGCCAGCGCGGCCGGATCGGCGATCTGGGCCAGCTCGCCCTTGGACGGGCTGCGGCGCTTGATCTCGGCAATTACCGCCAGCGTGGCCCGCGGGGAGTCGTTGCCCCCCAACGCAGCCCACGCATCGCGCGCCGGCTCCTGACCGGCGGCCCGTTCCTGCAGCTGGGCCAGTGGCACGGCCAGCTTGCGAAGTTCAAGGTCCTCCCGGACGCCGGCAAGAATGTCGTCGAGAACGCTCACGCTTAGTGGCCGTCGTTCTTCAGCTTGTCTCCGCCAACGCCGTAGCCGGCCCGGCGCATCGCCCAGCCCACGCCGAGACCGATGACCATGATGACCAGACCGAGGATGAACGGGATGGTGGCGCTGGGACCGAAGGCGAAAGCAATGCAGCTGATCAGCGAACCCACCAGCATGATGGCCACGCAGGTCCACGCCGCCGGGCTGTTGCCGTGACCCAGTTCCCCGGGGTGGGCAGCGTCCTCGGTGGTGCCGATGGGCTGGCTTCTGGTAGCCGGCTTGTTGCTCATGGTAAATCTCCCTCACGATCGATACTGCTTACATTCTGCCATTACTTGGCGGGGCTTAGCTGGCAGGGCTGGGCTGTCCCTAAGAGGTCGGGTCGTTCCCCCGGCTGAGCTGGTCCCAGCTGTCGATATCGTCCAAGGGCTCGACTGCGGTCCCCCCGGCTTGCCGCTCGGTGGCAACGGACGCGTGGGCACCCGTTGCACCGCCGCTGCGGTCCGCCCCGGAACCGCCGGTGGAGCCTGCCGTTGTGCCGGTGGCGGCACCCTTCGCGGCGCGCAGCGTCGGGCTGGCCGGATCGTATTTGGTCCGCTGCCCCCAGCCGCGGCCCGCCCAGGCGATCAGCACCGCGGCCAGGGCCAGCACTGCGGCGGCCACGATGGCCAGCACCGGAAACACCGTCGTGGCGGTCTGTGCCGGCACGCCGATGACACCTGTCGCCGCGCCCACCGGCCCGGTGGCTGAGGCCTGCGGATCGCCGAGTACAGCCACGGCGGAGGCGATGATTCCCACCGCACTGAGCAAGATGATCAATGCCGCCACCAGCCGGGAAAATCGGCCTGCAATTGAGGCAGCCAAAGCACCGGCGAGTGCGACCAGCGCCAATGCGGTCACGGCGGTCGCGGCTTTGCTGCCCACCACATCCAGGTCGGCCTGCTGGACCGCCCCCTGGGCCAGCCTGACGTGGACCCAGGTTTGCGTCGTCGTCCCGAAGGCCGCCAATGAGCTCAGCACCGCCAGCATAATCACGGTGGATTTGCGCTTCCACCGCGGCACGACTGGGCGCGGTGACGATACCGGGCCGGGCTGAACCTGCTCACCGTAATGCTGCCCGGGTTGATCGTGCTGCCCGCGATCGCCGCGCTGCCCGAGTTGATCGGATTGATTGGGCTGAACGGGGTCGCCGTGCTGCCCGGGATTGGGTACTGCGTTTGTGCTGGATGAATGGCTCATCGGGCTTCAACTCCTGAAACTGGTGCGCCGGGGGCCAGATTGCGCAGCGACGAGGCCGCGTGCACGGCCCGCAGCGGGGCAGCGGCTTTATTGACCGTTTCCTGCGCCTCGGTGGCGGGGTCCGAATCGGCCACAATTCCGCCGCCGGCCTGAACATACGCTTTACCTTCGCGCAGCAGCGCGGACCGGATGGCGATGGCCATGTCCATGTCGCCGGCGAAATCCAGGTATCCCACCACACCGCCATAGATGCCGCGTCGCTGGGGTTCCAGCTGATCCAGCAGGCGCAGTGCCCGCGGCTTGGGCGCACCGGAGAGGGTTCCGGCGGGGAAGGTGGCCGCCAGCACGTCGTAGGCGGTGTGCCGCGGGGACAGCGTACCTACCACCGTGGACACCAGGTGCATGATGTGGCTGAACCGCTCCACCTCCATGAACTGGGTGACATCCACCGTGCCGGGCAGGCAGACCTTGGAAATATCGTTGCGGGCCAGATCCACCAGCATCAGGTGCTCGGCGCCCTCCTTGGCATCCGCCAGCAGCTCCTCCGCCAGCTCCTTGTCCGCCTCCACGGTCCGCCCCCGAGGCCGGGACCCGGCGATGGGGTGCGTGATGACCTCGTTCCCCGTGACTGTCACCAAGGATTCGGGTGAGGACCCCACAATTGAATAGCCGCGGCCGGCGGCATCCTCGAAACTGAAAATGTACATGTAGGGGCTGGGGTTGGTGGTGCGCAGCACCCGATAGACATCCAGCGGCGAGGCTCCGCACTCCATCTCGAACCGCCGGGAGATGACCACCTGGAACACTTCCCCGTCCACGATGGCTTCCTTGCCGCGGTCGATGGCGGCAAGGTAGTCGGGTTCGTTCCAGCGTTGGACGACGGCGGCGGAGAAATCCGCCGTGTCCGCCGCCAGCACCGAGACCGGCTGCGCAACGGGCGTGCTGATCTGTTCCAGCATGGTCGTAACCCGCGCGACCGCGTCCTGCCAGGCTTCGTCCACCCGATCCGGGGTGTTGTCGACGTTTATGGCATTGGCGATCAGCAGTACGGTCCCCTCGGCGTTGTCATGGACGGCCATATCCGCCACCAGATTCAGTGCCAGCTCGGGCAGCCCCAAATCGTCCTCGGGCGGGGACACCAGCTTTTCCCAGTGCCGCACCGATTCCCAGCCGACGAATCCCACCAGCCCCGAGGTGAACGGCGGCAAATCCTCGAAACGCTCGGTCCGCAGCGCCTCGATGGTGGCCCGCAGGGCCTCCACCGGGCTGCCGCCGTCGGGAAGGCCAACCGGCGGGCTCCCAAGCCAGCATGCGGCGCCGTCGTGCGTGGTCAACGTCGCAAGCGAGCGCACGCCAATGAAGGAATAGCGGGACCAAACCCCGCCCATGGCGGCGGATTCCATCAGAAAGGTGCCGGGCTGGCCCTGTGCCAGCTTCCGGTAGAGGCCGATGGGTGTTTCCGCGTCGGCCAGGACTTTCAGCCGGACCGGAATCACCCGGCGGGTTGCCGCCAGTTCGCGGAATTCCTCAAGGGTTGGGCTGATCACGCCGAGGTCCTGCATGGGGATGGTCGACTTTCCGTGAGAAGGCCGCCCGCAAGTGGACGGTTCAGGTGGACGGTTGAAAAGAAAACGAGTGACGATGCGCCCCGGATACCGGGTGCAGCCGGCCGGCGTGGGTTATTACCCGGCGGACCGTCCGCGGTCAGGATGCGTCCGGGTGCTGCGCCGTTGCCAGATCCCTGCCCTCGAAGCAGGTCCGGGTTCCGGTATGGCAGGCAGGACCGACCTGGTCAACCTGGACCAGCAAAGCGTCGCCGTCGCAGTCCAGGGCCACCGACTTCACGTACTGGACGTGGCCCGAGGTGTCTCCCTTGCGCCAGTACATCTGCCTCGACCGGGAGAAAAACGTGACCCTTCCGCTGCTCAGCGTGCGGCGCAGGGCTTCGTCATCCATCCAACCAAGCATCAGCACCTCGGAGGTGTCAAACTGCTGGATGACGGCGGCAACCAGCCCGGCCGGGTCGCGCTTCAGCCTCGCGGCGACGGCGTCATCGAGGACGGATTCGTTGCCGGGGACGGTGGCGCCGCCGGCGGTGGGCTCGGTACTGGGCAGTTCAGGCATCATTCCAATTCTAATGCCACCGCTCATCGGAACGCCGCACGGGCCGCTTTACTGCGGCGTTAAGCAGATTTGCGGCGATGCTAAGTGCCCTTTTTGTCCCATTGCATGCTAATTTCACAAGTGATGCATTTTGTAGATCCTTCCCGTGAAGTGTTGGCCGAGACGCTGCTCGCCGCCGGCCCGGACGCTCCTACGCTCTGCCCCGGGTGGCGCACGCAGGAGCTCGCCTCGCATCTCGTCCTGCGCGAACGCAACGCCGGCGTGGGTCTGGGCCTGCTGCTCAAGCCGTTCAACAGGGCCTCGGAAAAGGCCACCCTGAAGCTGGCTGCGAAGTCGGGCAGCGCGGATGCCTACGCCAGGCTGGTGGAGCAATTTCGCGCGGGACCGCCGCCGCTCTCACCGATGAAGATCAAGGCCGTGGACGAAAGCTCCAACCTGGTCGAATATTTCGTCCACACCGAGGATGTCCGCCGGGCGACGGACCGCTGGGCACCGCGGGCGTTGGACCAGGAATATTCCAGTGCGCTCTGGGACGAGCTGGTTAAACGCGCCGCAATTTTCTACCGCGGAGTGGACTTGGGCATTGTGCTGGTCCAGCCCTCGGGGCCGCGGCATGTCGCCAAGCGGGCACCGGTATCGGTGGCCATCGTCGGTCAGCCCGGCGAGCTGCTGATGCACGCGCACGGACGCGCCGGGCAGGCGCTGGTCACGTTCGAGGGCCAGCCGGACGCCGTTGCCCTGCTGCAGACCGCCGAGGTCGGGTTCTAACCGCCGTCGGACATCGGCCCTGCCGTCGAAGCTGAAGACCGCAGAAGTCGGGTTCCAACCGCCGTCTCGGCTGCCGGCCGGTCGAGTCCCGGTCAACGAACCTCGTACCCGGCCTCCCGCAGCGCCGTTTTGACCTCGGCCAGCACGTTGTCCGGACCGAAGTGGAACATCGACGCGGCCAGTACCGCATCCGCGCCCGCGGCGACCGCCGGGGGGAAGTGGCCCGGTTCCCCGGCACCGCCGGAAGCAATGATCGGCACCCTCACCACTGCGCGGACGGCGCGGATCAATTCCAGATCAAAGCCGGCTTTAGTGCCGTCCGCGTCGATCGAGTTCAGCAGGATCTCCCCGACGCCACGGTCGGCCGCTTCACGGGCCCACTCGACGGCGTCGATGCCGGTACCCTGGCGGCCGCCGTGGGTGGTGACCTCGAAGCCGGAGGCGGTGCGCGATGATCCATCGGCCGGCGTCCGGCGCGCGTCCACCGACAGAACCAGCACCTGCGAGCCAAAATGCCGGGTAATTTCGTCGATCACGTCCGGGCGTGCAACGGCGGCGGTGTTGATGGAGGCCTTGTCCGCGCCGCAGCGCAGCAGTTTGTCCACCTCGCCCACACCGCGGACGCCGCCGCCCACGGTGAGCGGAATGAACACCTCACCGGCGGTGCGGGCAACCACCTCATAGGTTGTTTCCCGGTCGCCGGAGGAGGCGGTGACGTCCAGGAAGGTCAGCTCGTCCGCGCCGGCACGATCGTAGCGGTGCGCCAGCTGCACCGGATCTCCGGCATCGAGCAGATCGCGGAAATTGACGCCCTTAACCACCCGGCCGGCGTCCACATCCAGGCAGGGTATGACACGGATTGCAAGGCTCATCTGCGGTGCTCCTTAGATCCGGCAGGCGTGGATGCTGCTGACCAGGATGGCGCGGGCTCCCAGCTCATAAAGTTCGTCCATGATCCGGTTGGTGTCCCGTTTGGGCACCATCGACCGGACCGCGACCCAATCCGAATCGCGCAGCGGGGACACCGTCGGCGATTCCAGGCCGGGGGTCAGGGCCGCGGCTTGTTCCACCAGATCCTTGCGGATGTCATAGTCCATCAGGACATACTGCCGTGCCACCAGCACGCCCTGCAGCCGGCGGATCAGCACGTCCAGTCCGGTGGGAGCGGCGGTACCCCGGCGGCCGATCAGCACGGATTCCGAGGCCAGAATGGGATCGCCGAAAATTTCCATGCCGGCAGCGCGAAGGGTGTTGCCGGTTTCCACCACATCGGCGATGGCATCGGCAACTCCGAGCCGAACGGAGGATTCCACCGCCCCATCCAGCCGGACCACCGTGGCGTCCACGCCAAGGCCGGAAAGGTAATCCCGCAGCAGTCCGTCGTAGCTGGTGGCCAGCCGTTTTCCTTCCAGATCCTGCACCGAAGCGAACTCCCCCACTGGCCCGGCGAAGCGGAAAGTCGAGGCGGCGAAGCCCAGCGGCAACAGCTCTTCGGCGTCCACCCGGGCATCCAGGAGCAGGTCGCGCCCGGTAATACCGACGTCCAGCGTGCCGGTGCCGACGTAAACGGCAATATCGCGGGGGCGCAGGAAGAAAAACTCGATGTCATTGTCCGGATCCACCATCACGAGCTCGCGAGGGTCGCGGCGCTGGCGGTAGCCGGCCTCGGCGAGCATGGCGGAGGCCGCTTCGGACAGGGATCCCTTGTTGGGGACGGCAACTCTAAGCATGGGAGGTCCTTCGGGTCGTCAAGAATGGGGACGGCTCGGCCACACCGCACACTGTCCTGGTGCACCGCTGCAAAGGTCCGCAACGCTGCACCGGCAACAGCGCCGGGTGGCTAAAGATGCTTGTACACATCCTCCAGGGTCAGCCCCTTGGCGATCATCAGCACCTGGAGGTGGTAGACCAGCTGGGAGATTTCCCCGGCGGTGGCCTCGTCGGATTCGTACTCGGCGGCCATCCAGACCTCGGCGGCCTCCTCGACCACCTTTTTGCCGATCCCGTGCACACCGGCATCAAGTTCGGCAACCGTCAGGGAACCGGCTGGCCGTTGCTCGGCCTTCCCGCTCAGTTCGGCAAACAGGCCCTCGAAGTTCTTCACAGCTTCAAGGGTACTTGTTTTGCCCCACGGAGCTTTATTGCGGCCCTGACTATGAACAAAATCACCGGCACGTCCCGAACACCGGGATCAGGCGAACAGCAGCGCGGTGGCCAGGGCCGCCGTCGTCGCCTCGTACCCTTTGTCCTCCACCGAACCCGGCAGTCCCGCCCGGTCCAGACCCTGCTGCTCGTTGTCGCAGGTCAGCACGCCGAATCCTACCGGCACACCGGTGCGCACGCTGACCTCGGTCAGGCCCATGGCCGCGGCCTGGCAGACATAGTCGAAGTGCGGTGTACCACCTCGGATCACCACACCGAGGGCGACGACGGCGTCATGGTCCGCGGCCAGTCTGGCCGCCGCGACGGGCAGTTCAAAGCTGCCGGGGACCCGCAGCACGGTCGGAGCGGCGATGCCCGCCTCAGCCGCCGCGCGAAGGGCGCCGGCCAGCAGTCCGTCCATGATTTCGGTATGCCAGCTGGCTGCAGCGATGGCCAGCCGCAGCGTTGCCGCTCTGGGGTCCAAATCTACGGGGGCAAGCTGGGGTGCGCCGGAAGAACTCATGAGTTACTGCCTTTCGTGTCGGAAACAGGGGTTTGCAGGAAATCCCGCGGCGTGGCCGGAGCCGATCCGGGCAGATCCAGGAGGCTGAGGTTGTGGTTCATCCGGTCCCGCTTTGTCTGCAGGTAGCGAACGTTCTGCTCCCGGGACGGAACTTCGGTGCGGACCGTTTCCTGCACGTGGATGCCCAGCGCCGCGAGCTGGTCCTCCTTGACCGGGTTGTTGGTCATCAGCCGGATGCTGTGCAGGCCCATTGCGGCCAGGATGGCCGCCGCCGCCACATAGTCCCGGCCGTCGACCGGCAGCCCGAGCTGCTCATTGGCATCCACGGTGTCCGCACCCGCCTCCTGCAGGGCATAGGCGCGCAGCTTATTGGCCAAGCCAATGCCCCGACCCTCGTGACCGCGCAGGTAGAGCAGGGTGCCGCCCTGCTCCCGGATCAGGCCCAGGGCGTAGGCCAGCTGCTCGCCGCAGTCGCAGCGGTAGGAACCGAAAACGTCCCCGGTCAGGCACTCCGAGTGCAGCCGAACGAGGGGTGCCTGGCCCTTGTGGGGCGGCGCGGGGATGGCTGCGCTGACGGACAGATGCTCGATGCCGGTGCTTTCGTCGATCCAGGCCTGCGCCTGAAACTCACCGAATGCTGTAGGCAGCGCGACAATCGGACCGCCGCGGACCGTGAGCGGAGAGGAAGCCGGCATCAGCGCACCTCCGGCCGCGCGCCGCCGTCGTCCGCAGCGACCAGATATGCCACCAGGTCCTCGATGGAAATAAGCGGGCAACCGTGCCGGTCGGCAAAAACGCGCAGGTCGGCAAGCCGCATGAGTTCGCCGTCGTCGTGGATCACCTCCGCGATCACTCCGACGCTCTCGCAGCCCGCCAAACGACACAGTTCGACGGCGGCCTCGGTGTGGCCGGCCCGCTCGCGCACTCCGCCGTCCACCGCGCGGAGTGGAAAAATATGTCCCGGCCTGGTCAGCTGCTCCGGATGCGAGGCAGGATCGGCCAGCACGCGGGCCGTCAGCGCACGGTCGGTGGCGCTGATTCCGGTACTGACTCCAACGCCTGCATCGCAGGAGACGGTGTACCCAGTGCCCTTGGCGTCTTGATTGACGGCTGTCATGGGGGGCAGTGCGAGCGCATCCGCCCGTTCCTTATCCAGCGGCACGCAGATAACCCCGGAACTGTAACGGATGGTCCACCCCATCAGGGACGGCGTGCTGTGCTGGGCCGCGAAAATGATGTCGCCCTCGTTTTCACGGTCCCGGTCATCGACCACCAGCACGGGCTCTCCGGCCGCGATGGCGGCGACGGCTGCCTGCACGGTGTCCAGCACCACCGTATCCAGCGCCGCGGGAGTCGCCGCAGTGCTGTCCGCAGGGGCGTGGTCCGCCGGAGTTCGGTCCGCTAGTATTCGGTCCGCCGTTGTGCTGTCCGCGGGAGCCAGGCCCGCCGGGCTCCGGTCCGCGGGAGCGCGGTACGTGCCGGCGACGCCGTCGCCGTTCACGCCGCACCGCCGGAAACAGCCGAGGCGAAGGCCAGCAGGCGCTCGGTGTATTTGGCCAGCACATCGACCTCAAGGTTGACCTTCGCACCTGCGGTTTTCGTTCCCAGTCCCGTTTCGGCGAGCGTGGTGGGGATCAGGCCCACCTCGAACCACGGCTCGCCGGCAGCGGCCTCGCTGACCGCCGAAACCGTCAGCGATACACCATCCACCGCAATGGACCCTTTTTCGGCGATGTAGCGGGCCAGCGGGGCCGGGACGGCAAAGAGAAGGCGTTCCCAGGGACCGTGGTTCTCCCGCTCCAGCAGCGTGCCGACTCCATCGACATGGCCCTGCACGACGTGGCCGTCCAGCCGGCCGCCGGCCGGGACGCAGCGTTCCAGATTTACCGGATCCCCCGTGTCGAGCAGGCCGATCGTGGTGCGCGCCAGCGTCTCCCCCATCACATCGACGGCGATCGTTACGCCGTCGAGCTCCGTTGCGGTCAGGCAAACTCCGTTGACCGCAATGGAGCCTCCGGGCTCCAGTCCGGCGAGAGTCGAGCCGGCCTGCAGCACCAGAATGGCGCTGCTGCCAGCCGGCTCCTGCCGGTGCAGCGAGAGCACACGGCCCTGTTCGGCAATAATTCCGGTAAACATGTTAGATTCCTCCAGGATTTCCAGTGGCTGCGGCGGGCGCCGGTGCCAGATGAAGTTTCAGGTCCGGGCCAAGGGCGACGACGGCGCCGCCGCCGGCGTCGTCCCAGCACCAGTGTTGTGCGTCAGCGAGCGTACCGATGCCGATGTCGGCCAGCGCCGGCAAACCAGCGCCCAATAAGGTGGGGGCGAGATACACATTGAGCTCATCGACCAATCCGGCAGCCAGGAAGGCGCTGCTGATCTGCGCGCCGCCCTCAATCATCAGATGCTGAACGCCGCGGCTGAACAACTCAGCCACCACCCGGTGCGGATCACGCGTGCGCAAGTGCAGGAAGTCAGGGTTCCCTGGCAGAGGGCTGCGCACCGCAGCGGAGTCGGGGATGTCCCGCAGGCCCATGACCACCCGCAGCGGCTGATGCTTGCACAATTCGCCCTCAGGTGTGCGGGCGGTCAGTCGCGGGTCATCCAGCAGGACTGTGCCGGTGCCGGCCAGGATGGCATCGACCCTGCCGCGCAGCCGGTGACTGTCCGCCAGGGATGGCGCGGAGGTGATCCACTGGCTGCTGCCGTCGGCGGCCGCAATCCGGCCATCCAGCGTCTGCGCGATGTGAAGGCTGATGAAGGGCCGATCCGCGGCGGTGGATGAAAACCACCGCCGGTTGAGCTCGGCGGCGCGGTCGGCTAGCAGCCCGCAGCGCACCTCAACTCCGGCCCCGCGGAGCCGGTCCGCTCCGCCAGAAGCCGGGCGGTGCGGGTCGTCCAGGGCGTAAATGACGCGGCCTATTCCGGCGTCGATGATGGCCTGCGAACAGGGTCCGGTCCGTCCGGTGTGATTGCACGGCTCCAGCGTCACCACAATGGTGGCATCGGCCAAAGACCCCGACGGCAGCGCGGGAAGATTCGCAATCGCAGCCGCCTCGGCGTGCGCCGTGCCGGCACCACGGTGGTAGCCGGTGCCCAATGGCCGACCGGCGGCATCGATGATCACCGCACCCACCAGGGGGTTGGCACCCCGAACCCCCAGCAGCGCCGCCGTCAGGGCAGCAGCCATTCCTGCGGTCTCAGCGTCGGCAAAACTGCCGGCCAAAGGCCCGGTCACCGGGACACCGAGGGGTCCGGAAACGCTGTTTCCACGGCCACCGCCGCCGCGTTGCGGTTGCGGATCCGCCACCAGATAAAGAAGCCTGTGAGCGTGAAACCGCCGTAGAAGATGTACATGATGGCCGACGCGAAGTATCCCGCGCTGAACAGCAGTGGAACGCCGACGACGTCGACGGCCACCCAAATGAGCCAGAATTCAACCCACCCCTTGGCCATGCCATAGGTGGCCAGCAGTGATCCCATGAAGATCCACGCGTCCGCCCAGACCGGTGGGTAGGAGCCCAGGGCGCTGAAGATCGGGGTCAGTACGCCGGTTCCGCCGATCATGGCCAGCACCAGCGCCACCCGCACCTTGTTCGAGGCCCAATGCGGCTGGACCGGTGAACCGGACTGCGGGCTCCTTTTGCTTTGCCTCCAGCGATACCAGCCATAGATGGACACCGCGATGAACATCAGCTGGCGTCCGGCCTGTCCCAGCAGGTTGGCGTAGAGCGGGGAACCGAAAACGGAGCCAAGGAAGACCGTGAAAAGCAGGGCATTGCCGACGATGCCAATGGGCCAGGCCCAGATTTTGCGGCGCATGCCGCCTAGGGCACTGGCCAGCCCGAAAATGTTTCCCAGCACTTCGCGCCAGAGCAGGAACCCGCCGCCGGCGAATTCCAGTTTGGCCTCAAAGAGCCACCGCAGGAAGCCCATCGTTACTACCTTTCCCTAGCGCGATGGCTCCGGGGGTAACGACAGCAGACCCGCTCCATGAACCGCCGCGGATGCGGACGGCCGGTGGCAGGCCAAAACCGTACGTGCTTCTCCCATCCAGACTTTAACTGTCGGTACCGGAATTCCACCGGTTCAACCGCTTGCTTCCAGCCGTTGCCAGCCGGTTGCGCACGGGTCGCGGACTATAACCGCCGGTTCGGACTTACACCGACCCCGGAGCACGTGAATCTACTGCAAAACTACATACTTCAACTGCATCTCCATTATGCCATTGCCAACCCGAAAGTCGGTGCGGCTATTCCGGTCCGCCACGACCGGCGGCTATTTGGCCAGTCCCCGCTGGCCCGCCGCCCGCAGCTCCCCGATGGCCCGGGACGCGTCCGGTGCACCGTAAACGGCGGAGCCGGCCACGAAAATGCTGGCGCCGGCCTCGGCGGCCCGGCCGATGGTCTCCGTGGTGATGCCGCCGTCGACCTGAATGACAACAGGCGTGCCGGCCGCATCGATCGCCTTTCGGGCCCGACGGATTTTGGGCAGCGTCACATCCAGAAATGTTTGGCCGCCGAACCCGGGCTCCACCGTCATGATCAGCAGCATATCCAGTTCGGGCAGCATGTCGAGGTATGGCTCGACCGCAGTCGCGGGCCGCAGCGCCAGACCGGCCCGGGATCCCTGCTGGCGCAGTTCACGGGCAAGTTTGATTGGCGCGTCCGAGGCCTCGGCATGGAAGGTCACGGAAGCTGCCCCGACCGCCGCGTAGCTCGGCGCCCAGCGGTCCACATTGGAAATCATCAGGTGCACGTCCAGCGGCAGTGCGCTGACCTGTTGGATCCGCTCCACCACGGGCAGCCCCAGCGTCAGGTTCGGCACAAAGTGGTTGTCCATCACATCCACGTGAACGGCATCGGCCGCGCCGATGCGGTCCAGCTCCGACTGCAGATTGGCGAAATCCGCGGAAAGAATGCTCGGATGGATACAGCACACAGGGGTCGATTTCATACTCAGTTACCTTTCTTGCGGATCAGCGCCAGGAACATGGCGTCCGTCTGGTGCACATGCGGCCACAGCTGGGCAGTTTGTCCGTGTCCGGAGCCCAGATCGCCGTGCAGGCTGACGGAATCCAGCACCGCACCGGCATCCATCAGTTCCAGATCGCCGCGCTTGCGCATCACATCATCGACGACGGCGATGGTCTCGGCGGGATGCGGGGAACAGGTGGCATAGGCCACCACACCGCCCGGCTTCACAGCGTCCAACGCCGATCGCAACAGTTCCCGCTGAAGGGCCCCGAGCGCCGGGACGTCGGAGGGCTGCCGGCGCCAACGAGCTTCCGGCCGCCGGCGCAGGGCACCAAGACCGGTGCACGGGGCGTCCACCAGCACCCGGTCAAAGCTGTTCGGCTGCTGCCCGCCCAGATCGCGGCCATCACCGGTACGGACCTGCCAGACGTCTCCGGGAACGGCAGAAAGTGCCTGGCGCACGAGTTTTGCCCGGTGCTCGGCTGGTTCGTTGGCAAGCAGAAAGGCACCGCTCTGCGCTGCGAGCGCGGCCAGCAGGGCGGCTTTGCCTCCCGGCCCGGCGCATAGATCGAGCCAGCGGCCGCCGCCCTGCCCTGCTGCAGTGTCGCCCTGACCTGCTGCGGCGCTGTTGGTCCGAAGCTCGGCCGCGGCCAGCGCCCTGGCCACCAGTTGGGACCCAACGTCCTGTACGCGGGTGCTCCCCGCCCGGACCCCCGGAAGCCGTCCCAAGTCCCCGCCGGAGGATAACGCCGAATCGGGAGCCAGCTCCCCGGCAGTAAATCCCGCCTCAAGCACCTCAGCCAGATCGCCGATTCCCGGCAGGGCCACGACGTTCACCACCGGGGCTGCGTTATCCGCCTCCAGCAGTGCCGTGATTTCGGCCGCGTCCCTGCCGTGCGCCACCAGCGACTGGCGCAGGGCGCGGACAATCCATTCCGGGTGCGAGTACTCCAAGGCGGCGATTTTCGTCGCGTCAGTTTCCGAGCCGGTCAATTCCGTGATCCATCCGGCCAGATCGCGCGCGGTTACCCGGCGCAGCACTGCGTTGATCAGGGATGACGGTCCGGCTCCGATCACTGCCCGAGCCAAGCCCACGGTCTGGTCCAAGGCAGCGTGGGCAGGAACGCGCATGGCGAGAAGTTGATGCACACCTATCCGCAGCGCGTCCAGGATGGCCGGATCGAGCTGGTTGAGCGGACGGTCCACACAGCGGGCCAGAATCGCGTCGTAGGTCCCCTGCCCGCGCAGTGCGCCGTAGCTCAATTCGGTGGCGAAACCTGCGTCCCGGGAATCCAGCTTGTGGTGCCGGATCCGGGACGGGAGCACAAGGTTGGCGTATGCGTCCTCACCGGAGACAGCCCGCAGCACCTCAAAGGCCACCAGCCTGGCCGGGTCTGCCCGTCGGGTCCGCTCCGAGGGAGCCGCACCGCTGAACCCCCGAGGACCACCAGCGCCGCCGCGGTTGCGTTCCCTGCCTTGGGCATTGCGTCGTTGACCGGCATCGCCGCCGCCGGAATTGCGGCCGCTCCCGGCATTGCCGCCACCCGAATAGCGACCGCCACCGGCATTGCCGCTCCCGGAATTGTGGCCGCCGGAACGCCCACCGGAGCCGCCCGAGTCCTCGCTGCTCACACCAACACCATGCCTTCTGTATCTGCCAGGCCCCGGGCCCAGTCCTTGGCTTGCATCATTTTCTTGCCCGCAGGCTGGACCTGCACCAGCTCCACGGCATGGGAAAGGGTTCCCACCAGTACCGCGCCGGCCTCGACACGCAGTGCGCCGGGTGCCATCTCCATTGTCTCCGACCGCAGCAGCACCGGCCCGAGCTTCAGTCGCTGGCCCGCCAGCGTGGTCCACGCACCGGGCTCGACAGTCACCCCCCGGATCCTGGCGCCAACACGGTTTGCCGGCTGCGCCCAGTCAATCCGGGCGTCTTCGATGGTAAGCTTCGGCGCTAGTGTCACTGTCCCCTGCTGAACTCGTGCCTGCGCCCGACCCGCCTCCATCTCCCGAAGGGTTTGGGTCAACAGCGCCGCACCGCGGTGTGCCAGCCGGCCGAGCAGGTCCGTGCTGGTGTCCTGCGGCTGGACGGGCTCGGTGACCGTGTCGAAGACCGGCCCCGTGTCCAGGCCGGTTTCAAGCCGGAACGTTGAGGCGCCGCTCACTGCGTCCCCGTTGATCACGGCGTGCTGAACGGGTGCCGCACCGCGCCACGAGGGCAACAGCGAAAAATGCAGGTTAATCCAGCCTTGCGCCGGAATCGAGAGGGCAGCCGCCGGAATAAGCGCGCCGTAGGCCACAATCGCGGCCACATCCGGCCGGCATGCGGCTATTTGCTGTGCGGCTGCGGCATCGATCCGGGCTGCGTGAATGACAGGTATGGCCAGCTCTTGGGCATGCGCAGCCACGGGCGACGGCGTCAGGATTCGCTTCCGGCCGACAGGCGCGTCCGGGCGTGTCAGTACGGCCACAACGTCAAAGCCGGCGGACACGAGTGCGTCCAGCGAAGGAATGGCCACGCCGGGGGTGCCGGCAAACAGTACCCTCACGCGCCGGATCCGAAGCTGGAGCCGACGGTCCGCGCACGCTCCGCGATCGTTTTGGCGGATACGGAGCCGTACTGCGCGTTCCGGATGGCACGCAGCGCCGTACGCCGGTCATCACCGGCCAAACGATCCACATACAGGGACCCGTCCAAGTGATCTGTTTCATGCTGCAGGCAGCGGGCCAGCAGATCCTCCCCCTCAACCACGACCGGTTGTCCGTGCACGTCAACTCCGCTGGCACGGGTCCATCGGTGTCGGGGCACCCGGAAACCGAGGCCCGGCACCGACAGGCAGCCTTCGGCGCCCTCCGGCTGCAGATCTTCACTGTTCTCCAGCACGGGATTGATGATGTGGCCGCTTTGACTGCCGATGCGGTAGGTGAAAACCCGCTTGCCGATGCCAACCTGCGGCGCTGCCAGACCGGCACCGTTCACATCTTCCATGGTGTCCATCATGTCCTGGACCAGCTTGATCAGTTCGGGTCCAAAGTCCGTCACCGGGTCGGCGCAGGTCCGCAGCACCGGATCACCGATGATGCGGATACTCAGGATGGCCATGCGAAGGTCCTTACGTTGACGTTGACGTTTACTCTGACGTTGTCAGTGATGGTGGCACTGATGTTGAGTTGCGCTCAGGGATGGGCTTAGGGAATGCCGGCATCCCGCCGTTGTCCGGTGTGGGAACCGTTGCGGCCCCTGACAGTCTAATTGGAAGGCCGCATGATCCACGCCCTGCTCACCTCCACGGCCTTGCTCGCCTCCACGCGTCACTTCCGCGCCCGGACTCCTCAGGCTGGACGTCTGGAGGAACGGAGCAGTTCAACGTAACGGAGCCTATCTATTTAACGGAACTCATTGGAATAACGGAGCAGTTCAGAGCGCCTGAACCGGGACTACCGCGGCAGCGGCCGTGAGACTGGCTGCCGGCGGAGCGATTGGCAGCAGGGCCGTTCCGGCACTGCGGGTATCTGCCGCCGTCTGCCACAGCCGGCGGAGGGCGCAAAACTTGAACCAGTGATACTTGAGCACGTCCGGATTGGCCCGCATTGCCCGAACTTCTGTTTCACCGATTCCAACCCCCAGCAGGATCGGATCCTCCCCGTATTGCCATGGCTCCCAGGTCCCGGCGTCCGCGTCCAGCAGAGACTCCTCCGCTTTCATTCCTGCGACCAGCTGCATCACCACCTTGTCATCCATCGGCTTGACGCTGCCGTTTCGATCCGTACCCTTGGTTTTGAAATCGATCAGGCACAGGCGGCCGCCAATGCGCGCCACCAGATCAAGCGTTCCGGCATAGCCAAGGCTGTGGTTCCACACGGTGATCTCCGGGGCAACGGGCTCCACCCGGTACAGTTCCCACCACTGGTCAAAACGCGCCGCAAAAGTTTCCTCGCCGTTCTCTGCCAGCGCGGCCCGGGCCTCCGGCATGCGATGCGCCCGGCCCATGGCCCGCAGCGACACCTGCTCGCAATAGAAGTGCACCCTGTCACCGCGGGAAGCGGCAGCATTGCGGTATTTTTCCGCGGCGTTGCTGGAATCGCGGACGATGGTGCGCAGCTGTGCGGGGTTCGCTACCGCCTCGGCCAGCTTTGGATGTTCAGACAGCGACGTTGCCGCCATGTATCCAATCCAGCCGTCCAACGAGGTGGACTGCTGTGAGATGACGGTGGTTATGGATGGCATGCTGGGCGCGTCCCGGAGCGATCGGGCATACATCCGGCCGAATTCCGTGGCATGTGCCAGAGCTGGTTGGGTCATGCTTCCACTATTCCATCCGCCACCGACGTTTTACGCCCTGGCCGAAAATGCTGTTGACCAAGGACGAACCGCACTCTACGCTCTCTCGTTATGTAAGAAAACTATTTCGTATTATGGAACTCATGCTCAACCGCACTCTGACGATTCAGGAGAAATCATGACCCTGCGCCTCACCAAAGGACAACAGCCGCCGGCATTCCGCCTGCCCGACTCGACGGGCAACGAGGTTGCGCTCGCGGATTTCGACGGCCGTGGCGTCGTCGTCTACTTCTATCCGAAGGCTGCGACGCCGGGCTGCACCACCGAAGCGTGCGACTTCCGGGACAACCTGGCCAGCCTGCAGTCAGCCGGCTACGACGTCGTCGGCATCTCGCCAGACAGCCCTGACCGACTGGCCTCTTTTGCCGCCAACTTTGCGCTGACCTACCCACTGCTGGCAGATCCCGATCACAAAGTCGCCCGCCAATGGGGAGCCTGGGGTGAAAAGGTGATCAACGGCCAATCCGGACACGGCGTGCTGCGTTCGACAGTCATCCTCGGCGCCGACGGCTGCGTAAGCCTCGCGGACTACGAAGTGGCGGCCGAGGGGCATGTCGCGGAACTGCGCCGCCGGCTCGCCCAGCTGGTCTGACCGATTTCCGGCAGTGACTCGCCTTTGGATAGTGACTCCGCGGATGGCACGGAAATCCGGAACTTCCCCGTCATTCCACGGAGTCGCTCCCGATTTCCGCCGGTGCAGAAAAAAGGACAGTTCCAAGGGTTGACAGGCCGCATGTGATCGGCTTCACTATTACATATGCTGAAATAACAGTTCCACGATGCGGAATGTGGTCTCCACAAATCCGCATAGCCTCACACCGTGGATGCCAGCATTGAACGAGGAACAGACAAGCGATGATGCTTGAGGAATTCAACAGCGCGGCCCGGACTGCAATTGTAACGGTCCTCCGACCCTGTATTGATGTTCAACGGTGGATCAACGAGATCGCCGACGCCCGCCCCTATGAAACCGTGCAGGACCTGACGGACCGCGCCCGGCTGGCGGCCAGCCCCTTCACCGACCCGGAGATCGAAGCCGCCCTGGCCCACCATCCCCGAATCGGAGAACGGGCCGCCGGCCCAAGCACCGAGGCGAGCCTGTCGCGGACGGAACAGGCCGCCGTCGACCCTTCCGACGAGACAGTCGCCACTGCCCTGGCCGACGGCAACCACGCCTACGAGGAGAAATTCGGCCGGGTCTTCCTGATCCGGGCGGCCGGACGCAGCTCCCGGGACATCCTCGACGCCCTAAACGAACGCCTGGCGCATTCGGAAGCGGAGGAAAAACCAATAGTTGCCCAGCAGCTTCGCGAGATAGCCATCCTGCGACTTAAAGGAGCCGTAACGCCATGACCATCTCCCATGTAACCACCCACATTCTGGATACCGCGGCCGGGAAACCTGCCGCAGGTGTCGCCGTCGAGCTGCATGCCCGCGACGGCGGGACCTGGACCCAGATTGCTTCGGGCAGCACCGATGCCGACGGGCGGGTGAAAGACCTTGGCCCCGAACAGCTGACAGCCGGCACGTACCGGCTGACCTTCGCTACCGGGGCCTACTTCGCCGGCATCGCAACGGACACCTTCTTCCCGGAGGTTTCGCTGACGTTTTCAGTCACGGAGGTCGGCGAGCACTACCACGTGCCCCTGCTGATCAGTCCATTCGCCTTTTCCACCTACAGAGGAAGCTAATCATGACCGACAACAGCAAAATCATCCTCGGCGCCAACCAGTACGGCAAGGCCGAGGTCCGGCTGGTCAAGATCACCCGCGACACGGACCGTCATGAGATCGAGGACCTCAACGTCACCTCCCAGCTGCGCGGAGATTTCGCCGCCGCGCACCTGACCGGCGACAACGGCCACGTGGTGCCCACGGACACCCAGAAGAACACGGTCTATGCTCTGGCCCGGGAGGGCGTGGGCTCGCCGGAGGGATTCCTGCTCCGCCTCGGCGCGCATTTCACCTCCAGCTTCGACTGGGTGGATGGTGGCCGCTGGGAGGCCGAGTCCTACAGCTGGGACCGGATCCAGGCGCACGGCGCCCCGCATGAGCACTCCTTTGTCCGCAATGGCCGCGAGGTCCGCACCGCCGTGGTGATCAAGGACGGCGCCCAGACGCACATTTTCGGCGGGCTGCGGGAGCTGACGGTGCTCAAGTCCACGGCGTCCGGCTTTGTGGGCTATCCCAAGGACCAGTACACCACCCTGCCCGAGGTTACGGACCGGATCCTGGCTACGGACGTCGCGGCCCGCTGGCGCTACAACACCGCGGATGTTGACTTCAACAAGGCGTACGACGACGTCGCGGGGCTTTTGCTGGAGGGCTTCACTGAGAACTACTCCCACGCCCTGCAGCAGACCTTGTTCGATATGGGGAAGAAGGTCCTCGAGGCTCATTCGGAAATCGACGAAATCAAATTCTCGATGCCCAACAAGCACCACTTCCTCGTTGATCTCTCGCCCTTCGGGCTGGACAACCCCAACGAGGTCTTCTTCGCCGCAGACCGTCCGTACGGTCTGATCGAAGCGGCCGTGGTGCGCGAAGATGCGTCCGACGCCGGACGGGCTTGGGAAGGCATGGCCGGCTTCTGCTAGAAACCAGCAAATAAAAACCACGGGCGGGCGGGGGCTGCAACCCCCGCCCACCCATTCCTCGGCACTCAAGAAGGATACCAATGTCCAAACGAACCAGCGCTGCTGCCGGCACCATAGCCGCAGCATCACGACCGGAAGATGCGCGCCTGTCCATTGGCGCAAGCTTCGCCTACGGCTTCCAACACGTTCTCACCATGTACGGCGGTATCGTTGCCGTACCCCTGATCATCGGCCAGGCTGCCGGGCTCTCCTCTTCCGATGTCGGCCTGCTGATTACCGCCTGCCTCTTCATGGGCGGCGTCGCCACAGTGCTGCAGACGGTGGGGGTGCCCTTCTTCGGCTCGCAACTGCCCCTGGTCCAGGGCGTTTCCTTCGCCGGAGTGGCCACCATGCTGGCGATCGTCAATGGCGGCGGCGGCATCCAGGGTGTTTTTGGCTCAGTCATCGTCGCGTCCCTGATCGGCCTGCTGATTACACCCATCTTTTCCCGCATCATCAAGTTCTTCCCGCCGGTGGTTACCGGAACGGTCATCACCACCATCGGCTTGACGCTGATGCCAGTGGCTGCCGGCTGGGCGATGGGCGGAAATGCGAAAGCTCCCAATTACGGCAGCGTCTCAAACATCGGCCTTGCCGGACTGACCCTGGCCATCGTGCTGCTGCTGAGCAAAGTTGGCAGCGGCACCATCTCCCGGCTGTCCATTCTGCTGGCAATGGTCATCGGCACCATAGTTGCTGCGATTTTCGGCATCGCGGATTTCTCCAAGGTCGGCATCGGGCCGATCGCCGCTTTCCCCTCGCCTTTCCACTTCGGCATGCCGACCTTCCAGCTTGCCGGCATTATCTCAATGGTTATTGTAATCCTGGTGACCCTGGTGGAAACTTCCGCGGACATTCTGGCCGTTTCGGAAATCATCGGCACCAAGGTGGATTCCCGCCGGCTCGGAAATGGCCTGCGCGCGGACATGATCTCCAGCGCGGTCGCCCCTGTCTTTGGATCCTTTACCCAGAGTGCCTTTGCCCAGAACGTGGGACTGGTGGCCGTAACCGGAATTAAGAGCCGCTTCGTCGTCTCCGCCGGCGGCGTCATTCTGGTGCTGCTGGGCCTGCTGCCGGTCCTGGGGCGGGTTGTGGCAGCGGTACCGACGCCGGTCCTTGGCGGTGCTGGCATTGTGTTGTTCGGTACGGTGGCCGCCAGCGGTATCCGCACCTTGTCCACGGTCAATTACAAGAACAACATGAACCTGATCATCGTGGCGACCTCCATCGGTTTCGGTGTGATCCCCATCGCTGCACCAACCTTCTACGACAAGTTCCCGGCCTGGTTCGGCACCATCTTCCACTCCGGCATCAGCTCGGCAGCGGTGATGGCGATTCTCCTGAATCTGCTGTTCAACCATTTCAAGGCCGGCAACCCGCAGAACCCCTCGGTGTTCGCGGCCGGTACCGACCGTCAGGTCAAGGCCGAGGTGCTGGACTGCCTGGAACACGGCGACCGCTGCGAGGACGGCAAGCTGCTCGATGTGGACGGCAAGGAGATTCGCGTGGTTGGCAGTGACGCGGGGCATTGAGAGCAGGCTGATCAAGCTCCAACGGTAGGTCCACGAGAGCCGGGCCACTCGGTATAGGCAGGGCCTCCGTCCCAACGGCGAAGGCCCTGCCCATACCTGCCATCGGCTCAGGTTCGGCTAGCGGTCAGCCCGGTGCCGGCCTCGGAGTCAGCCCCGCCCAATGAACGGCATGCCCGCCGCGGTCAGCACAAGCGTTCCGACACTGGCCGACGGCGGCATTTGGGCCATCAGCAGGACGGCCTTGGCTGCTTCCTCCACCGGGAACGTCGGCTCCGCGCGGCGGCTGCCGTCGGCCTGCAACGCTCCGCTGCCCACCCCGATTTCGGACATCAGCCCGGTGGCAGCGTTGCCAATGTCAATCTGGCCGCAACTGATGCCGAAGTCACGGCCATCCAGGTCGATCGACTTAGTCAGTCCAGTCACCGCGTGCTTGGTGGTCGTGTAAGCCACGGACAGCGGCCGGGGCGAGTGCGCCGAAATGGATCCGTTGTTGATGATCCGGCCGCCCTGCGGGGACTGCGTCTTCATCTGCCGCACTGCGGCCGCCGCACACAGCATCGTGCCGGTCAGGTTGACGGCGACGACGTTATTCCAGTGACCAACGCTGATCTCGTCCACCGCTGCGGCGGGGCCGAAGATGCCCGCATTGTTAAAGACGACGTCGATCCTCCCCCAGCGCTGCACGGCGGCGCCGAAGAGCCGGCCCACGTCGTCGGGCTTGGTAACGTCCGCAGCCACGACCAGCGCCTGCGGATGGCCACCCGCTGTCTCCTCCAGCGTCCGGGTGGTCCGCCCTGCCAAAGCCACCCGGTAGCCGTCGTTCAGGAAAGCTTGGGCAACGGCACGGCCGATCCCGGATCCGGCGCCGGTGACGACGGCCACCTTCCCCTCAACCGGATGCTCCGCCCGTCGCTTGGCCGCCGTCGGCGATCCTGTGTGTTCTGCCGGCATTGCTGTTCCTCCTTCGTTCTCCGTTGGTCACATGCATCGCATCTGAACCAATTATGATCTACTATATGGAAAATAAGTTTCGCATTATGGAATCAATAAAGACTTACCCCGACATCTTCGCCCACGGGTCGCTGCCCGCGCACCATCCTCCGGCAGCACCACAAGAAATGAGGTTGGACGTGTTCCAAAGAGACCAGAGCCCCCACATCCTGAGTGGATTGATCGATCAGCGGCCGGACATGGATTCGGAAGAAACCGCCGAATGGGTGGAGTCCCTGGATTCGCTGATCCGGGACCAGGGTACCGAACGGGCTCAATTCATTCTGCGGTCGCTGCTGCAGCGCGCCGGCGCGCAGAGCGTCGGTGTACCGATGGTGACCACCACCGACTATGTGAACACGATCCCGGCCGACCAGGAACCGGAATTTCCCGGCGATGAAGACATCGAGCGCCGCTACCGGCGTTGGCTGCGCTGGAATGCAGCCATCATGGTCCACCGCAGCCAGCACCCGGACATCGGCGTGGGCGGGCACATCTCCACCTACGCCGGCGCGGCGACGCTGTACGAGGTCGGCTTCAACCACTTCTTCCGCGGCAAGGACCACCCCGGCGGCGGGGACCAGATCTTCTTCCAGGGCCACGCCTCCCCCGGAATG
>NZ_JADPVH010000025.1 GCF_026932795.1 Paenarthrobacter sp. Z7-10 | reverse complement strand
AGCAGGGGTGGAAGCGTCAAGCTTCCACCCCTGCTGCTTTTTCGAGCGGGATATCCTGGTCAGCGTTTAGGCAGCTACAAGACCAGGGACAGCAGAGACACCAGGATCAGGCCGACGACGGAGATGATCGTCTCCATCACCGACCAAGTCTTGATGGTCTGCCCAACGGTCATGCCAAAGTATTCCTTGACCAGCCAGAATCCGGCGTCGTTTACATGCGAGAAGAACAGCGACCCGGCTCCAACGGCCAGCACCACCAGTGCCAGATGGGTGGGCGGAAGTGATGATGCCAGCGGCGCCACGATGCCCGAGGCGGTAATGGTGGCGACGGTGGCAGAGCCTGTCGCCAGCCGGATCATCACCGCAACGATCCAGCCCAGCAGGATCGCCGAGATGCTTACGGCGACAGCGATCTTGCCGATTGCGATGCCCGTTCCGCCGTCGACCAGGACCTGCTTGAACCCGCCGCCGGCGCCGACGATCATGGTGGCGCTGACAATGGGCATCAGGGACTCGCTGAGCTTGCTGGTCAGGGTTGAGGCGGAGAAGCCGACTGAGGTGCCGAAGGTGATCATGGCCAGCAGCACGGCAATCAGCAGGGCAACGATGGGCTCACCGATGAACTGCAGGAACGGGTAGAGTGCCGCGTCCTTGCTCATCCACAGGTCGGAGGCGGCGCGGATCAGCATCAGCACCACGGGCGAGAGGACGGTGATCAATGTCCAGGTGAAGGTGGGGCTGCGCCGGGCCTCGGGATCACGGCTGCGTCCTTCGGCCATGGCTCCGGTCTCCGCGGAGACTTCCGCGGAGACCGCGCTTCCGGTGCCGGTGTCACGGGGGGAGAGCCCGACGGACCCTGCCGCGGCAGCCGGGGAGCCGGAGCCCGTCCGTGCACCTGCACCGATCAGTCCGCCACCGGCGCCCTGGGCCCCGATCGGGACCCACTTGGCGGCGAACCGCGAGAACAGTGGACCGGCGATGGCGACGGTGGGAACCGCGATGACCAGGCCGATGGCCAAGGTGATGCCGACGTCGGCGTGCAGGTTTGCGATCGCAACGAGTGGTCCGGGGTGCGGCGGAATGAATCCGTGCAGCACTGACAACCCGGCCAGTGCGGGGATGGCCAGCAACATGGCCGGGCCCTTGGAACGTTTGACCGCGAGCATAATAACGGGTATCAGCAGCACCAAGCCGATTTCAAAGAACATTGGGATGCCGATAATGAAGGCAACGAGTGCCATCTTCCAGGGCAGCGCCCGCGGGCTTCCCTTGAGCAGGGTGTCCACGATTTCGTCCGCACCGCCGGAATCCGCCAGCAGTTTACCGAGCATGGCGCCAAGGACAATGAGCACACCAACGTTGCCCAACACCGCCCCCACACCGGTTTCGAAGGAGTGCGCGACGGATCCGAGCGCAATGCCGGAACCGATGCCGACGAAAAGCGAGCCGATGGTCAAGGCCAGGAACGGGTGCATCTTGAGCCAGACGATCAGGCCCACGACGATGCCGATGCCTATCGCGGTGATAATCAGCACTTGGCTGTCATGGCCAACCCAAGGTTCATGGATTTTTGCCATTGTGTCATCGCCGGCGGCCAGATAGGCCGCGGCGGGTTGAAGGTGGGTTAAAAGACTCATCACTCTTCTCCTGTCCTTAGTTAATGGTGGGCGTCTGTTGTCCGAGGGATAGGTCCTCGGTTATGGTCCGGACGATTTCACCCGGAGGGGGTCCAACGCTGACCCACAGGGCGGCCTCATCCGGGCCGGGTTCCTCAAGATCGGCGAACTGGCTGGCCAGCAGGGCGGCCGGCATGAAATGTCCCTGCCGCCTGGCCAGCCGGGCGGCGATAGTCTCCTGGTCTCCGTTCAAATACACGAAGATGACGCCGGGCCGGGCAAGTTTGGCCCGGTAAGAGCGCTTAAGCGCGGAACAGGTCACGATGCCGTTCTGGTGCGCGTCCAACCGACCGTTGATCCATTCGGCCACCTTGTCCAGCCAGGGCCACCGGTCCTCGTCGTTGAGCGGATGACCGGCAGCCATCTTGTCCACATTGGCCTGCGGGTGCAGGGAATCGCCTTCTTCAAAGTCCCAGCCGAGTTGATCGGAAAGGAGCGCAGCAACAGTGGTTTTGCCGCAGCCGGAGACCCCCATGAGAACCAGCACGCGTGGACCGCTGCGTGGCAGGTCTCCGGGCTTTCCGCTGCTCCCAGTGGCGGACACGGTGCTCACATGGCTCATCCTGTCACGCGCCCGTGCTCTTTGTCAGCAGCGGCGCCGACCGCTCCGGCTCCACTCTTCGGGCGCGCGGTGGTCAATTCAGCGCCCCGGTGAAGGCGGTGGCCCGCGCGGTGATATCCGACCATTTTCCCTCCGCCACGGCGGCCGGCGGCACCACGCTGGTGCCGCAGCAAACGGCCACAGCTCCGGCGTTGAGGTAGTCCAGCGCGTTGGCGGCGCTGATCCCGCCGGAAGGGAGCAGCTGGACTCCGGGATAGGGTCCCTGCAGGTCCTTCAGGTAGGCCGGTCCGAGCTGCCGGGCAGGAAAGATCTTCACCACCGCCGAGCCCAGGTCCATGGCCTGGGCCACCTCTGTGGGCGTCATGGCGCCCAGGCACAACGGAATGCCGGCCTCGACCGCCACCTTTGCCACAGCGGGGCGCAGCCCGGGGGTGACCAGGAACTGCGCACCGGCGTCGACGGCAGCGCGGGCCTGGTCGGCGGTGAGAATGGTTCCCACGCCGACGACGGCGCCATGCCCGTCGGCCGCTGCGACGGCGGCGCTCAGGTGCCGCAGCACGTCGGGGGTGGTGAACGTCAGCTCGATGCTGCGGATGCCGCCGTCGGCCAACGCCTGGCAGAGTTGGGCCGCATCCGGAATGACGGGTGCGCGGACCACCACCAGGGAGCGGTCGGCGGCAAGGCGGGCGATGAATTCCTCGTCAGTCATGAGCTGTGGTCTTTCCTTCGCTGTTGCTGGTGTGTCTTAGGGCTCTCCCGGCCAACGCCCCGGTGGGACTCCCGGCCGCAATGGCGGCTGTGCCGTTGACGAAGACGTACTCGATTCCGGTGGCGGGCTGGCGGGGCTCCTCGAAGCTGGCGGTGTCCGTGATGGTTTTCGGATCGAAGATCACCAGGTCGGCGGCAAAGCCGGGACGAATCAGTCCACGCCTGTCGAGTTTGAGCCGGGCGGCGGGGCGGCCGGTGAGATGGTGGACCATGTCCTCCAGGCTGAGCAGACCCAATTCGCGGCAGTAATGGCCCAGGAAGCGGGGAAAGGTTCCCCAGGACCGCGGGTGCGGCTTGGCTCCCACCAGGATGCCATCGCTTCCACCGGTATGGGTGCTATGCACCAGAATGGCCCGGACGTTCTCCTCATGCCCCACGTGCTGCAGGATCCCGGTCGCCATCCGGTCCGTGCGCAGGATCTGAACGAACACTTCGAATGCCGGCCGCCCGCTTTCCGCCGCGATGCCGGCTATGGTCTTGCCGACGCAGCCGGTCAGGGTCGAGTCGCGGACTCCGCTGATCTCCAGGGTCTCCCATTCGACCACCACGCCGTGACAGCCATCGGAGCCGTTGACCTCAAGGTCCGTCCGGATCCTGGCCAGGCAAGCCGGGTCGGCCAGCCGTTCCAGTGTCGCCTCGCTCCCGCCCGAAGATGCCCAACTGGGCAGGATAGCGGCGAGCGTGGTGGCGCCGGGAAGGTAAGGATACGTATCCAAGGTGATGTCGACGCCGTCGTCCAATGCCTGCTCGATCAGCGCCAGCAGCTCCCCCGCACGTCCCTTGTTCGGGGCGAAGTTCATGGTGGCATGGGACAGGTGCAGCGGGCAGCCGGTGACGCGGCTGAGCTCGATCATTTCGGCGTACGCCGTCAACGCGCCCTTCCCGTAGGAGCCGTGATGCGGGGCGTAAAAACCGCCGCAGGAAGCCACCGTGCGGCACAGCGCGGCCAATTCCTCGGTGCTGGCGTACATGCCGGGAGTGTAGGTCAGGCCGGAGGACATCCCTACCGCCCCCTCGTCCATCGCCGTGCGGACCAGCGCCTGCATCCGCGCCACTTGCTCCGCCGTCGCTTCGGCCTGCTCGAAGCCCATCACCATGGCACGGATGGTGCCCTGGGGAACCAGATAGGCCGCGTTCGTTGCGATCCCTTCATCCAGCCGGTCCAGGTACCCGCGTACGCTGCGCCAGGAGAAATCAAAGTCTGCCGGATCATCGTTCCAGCCGGCGATTTTCGCCCGCACCCCTGCCAGCACCACGTCATCCACCGGCGCGTAGGACAGCCCGTCCTGTCCCAGCAGCTCCGTCGTGACGCCCTGGCTGAGTTTGGCGTAATGGGCCGGATTGAGCAGCAGCTGCAGGTCCGAATGGGCGTGCATGTCGATGAAACCGGGACTCAGTACCAGGCCATCGGCGTCGATGACGTTCGCCATTCTAAACCCGGCGGCGTCCAACGTTCCGGGAGGAGCCAGCCGGTTGATTCGGCCGCGGTCGACGACGACGTCCAAGGGCCGGCGCGGTGCGCCGGTGCCGTCCACCACTGTGGCATTGCGGATCAGGGTGGCGTGTGCCGGTTGAGCGGCGGAGAAATGATCAGTCATGGGCGCCTAGAAAAAAGTGTGGACCAGGTCCACGACCCTCTGGTCATTTTCGGTGTCCGCGAGGACGGGGATAAGCGTCCATTTATCGAAAGCGGTGCAGGGATGCGAGAGTCCAAGGCGCACCACGTCGCCCGGAAGAACCTGGCTGGCAGCGGCGTCAAAGCGCAGGAAACAGTGCTGGTCATTGACGGCGGTGATGCTGCCCGCCAGCGGCCGCATCGGGGCGCCCAGTCCGGAGCCGATGGCCTGTGGAACCGGAAGTCCTTCATCCACCGGCAGATCGCGCTTGCCGGCATCCAGGATGGCCAGTCCTGGCTCGGGGCTGGAAACCACCCGGGCCCAGCCGTGCATTCCGGCGCGCAGCGGCTGCGCGCCGTGCCGGGAAAAGGGGGAGATCTGGCGGTAGAAGCCGTCGTCGTGGATGATGTAGGCCCCGCTGCGGATGACCAGATCAACGCGCTGCTCCTTGGTATCTTCCGCTTTTCCGGATTCCGCTGCCGCTGCCCCAATGCAGGGACCGAGCACCTCCACCACGGTGTCGAAGTAGGCGCTTCCGCCGGCCGTCAGCACAATATCCGCGTCCGCGGCATACAGCTTGGCCGCCAGCAGTTCCTGATGGACGGACTTCATTTCCAGCAGGAAGTTACGCACCTTGGCCAGGCTCTCCGGATCCGCGGCGTGGGCCAGTGATCCCTCGTAGCCGCTGATGCCCCGCAGCCGCAGGAAGTCGGAGTTAGCCGCGGCGCGGGCAACCTCCAGCGCGGCATCAAAGCCCCGGGCACCGGTGCGTCCGCCCAGGCCGCCCACTTCAACCAGGACGTCGAGGACCACCTTGCCCTCCATCGCAGCGAGCGTGCGTTCAAGCAGTTCGACCGTCTGCACCGAATCAACCCAGGACAGGATCGGGTTTTCCCGGCTGGATTCGCCGGCCACCCACCTTATCGCGTGTGGATCCGTCAGCGAGTTGGCGAGCATCAGCCGGTGCACACCGAAGGCGCGCGCCACCCGCAGCTGGGCGAGGTTGGCCAGCGAGATGCCCCACGCCCCGCGGCGCAGCTGCTCGGACCAGAGCTGAGGTGCCATGGTGGTTTTTCCGTGCGGGGCCAACAGAACGCCGTGCCGGGCGCACCACGCGGCCAGATGATCCATGTTCTCCCGCAGAGCACCGGCATCCAGGGTCAGCAGCGGGGTCTGCAGGTCGGCCAGGCTCTTTCCGGAGCGGGTAAAATCGCCGGCGGTTTGGCCGGACGCGGAAGCGGGGGCGGCCTTGTAGCGCCAGTCCAGTACCTCGTCCTGCAACTGGTCCACGGCCTCGGCGCTGATCTGCTGGCCGGTTTGCCCTGCGGAGCCGGGATTGTCGGCGGCAGCTGTGGAAAATGAATTCAAAGCCGTAAGTCCCTTCGGATGCCGGCGGCGGCCGGGGCGGTACAGGCATTGCGTATGTTGCAACGATGGTTGCAACACTGCTGAAAACATGTCTAACATGGGTGCAGTTCGTCAGTCAAGGCCGCCGCCGGGCCCGTTCGTCCGGTTCGTCCGGCCGGAATTACGCGCACTCGGGGCTCACCCCGCCAACAGCTTCAACCACCGAGAGGAAGTGCCGCTCGTGCCGTCAGCCGTCTGCATCGGTGAAACCATGGCCATGCTCACCCCCCGGGCCGCGCCGCTGCACGAAGCCACCGAACTTCTGTTTGGCATCGGCGGGGCGGAATCAAATGTCGCCATGGGGCTGAGCAGCATGGGCCTGCCGGCGCACTGGATCGGCAGGGTGGGCCGGGACGGGTTCGGTACGCGCATCCTGAACGACTTGCGCGCGCACGGCGTCGGAACCTCGGGGGTGGAGGTGGATCCGGTTCGGCCCACGGGCTTGTACGTCAAGGTTCCCGCCGTGACCCCCGCCGGCGACCCGTCCGTCGTCGTGCCTGCGGACCCCGGCATAGGCGACAAAGAGGGCATAGGCGGCAGAGTCGGCGGACCTCCCGTCCTCGGGCAGGCGGACGGCCCGGCCGCCGGAATGAGCTCGGTCATCTACTACCGCAGCGGCTCGGCGGCCTCCGCCATGGGTCCGGCAACACTGGCCAATCCCGCCGTGGCGTCGCTGCTGCGGGAGGCCGCGCTGATCCACCTCAGCGGCATCACCGCGGCGCTGTCGGAGGACTGCGCGGAGCTTTCCCGGGCCATTCTCCGCGCCGAACGAAAGGGCCGGATCATCAGCTTTGACGTCAATTGGCGCCCGGCGCTGTGGGCCGGACGGGATGCTTCCATCCTGGCGGAGCTGGCCAACCTCGCCGACGTGGTCCTGATGGGACGCGATGAGGCCGAGCTTGCCTTCGGTACCGACGACGAGAGCCGGCTACGCCGGCTGCTGCCGGATCCAGAGGTCCTGGTGATCAAGAACGCCGACATTTCTGCCACCGCGCTCTGCCGGGACGGAAGCCGGGTGGACGTTCCCGCCTTGCGGGTGGAGGTAGTGGAGCCCGTTGGAGCCGGGGATGCCTTCGCGGCCGGATATTTGAGCGGAATGGCCCTCGGCCTGGACCAAAAATCCTGCCTGCGCCGCGGACATCTGAGCGCGGCAAGTACGCTGATTGTGAATGGCGACCGGGGCGCGCTGCCGCCGGCACACATGGTGGCGGCCATTCTGGCCGGAAGTGATGAGGAGTGGGCCGCTATGCGGATGATGGCCGGAGTGGAGGGGGCAGCCGCAATGCCTGAAGAGGCGCCATGAGCCAGAGTCTGAGCCGGGCCCTTGACCTGCTGGCGGAGCTGGCCCAAAAGCCGGCCACCCTGGATGACCTCGCCGGCAAGGCATCGGTGCACAAAACCACAGTTATGCGGCTGCTGCACGCAATGGAGGAGAAGCGGTTCGTGGTGCGCGACGAAAGTCAGCGCTTCAGGCTGGGCTCGAAATTCTTTGAATTGTCCTCCAAGGCACTGGAGCAGCGCGACATCCGCACGGTGGCGCATTCTCATCTTGCCGAACTCAACGCCCGGACCGGACACACGGTCCACTTGGCTGCCTTCGAGGGCGGTGAGGTGGTGTACATCGACAAGTTCGAATCACATCACCCGGTACGGATGTATTCCAGGGTGGGACTGACCGCGGCGCTGCACTCCGCAGCCGTCGCCAAAGTGCTGCTGGCCGACATGCCGCCCGCCCGCCAGGAACACATTGCCAGGGGGCTGGACTACATCAAGCTCACGGCCAATACGATCACCACGCCTGAACAACTGCTGGCCGAACTGGTGGAAGTGAAGGAACAGGGTTGGGCGCATGACAATGCAGAGCATGAGTCCTTCGTGCACTGTATTGCAGCCCCTGTCCGGGACGCCAGCGGGCGCGTTATCGCGGCCGCATCCTTCTCCGTTCCCGTCGTGCTGCTTGGCTACAGCGATCTGCTGAAATTGCTGCCCGATCTCAAAGCCGGCACCGAGGCCATTTCCGCGGACTTGGGCTGGGTAAATCCCGAAAGGACCACACATGAGTGAAAAAAATGTTGTACTGACCGAAAATGCTCCGGCTCCGGCCCATGTCTTCAGCCAGGGAATCCAAAAGGGCGGATTTTTTCAGGTCTCCGGCCAGGGACCCATGGATCCGGAAACGAACCAGTACATCGGCGAAGGGGACGTTCGCGTCCAGACCCGGCGGACTTTGGAGAATATCAGGGCGATCCTGCTGGCCGGGGGATCCTCGGTGGAAGACGTGCTGATGTTCCGGGTATATCTCACCAAACGCGCGGACTTCGCCGCCATGAACGAGGTCTACGGTGAGTTTATCCAGGAAAACGTGCCCGGCGGCGCACTGCCCAGCCGCACCACAGTTTTCGTTGACCTCCCGCACGAGGTCATGCTCGTGGAAATCGACGCCCTGGCTATAACTTCCTGAGCCAGGCCATCACGCCTGAACCGATGGCGGGGTGCCTGCGCGCGTTGGCGGGGTTGAACCCAGCCAAGGGCGGTCCCTCATTCCGGGGCATTGATTATTTGCCCGGCAGGGACTCCAATGGAAGCAATGGCAATCGCCCCTATTGGAGGTGAAGGAATGAGCGCCATCGGGGTTTTCCTGCAGCTGGGCAGCTGTGCCGTGGTCGTAGTGGGCGTTCTTGCCGTCCTCGTCTTTTGGCTGCGCGCCGGTGACCCGCGCGATATTAACCAGCGCGGTGATGACCTGCCGGGTGATGACCTGCCGGGTGATGACATGCTCAGTGACGACCTGAGCGTCGGCGGCCTGCGCGTGTGGAGCCTGCGCGGCAGCGCGGAAAAAGGCCGCTCCCGAAGTGGAGATGCGGTTTTCTGGAATTGCTTCCTGGCCTTGGCCCTGTTGCTGCCATGCGTGCTGATTCCGGCAATTTATAGTCCTGTAGCCGGTGCCGGGATGGCCTTCCTGGCGGCCGGAACCGCCGTGGCGGCTTATCTTGGCACTCCCGCCGCTGAGGATTTCCGCCACCGGCGGCGGGCACGCCGCACGGTACAGCGTTCCTTTGTTCCCGCCACTGCCCGGCACGAGGCCGCACTGGCCCGCTGGCGCTGCTACGAACTGGAGCTCGGGAACCTGATCGACTTTCCCGCCATGTCCGACGTCAGGCAGCCGGAAACGGCCCGGCTGTTCCGGGCCATGCGTGAGGCAGACGTGCATCGCGCGGCAGCGGATGGCGAGTATGTGCCAGCGGTGCGGCGGTTGGAACTGGCCTTAATCGCTGCGGAGCGGGCAGCCGGAGTGAGCGCGCTCTGGGCCTGTCCGCTGGGCGAGGCCCGGCAGGGCTGATCGTTCCACCGGGTACTTACGGTTGCTCAGCGGGAGCTGACGACGACGGCGGCCGTCGCCTCCGCGATCGCCCGCTCCTCGTCCGTTGGCACCACCAGGACGGCGATGTCTGAATCCGCCGTGCTGATCACCCGAGGTTCCTTGCTGCGCTTCCGGTTGGCGTCGTCGTCGAGCTTAATGCCCAGAGCGCTCAACCGTCCGGCCACCAGCTGGCGGAACTGCCAGGAATTCTCTCCGATGCCGGCAGTGAAAACCAAGGCCTGCGCACCGCCAACGGCCACGTGGTAACCACCTATGTACTTGGCCAGCCGATACGAGCTGACCGCCAGTGCCAGCACGGCCCGGTGATTTCCGGCTTCGGCCGATTCCACCACGGAGCGCATGTCATTATTGCCGGCCAGCGCCTGGAGCCCGGAATCCCGGTTCAGCAGGTCATCGATCTCGTCTGCGTCCATTCCCTGCCGGGCCAGGAAGACCAGGATGGAGGGGTCGATGTCCCCCGACCGAGTCCCCATCACGAGCCCCTCCAGCGGAGTGAACCCCATGGAGGTGTCAACGCTCACGCCGTCCTGGATGGCAGCGACCGACGCACCATTGCCCAGATGCGCAATCACCGCACAAAAGGCGCCCAGCTCCACGCCCAGCAGCTTCGCCGCCTGGTGCGCGACGAACTCGTGCGAGGTGCCGTGAAAACCGTAGCGGCGGATGCCAAAATTGCGGTAGAGCACGTCCGGGACCGCGTAACGCCAGGCGAACTCCGGCAGCGTGCGGTGGAAGGCCGTGTCGAACACCGCGACCTGTGGCAGTGCGGGCCACTTATCGGTGATGGCACGGATGCCCAAAACGTTGGCCGGATTGTGCAGCGGCGCCAGCGGATTGAGCCGCTCGATGGCGCGGGTAATTTCATTGTCGATCAGCACCGGGGCGCTGAAGCGCTCGCCGCCGTGCACCACCCGGTGCCCCACCGCATCGAGCTCCTGACCGTCGAGCGCCTCGTTGACCGCCAGGGCAATCCGCTCCAGCGCCTCGGCGTGGTCGCTGACGCTGTCGGGTCCCGCTGCGCGGTCGCCGATGCGCTCAACCAAGCCGCCGGTGATGACCCGTCCGCCGTCGTCGGCGCCATTGCTTTGCGGACCGTCGGCTGCCCGCAGAGGATCATCCGGGACGGGTACCTGGCGCAGCTGGTACTTTATCGAGGAAGATCCGGAATTGAGCACCAGAATCAGCATTTTCAGACCTGTCCTTCTGATTGCGGAACTGCGGCGGGTGCCAGGGTGTGGGACTGCACGACGGTGATCGCCACCGTATTGACGATGTCCTCGACGGTGCAGCCGCGGGAGAGATCGTTGACCGGCTTGCGCAGGCCCTGCAGGACCGGCCCCACGGCGACCGCCCCGGAGGATTGCTGCACCGCCTTGTAGGTGTTGTTGCCGGTATTCAGGTCGGGAAAAATGAAGACGGTTGCCTGCCCCGCGACGGAGGATCCGGGCATTTTGGACAAGGCAATGGAGGCGTTGACGGCGGCGTCGTACTGCAGCGGACCATCAACCGCGAGATCCGGGCGGCGGGCATGGACCAGGGCGGTGGCCCGGCGAACCTGATCCACTGCCTCCCCGGCGCCGGAACCCCCGGTGGAGTAGGAGAGCATGGCAATGCGCGGAACGATGCCAAACTGGGCTGCTGTTCCCGCTGACGCTATGGCGATGTCCGCCAGCTGTTCCTCATCGGGATCGGGGTTGACGGCACAGTCGCCGTACACCAGAACCCGATCGGTGAGCAGCATCAGAAAAACCGACGAAACGATCCTGACCCCCTCCTGCGTTTTAACAAACTCCAGGGCCGGCCGAATCGTGTTGGCAGTGGTGTGCGCGGCTCCGGAAACCATGCCGTCCATGATGCCGAGCTGGACCATCATGGTGCCAAAATAGGAACCGTCCAGCATCACCTCCCGGGCGGCCTGCAGCTCGATGCCCTTATGGGCGCGAAGCCGCGCATACTCCACCGCGAAGTCTTCGCGCAGTTCGCTCGTGGCCGGATCGCTCAGGTGCAGGCCGGTGAGGTCGATTCCGTGGGCCGACGCCAGTTCCCGGATCTGGTGCACCGGTCCAAGCAGGGTGAGCTCACAGACATCCCGGCGGTGCAGGATCTCGGCCGCGCGCAGGATCCGCACGTCCAAACCCTCGGGCAGCACAATATGCCGCCGGGCGGACCTGGCCCGTTCGATCAGTTCATGCAGGAACCGCAGAGGTGTCATCCGTTCGGGCCGCGGCAACGTGAGGCGTTCCAGCAGTTCAGGTTCATCCACCGCTTTCGCCCACGCGCCCAGTGCCGCAGCGGCCTTGCGGCGCTCGCCGGTGGCAATCTCCCCGCGCACCTCACTGATCCGTTTCGCCGTCTGGTAGGTGTCTTCGGCAACGGCGAAGACCGGAAAGGGAGCCTGAGCCAGCAGGGGATAGATATGGGCATCGGGGGAGAGCCCGCCGGTAAGCACCAAGGCGGAAGGAACCGGGAATTCGGCGGAAAGCGCGGAGGCAAGCGTGGCGACCATGACGTCCGCCCGGTCACCCGGGGTGATTACCAGCTCACCGTCGCGCAGGACGGACAAAAAATTTCCGACGTTCATGGCGGCGACCTTGATGCCTGTGACATCGCGTTCCAGGTTTGAGCTTCCAGCGATCTGCCCGCCGCCCAACGCAGCGGCCACCGTGGCGACGGTGGGACGGGAGAGCTCCTCGAGCTCCGGAAAGACGTAGACCGGCCGCCGGGAGGCGCCCGGCCGCACGGCGGCGCCGATGCGGGTGACTTCGGCCTCGTCCGCCCGGTTGACCATCATCGCCAGCAGCGAGCATTGCGCGGCATCCAGTTCCCGGCGTGCCACGTCAACCGCGTCGGCGGCCTCGTCGGCGGTCATGCCGCGCGCACCGACGACCGCCACCACCAGGCAACCCAGGTTATTCGCAAGGCGTGCGTTCAGATCGAACTCGACAGCGGCGTCGTGCCCGGTGAGGTCCGTTCCTTCGACAATCACCACGTCGCAGTTGCTGGCGATTTCACTGTAGATGGCCACGCATGCGGTGTCGATGTCCTCGCGCCGGCCCGCGGCGAGCATGGTGCGCGCCTGCTGGTCCGTCAGCCCGCCGCGGCACCGCGTGTCGTCCAAGTTGAAAGTGCGGCGCATCAGCGCCACCATCGGATCCTGCGTGGGATCCTGCACCTGGACGATGGGCCGAAAGAAGCCGATCCGGTCCGCGTGCCGGTGCAGCATATCCGCCAGGCCAAGCGTGATCAGCGACTTTCCGGATCCCGCGGTGGTGGCGCTGACGTAGATACCTCGGCTCATTGTCTCTCCTGCATCTCTGAGGCTGCACAAGTCATCCAGCGCGGGCGGACGTTTTAAGTGTCGACTTTTGCGTCGACTTTGCCCTCGGTCCCAAGTGCAACGCTAACCGTAAACGCCGTTGCGCGCAGGTGGCCACGATCCATTGCCAGCGGGGAGCCAAAGTGCCAAGCTCGAAGGATGATCGATACTGCAGAAAGTTTCCACAACGATGTGACAATGCACCGCAACGACGTGGAGCACCGCTACGAGCTGCAGGTCGCCGGCAAAGCGGCCTGCGCCGTGGACTTTAGGGACCTGCCCGGGCACGTGGATTTTCTCCATACCGAAACCGCGGACGGTTTCAGCGGCCGCGGTCTGGCGAAGGTGCTGGCCCGCTACGCCCTCGATGATGTGGTGGCTTCCGGAAAGCGGATTATTCCGCATTGCGCGTTCATCGCCCGGTTCGTCAGCAGGCACGACGTGTATACCCAGTGCACGGACTGGCCCTCGCCCTAACTCCACCGCTCGCCCTGATTCCAACCAAGAGGTGGCTCCTGCGGGCCGGCTGGGAGATGGGTGGGGCAGGCAAGGGAAGTGGGGCTTCGCGGGCAGGGCGTCGGTAGCATGGGGCATGACTGAAACTGCATTGATTACCGGAGCGACGGCGGGATTGGGGGCAGAATTTGCCCGCCAGCTGGGGGCGAAGCACTACAACTTGGTGCTGGTGGCCAGAGATGCCGAACGGCTGGCCACGGGGGCTGCAACCCTTCGGCAGGACTTCGGCGTGGCGGTGGAAACCATCGTCGCGGATCTGGAAACGAACGACGCCGTCGACCGGGTGGCCGCGCGGCTCCGGCAGGTGCGCGAACGGATAACGATCCTGGTGAACAACGCGGGGTATGGCCTGCCCAAACCCTTTGATGAAAACACCCTGGACCAGGAATCAGCACATTTGCGGATCCTTGTCACGACGCCGATGCAGTTGATGCATGCAGCCTTGGGTGTCATGCTGGAGCATGGTCATGGACGGATCATCAATGTGGCCAGCATGGCCGGCTTCATTCCGCGTGGCAGCTACGGCGCCTGCAAGGCTTGGCTCATCAGCTTCAGCCGGTGGGCGAACCTGGAGTACGGCCCCCGCGGAGTGACGATGACGGCGGTTTGCCCCGGCTTTGTGCACACCGAATTCCATCAGCGGATGGGGGCATCGACCCGGGCCATTCCGGAGTGGATGTGGCTGCGCCCGGACCGGGTGGTCCGCGAAGGCCTGGCCGATGCCCTGAGTGGAAAGGCTGTTTCGATCCCCTCGAAACGCTATGCGCTGCTGGCGGCCGGAAGCCGTTTTGTTCCCGCAGGGCTCGGCGCTGCGGCCGGCAGGCGCGGTCGCTGAGACTTTTTGGCTGGCCGCGGCGGGATCCCGCGCCGGTAAGCTGCGGGACTTCGCTCCCGTCAGCAGGAAATTCCGTGCCGATCCGGAATAGGTTTAGGTGGATCCGGAACGCAATAAGTCAAAGCTAGGCGGCACGCGCAGGTTGCGCGCACCGCCTTGCGTCGTCGTCGTGCTGTGCAATTTCCTGCTACTGCTGAACGCGAGTGTCCGACGAAGCAGTATGGGCATCGTCGGCTTCCGGGATGGACTCGTACGTCTCATCGAACGGCATGATGTCCATGTCGAGGTGCGGATTTTGATCCTGCTCGGCCACCAGCTCGTGTGCCTCCGCCGAGGTGGCCACGCTGGGCATGGATCCGGGCAGCGGTTTCCGGGCGGATTCTTTGAGGAAGTAGATGGCAATGGCTCCGATGGCGGATGTGAACACCAGATAGTACGCCGGCATCATGTCATTGCCGGTGAGTGCAATGAGCCCCTTGAGGATGAACGGAGTGGTGCCGCCAAAGATCGCCACGGAGAAGTTGTAGGCGATGCCCATGCCACCGTAACGGCTGGAGGTGGGGAAGAGCGCCGGCAGGGCCGAGGCGAGGTTGGCCACATAGAACGTCACGGGGAAGGCGACAAGTGCCAGACCGAGCAAAGTGGACCAGATGGACCCGATGCCGATAAGCATAAAGGCGGGAATCGCCAGCACGACAGTGCTTCCGGCTCCCACCCACAGAACCGGGCGGCGGCCAATTCGGTCCGACAGCCGTCCCGTCAGCGGGATGCAGACAGCCATAAGCACCAGCACCGGAATGGTCAGGATGGTGCCGTGGAGTTCGTCATAGCCCTTGGATTCCGTTAGGTATGTCGGCATGTAGGAGGTCAGCGCGTAGCCCACCGTGTTGGCCGCGGCAACCAGGATCATGGCGAGCACGATCTGGCGCCAGTAGGCCTTGACGATGCCGATCGGGCCCTTGGCCACATCTGCATCAGTGGCTTGTGCGTCCTTGGCCACTGCTTCCTGGGCATCCAGGGTGGCTTGGAACTGGGGGGATTCTTCGATCTTGCTGCGGAAGTAGATGGCGATCAGGCCCAGCGGTCCGGCCAGCAGGAACGGCAGTCGCCAGCCCCATGCTTCCATGGCGGGTTGCCCCAGGATCAGCTGGAGAACCGATACGAGGGCGGCGCCAATGGCGAAGCCGAGGTAGCTGCCCATGTCCAGGAAGCTGGCAAAGAACCCGCGGCGCTTGTCCGGGGCGTATTCGCTGACAAAGGTGGTGGCACCGGCATATTCTCCGCCGGTGGAAAACCCTTGTATCAGCTTGACCGCAACCAGCAGGACGGCTCCCCAGATTCCAATCTGGGCGTAGCCGGGGACCAGTCCCAGGGCAAACGTGGAGGCGGCCATGATCAGCAGGGTGGTGGCGAGCACCCGCTGCCGGCCGATCTTGTCGCCGAGCCAGCCGAAGATGACCCCGCCCAGCGGGCGCGCCAGGAAGGTGGCCGCGAAGGTTCCGAGCAGGAAAAGTGTCTGCACGGTTGGATCCGCCTTCGGCAGGAAGACCGGACCCATCGTGGTGATGAGGTATCCGAAGACGCCGACGTCGTACCATTCCATGGTGTTGCCGACAATGGTGCCGCCGACCGCTTTTTTGAGCATCGGCTTGTTGACGATATTGATGTGGCCGACATCCAGTCGGCGCCGCTTCAGGTGGGGAAGCCGGCTTGGAGGCGGCGTTCGTTTGGCGCGCTGCGCGCCGGTTGGGGAGGAAGTTGTACTTGGGTCTATGGGCATTTGCGCTTCTCCTGTGGAGGTCATTTGCTTGCGACATGAAGTTTTTAGCTCCGGGCAGACCATCAATCTTACACGTTGGAGCATATAACCGATAATGCGCTCTCAATTTAGCCCGCGGGTTTCTGGGCGCGCAGGGCTGCAGCCACCGCTGGTGCGACTCTACGAACCACCGCCCGTCCGGCGGAAATCACGCGTTGTGCGGGAGCAGCCGAGAGAGAATCTGGTGTCGTGTTTGCCCATGCGAAAGGATCTGTGCAGTCGAAATGACGTGTGCAGGCGAAAGGAAAATCAGATGCCGGTGTCCCGGGTCTCGTTCCGGGTGACGGCCTCGCCGGTTCCCGGATCCACCGCGCTGCGGCTTTCGGTGATCCGGTGCTGTCGGCGGGGAGCGGCCATGATCAGGGAAATCACCAATCCGATGACGCCCGCAACGATCAGGATGTAGCCGACCAGTTTCAGGTCCACAAAGGTGACAAGGGTCGGGTCGATGGCGAATGCGAGAATGGCGCCAACAACGATCAGGAATATCGTTGATCCAATGCGCATCTGCTGCTCCTTCATCCAGGGTGGAACTTCCGCCACGGGCCCTTTCGGTCCGTGCTTCTTTCAAGGACAGTACCGGCGCGACCACCTGCTGACAAGGTCAGCACCGATGTGAGCCGCGATGTGAGCAGGGCGTGAGCAGGGGTGTGAGCGCCGATGTGAGCCGCAGGCAAGCGCACCGGCCAACTGTGTTCTAGGCTTGGAGGAAGATCAAGGTCAGGGGTTTTGATGGCACGAAAGAACAGCAAGCGCTCCGCGTCCAAGCCCAACCCGGCGGTGAGGATCGCCACGCAGGCGGCTTTTGACCGTGAAGGCAAGCCCACTCCGGCGGTGGCCAAGGCACTGCTGCGGGCGGTCGACGTGCAACGGCCGCTCGTGTTGGCCAACCTGCGTCGACTTCGGCGCCGTCATCCGCACGCCAACACGGCGGAGCTGAGCAGGAAATTGGAACGCGATTTCATCTCGGCGGTCACGGGTGGAGGCGCGGCCATCGGAGCAACGGCCATCGTTCCTGGGTTGGGCACCGTGGCGTCGCTGTCAATTTCCGCCGCGGCGACGGTCGTTTTCCTGGAGACCACCGCACTCTACGCGCAGTCCGTGGCTGAACTGCACGGCGTCCGGCTGCAGGACCCGGAGCGCGCCCGCACCATGGTGATGGCCATCATGCTCGGAGAGGAAGGCACCGCAATGGTGCAGGGCCTGACCGGACATGCGCTCGGCACCGGCCGCACCTCCATGCAGGCATGGGGATCCGTGGTGGGCAAGAGCATGCCGCTTTCCGCGGTCAAAGGAATCGGCGGCCGGCTGCAGAAGGCCTTCCTGCGTCGGCTGTTGGTGCGCGAGGGGAGCGCCATCGTGGGCCGGGCCATTCCGTTTGGCATCGGAGCCGTGATAGGCGGAGCGGGAAACCTGATGATGGGCCGCGCGGTGGTCACGGCAACCAAGAATGCCTTCGGCCCTGCCCCCGAGTTTTTCCCGCCGGAACTTGCCGCGGAGCTGGAACAAAAACGAGCGGCGCGCGGGGTGGACGTGCCGGTGCGCCGGCGGACCCTGCCGGCGCTGCCGCGGTTGGGTGGACGGAAGGACAGGAATGGACCTCAACGCTGATCTCGGCGAATCGTTCGGCGCGTGGCGGATGGGCGACGACGAGGCGCTGCTGACCCTGGTCAGCAGCGCCAATGTGGCGTGCGGCTTCCATGCGGGCGATCCGCTCACCATGCTGGGCACCATCCGCGCCGCCGTTGTTAACAAGGTGCGCATCGGTGCGCACGTCAGTTACCGGGACCTGGCCGGCTTTGGTCGCAGGGCCATGGACATCGGCCGCGACGAGCTTTACGGCGATGTGCTGTACCAGTTGGCGGCCTTGGATGGAATGGCCAGGGCGGCGGGTGGCGCCGTGTCGTATGTGAAACCGCACGGCGCGCTTTACAACCGGATTGTCCATGATGCGGCACAGGCGAAGGCAGTAGGCGACGCGGTCCGGGATTTCGATCCGCGGCTGCCGATGCTCGGACTGGCGGGCTCGAAAATAGCTGCTGTCGCGGCGGAGAATGGACAGCGATTCGTCCGCGAAGCCTTCGTCGACCGCGGCTACCGCCCCGACGGGACCTTGGTGCCGCGTGGAGAGGCCGGGGCACTGCTGCTGGAGCCGGAGCCGGTGGCACGCCGGGCGGTGCAAATGGCCGTCTCCGGCACCGTGACGGCCGTGGACGGCACGGTATTGACCCTCGAGGTCGACTCGCTCTGCGTGCATGGCGACAGTCCCGGGGCGGTCGGCATGGCCCGCGCGGTGCGCGCCGGCCTGCAGAGTGCGAAGGTTCCCATTGCTGCCTTCTGCTGAGGAAGTTTCCGGCGGTCCCGCCATGCCGGGAATCGCGGCAGGTTCGTCCGCCGACGCGGCGCAGGCCGGGCTGGTGCTGCTGCCCTGCGGCGACAGCGCGGTGCTCGCGGAGCTGCCGGATCTGACGGCGGTGCTGGCCTTGTACCGCGGTTTGTCCGTGCATCGCCCCAGCGGCGTGGTCGATGTGGTGCCCGCCGCGCGCACCGTGCTGGTCAACTTCGATCCCGCCCTCATCGCCGGTGCAGTGGTGCGGCGCTGGCTGCAGGAAACCACCCCGATTGCCGGTGCAGAGGCAGGGACCGACGAAGTGCGGGTCGATGTCAACTACGATGGGCCGGATCTGGTGTCGGTGGCCCAATCCCTGGGCGTATCGCCGGAGGAGGTCGTCGCACTTCACACCTCTTCGCCCTGGACCGCCGCCTTCACGGGTTTCGCACCCGGTTTCGCCTACCTGGTCACCGACCATGACCGGCTTCAGGTTCCCCGGCGCGGCACCCCGCGCACGGTTGTCCCCGCCGGTGCAGTGGGGCTGGCCGGCGAATTCAGCGGAATTTACCCCGCCTCCTCCCCGGGCGGCTGGCAATTGATCGGGCACACGGACGCCGTGCTGTGGAATGCGCACGACGACGGCGCAGCGGCCCTGATCCGACCCGGCACGCGCGTGCGCTTCCGGGAGGTCTGAGTGGGTACCGTCTTCGCGCAGGTGCGCCGTCCCGGTCCGCTGACGTTGGTGGAGGATCTGGGCCGGCCCGGCCAGGCCGCTATGGGCCTGGGTCCCTCCGGAGCGCTGGATGGACGATCGCTGCGGCTGGCGAACCGGCTGGTGGCTAACAACGACGGCGCGGCGGGACTGGAGATCCTGCTCGGTGGCCTGGAGCTGGAGTTTCGAGCCGCCGCAGTGGTTGCTGTGACGGGTGCCCGCGGAGAGCTGGAGTGCGGGGGCAGCAGCCGGCCGCTGAACACGGCGCTGGAGCTGGCCCCCGGTTCGACGCTGAAGATCGGCACAGCGGCGGCCGGCCTGCGCTACTACCTGTCCGTCCAGGGCGGTCTGCAGACCCCGTCGCTGTTGGGCTCCGCCAGTGCGGACATTCTCTCCGGAATGGGCCCCCGGCCACTGCAGGCCGGTGATCTGCTGGAGCGCGGCCCGGCTGGGACGGATACCGCGGAGCGGATCCGGCAGTTGACGGTGAAGGCACCGCCACGACCCGAGCAGGTGATCGCGCTGCGGATCAGCGCGGGCCCGCGGCGGGACTGGTTTGATGCCTCCTCCTGGCATCGGCTGACCGGCCAGGAGTGGGAGATTTCGGCGGACAGCAATCGGATTGGCGCACGGCTGCTGGGCAAACCCCTGACCCAGCTGCGCCGCGGGGAGCTGCCCAGCGAGGGCATGGTCAGCGGGGCGCTGCAGGTGCCGCCGTCAGGATTGCCGACCATTTTCCTGGCCGACCACCCGGTGACGGGCGGCTATCCGGTGATCGCCGTCGTCGTCCGGGCGGACCTCGACCTGCTTGCGCAGGCCCGGCCGGGACAGAAAGTGCGGTTCTTCGCCGGCTGATCAGACCGGCGGTTCCGCGCCGGCGCCGGCTCAGCCGGGGAACACCAGGTGTGCCACGGCGAAAATGGCCAGCCCTGCCAGCCCGCCCACCACCGTTCCGTTGATCCGGATGTACTGCAGGTCCCGGCCCACCTGCAGCTCAATTTTTTCCGAGGTTTCCTTCGCGTCCCAGCGTCCCACCGTGTCGGAAATGATCGAGGCGATCTCATGCCGGTAAGTCCGCACCAAATAAGAGGCGGCGTCGCCGATCCAGGCGTTGGCCTTCGCCGCCAGCTCGTGGTCCTGGACCAGCCGCTTGCCGAAATCCCGCACGGCGGCAGTGAACTTAATCCGCAGCTCGCTGTCCGGGTCGTCGACGGCGGTCAACAGCGCGGACTTCACCGTCGTCCAGGTCCGCCCGGCCAGCTCGCGGACCCGCGGATCGTCGAGCACCTGAGCCTTAATCGACTCGGCCCGGGCAATCATGATGGGATCGTGCTGGAGTTCCTTGGCCAGGTCCTTGAGGTAATCGTCGAGCTGCAGCCGGACCTGGTGCTGCGGATCCCGCTGCACCGCCCTGGCGAACTTGTGCAGTTCGGTGTAGATCTTGTCCCCCATCAGCGAGTCCACGAATGTCGGCACCCAGGTGGGGGAGCGGTCGGAAACCAGGCGGCTGATGACTTCGTGGTTGCGCTCCACCCACTCGGTGGAGCGGTCCACCAGCAGATCGACCAGCTGATGGTGATGGCCGTCGTTAAAGATCTGTTCCGCTATCCGGCCGATCGGCGGCCCCCAGGGGGGATCGATCAGGTGCTTGCGGACCATGGATTCGATCACGTCACGGACGTCGTCATCGTTCAGGACCGCCATCATGCCGCGGATCAGTGCGGAGCCCTCGGTGGCGACGCGCTCGGCACCGGCCGGAGTGGCGAGCCAGGAACCTACGGTCTGCACCAGCCCCATGCCTGCCAATTTTTGCCGCACCACGGTCTCGGACAGGAAATTGGTTTCCACGAACTCGCCCAGACTGGCGCCAATCGCGTCCTTGCGGTTGGGGATGATCGCGGTGTGCGGGATCTTCAGTCCCATCGGGTACCTGAACAGCGCCGTCACGGCGAACCAGTCCGCGAGGGCGCCGACCATGCCGCCTTCGCTGGCTGCCCGCACGTACTCGAGCCACGGATATTGGCCCTGCAGTCCGAAGGAAACGGTGAAGATAATGGCAAACAGCACCAGCAGGGACAGCGCCGAGCCCTTCATCCGGCGCAGGGCCGAGGCTTTCTCCCGGTCGCTGGCCGGAACGGCGGCGGCCACCATACCGATGGCCGCCCCGGAACCCCCCGATGCGACACGGCCTGTTGGACGCGCGGCCGTGGAGTCCCTGGACGGATCGGATTTTTCGGTAGTCGCCATACAGCAAGACTAAGTTAAGCTGCCCGCTGCTGCCGGTGCTGTCCCCACCGCAGTGATTGCAATACCGTGGTGCCATGAGGCCATTGATCTACGCGCATCGGGGTTCGAGCGGACATTTTGCGGAACACACCCGTGCGGCCTATCTGCAGGCGCTGGCCGACGGCGTGGACGGGGTGGAATGTGACCTGCATCTGAGCAGTGACCAGGAGTTGGTTCTGCTGCATGACAATACGGTCGACCGCACCTCCAACGGGTCCGGGCCGGTGGCCTCGATGACTCTGGCGCAGCTGCGGGAGCTGGATTTTTCGGCCTGGAAGGGCGCCGCCGTGCCGGCGCAGTTCGGCGGCACAGCGCAGCAGTTCCTCACGCTGGCCGAATTGCTCTCAATCCTGCACGCTGCCGGACGGGAGCTGGCGCTGGCCATCGAGTTCAAGCACCCGAAGGGCTTCGACGAGCGGTTGGAAGCCCGGACGCTGCAGGAACTGCGTGCGGCGGGATGGGTACCGGAGAACTCGCATCTGGGCAATATTCGGGTCTCTTTCATGAGCTTCCATCCGCAGTCGGTGAAGTATCTGGCCCGCAGCGTTCCGGCCGGCTGTCTGTGCCAATTGCTCGACGACGTTGAGTCGGCGGCGCTCGAGGCGGAGGCAGCGGCCGATTCGGAGGCGGGGGCCGCCCGGGCCGCGAAGCTGCGGGCCGTGCAGGCTGAGGCGGAGCGGCTGCTCGACGCCGGTGAGGTGGGACTGGCCGGACCGGGCGTGGATTACCTCCGGAGCCATCCGGACCGGGTCAGGTCCTGGCTGAGTGCTGGTTCGCGGCTGCGGGTCTGGACCGTCGATGAACCCGAGGACCTGCAGCTGTGCATCGAGCTGGGGGTGCAGGAAATCACCACCAACCTTCCGGCGCGGATTCGTGGCCTGCTTCCAGTCAATTGTGATTGAGTGGAATCATGGCATCACGTATCGAGGATTATGCGCTCCTGTCCGACATGCATACCGGGCCGCTGGTTTCGCGGTCCGGCAGTGTTGATTGGCTATGCTTCCCGCGTTTCGATTCGCCGTCTGTTTTCGGTGCGTTGCTGGGCACCGAGGATGCCGGCCGCTGGCTGCTTGCGCCCGAGGCGGCAAACGCCGTCGTCGTCGCCCGACGCTACCTGGACGGAACCTTCGTGCTGCAGACGGATTGGCAGGCCGACGGCGGCAGCGTCCGGATCACCGAATTCATGCCGGTGGGGGACAGGCGCGCCTCGTTGGTGCGCCGGGTTGAGGGCCTGACCGGCAGCGTGCGGATGCGCCAGGAACTGAAAGTCCGCTTCGGCTATGGTGAGGTGCTGCCGTGGATGAGCCGGATGCCCGACGCCGATGGCCGCCAGGTGCTGATGGCGGTGGCCGGCCCGGACGCGCTGGTGCTGCGCTCCCACCCGCTGCCCAAGGCCTCCGATCATATGCACGTGGGGGAATTTACCGTTGCGGCTGGCGAAACCTCGGATTTGGAATTGGCCTGGTATCCCTCGCACCGGAGCATTCCGGCCGCCATATACATTGATGCCGCCCTGGAACTGACGGTCAAATACTGGTCTGAATGGGCCGCCAGTTGTGTCCTGGATGGCGAATATGCCAGTTCGGTAAGGCGCTCGCTGCTGGTGCTCCGGGCCCTGACGCATGAGGATACCGGCGGCATTGTGGCCGCGCCCACAACCTCGCTCCCGGAGGATTTCGGCGGTGCCCGAAACTGGGACTACAGGTACTGTTGGCTCCGTGACGCGGCGCTGACGTTGGAGGCGATGCTGACGCACGGGTACGCCCAGGAGGCGCTGCACTGGCGCAACTGGCTGCTGCGGGCAGTTGCGGGCGATCCGGAGGACCTGCAGATCATGTACGGCGTGGCGGGTGAGCGTCAGTTGGAGGAGTACGACCTTCCCAATCTCTCCGGCTACGAAAACTCAACACCGGTGCATGTGGGCAACGGTGCCGTCACCCAATACCAGGCCGACGTGGTGGGCGAGGTGATGGTGGCGCTGGAAAAGCTGCGGCTGGGCGGCGGCAAGGAGGACCACTTCTCCTGGCCGCTGCAGCGCTCGCTAATGAACTTCGCCGAGAAGCATCTCGAGGACAAGGATCAGGGCATCTGGGAAATGCGCGGCGAGCCAAAGTATTTCACCCATTCGCGGGTGATGATGTGGGCAGCCTTCGATTCCGCGGTGCGGGCCGTTCGCGATCACGATCTGCCGGGACCGCTCAAGCGCTGGGAGGAACTGCGGGATGGTTTGCGCAAGGAAATCTGCGCCCGCGGTTTTAACCGGGAATTGAATTCCTTCACCCAGACCTACGGTGGTTCGCAGACGGATGCCTCGCTGCTGGTGATCCCGCAGGTGGGGTTCCTGCCCTACGACGATCCCATGATGGTGGGCACGGTGGCGCAGATGGAACGTGAACTGCTCGACGACGACGGCCTGCTGCTGCGCTATCGGACCGAATCCGGAGTGGACGGCCTGGCTCCCGGCGAACATCCGTTCCTCGCCTGCTCCTTCTGGCTGGTGGAACAGTACGCGCATACCGGCCGGCGCGCAGATGCCAAAAAACTGATGGACCGGCTGGTCGGTCTGTCCAACGACCTGGGGCTGCTAAGCGAGGAATATGCGGTTTCCCTGGGACGCATGGCAGGAAACTTTCCGCAGGCATTTTCGCACCTGGCTCTGGTGCGTGCGGCAGACGCGCTGCACGGGTCCGAGCGCCTCAGCCTTGAGGCAGGCGACGAGGTGCGCACCGCTGTTCGCGACGACGAAGCGGCCTCGGTGTGAGGATCGACTATTCGGCCCTCGCCCTGTCGGCCCTGCTGAGTGCGAGCACGATCAAGCACCTTCGGGATCCCAAGTTCTACTATCCGGTCATACCACGCAGCCTATGCACGGACACGAACGGCGGTTTTGGCGTCATGTCCCGCCAGGAATGGGTCAGCTCGAGCGCCGTGCTGGAGGCTGCCGCCGCCGTCGGGCTGCTGCTTCCGGGCACCCGCAAGGCCGCCGCAACCGCAACCGCCCTGATGTTCGCCGGTTTCACGGCGGGCCATATCTTTGCCCTGCGGCGCGCCTTCGGCCCCAGTGGAACCCGGCGCGGGCAGGTTGTGCATTCGCTCCGACTGCCGTTGCAGCTCCCGCTGGTCCTGTGGGCCTGGAGCCTGCGCCGCAGGTGAGGGCTTTGCTGGCGTCGCCAGCGGCACGGATCGGCCTGTCCATCAGCCTGGCGACCGGCCTCTACGGCGTCTCCTTTGGCGCGCTTTCCGCGGCGGCGGGGCTGCTGTTCTGGCAGACCATGGCACTGAGCCTGCTGCTGTTCAGCGGTGGTTCGCAGTTCGCTTTTATCGCAGTGATCGGCGGCGGCGGCAGCGGGATCGCGGCGATGGGCGCGGCCGCCCTGCTCGGGATACGCAACGGGGTTTATGGGATGCAGCTCAACGCGCTGCTGCGCCCTCGCGGAGCGTTGAGGCTGCTCGCGGCGCAGCTGACCATCGACGAATCGACTGCGACCAGCACCGGTCAACAGGATCCCCTCGAGCAGCGGCGGGGTTTCTGGGTGGCGGGAATCGGCGTGTTCGTGCTGTGGAACGTGTTCACTGCCGCTGGTGCCTTGCTGGGCAGCACCATGGGGGATCCCAAACAATGGGGTCTGGATGGCGCCGCTGCGGCCGCCTTTTTGGGGCTGCTCTGGCCTCGGATTAAGGGCCGCCAGCCGGCCGCCATCGCCGTAGTGTGTGCGCTGGCCACGGTGCTGGCCGTACCGCTCGTGCCGCCCGGTGTTCCGATTCTGCTGGCCGCGGTGGTTGCCGGGCTGATCGGATGGTTCCGCCACGGCCACGAGCAGGAAGGGCTGGAGCCGGACGTTCAGCCGCATGCGGACGGTGGCCCCCGTCCCCGGCGGCCACCGCCGTGAACCTGTGGCCATGGGTCCTGTTGGCAGCCGGGTTGGCGTTCGGCACTAAACTGTTGGGCTATCTTGTCCCATCCAAATGGATGAACCATCCGCGGATGGCAAGGGTGGCCGGTACGCTCACGATTGGCCTGCTGGCTTCGCTGACGGTTCTGAACACGGTCGTCAGCGGGCAGCGGCTGGTTCCGGATGCCCGGCTCGGGGCGCTCGCCGCCGCGGCCGCCGCGCTGAGCCTGCGGGCGCCGTTCCTGGTGGTGGTGCTGGTGGGCGCCGCCGCGGCTGCCGGCCTGCGTCTGCTGGGCTGGGGATAGCGGTTCAGCCGAGGGGATGCGCCGGTCGCGGCCTGCGGGGTGAGCGATGACCAACGCCAGGAACTGGATCAGCTTCCGGCAGCGGCCGTGCCGCAGCCGGTGTCAGTATGCCGTCAGCGAGAATCAACAGGTAGCGCCGCCAGGAGTCGGATCCCCGTACGTTCGTTTCGAGCGCGCCGACGGTCATGGCGAGCAACGGCACCACATCATTGGGGCTCAGGTCGGCGCGGATTGCGCCCTGTTCCTGGCCCCGGGCCAGCAGGGTCCGCAGGGATTCCAGCAGTGGGAAGGTAGCGCCGACCAGCAGGCGCTGGCGGCTGGTCGCGGCCGCGAGCAGGTTCAGCTCCTCGCTGGCCACTTCCAGCAGCGCTGCGGTGACGGACAAGAGGCCTTGCGCGGCGTCGTCGGCCCGCAACGCCGCGGCCGCGACCGGCGCGACTTTAACGCTCAGCCGCTGGGACAGCGCCGCCAGGACCAGCTGCTCCTTATCGGCGAAGTTGCGGAACAGCGTGGCAGGACCAACGCCTGCCTCCCGGGCTATGACGTGCAGCGAAACATCCGGCCCGTCGCGCCGGAAACATTCCCGGGCGGCCACGATGATTTTGTCGATGTTGCGCGCCGCATCCGCCCTCCGCGGCTTGGCACCCATCTCCGACATGTCCAGAGACTAGCAACGCGGTCGGCGGTACAGGGGACAATGGAGTTGAAAGACCTGCAGCCGGCCGGGCTGCGCGAGGGAGAGTCGAGCGTCGGAGGAAACACGATGAAAGTTGAAATTGAGCCCTACAGCTGCGTCAGCAGCGGCAACTGTCTGATGGTCGCACCCAAGGTCTTTGATCAGGATCCGGAGGACGGCCGGGTCATCCTGCTGACCGAGGAACCGGCCGCAGAACAGCGCGGCAATGTGGACAAGGCCATCTTCCTGTGCCCAGCGCAGGCCATTGCCTGGGCTGAGGAGGACCAGTCATGATTGCAGCGTTTTCGGTGGCACCCTCCGGCACTCCGGCGAACGGCACGACATCAGATAATGCCTCGGTTCACCACGCGGTCGCGGCTGCCGTGAAAGTGGTCCGGGAGTCGGGACTTCCGCATTCCACAAGCTCAATGTTCACCGAACTTGAGGGCGAGTGGGATGAGGTGATGGACGTGATCAAGCGGGCGACGCAGGCTGCGGGCGCCTACGGATCCAGGGTCTCGCTTGTGCTCAAGGCTGATATCCGCCCCGGCTACAGCGGTGAACTCACGGCGAAGGTCCAGCGGCTGGAGAAGGCGATTCAGGAAGGCACGTAGAGCGCCACGTCGGTTAGCATGGCCAGATGAGAGCCTTCAGCATCCGCGCCGCCACGGCTGAGGACGCCGAGGAGCTGGTTCGGATGCATACGGCGGCGCACGAGGAGGCCTACGGGCCACTGTTGCCACCGGAGTTTTTTGCCGGCCGCAGGGCGAACATTGCGGCGCGGATTGAGCAGCGCCGTGACGCCCTGCTGTCCGGTTACGTTCCGCTGCTGGCGTACGACGACGACGACGGCCAGTTGGTCGGCATTGCCCACGCCGGTCCCGGCAGGGATGACGACGCGCCAACCGAACTGGAACTGCAGATGATCTACGCGCTGGAACGCGTGCACGGCCACGGCGTGGGGCAGGCGCTGCTGGATGCCGCGGTTGGAACGGCGCCGGCATTTCTCTGGGTGCTGGCGGAGAACCCGAGGGCGCAGGCGTTCTATGCCAAAAATGGTTTTGTCCCCGACGGGGCCCATAAGCTGCTGCCGGACTCCTGGTGCAATCTGCCGGAGATCCGGATGGTCCGCCGGCACCAGGCCGGGCAGGGCCAGCGTACGTCCGGCGTGCGCCGCTGATGGGCAGGCAGCGAAGCAGCCGCCCACCGGCAGAGAATTCAGGGCAGCGCGGGGACGGCCCCGCGGCCGGCAGCTACGACATTGACACCGGAACGGCGGAACTCATCCCGGACGGCGATAATCCGGATGGTTGGTTGCTCAAGCTCAACGGCGTCCAAAGTTCCCATGTGGACCTGTCGGACCCGCTTCGGCTGGATTTCGAGTACATGCGCTGGATTGTTGCCCTGGTGGAGAGCCAGTGGGCAACCGCGTCATTCCCCGCGCCGGCCCGGCATCGCGTGCTGCACCTCGGTGGTGCGGCCTGCTCGATGGCGCGCTACCTGGTCGCCGCCTACCCGGACTCGCACAATCTCGTCGTCGAAATCGACTCCAGGCTGGCTGACCTTGTCCGGATTTGGTTCAACCTGCCGCGTGCCCCGCAGCTGAAGATCCGGGCGGGTGAGGCCCGGGCGGTGACGGAATCGCTGCCCGACAGCAGCCGCGACTTGATTATTCGGGACGTCTTCGCCGGACCGGTAACGCCCAAACCGCTCACTACGGCCGAGTTTACGGCACAGGTTCATCGGGTGCTGGCTCCGGCCGGGGTGTACGTGATCAACTGCGGTGCTCCGCCGTCCCTGGTGGTGGCCCGTCAGGAGGCGGCGACCCTCGCTGCGGAATTTGCCCATACCGTGATCATCGCCGACCCCCCGATGCTCAAGGGCAGGCGCTACGGCAATATCATCCTGGCCGGAAGCGACGCGCCGCTCGGTGAAAACCCGCTGCTGCCCCGCACGTTGCTCGGGGGCGCGATGCCGGCCCAGCTCTGGAATGACCGCCAAGTGCGCCAGTTCGGCCGACCAGCCGCCGTGCTCACCGACAATCCACGTCCGCTTCCCCGGGACCATCCCTCCTCTCCACCGATTCATGCCGCGGATCCCTCCACTCCCGCTCCTCCGCCGGCCGAAACGCCATGAACCCCACCAGACCCCGGAGAGTTCCCGGGTCTGGCGGCCAAGCTGGGGTTTCGCAGATGGAGCCGGGAGGGTAGGGCGGCGTGTGCGTTGCGTTCCGCCGGGGCACGTGCTGAAGTGGGGACATGAACACAGCCGGCGCCCCGACAAACCAGGAGAAGACGATGCAGGACAACAGCCCGCTGCCGGATCCGGCTTCCAGCGCGACGTCCGCCGACCGCCCGCTGTCGGGACGGCGGGCCTTGGTGACGGGCGGGGCCAGCGGCATCGGGGCCGCCGTCGTGCGGGAACTTGCGGCTAAAGGCGCGCACGTCACCATCGCTGACATGAACGAAGCGTCGGCAGTGCGATTGGCCAGCGAGGTCGACGGCGAAACCTGGGCCGTGGATCTGTCCGACACCTCAGCGCTGGCCGGGCTGGTCCTGGACGCAGACATTCTGGTCAACAACGCCGGCATCCAACGCATCAGTGCGCTGCAGGAGTTTGATCCGGCGGATTTCCGCCGCATCCTGACGCTGATGCTTGAGGTTCCCTTTCTGCTGATCCGTGCGGCGCTGCCGCACATGTATGACCAGGGATTTGGCCGGATCGTGAACATTTCATCGGTGCACGGGTTGCGGGCGTCGCCCTTCAAGGGCGCTTATGTGGCGGCCAAGCACGGCCTCGAGGGGCTTTCCAAAGTGGCGGCGCTGGAGGGTGGCGAACATGGGGTGACCAGCAACTGCGTGAACCCCGGCTACGTGCGCACAGCGCTGGTGGAGGCACAGATCGCGGATCAGGCGAAGGTGCACGGCATCAGCGAGGCCGAGGTCCTGAACAAGGTGATGCTCACCGAGAGCGCGATCAAACGGCTGGTGGAACCGGAGGAGGTCGCATCCCTGGTCGGCTGGCTGGTCTCCGGACCGGCAGCCATGGTGACAGGTGCGTCCTACACTATGGATGGTGGCTGGTCTGCCCGCTGACGGTTCGCTTCTGCACCGGTGGCGCGGCTGCAGCCGCACTCACCGGGTACAACTCCAAACGTTCGACTCTTCCGGCACGAACGAGGAACCTTGACCAGCAATACCACGCGGCCATCCAAAGTGCCGGCTGCGGAAAACACCTTGCGCTTGCTGAAGTTGCTCGCTTCCCGGCGCGGACCGATGGCGGCATCCACCATCGCAGCCAGCTTGGGCCTGCCCCGGTCCAGCGTCTACCACTTGCTGTCGGTGATGGAACAGAACGGATTCGTCCTGCATCTGCATGAGGAGCAGCGTTACGGACTGGGCATCAGTGCCTTCGAACTAAGCTCCGCTTATTCCCGGCAGGAGCCGCTGTCGAGACTGGGACGTCCGCTGCTCGCCGCGCTGGTGGACGGAATTGGTGAAAGTGCGCACCTTGCCGTGATGCACGGACGTGATGTCGTCTATATTGTCGAAGAGCGGGCCAAGAACCGGCCGTCGCTGGTGACAGACGTCGGCGTCCGGCTGCCCAGCCATCTCACCGCCAGCGGGCGAGCCATCCTCGCTGCGCTGCCCAAGTCCCAGGTCCGGGCCCTATATCCCAATGCGGCAGCCTTCACCGCGCGGCACGAAACCGAGAGTCCCATCCTGAAGTACTCGATGCTGCAGGCTCACCTGGAGCAGGTCCGGCAGCGTGGGTACGCCACAGAGCATGGCGAAGTGACGCCTGGATTCGGCTCAGTTGCGGCGGCTGTCACTGATCACGTCGGCTGGCCAACAGCGGCCGTTGCCGTGACGTTCCTGGAAGACAAGGTGCCAGCAGAACAGTGGCTGGACCTTGCCCGCCGGGTACAGAAAGTGGCCGATGAGTTGTCGAACCGAATCCACGGCCGGCCGGGTGTGTAACCGGCTCCGCCCGCGCCCCACCCGAACGCTGGACCCAGTCCCTGCGGTGGATGTCTGAGATACAAGACAACCCCGTCCGAAAACCCCTTGGTGCGGACCGGCGCACAGGCTTTCATAGAAGTAAGGATATTTTCGATCGCCGCGTCCCGGAATGACTTGGACGCCTCGAGCAGCCAAGCGGCTGGCCGAGGGCAGTGCTGACATGCTGGCCAAGCCAATCACCGAAGACACATCCCGTTACCCTCGTTTGCTGATCCTTAGGAGCTGACATGGCACCCGCCCAAACTCATGGTGTTGATTTTTCCCGCGGAGCCCGCCCGGTCAAGGCGGCCCGCGGTACCGAGCTGACGGCGAAGAGCTGGCAGACGGAGGCGCCGCTGCGGATGCTGATGAACAATCTGGATCCCGAAGTTGCCGAGCGCCCGGATGACCTGGTGGTTTACGGCGGCACCGGCCGGGCGGTGCGCAGCTGGGACGCATTTGATGCCATTACCCGCACCCTGACCACTATGGAGAAGGACGAAACGCTGCTGGTGCAGTCCGGCAAGCCGGTAGGAGTCTTTCGTACCAACGAGTGGGCTCCGCGGGTGCTGATTGCGAACTCCAACCTGGTCGGGGACTGGGCCAATTGGCCGGAATTCCGCCGGCTGGAGGCCGAGGGGCTGATGATGTACGGCCAGATGACGGCCGGTTCCTGGATTTACATCGGCACTCAGGGCATCCTGCAGGGCACTTATGAAACCTTCGCCGCCATAGCTGATAAGCGCTTCGGCGGAACGCTCGCCGGCACGCTGACGCTCACCGCCGGTTGCGGTGGAATGGGCGGCGCACAGCCGCTGGCCGTTACCCTCAACGGCGGAGCGGCCCTGATCGTAGATGTCGACAAGACGCGGTTGGAGCGCCGCGCGGGCAAGCGGTACCTCGACGACGTCGAAACGGACTTGGATGCGGCTCTGGCCAAGGTGCTCCAAGCCAAGTCCGAACGGCGCCCATTGTCCGTTGGTTACGTCGGCAACGCCGCCGAGGTCTTCCCGGAATTGCTGCGCCGCCACAAGGCCGGCGAATTCACCGTGGACATTGTCACCGATCAGACCAGCGCGCATGATCCGCTGAGTTATCTGCCCACCGAATACAGCGTGGAAGAGTGGGCAGCCGAGGCCAAGGAAGATCCGGACGGGTTTACGAAGAAGGCGCAGAACGCGATGGCCCGCAACGTGCAGGCCATGGTGGAATTCCAGGATGCCGGTGCCGAGGTCTTTGACTACGGCAACTCCATCCGGGACGAGGCCCGTAAGGGTGGCTACGACCGCGCCTTCGCGTTCCCCGGTTTCGTGCCCGCCTACATCCGCCCATTGTTCTGCGAAGGAATGGGCCCGTTCCGCTGGGTTGCCCTCTCCGGGGATCCCGAAGATATCAGGGTCACCGACCAAGCTCTGAAGGAACTTTTTCCCGACAATGCCCATCTGCACCGCTGGCTCAACGCCGCCGCGGAGCATGTGGAATTTGAGGGGTTGCCGGCCCGCATCTGCTGGCTGGGCTATGGGGAGCGGGCCAAGGCCGGTGTCCTGTTCAACCAGCTCGTCGCCGACGGCAAGGTCAAGGCGCCCATAGTGATCGGCCGCGACCACCTGGACTCCGGCTCCGTCGCCTCCCCATACCGCGAGACGGAGTCCATGGCGGACGGGTCCGATGCGATCGCGGACTGGCCGCTCCTCAATGCCCTGCTCAACACTGCCTCGGGCGCCACCTGGGTTTCCATCCACCATGGCGGTGGCGTCGGCATTGGCCGGTCCATCCACGCCGGCCAGGTCTCCGTGGCCGACGGTACCGAACTGGCTGCGCAAAAGCTGGAGCGCCTGCTCACCAATGACCCGGGGATGGGGGTCATCCGGCACGCCGACGCCGGTTACGACCGGGCGCTGGAAGTGGCCGCCGAGCGCGGTGTCCGGATCCCCATGTCAGAAGGCAAATAAGCCCATCAAGTGCTCACTCGATCACAATGAAAGGTACACCGTCGTGACCGCAGAAACCCTCGAAACCCGCGAAGTCCTTCTCTCCGTCGCCGGCACCACCGCCGAAGACGTGATCGCCGTCGCCCGCCGGAACGCCAAGGTGACGCTCACGCCCGAAGCGCTGCAGACGGTGGCCCGCGTCCGGGCGCACATCGACGAGCTGGCCCACTCGGACGTCCCGGCGTACGGCATTTCGACCGGGTTCGGTGCGTTGGCGAACCGGCACATCCCGGCGGATCAGCGCACGCAGCTGCAGAAATCCCTGATCCGCAGCCATGCGGCCGGGATGGGACCGGCGGTGGAGCGCGAGGTGGTGCGGGCGCTGATGTTCCTGCGCGCCAGGACACTCGCCTCCGGCCGCACCGGCGTTCGCCCGGTCGTCGTGCAGACCATGGTGGATGTGCTCAATGCAGGGATCACCCCGGTGGTGCGTGAATTCGGCTCGCTGGGCTGCTCCGGCGACCTCGCTCCGCTCTCGCACTGCGCGCTGGTGCTGATGGGCGAGGGTGAGGCGACCGGCCCGGACGGCACGCTGTTCGGCGGTTCGGGACGCCCGGTTGCGGACCTTTTGGCCGAGCACGGCATTGAGCCGGTGCTGCTGGCCGAAAAGGAAGGCCTGGCGCTGATTAATGGCACCGACGGCATGCTGGGCATGCTGCTGATGGCCATTGCGGATCTGCGGGAGTTGATGACGACGGCGGACATCACCGCGGCGTTGTCGGTGGAAGGCCTGCTCGGAACGGACCAGGTTTTCCGGCCGGAGCTGCACGCCGCACTTCGCCCGCACCCCGGCCAGGCGGCAAGCGCGGACAATATGTTCCGGGTTCTCTCCGATTCCCCGATGGTCGCCTCGCACCGGGTGGGGGACAGCCGGGTCCAGGATGCCTACTCGCTGCGCTGCGCCCCGCAGGTCGCCGGAGCCGCCCGGGATACCGTGGACCATGCCTTCCTGGTGGCCACCCGCGAACTGGCCGCCACCATCGATAACCCGGTGGTGCTCCCGGACGGCCGGGTCAGCTCCAATGGAAACTTCCACGGCGCTCCGGTGGCCTACGTGCTGGACTTCCTGGCCATTGTGGCAGCGGACGTCGCTTCGATCGCGGAGCGACGCACGGACCGGATGCTTGATCCGGCGCGCTCGCATGGACTGCCGGCTTTCCTGGCGGGGGACCCCGGAGTGGATTCCGGCTTGATGATCGCCCAATACACGCAGGCGGGGCTTGTCTCGGACAGCAAGCGGCTGGCCGTGCCGGCGTCCGTGGATTCGATTCCCAGCTCCGCCATGCAGGAGGATCACGTATCTATGGGCTGGCATGCCGCCCGAAAGCTGCGTTCGTCGGTGGAAAACCTTCGCCGTGTACTGGCCATCGAACTGGTGGCGGCGGCGCGGGCCATCGATATGCGCGCCCCGCTGCAGCCCGGCCCGGCTGGAGCCGCCGTCCTGGCGGTGCTGCGCGAAACAGTCGCCGGCGCCGGCGCGGACCGGTTCCTGTCGCCCGAACTTAACGAAGCAGACCGGCTGATCGCCAGCGGTGCCATTCGCGCCGCCGCCGAATCCGCCGTTGGACCGCTGCACTAACCAACCGGCAGCTGGAAGTGGCCGTTCCGCTCGGCCGGCGCGACCGCCGGCAGGGCGCGCCTGAGCGAGGTCCACCTTCCAGCGGAACTCAGCGCAGCAGTGTGTGTACCAGCCGGGCGGCCACCATCGCTGTCCGGGAGTCAACATCGAAGTCCGGATTCAGCTCGGCCAGGTCGGCGTGGAACAGCTTGCCGCTGGCGGCAACCTGGCCGCAGATGGCCACGATGACCGGCAGCGGAACACCGAACGCGGCGGGCGCGCTGACACCGGGGGCCACTGAGGCGGGCATTACGTCCAGGTCAATGGTCAGGTAGACCGCGTCCACCGTGGCCAGGAAGGACTCGACGAACTCCCGGGTCCGATCTTCGGTGCACTCCTCGTCCGGAAGATATTTCACGTCCAGCCGGTCGGCGGTATCGAAAAGCGCGCGGGTGTTGTTCGGTTCGCTGATGCCGACGACGGCGTAGTTGAGCGTGCGGCCGGCGGCGGCTTCGGCATGCGCCATCTGCAGGAACGGCGTCCCCGAGCTCGGAACCGGCGCGTTCCGGAGGTCGAAGTGCGCATCGAGGTTGAGCACACCAAGCCGCGCGCCATCACGGATGCGCTTCGAGGCGGATACTCCGAGGTAACTGGCAAAGGCGGTTTCATGCCCGCCCCCGAACACCACTGGCAGGGCACCGGCATCGAGCAGTGCCGTGATGGCGGCCCCGGCGCGCCGCTGGCCCGCCGCGAGCGCGTCCCCGGCCGGACCGCCGGCTTTCGCGTCCCCGACGACACCGCTGCTTTCCGGTTCCACCCCTGCGTCGTCGCCGCTGTTCGCTTCGGCCCCCGCGTGGCCGCCGTCTGGTTCGCCCCCGGCGTGGCGGCCGTTATCCGGTTCGACGCCCACGACTATATCGCCGGCGTCGTACACCGGGCGCTTGGCGTGGAAGGCCAGCGAGCCGAGGGCTGACCGGATTTCCGCTGGGGCTGAGGCTGCACCTCTGCGTCCGTGATTCCGCCTGACGCCCTCATCGCTGCGGAATCCAAGAATTACGGCAGGGCAGGCAGGTTGCTCGGCGTGAGGCGGCTCCGTGGTCGGCCGCTCCGGCTGCGGAGGCCGGGCGGCACCGGTCTCCGGCGTCCCGGGCCAAGGCTCCACCGCCTGCCACCACCGGCGATGTCCGTCGCCGTCGCCGTCGTTCCTTCCGGTCCATGCGTGCGCGAAAGCATCAACGTCCAAAGCAGGGAAATCCATTCTTCAACTCCACAGCATTGCCGAGGGTTAAACCAGTCGGGGCGGCCAGGAGCTGTCCGGCATGACAGATCCCGTCCGCGGGAGCAGAACGGGCCCCGCTCGGCCGGCGGGACACCGCGCCGGACCCCTCGGAGTATCGCCGCCTAGCTAGGTGGGGTTTCGCAAGGTGTCTCGGATGCGAAGTTTTCGGCGCCGGAAAGCTAGCTGATTCCGAAGATCTGCTCAATGGGGCCAATGCCGAAGAAGAGCAGGAACGCGGCCGCTACCGCCCACATCAGTGGATGTATTTCGCGGGCGCGGCCTTGAAAACTGCGGATCAGGACATAGGCGATGAACCCGGCCCCCAGCCCGTTGGCGATCGAGTAAGTAAACGGCATCAGGGTAAAGGTCAGGAACGCGGGAAGGGCGATGCCCCAGTCGGCCCAATCGATCTTGCCGACCTGGGAAACCATCAGGAAGCCGACGACGACGAGGGCCGGTGCCACCGCTTCGAAGGGGACCAGTTTAATCAGCGGGGTGACGAACATGGCCACCAGGAACAACAGCCCCGTCACCACCGATGCCAAGCCGGTGCGGGCGCCTTCTCCGATGCCGGCGCCGGATTCAACGTAGATCTGGTTGGAGGACACGGAAGCTCCGCCGCCGATGATGGCACCGGCGGCGTCAACGAGCAGCACCCGGTCGACGTTGGGGATGGTGCCGTCCTTTTGCAGCGTGCCAGCCTCGCCGGCGAGCCCCACCATGGTGCCCATGGCGTCAAAGAAGATGCTGAGCAGGATCACAAACGCCAGCAGCACCGCGGCCAGCGCGCCCAGGTGGGCAAACGAGCCGAAGAGATTGAACTTGCCGATCAGGCTCAGGTCGGGAAGGGACCACTTGGAAAGTTCCGGGGCCACCAGCGACCAGCCTGCCGGGTTGGAGACCTTGCCATCAAAGCTTGGTCCGATGTGAAGGGTGAGTTCGAGGATGTTGGCCAGGATGGTGGCAGCGATGATGCCTATCAAAATGGCGCCTTTGACCTTGCGGACCACCAGCGCAATGGTGAGGACCAGGCCGACGACGAAAACCAGTGTGGGCCAGCCCAGCAGTTTGCCGTCGAAGCCAAGCCCCACCGGCACTGTGGTTCCGGAGGCATCCGGGATGCGACGGACGAAGCCGGCATTCACGAGGCCGATCAGGGCAATAAAGAGCCCAATGCCCACCACAATGGCGGTTTTCAGTCCATCGGGAACGGCCTTGAAAACGGCGGTTCGAAAACCGGTCAGCACGAGGATGAACATCGTAATTCCGGAAATCATCACCAAGCCCATCATGTCCGGCCAAGTAAGGCCTGGATGGGTGGCGACCGTAACTGCGACAAAGGCATTGACGCCAAGGCCGGTCGCCAGGGCGAAGGGATGCTTGGCCCAGGCCCCCATCAGTATGGTCAGGATGCCTGCCACAAGTGCCGTTGCGGCGGCAACGCGTTCCAGTCCCAGCACACCACCGGAGGAGTCAGCCCCCGAAAGGATCAGCGGGTTCAGCACAACGATGTAGCTCATCGCGAAGAAGGTGGCGAAGCCTCCCCTGATCTCGCGGGAAAAATTGGATCCCCGGGCGGTGATATGGAAATAACGGTCAAGAACGGAGCCCTGAGACGCCATGGAATGCCCTCCAGCACTAGAGGCGAAGAAAAGATATGACTATTTAGAATAATAGTGCGGTCGGCCGGCGTCCCAGGCCGGCCGGAGCGCGGTCGGCCGATGGCACTTTGGCGTAACGTGAGGTACAGCCCTGTATCCCTCCGGCAGAGGTCTCCATCCACTAAGAGCGGAAGCCGAACATGACAGCAGCGCAACAGACAGTAACCGGAACAGAATGCGTCTCACCGACCGGCTGCGCTTCGCACAGTACCGGGCGCACGTGGCGTGATGTCGATTTTTCCGGTTCCTGGCGTCCGCGCGCTGCGTGCACATCTGGCGGCCTGCCTTCCTCGGAACGCGCGCTGCGCCGGCTGAGCACTGTGGTGCTCACCGCGGCGGTTCTACTGCTCGCATTGTTCGGTGCTGCCCCGGCTGCCTCAGCCCATGATGTGGCGGAATCCACCAGCCCGGCCGACGGATCAACGGTGGCGGATATGCCGGATAAGGTCAGCATCACGCTTAATAACACTCCTGGTGCGCTCGGCTCGGCCATCCAAATCAATGACGCCAATGGCCGCAACTGGGCCGAGGGGCCGGTGCAGGTTGTTGACCACGTGGCGACGCAGCAAGTGATGGCCGGAGCTCCGGCCGGCAAATATACAGTGCTGTGGCGCCTGGTTTCTTCTGACAGCCACCCGGTTGATGGGACGTTCAGCTTTACCACCACGGGTGGTTCCAGCGGTGGTTCAGCGGCCGGAACCCAGACTCCGCTGCAGCCCGGCACGCCCGCAGCTGCGCAGTCGGCGGGCAGTTTCCCTTGGGGTATCGCCGTGATCATTGTTGTGCTGGTGCTCGTTGTGGCGGGCCTGGGTTTCATTGCCAAGCGGCGGCTTGGACGGGAAGACAGCCGGGAGGAAGCGGCGGAGGACGGTACTGATGATGGCCGGGAGGACAGCTGACCACTGGGCGGTTTCAGGGGAGGTTCCGGAAAATGCCCGAGGGGACGCGTGACCGAGGGCGGTTTCAGGCCAACACGGTCAGTTCCGGGATGTCGGCTGCGGAAATCGTGGCGGAAATGGCGTTGCTGACAGCCTTGGCCTGATGCAGTATTTCCCGGGTGGTAGGACTGATCAGATCGCCCACACCCACCAGGTACAGTCCAAGGGCGCGCATGGCGTTCGGAACGTCCCGCCCAATCTTGATGCCCAGCGACGCCAGGATTCTGCGGAGCTGATTCTGGCCGCACCGGGTGAAAACGACATTGTCAGCTAGCAGGAGGCCCTCGGCAGTTCGGATGATCCACTTCTTGGGCAGCGGCAGGGCTCCCGGCAGATGGGGCGCTGCCATCCGCAACTCCAGGGCGTGCGTGGATCGGCGGACATCAACATGATGAGTTTCCGCATAGTGCCACAGCAGCCGCAGAATCTCGCCGCGCTCGCTCAGCGCTCCCGGCTCGGCTAACCCCACGCGGCGCAGCGGCAGGGCTGCGCCCATAAGTTCGAGCCCATCCACCACGATGGACGCTACGCCTTGCCGGCTCAGTTCACTGGCGACGGCTAAACCGGAAAAACCCGATCCAATGACCACTGTGGTGGTGGACTCTGCCAGCTGCGGCGCTAACGGCACACTCGTCATGGATCGATCCTCCTGGATCGGTAGTGGCACGGTTGTTTCCGCCCGACATGGCTCAGCAGAGCAGAGGCAAGCCAACGGCCAAGGGTTCTCGGAGCATCACCGACTGGCGTTCTGACAGACTCCTATCGGTTCAGCGGTTGCTCGAAGAATACATAACTTTTCCCACGCTGGATAGAAGTACCCTCACTCTGTGCATAAACATTCACGGAGTCTGCCGTCACCATAGCCGGAGGCTGCGTCCCGATCCGCGGGGTTGGGACCGTTTTAGCGGAAACAGGGCCGCAGTGGAGCTGTCTCCGGGTGAAACTTGACGGAGCATAATGAACGGGGAATAGTCACCAGTAGGGCCAGTTGTTTCCGGCCCGAACCGCTGCAACGGGGCAGCGGGGCGCACAGAGGAGGCACGCCATGTCCGAATCAAGGGCCAGGATGGGCGCCGGGGATCAACCGGAGCTGCTGCCGGCACCGACTGGAATCGCGGTTGGCGTGGACGGTTCCGATCAGGGAAACTGCGCACTGATCTGGGCGGCCCGCGAGGCCTTGCGGCGTCGTCGCCCGCTTCATCTGATAACGGCCTACAGTGTTCCCATCTTTGCCGCCTCCGGGCTGGACGGCGGATACGCCACGGTGGACGACGACGTCATTCGGGAAGGCGCGGAGGCGGTCCTCCAGCAGGCAGCGGCGAAGGTCGCAGACTTCGACGTCGAACTGGACGCGCGGGTGCTCAATGGCGATGCTGCTGGCGTGCTGCTGGACATGTCCGAAACGGCCGAGCTGCTGGTCTTTGGCTCACGCGGCAAGGGAGGCTTCGTAGGCCGGCTGCTGGGTTCGGTCAGCAGTGCCCTGCCGGCGCACGCCAAATGTCCGACCGTCACCGTACCGTTGAGCTGCGCAGACCGTTTGGGCGAAACCGCCCATGCTCCCGGCCGTCAGGACAGGCCCTCCACTGCCGAGGTGCTCAACCAGATCACGGTTGGCGTGGACGGATCCGATCAGGCGCGACTGGCCGTACTTAAGGCGGCCGAGCAGGCCGTGCTGGCTGGCCGGTCCCTGAAGGTTATCTGTGCGGTTCCGCCCTACAGTGGGTCCATGGCCTGGGTACCCGCTCCGTTGGACCGGGACGCGTTGTTCCATGAAATTCGGGTGCAGCTGCAGGCCGGTCGCGCTTGGCTGTCCAGCCACTTTCCGTCACTGAGCATCGAGGCGCACCTGGTCGAAGGATCGCCGGTGGAGGTGCTCATCGACGCGACGAAGTCATCAGAGCTGCTGGTGTTGGGGACCCGCGGCCGCGGCGGGTTCGCCGGCATGCTGCTGGGTTCGACGACGGACGGGGTGCTGCATCATGCCAAGGGCCCGGTCATGGTGGTCCAGGATAGGCCCGATCCGCGGCTGGCAGACCGGGCGTCCTTCGGCCCGATGTTGGGCGTCTAGGGCGTCCAGCGGAGTAAATGCAGCCTGACGGCGGCGCGGTGCGATTCCGCGGGATCGGGTCAGCGGCTCGGGGATCGGTTCAGCAGGGGTCGGAGCAGCGTGGCGGCGTCGGTTCAGTACCGGGCTGCCATGGGGTAGAGCGACATGCCGGCCATCCAGGACAGATCAGTAACCTGGATGCCCTGCGCCGGGCTCAGCGCCTGCACGACCTTGTTGTTGCCGATGTAAATGGCGATGTGGTTGAAGCGTCCATTCGGCTGCTGATCGAACACCAGCAGGTCGCCGTAACGCATCTGCGACAGCGGCACCCGCACCGGCGCCTGCAGGAATTGGTCAGATCCCTGGCGGGCGACGCTGATGCCCACCGAGGCAAAGGCCTGCTGGACCAAACCGGAGCAGTCGAAGCCCACCGGTCCATTGCCGCCCCAAACGTACGGTCCCCCCACCCTGGAAAGAGCGTATTTCACCATGCCACTAATGCCAGAGCCAGTCGACGGCGGTGTTGGTGCGGGTGCGGGTGCAGGCGCCGGGGCGGGAGCAGGAGCTGGGGCGGGAGCAGGAGCTGGTGCAGGCGCCGGGGCGGGAGCGGGGGCTGGAGCCGGTACTGGGGCAGGTGCCGGAGCCGGTACTGGGGCAGGTGCGGGAGCTGGTGCCGGGGACGGCTTCCGCTGCACCGGTGCAGGGATTGGTTTCGGTTTGGCTGGCGTCGGTGCCGGAATAGGTGACGGCTGAGTTAGCGCGGACATTGCGGTTGCCTCCGCATTGTCGCCGCTGCTGGCTGGATTGCTCGGCGCGTTGCTTCCCGACGCGCTGCCGGTCTCGGCCGGGGACGCAGCAGTTTGCACAGACTGCTCCGCCGACGCCGCAATGATCGAGGCCAGCCGGGCGTCATCCTTTTGTTTCTGCAGTACCGTGACACGCACGCTCTCCAGCGCGACGGTGGTGTGGTGCAGCGTGGCCAGCTGTCCGACCAATACCGTGTGTTGCTTGGCGTTGTTCGCTACCATTGCGTTCTGCGCGTCGTTCGCGTTCTCCGCCCGAACCTTCGATTCCTCGGCGGCCTTGGCGGCGTCGTCGGCCGCTGTTCGTGCGTGATCAGCTTGGGCACGCAGTGCCTGTGCCGTGGCGGCGGCCGATTTGGCGCTTTGGAAGGTCCTCGTCCGGTTTTCGCCAATGGCCATCAGCGTCGAAGCTTGGTACAGCGCATCCGTGGAGGATGCGCCGCTGAGCATCGACTGCACGGTGGGGGTCATTCCGCCGTTCCGGTACAAATCGCCGGCAAGCTGTCCGACCTGGGTTTTGGCCTTAAGGTACACCGCAGCGGCGGCTTGGGCCTTGGATTCCGCCGTTTCCGCGGTGGACCTGCGATCCTGGGCGGCGACCAGTGCACCGGTGTACGCATCGTTGGCACTCATTGACGCTGTGGTCGTGGCCTGCAGATTCTCGTTGGCACCCTCAAGCAATACTTCGATTTTGGCCACCTCGGCTGAGGTGGAAGCCTCGTTTTTCTGCGCTGCGGCGATGTCCTCCGGGCTGGGAAGCGCGGGGCTGGCCGGAAAGATACCGGCAAAAGGGGCGGAGGTCCGCGTGGGCTGGGACGTGGTCGGCACCGATGCCGCGGCAGCCGGAACGAATGCGCCCAATAGCAGGGCGCTGGTGGCTGCGATTGCCATTACGCGGGCGGGGTTTCGGAATTTACCGGCCCAGGCTTGCGCGAGCGCCGGTTGTCCGGGGCTCGAGGGGCATCGCGACGCCAAATTCATTCCATAACCTCACTAGGGTCCGGCGCATGAACGCGCTCATGGGCAGAGGTTCGACCATGAGTGATCGGGTGATCAAGGAAGCTGGTTTGGCGGTCGGCCGGATCCTTCCTGGATACGGGCACCGCGGCATAAGCCTGTCTGCGTTCACAACAGCAGTCCTGAGGCTACTTGGACCAGTGTCACTTTGGCAACACTAATCACATCAATAACATAGATTATTTGTAGGGTGCCCTGCTGGATGTCTCCACGGCGTGTTCCGTAACGCCCGACCTATCGACGCCGCGTGCTACCCGTGGAACGTGAACCGATCGAAGCCTGCGAGAGGCTTACCCCAGCCCACGACGGCGGCTTAACCCCAGCCCAGCTGATGGAGCCGGTCATCATCAATCCCAAAGTGGTGGGCAATTTCGTGCACAACCGTGACGCGGATTTCCCGTGTCACCTCCTCCCTCGAGAGGCACATCTCCAAAATAGGCTGGCGGTAGATGGTGATGCGGTCGGGCAGCGAACCGGCGTCCCACCAACTGCCGCGTTCGGTCAGCGGCGTGCCCTGGTATAGACCGAGTAGAACGGTATCGGAATCTTCGCCGGGCTCCGGCACATAGCGTTCCTCAACCACGATGCCCACGTTGCTGATCGCCTTGACGAGTTCGGCGGGAATGTCCGCAACAGCGTCGTCAACGGCATCCTCGAATTCCGCGCGGCTCATCTCAAATCTGCCGAAAGATGGCAGCGACGAAAGCGGATTGGAAGCCACCAACCCAGATTACTGCCATCCGGGCTGCCGCCCCCTGGAGCGTGCTGCCGACCTCGAACCGGCCTGCGGCCGTTTTGTGTATTCCAGACTCAGGCCATATAGTTTCTTAGGTCCACTTCGGGAACAATGCAGGGAACTGCTGAAGATTCGAATGTGTCCGATGCCCCCATCGTCTAGCGGCCTAGGACACCGCCCTTTCACGGCGGCGGCACGGGTTCGAATCCCGTTGGGGGTACTCAAGAGGAACGAAAGCAGTCCGAAAAGACTGCTAAGCTGTAACTCTTGTTTCACGCATCCAGTGTGCTTTGGCTGGAGTGAAATGCAAGGCCCTGTAGCGCAGTTGGTTAGCGCGCCGCCCTGTCACGGCGGAGGTCGCGGGTTCGAGTCCCGTCAGGGTCGCCGTGGTTTTTTGGAGAAGTCCAAGGAACCAGGTGGCACATGCAGGATAGTTGTCATCATGGCTCTGTAGCTCAGTTGGTAGAGCGTTCGACTGAAAATCGAAAGGTCACCGGATCGACGCCGGTCGGAGCCACCACTGAAAGACCCGTTGTTCCCCTTGGCTGGGGGGCGGCGGGTCTTTTTTCGTCCACGGGCAGAGCCAGCGGAACTCAGCCATGCGCTGGATGCAACGCTCCCGACCATGGCGCATTGCCCGCCGCAGTGTCCCTGCATAGGGTTACGGTAAGAGAACGAGAGAGAAGGTAGGCTTCATGGACGGTCAGACGGGCAGTCATTCCCCGTTCCGGCCGGACCAGCAGCCGCCGTTCCGGCCGGGTCATCGGCGCTCGCCGCACTCGGCCGCCGGGACAGGGCGCACAATCATCACCGACGCCGCGGTGGCCAAGGTGGCGGCAGTGGCAGCCCGGTCCGTTGAAGGTGTCCACGCCTTGGGTGCAGGTTCGGTCCACACCTTGGGTAGCATTCGGGAGGCGGCCGGCGCCGGGGATCTGACTCAGGGTGTCCGGGCGGAGGCTGGAGAGACCGAAGCGGCAGTGGACATCACCCTGGTGGCAGAATTTGGTCGGCCGCTGCAGCTTCTCGCCGACCAAGTCCGGGCGGCTGTTTACGCCGCGGTGGAAAATCTGGTGGGCCTGCGGGTCATCGAGGTCAACGTTGAAATCAGCAACGTTTATATCTCCGGTTATGAGCACGACAAGCCCAGGACCCGGTCCCGTCTCGGCACCGGGCCAAGCGTTTCGGTTCCGCCCGGTCGCGTTCAGGCACAGCACGCCATGACCGGAACACAGCCCCTCGACAGTAAGGAACAGCCATGAATCTGACCGTAGTCGGGATAGGAGCGGGTGCCTTTCTGGCATTCATGGCCTTCGCCTTTGGGTTTTGGGGTTTTTTCGTCGCTGCCGTTTTAATGGCCGTCGGCGCGCTGCTGGGCCGTGCCGCGGAAGGGAAGCTGGATCTCCGCGGCGTCGTTGATGCGATCAGCGGACGGCGTTCGTCATCGTGACGGACCTGGCCCGTCAGGAAGCAGGCATGGACCGGCTGGTGGGGCACAACCGCATCACGTCGCAGGCGCTGACCTCCATCGCGCAGGCGTCGGCGGCGGAGTATTTCGACGTCGGTCCTGCGGATGTGCGGGTCAGCTGGAGCGACGACGGCGGCCTGCTGGCGCTGTCGCTGGCCCTGCCGATCGGCGTTCCGCCGCTGACCGCCGTCGTCCGTGATCCGCAGCGCGTGGCCGCCAGCGGTGGTCCGATCTGGGACCGCGCCGTGGCAGGGCGGGCAGCAATTCTTGCCCGGGTCAGCGAACTCAGCGGTTCCACTTTGGGACGGGTGGACATCCGCATGACCGGAACCAGGCATTCCGTGGCGGGCCGCGTCCAATGACGGGTTCCTCCATGCCAGGAATGCGGCCGGACGGCGGCGGTCCCGAGGCGACTGACAGTTTCGCGAATGCCGAGGCGGTTGTGGACCCCGGGAATGCCGCGTCGGCAGATCCTGGGAATCCCGGGCAGGACTGGATGCAGCGCATGGTCAGGCGCGAGACGCTTTCCTCACGGGCAATCCTTGCGGGTGTGGCGGCCCTTCTCGTGACGCTGCTGGCAATCTATGCGCTGTTGGAGTCGACCCTGCGCGCCATTGGGCAGCCTGCCTGGCTTGTAGACCCGCTTACCGCTGTGCAGCGTGCGTCCAATCTGCCCGATGGCGTATCGCGGCCTCTGCTGGGAGTGATTGGTGTTGTCCTCGCATTGCTGGGCCTGATGTTCTTCGTGACCTCGGTGCTGCCCGGTAAACGAGCCAAGCACGTGCTGTCGGATCCCCGGCTGGCCGTCGTGGTCGACGATGAGGTCATAGCCGCGGCGCTCGCGAGAACGGCTCGGCTGGCCGCCGGGGTAACCCCTGAACAGGTCATGGTGATCGTTTCCCGCCGGGAAGCGGTGGTCAACATCCGTCCCACCTCCGGAGTTGCCGTTCCCGAGGCTGCCGTCCTGGCGGCCGTCGAGCAGGAAATCCGCCAGATGGCGCTGACACCACGGCCTGCTGTGCACGTCAACGTGGGCCGCACCGGGGTGATTGGGGTATGAACGGTACACCGCGGGTGCTCAATCGTGTGCTGCTGGCGCTGGTGGGTCTGTTCTTCCTGGCCGCCGGTCTTTCGCTCGCTGCCCTGGCGGGACTGCCCGCCGTCGATCGCTGGTGGCACGCTTGGGCGGGAACGGCCACCAAGCAACTCCGGAGCCTGACGAGCCGGACCACGCTGCCCGGCCAGACCAGCAGTTGGGTCTGGATTGTCGTTTCGCTGGGATTGATTGTGCTGGTAGTCGCTCTCGTTGCCTTGATGGCAAATCAGGGCAAGGGCCGGGTCGGAGTTCTGGCCCGCGGCTATGGGGATTCCGCCCAAGCTCCCGGCTCGGGCCGGGTGACCATCAGCAGCGCCGTGGCCGAACAGGCACTCAAATCCGCTCTTGCCGATCGGACCGACTTGGTTTCGGCCACGGTTACTGCATACGAGGTCCGTGGCCGGACCGGACTCAAGATTCGCGTCCTCCCCCGCCAAGGCGCGGCTCCGCAGCAGGTTGCGGCCGATGTTTCGGCCTTGGTGAGCGCACTGGATGCCGTCCTTGGACGCCGGCTACCGGTCCTGCTCTGCATCGGCGCCGGCGCGCGAACGCGGTTCACCAGGGCCGAACGGGTCCGGTAGCCGCGGCTCTGCAGCGGCCAGCACGGCCCGGTTCCCTCGCTGCTGGGTTACAGACCTATTACTCTTTGTGTAAGCGCTTGCACAGAGCGCGGCCCACTAACTAGAGTGATGCTCATCACCCGCCGTGTGGTTGGAGCGGAATTTTCGCCGCGCACGGTTCGGCTCGGTTTGGTTGGAAGGAAGAGCGCAGGTATGAGAAAAACAAAAAGACTTACCCCAATAGCAGTCCTCGGGGTGCTGGCGCTGTCACTGGCGGCTTGCGGTGGCGGAGGGTCCGGGGGCTCCTCGGGCGCAGCGGCCGGCGGGGACGCTGGAAACAACCTGGATGGCAGGGGCCCCATCACTTACGTTCAGGGGAAGGACAACAGCAACGTTGTCAGGCCGCTGGTGGATAAGTGGAATGCGGCTCATCCGGACCAGAAGGTCACCTTTAAGGAACAATCGGACCAGGCGGATCAGCAGCACGATGACCTGGTGAAGAATTTCCAGGCAAAGAACGTCAATTATGACGTCGTCGATGTGGACGTCGTCTGGACCGCAGAATTTGCTGCCAAGAGCTGGCTGCAGCCACTCAAAGACAAGATGTCCATCGACACGTCGAAGATGCTGCCGGCCACGGTGAAGACCGCCACATACAACGGCACGCTCTATGCCGCCCCGCAGACGTCCGATGGCGGAATTCTGTACTACCGCAAGGACCTGGTGCCTACGCCTCCCAAGACCTGGGACGAAATGATGAGCATGTGCTCCATCGCGAAGGCCAAGAACATGGGCTGTTATGCGGGCCAGTTCGCCAAATACGAGGGCCTGACGGTAAACGCGGCCGAGGCGATTAATACCGCCGGCGGTACCATTGTGGGCCCGGATGGGAAACCCACCGTCAACACGGACCAGGCCAAAGCCGGCCTGAATAATCTGGTGAAGGCCTATAAGGATGGAAATATTCCCAAGGAGGCCATCACCTTCCAGGAAGAGCAGGGGCGCCAGGCTTTCGAAGCCGGCAAGCTGTTGTTCCTGCGCAACTGGCCCTACGTGTACAACCTGGCCAAGACCGATGGCTCATCCAAGGTCAAGTCAACGTTCGGTATTGCACCCTTGCCGGGGATGACCGCGGACAAGCCAGGTGCCTCCTCGCTGGGCGGCCACAATCTGGCCGTCAGCGTCTACTCCAAGAACAAGGCAACAGCCAAGGACTTCCTGACGTTTATGACCAGCGAGGAAACGGAGAAGTTCTACGCCACGCAGGGTTCGCTTGCGCCGGTGTTGACGGCTTTGTACGACGATGCGGCACTGGTCAAGCAGCTGCCATACCTGCCGGTGCTGAAGACGGCGCTGCAGAATGCTGTACCCCGGCCGGTCACCCCGTTCTACCCGGCGGTGACGAAGGCCATCCAGGATAACGCCTACGCAGCAATGCAGGGTCAAAAGCCCGTTGACCAGGCGCTGTCCGACATGCAAAGTGCCATACAGGCCGCTGGGAGTCAGTAGCAGCCAGTAGTGCAACGGCGGCGGGTGGGTCAGTCCGCCCGCCGCCGTTCGACCCTCGGTCCGCACCGCGGTTCTTGAATCGCCGCCGGTATGGTCCCCACGGGGTTAATCAAGACAGCGGGCAATGAGGCCCACGCGGAAAGGAGGGGCATGTCTACCGAAGCGCAGCCGCGCCAGGCGGTCAAGTCAGGTAACCCGAAAGGCAACAAGGACGCCAACAAAGAGGTCGGGCAGGACCGAAAAGCGACAACCCAGGGTCGGGTGGCGACGCTCCTTGTCGCTCCCAGCCTCCTGCTGCTGGCCATCGTTATTTTGTATCCCGTGATCAACGCGATCATTATGTCCTTTCAGAAGGACTCCGGCTTGGACCCCGCCACAGGCTTGTTTGTGGCAGGCGGTTTCGCCGGAGTATCGAACTATTCGCACTGGATCCTGCAGCAGTGTTCAGTGGCGGGAGCATCGATCAGCTGTCCGCCGGGAACGCTGGGCTCTCAATTCTGGACTGCCTTCGGAACGACTTTCTTCTTCACCGCTGTAACAGTCGTACTTGAAACCATTATCGGGTTTTGGATGGCCATCATCATGGCGAGGGCCTTCCGCGGACGCAGCCTGCTGCGGGCCTCCGTCCTGGTGCCGTGGGCCATTCCAACGGCGGTTACAGCCAAACTGTGGTTCTTCATTTTCGCTTTCCAGGGCATTGCCAACCAACTCTTCGGCACCAGCATCCTGTGGACCGGCAGCGAATGGCCGGCGCGCTGGGCCATCATCATCGCCGATGTGTGGAAAACCACCCCGTTCATGGCCTTACTGATCCTGGCAGGCCTGCAAATCATCCCGGAACAGGTGTACGAGGCGGCCCGGGTGGATGGTGCCTCGGCGTGGCAGCGCTTTACACAAATCACCCTGCCCCTGGTCAAGCCGGCCCTGATGGTGGCCATCCTGTTCCGCACCCTCGACGCTTTGCGCATGTACGACCTTCCAGCCATCATGACCGGAGGCTCGAACAACACCACGACGCTCTCGATCCTGGTGGTGGACCAAATCAGGCAGGGCTTCAACAGCGCCGCGGCACTATCGACCATCACATTCATCGTCATCTTTTTGGTGGCCTTCATCTTCGTGCGGTTCCTGGGCGCTAATGCCGTCGAATCCACAAACCCCGGTGGAAAGGAGAAAGAGAAATGACCGCAGCCACAGCCACCCGCCTGTCAGCGACGGATTCCGCGCCTAAAACAAAGGCTCGAAACCGTCAGCGCTGGGCCTCGTCCCGGACCTATATCAGCGCCGCCATCATCGTGCTCTGGTGCCTGCTGCCCGCGTACTGGATGATGGTCACCGCCTTCCGTGACGTCGGGTATACCTTCGATGCCACACCCTTTTTCACCCATGTCACCATGGACAACTTTGTTACTGCATTTTCCACAGACTTGGGCAACCATTTCGGCCGGGCGCTGCTCAACAGCCTCATCATTGGAATCGTCAGCACGGTGATTGCCCTCGTTGTCGGGGTTTTTGCCGCATATGCCCTAGCCCGGCTGAACTTTCGGGGTAAATTCCTGGTCCTGGGCTTCATCCTCGGTGCGTCCATGTTCCCCGGTGTCGCCCTGGTGACCCCTCTGTTCCAGCTCTTTACCGACCTCTCCTGGATCGGCACCTACCAGGCGCTGATCATTCCCGATATCTCCTTCGTCCTGCCGCTGACGGTGTACACCTTAACGTCGTTCTTCCGTGAGATGCCCTGGGAGCTGGAGGAGGCAGCCCGCATTGACGGCTGTACTCAGGGGCAGGCCTTCCGCAAGGTCATCATGCCACTGGCCGCTCCCGCGGTCTTCACCACGGCCATCCTGGCGTTCATCTCGGCGTGGAATGAATACCTGATTGCCAGTCAGCTCTCTAACGACGCCACGCAGACAGTCACTGTGGCTATCGCCTCGTTCGCGGGCGCCCAGCCGCATCAGGAGCCCTACACCACGGTCATGGCAGCCGGAACCATTGTCACCATTCCACTGGTGATCATGGTGCTGGTCTTCCAGCGCAAGATCGTGGCAGGCCTGACGGCGGGAGCGGTCAAGTAATGAAACACCGGGTTCCGGACTCCGCCGCCCGTAATGCGGGCCGGCAGAGGTCGGGAGAAGACTTCGATCTTCTCATCGGGTTCCTCGGCTTCTGGTGCCTGCTGCTTTTGGGTATCACTGTCTGGATGGAGGTCACGGGTGCGCCCGCGTTGGGCTGGGCCTTGGGGTTGCTGGCCTTGGTGCTGGCGCTCTGGGGCATGGTGCGGCTGCGCCGGAAACTGCCTGCCCGCGCCGCCCGCCGGCGGACCTGACATCCGCCGCTGCCTCCGCTGAATACCCGCCGGGGGTCCCCGCGAAAGCACCAGTACCGGGGAATTGCAGTAGGAAGGGAGGAATACCGATGCCCGTGAGTATTGGGGATGTGGCCGCCGAGGCAAATGTTTCCACGGCCACCGTATCCCGGGCTATTCGGGGCCTGCCACGCGTCAACCCGGCAACCCGGGCACGCATTCTCGCAGTTGCAGATGCCCTTGGTTACGTTGCCTCTCCGTCCGCCAGCACGCTGGCGACGGGGAGGACACGGACTATAGGAGTCGTGACGCCCTTCGTGGACAGGTGGTATTTTGCCAGGTCCATCGAGGGCGTGGACAAGGCGCTTCGGGCCAGCACCTACAATTTGCTGTTGTTCAGCCTCGGCGGCTTCGCCAAGGACCGGGACCGGCTGTTCAACCGCAACATGGTGCGCAAGCAGATTGACGCCCTGGTGGTGCTCTGCCTCTCGCTGACGGCGGAGGAGCTGGACCATCTGCACCGCATCGAAATCCCGCTGATCGCCATGGGCGGTCCGGTAGCGGGCTGCGCCAGCGTCCGGATCGATGATGCCCTGGCAGCCTCCGTGGCCACCGAGCACCTCATTGCGCTGGGTCACCGTGACATTGCCCATCTGCATGGCGGCCGCCAGGACGACCAAAACTTCACTGTCCCCCGGCTGCGGACCGAGGGGTTCGAAGCGGCGCTTGCACGCGCCGGGCTGCGGCCACGCCCTGAGTGGGATCTGACGGGGGATTACACGGTGGCCAACGGTGTCAGGGCGGCTCAGCGACTCTTTGATGCCCCCGGCCCGCTTCCTACGGCAGTTTTCTGCGCCTCGGATGAGATGGCCCTGGGACTGATCTTCGAGGCAAACCGCCGTGGCATCCGGATACCCCAGGACCTGTCGGTGATCGGCATCGACGATCACGAATTCTCCCAGCCGGCCGGTCTAACGACTATCCGGCAGGACCCGCTAAAACACGGCATGGTGGCGGCACGGATGCTGATGGATGAACTCGACGGCCTGCCCGGAGCCATCCGGGACACGGTGGCAGCGCAGCATCTGGTGCTCCGGAGCTCGACGGCGCCGCCGCGAAATCCCGCCAGCAGCGATTCCTTCGGCCGCCAGACATTGCAGCTCTGACTCAGGATGCGCGCGCCAGTTGCCGGATGGGAATCCATCGTGAGGCTAAACGCCGATAGGCCGCTGCGGCGCCTGTCAGGTCACCTTCGGCAAGGCATTCCAGGCCGAGCCGGACGTCCATGGGTGATTCATCCGGATATACACGGTCCGCCAGCGGCCCGTAGTCCAGTTCCAGCACCGAATCGGGCGGAAAATCCTGCGCCCAGTTGTGCACCCCGTCCAGCTCGTCGTACATGTCCATATCCGGTGCAGTGGCTTCCAGCATCCGCAAAGTGGCGCTGGACCGCTCCAGCGCGGTCGCCAGCGGTACTTGGATCCGTACGGTCAGAACGCGGCCGGCGGACTCCACCACTTCGGTCCGGTCCGTCTCGGCAACGAGGATGAACCAGCTGAACGGGATGCCCCAGGTGGAGATTCTGGTGAAGATGTGGCTGCGGTAGCCGGGGGTGGCTTCGGTGCGCTGTTCGTGCGGGGCCTAGAAGCGCTCCGGCACCAGCATGGATGCCAGCTCGCTGGTGCTTCCGTGGTGGATGTCGGAGACGGCCGTCCAAGCCCGAATCACCGTCTGGTTGGGGGAATACAACACCGGCCCGTCGTTGATCAGCTGCAGGGTCCGAACCCGGTCCGCGGTCCCGGTGGGCAGCGGATCGCCGTTGGGCCGGGTAACGCGGCCCAACGAATCCACCAGCTCCTGCGCGTCGACTGCGGTTCGGCTCTGGTCCTCGAGCAGATGCTCTTCGATGTAGCGCTGTTCCAATGCAGTGAAGTGCTTCAGGGCGCAGAAGACCCGCAGGCTGGAAACAAAGGGGAGGGAGGTGCCGCCCAGATAAAGACCGTTGTGCACGTCCTAGCCCAGTTCCACCAGGACCGGGGCGTGATCCGAGGCGCCCTTGCCTTTTCGTTCCTCACGGTCAATCAGGGCATCCGTCACCCGGCTCGCCAGCGCCGGTGATGCCAGCACAAAGTCAATGCGCATGCCTTCTTTGCGGGGGAAACGCAGCTGAGTGTAGTCCCAATAGGTGTAGACCCCCGGTCCTGGCCGCAGCGGCCGCACCACGTCGGAGAACCCGGCGTCCTCGAAGGCCTGGAAGGCTGCGCGTTCCGGCGCGCTGACATGCGTCATGCTTTCGCGGACGAAATAGTCGATGTCCCAGACGTCCTCATCGCGTGGAGCGATGTTCCAGTCGCCCAGCAGCGCGATCTGTGCCTCCGGGTCCGCGGCGAGCCACCCGCTGGCCTGGCTGCGGAGCGCAGCCAGCCAGGAGAGTTTGTACGGCATGTGCGGGTCAAGGAGGGTCCGCCCATTGGGAACGTACAGGCTCCAGATCCGGACTCCACCACACGTTGCGGCCAGGGCGCGGGCCTCCTGCTGCGGCTCCGTGCCGGCCTTGCCGAACGCAGGCTGACCCGCAAAGCCGCGTTCGACGTCGTCGAGCCCCACCCGGGACGCGATGGCCACGCCGTTCCACTGATTGAAGCCGTGGTGCGCCACCTCGTAGCCGTTCTTTTCGAAGAGCTCCCAGGGAAAGTTTTCGTCCTTGCATTTGGTTTCCTGGATGGCCAGCACATCCACATTCGAGCGCTGCAGCCAGTTTTCCAGCCGATCGGCGCGGGCGCGGAGGGAGTTGACATTCCAGGTGGCAATCTTCATGGACTCCAACTTACCTACTTCCGCCGCCGACGGCTCCCTTGGCAGGAGAACGGCGAAATCGGCAGCCGGTTCACTTCCACCAGTTATCGAGCACACTGACTGGGACGGTGCGCTTGTGCCGGGTGGCCAGATAGCGCCGTTCGATTGAATCCGCGGCGGCGGATCCGATCTCCTTGCCCTCCAGATAGTCATCGATCTGCTCGTAGGTCAGCCCCAGCTCGTCTTCGTCGGTGCGGCCTGGCCGATCGTCGAGCAGGTCCGCCGTCGGAATCTTGTTGTAGAGCCTCTCCGGGGCACCCAACTGACGCAGCAGAGCCCGGTTTTGCCTCTTGTTCAACGTGAACAGCGGCAGCACATCCGCTCCGCCGTCGCCGTATTTGGTGAAAAACCCGGTGACCGACTCCGCGCCGTGATCCGTGCCGATCACCAACAGGTTATGTTGACCGGCAAGGGCATACTGGGCAATCATCCGCGCCCGCGCCTTGATGTTTCCTTTGCTGAAGTCGGAGAGGGGTTCGCCCGTGGCTGCGGCGTACGCGTCCTGGAATCCATCCACAGCCTGGGCGACGTCATAGACCCAGGAGGTTTTTGGTTGGATGAAGGCCAACGCGGCCTGCGCGTCCTCCTCATCCTGCTGGATCCGGTAGGGCAGCCGGACGGCGATGAAATCCGCGTCCTTGCCCTCGGCCTGGAGTTCCTGCACCGCCAACTGCGCCAAGCGTCCCGCCAACGAGGAATCCAGGCCGCCGCTGATGCCCAGCACGAAGCCGTTGGTGCCGGTCGCCCGGGCGTAATCTTTGAGAAAATCAACGCGCGTGCGGATCTCCGCGGCGGGGTCGATGACGGGCCTGACGCCCAATTCGGCAATGATCCGGGACTGGAGTTCGCGCATGACTGTAAGCCTACTGTGCAGGCGCCGGTGGAGGCAGCGCGAGGGGCAGTCCAATACGCCCGGCCTATTAGACTTGGGGCATGATTGAAGCGCCCGACCTTACTGCTGCCCGAGCCCGGCTCCTGGAACTGATCAAAGAGCTGGCCGTCGTCCGTGGGAAGGTTATCCTCTCCAGCGGCGCCGAGGCGGACTACTACATCGACCTGCGCCGCATCACGCTGCACCACGAAGCGTCCAAACTGGTGGGAGTGGTGATGCTGGCGCTGCTCGATGAGGCGGGAATCCAGGGTGTGCAGTCCGTTGGTGGTTTGACGATGGGCGCCGATCCAGTGGGGACGGCCGTTATGCATGCTGCAGCGGACGCGGACCGCAAGATTGACGCCTTTGTGGTGCGCAAGGCGCAGAAGTCCTATGGCATGGGCCGCCAAGTGGAAGGCCCCGAGGTGCGGGGCCGGCGGGTTGTCGCCCTGGAGGACACCTCGACGACGGGTGGCTCCGCCCTGGCTGCGGTGGAAGCGTTGGCCAGAGCCGGCGCAGAGGTGGTCGCCGTCGCCGTCATCGTGGACCGTGACACCGGCGCCAAGGAACGGATTGAAGCTGAAGCCAAGGTTCCGTACCTCTTTGCCTTCAGTAAGAACGACCTGGGCTTGGATCAGTAACACAGGCTGCGCCGCGGTTCCCCGCCGGGCGGCTCCGCTGGTCGGAACAGGCTGCGCCGCGGTTCCCCGCCGGGCGGCTCCGCTGGTCGGGACATCTGGCGGAAGATGCTCCCTGCGGTTGGTTCAGATGTGCGGAATCAGGTCCGCCACCGAATCCAGCACCTCATCGGGCCGGAAAGGGTACGCCTCGATATCCGCCCGGTGGGTGATGCCGGTCAGCACGAGCACGGTGTGCAGCCCCGCTTCCATTCCGGCGATGATGTCCGTATCCATCCGATCCCCGATCATGGCCGTCGTTTCCGAATGTGCCTCGATTTGATTCATCGCGGACCGGAACATCATCGGATTGGGTTTACCCACGACGTACGGTTCGCGGTTGGTGGCCTTGGTGATCAGCGCGGCGATGGCTCCCGTTGCCGGCAGCGGTCCTTCCCTGGAAGGGCCGGTGGCGTCCGGGTTGGTGGCGATGAAGCGTGCGCCCGCACCGATCAGGCGGATGGCCTTTGTAATGGCCTCGAACGAATAGGTCCGGGTTTCCCCCAGGACCACATAGTCCGGCTCCTGATCGGTCAGGATAAAACCCGCCTCGTGCAAAGCGGTGGTCAGGCCGGCTTCGCCGATGACAAAAGCGCGGCCATGCGGGAGCTGGCCCTTGAGGAACTGGGCGGTGGCCAAGGCGGAGGTCCACAGATTCTCCTCCGGCACGTCCAGGCCGGAGGCCTTCAACCGGGCGCACAGGTCACGCGGAGTGTAGATGGAGTTGTTCGTCAGCACGAGGAACCGCCTGGACGTATCCACCCATCGCTGGATCAGCTCGGCGGCTCCGGGAACGGCCTGGTTTTCATGGATCAGCACACCGTCCATATCGGTCAGCCAGCATTCAATGTCTTTGGCTCTGCGCGGTTCATTCAAGGCCACAGGGTTCCTCCGGTCGGGAAAGCGGAACGTTCCAGCTCCAGTCTTTCAGATTCCGCGGCTAGGGTGGGGTAAATGAGCCGTGAGCCCGATTCCACCTCCTTCCCTTCCGCGAACAGTTCGGGCGGGCGTTCCGGGCCGCCCGAGCCAGGCTCCGAGATGACACCCGAGTCCGCCGTCGGCGTGGGACCCTGGCAGGGAAATCTGCCCGCCGGCGGCCAATGGGACCCGGAACTGCTGGCCAACGGTGATCGACGGAATGTGGTGGACGGGTACCGGTACTGGAACCACGAGGCAATCGTCGCGGACCTGGATTCGAAGCGCCACAACTTCCATGTGGCCATTGAAAACTGGCAGCACGACCTTAACATTGGCTCCGTGGTGCGGTGTGCGAATGCCTTTATGGCCAAGGAAGTGCACATCATCGGTCGACGGCGGTGGAACCGTCGCGGAGCGATGGTGACGGACCGGTATCAGCATGTCCGCCATCACCCCACGGTCGAAGAGTTTGTCAACTGGGCCTCGGCCGAAGGGCTGGCTGTCATTGGCATCGACAATTTTCCCGATTCCGTTCCGCTGGAGACCTATGACCTGCCGCGGGATTGCGTCCTGGTTTTCGGTCAGGAAGGTCCCGGCCTGACCGATCAGGTCCATCGCAGTGCACAGGCCACTCTGTCCATCGCGCAGTTCGGCTCCACCCGGTCCATCAACGCCTCAGCTGCTGCGGCGATCGCCATGCATGCCTGGCTGCGCCGGCATGTTTTTGGCCAGCGGGTTTAGCGGCTCCTTGGAATGGCTGGATCTTCGCCTGCCCTGCGGCAATGGCTAGGATGTAGATAACCGCCACCGTACGACTGCCATCAATTCCATTCCCCAAGGAGCCAGTATGCCTATCGCAACCCCGGACAAGTATGCCGACATGATCGACCGTGCCAAGGCCGGCGGCTTCGCCTACCCTGCGGTGAACGTCACCTCCTCGCAGACCCTGAACGCCGCACTGCAGGGGTTCGCGGATGCGGGCAGCGATGGCATCATCCAGGTGTCCACGGGTGGTGCCGCTTACTGGTCCGGCGCTGGGGTGAAGGACATGGTGGCCGGTTCGCTGGGGTTCGCGGCTTTTGCCCGGGAAGTGGCCCGTAATTATCCGATCAATGTGGCTCTGCATACGGACCATTGCCCGAAGGACAAGCTGGAGAGTTTCGTCCTTCCGCTGCTGGCCGAGTCCGAGGCCGCCGTCAAGGCCGGCAAGGATCCGATCTTCAATTCCCACATGTGGGACGGCTCGGCCGAGACGCTGGATGAAAACCTGCGCATTGGAGCCCAGCTGTTGGCCCGCACATCGGCGGCTCACATCATCCTTGAGGTCGAGATCGGTGCCGTCGGCGGCGAGGAAGACGGGGTGGAGAACGCAATCAATGACAAGCTGTACACCACTGTCGCCGATGGTCTGGCCACCGTCGAGGCGCTGGGCGCCGGCGAGAATGGCCGCTACATTACCGCCTTGACCTTCGGTAATGTCCATGGCGTGTACAAGCCAGGTGGCGTCAAGCTTCGCCCGGAGATCCTCAAGGACATCCAGGAGCAGGTCGGGGCCCGGCTGGGCAAGGAGAGTCCCTTCGACCTTGTCTTCCACGGCGGCTCCGGCTCCAGCCAGCAGGAAATTAGGGATGCCGTCTCCTACGGGGTCATCAAGATGAACATCGATACGGACACTCAGTACGCTTACACGCGTCCGGTGGCGGATCATATGCTCAGGAACTACGACGGCGTTCTCAAGGTGGACGGCGAGGTCGGCAACAAGAAGACCTATGATCCGCGGGTCTGGGGCGCCGCGGCCGAAAAGGGGCTGGCAGCGCGCGTGGTGGTGGCCGCCCAGGAGCTCGGCTCCGCTGGAAAGGCCCTGTAGATGGCGCCCGGGATGTCCGCGGAGTTCCGCCGGAATCTGCTCGGGCCGGAGCCGACCCTGCTGCCCCCAGAGCCGGAGATCACAGACCGGCTCGCGGCAGGGGACGAGGCCGCTGACTTGGCTGCCCGGCACCCAACATCTTCACTCCTGTGGGCCATTCTGGCCGACGAAGCTTTCGCTGAGGGGCGCACCATCGAGTCGTACGCTTACGCGCGGACCGGGTACCACCGCGGACTGGATAACCTGCGCCGCAATGGCTGGCGCGGTACCGGTCCGGTTCCTTTCGAACATGAGGGCAACCGCGGCTTCCTGCGCGCCCTGTACGCGCTGGGCCGTGCGGCGGGCGCTATTGGCGAGCAGGATGAGGCGCAGCGGATCAGGACCTTGCTCAGTGATTCGGATCCGGCGGCAGCGGAGGCAATCGAAGCCTCCTGAAGGCCCGTTGAGTGGTTGATGCCGATCGCTGCCGGTGAGCAGCCGACGCCGGGCCGGCAACTGAAATCCACCGCCGGGCACAAACCAGGGCCACCCGGAATCCGGGTGGCCCT
>NZ_JADPVH010000024.1 GCF_026932795.1 Paenarthrobacter sp. Z7-10 | reverse complement strand
TGAGAGGGCCGGCCCTCGGCCGGCCCTCTCATTTCGCGTACTCACCCATACCGGGCAGGCCGGGCATGATGGCACAGGGACGCTGCCCGCAAAGTAGAATTGCAGGGAGGCCCTGCCGGGTCATTCCCCCGATAGATCCGGTAGGGCTTTTTTCAACCGCGGCCGGTGCCGGCGTCGCCACAGTGCGGACGAATGTCGCCAACACTTGCCGGTGCTGTCACTGTCGCCAAAATGCCGTCTTCAGTATCTTCCTGCCACTGCCTTACCGGGGTACCGGAAGAAGAGATTCCAGGGTATTGGCGAAGCTGGCGCCGATGGTGGTGGTTTTGTTGCGGGGTACCACCATGCGGAGGATGATTGCCTCCGCCAGCTAGCTGGCGGAAATTAGCCCAGCACGGCGCGCAACGGCCAGCCCTGTCCTTCCAGGATCAGCTGCGAACAGATATCCGTCGTCCGATTAACCACTATGGGGGCCAGCAGATTCAGCGTTGTGGAACCCGTGCCAGGGTTTGCGACCACCAGGACCTGTGCGTCTTCCGGGCTGCCGAGGGTCAACGACGCGCACTGCGCATCCGAGAGAATCGGCGAATACTCAGGCAGGTAAACGGAAGCGTCCAGGACGAACATCCTTTTCTCCGCATTCGCAACGGACTGCAGTGTGTACAGCCCTGCGGCGCCCGAGACGGGCTTCAGGTCAAAATCCACCAGCGGTGCCAGTCCCGGCGGTGGTGCCAAAAAGGTCAGTACGCTCACCGCAGGAAGTCCATCAAGGTCTGCGGGAGAACTTTCGCCGTAACGGCCAAGGCCGCCTGATAGTTGACCTGCTGCAACTGCAGATCAAGGATGGCCTTGCCCAGATCGAGGTCCTCGATGCCGGCCCGGTTCGCTTCCAACGACCCTTGCAGTTCCACGTTTGTGTCCTTTGCCTTCAGGATCTGTGCCTGCCGGGCGCCCATATCCGCCTGCTGCCCTCTGACGGTGGTCATCCGTGCGTCAACTTCCGTCAAATGAGCGGTGGGATCCAACCCCTTGCGCAGGTCGGAAGCAATGCTGTCCAGCAGGCTGAAGACCGATCCGGCCGCGCCCTTGCTGCCGAAGATCGCGTCTCCGTCGGCGTCAACCCGCACGGTGGTGTCGGGACCGATGCGCCGTTCCACGATCGCTCCCGGCGTCCCGGTATACGTAACCGTGGATGTGCCGGTACCAGGAGCACTTGTCTGGACGAAAGCAGCGGTGGCATCGGAGTTACCGGCAAAGACGTTCCGGCCCATAAACTTCGTGTTTGCCTGGTTCAGCAGGTCTGTCTTGAGACTATCCAACTGTCCGGCCAGCACGTCCTTTGCGGCCTGATTGAGCGAGCCGTTCCCACCCTGAACCGTCAGGTCCCGGACCTGGTTCAGAAGACTGTTGGTGTTGGACATTGCGGTGTCAATGGTGGCAAGCCAAGATGTGCCGTTGTCGATATTGCGGCCGTACTGATCCGCGGCCGCTGCCTGTGCCCGCACCTGCAGCGACGCGGCAGCAGCCATCGGATTATCCGAGGGCCGGTCCATCACCTTCAGCGACATGGCCTGAGACTGCGCCTTGGCCAGTTGGGCCGCACTCGACTGCAGGTTCCGCTGCGCGGAGGCCATTATGGTCTGGTTGGTCACACGACTGAGCATGCGCTATCTCCCCACAAGTCCGGTTTTGTTGATCAGCGTATCCAGCATGTCATCAACGGCCGTCATGACCCGGGCGGCGGCTTGGTAGGCGTGCTGATACGAGAGCATGTTCATGTTTTCCTCGTCGAGGTCCACCGAGGCGGAGGAGGCCTGCGTCTGTACTGCCGCCGAGGCGGAGGCAGCGGCGAGTGTGCCGTGCTGCTGTTCCGTGCGGGAGGAAACGCCGAGTTTGGTGATGAAAGTGCTCCAGGCGCTGTCCGGGGATGCCGGACCGGTGCCTAGCTGCGAAATTTTGTCCGCATTGCTGCCGTCCAGGCCGCCAGCGCCGGGGGCTCCGGTGGCCAGGTCGGCGACGCTTTGCGGCACAACGGTGAGGTTTTTTGCTGCAGGACCTCCGGAGCTGGCGAAGAAGTTCGTCCCCGGCTTTCCGGCGGAAGTGACGCCCCCGGCGTGCACGGCATTGACTGCGGCGCTGAGGTTGCTGGCAAAGTCGTTGTAGGACTTCGCCGCCTCAGCTATCGCACCGCCTGAGTCCGTGCCGTCCGCCGGAGCCAGTACGGAGATAGCGCCTGCTATTTCACCGCCGTCCAGCGGTACCATTTGGCCGGGATTGTCCGCCCACTCCAGCTGCACCGGAGCAGCCGCACCGTTGGCGTCCATACTGGACGCGCCGGTGAGTTTCACCGTCCGGGATGTTGCGCCGGTAACGAGGGGGTTTCCGCCGATGTAGACATCGACCGTTCCGTCCTTTGCCTCCCTGACCGTACCGCCGGCGAGTGAAGCGATACTGGTTGTCAGCGTGCTGCGCTGGTCCATCAGCTCATTGGCTGAACCGCCGGCTGCCAGCGTGGAGCGGATCGCGGCGTTCAGGTCGGCCACCTGCGACGCCGCGTTGTTTAGGTCAGTGGTCATCGCGTCCGTTTGTGACCGGGTCTGCGACCACTGGTCCTCCAACGCACTGTAACCGCTGGCCAACTGCCCGGTCAGAGCGTTCGCGGCGGAAAGAAGCAGCACCGCCGGCGCCGGCTCGCCGGCCTGATTGGAGACGGCGCCCCATCCGGCCCAGAAGGCCGTGAGTTTCGCCGAGATGCCGTCCTCGCCGGGTTCACGGGTGCTGTCCTCAATAGCGGTCAGGGCGTTGCTTCGCACTGCGGTGTAGCCTGCGTCGGCCGTGGTGGAGCGCACCCGGGCATCGAGGAACGAATCGCCCAGGCGGGCAACGCCGTCGACCGATACGCCCTGGCCGGCACGTGTTCCACCACTGAAAAGCCCCACGTCGGCCGTTGCTGGGACAGAGGAGGTGCTGACCCGCTGCCGGGTGTAGCCGGCAGTGTTGGCGTTGGCTATGTTCTGCCCCACGACATTCAAACCCTGTCGGGCGGCATTGAGGCCTGAAAACGCGGTATTCAGGGCGCCGAAGGTGCTCATGGTTGGGTCCTCACAAGGATCTGTCGAAAAGTCGGGCGCCGGCATCGGTACCGGTGGCGCCGCGGAAGTCGTAGGTGCCGGAGTCCGTGCCCGCGCTCACCAGCGTCTCCTGCGCAGATCGGGCCGCGGCACGGAGGAATTGGTCATTGGCGTCACGCAGCTCACGGACCTGGCTGGTCAGGGCGACCATCGCCTTCAGATGGGAGTCGAAGATTTCCCCCCATGGCCCGGCTGGTGCCTGCGCCACCAGCTCACGCAGGGTGGCGCTTTCGTCCGATCCCCATGCCCTTGCCAGTGCGGAAACCTCCACACTGCTGCCCAATCCAGCGCTTCGCAGGTGCTCCACCACCTGCTCGACCTCGCGGGTGGCATGCTGAAGCCAGCGGGACTTCCCCGAGGTCAGGATCAGCTGTTCCTCTTCCAGTTTGAACGTCAGCAGCTCCAGCAGCTCACGTTCTTTCCAGAGCAACGCTGAGAGTTCCTGGGCACCCACGTTTCATCAGCTCCTCTTGATTATTCAGATGGACTTCCGACCGCCGCCCAGTTGTTATTAACTATCGACAGGAAACACTCCCATGTTAGGCCTTTTTGATGGTATGTTTCACGTGTGCGTCCCAGATAGTACGAATGGCCTGTGTCTCCAGGCCAGGGGGGAGCCCAATTTCTAGCAGTCTTGAGCTTCCTGGGGGTCCTACAAGTGAATCGTGCGCTGCGTAACGAGATGGTGGTCGAAAACCTTCCATTGGTGGGCTATCTCGTCTCCGAATTGTGTGCCAAGGCCACACATCTGTCCCGTGATGATCTGGCATCAGTTGGCGCGCTGGCGCTGATCACCTCGGCTGAGTCCTTCAACCCGGACTTGGGTGTGCCGTTCGGCGCCTTTGCCCGCCGGCGCATTGTCGGAGCCTTCGCTGATGAGATGCGGGCCAATGACTGGGCACCGCGTTCGGCCCGAAAGCGGATAAAGGAAACCCTCGTGGTCCGCGAGACCCTGACAGCAGCCCTTGGCCGCACTCCCTCAGTGGATGAAATTGCCGGTGCGTTGGGTGTGAGCGGTGAGGAGGCGGCCGCGGCTCTGGCCGATGCCGCTCGAACGGTATCCACCCTCGACGACGTCACTGCCGAGTTCCTCGTCGCAGACAGCGCCTCACCGGAGAAGGAACTGCTGGCCTCCGAACGCCTGAAGTATTTGCGCGCCGCCGTTGCAGCGCTGCCGGAGAAGATGCGCTACGTCGTTGAACAGATTTACTTTCAGGACCGCAGCGTCAAGGAAATCGCCGCCGAGCTCGGCTCCACGCATTCCGCGGTCTCGCAGCAGCGTGCCGAGGCGATCCGGCTGCTCACCGATGGTATGGCCACGCATTACGCGGACGACGACGGCGCCATCGAGTATGTGCCGCTGTCGCGCATTGCGCCGCAGCGGCGCAATGCTTACCTGACAGCAGTGGGGGATCACACCTTCGGCGGTATCACCACCCGCGGGCACCACCATGCTGCGCCAATGGGCGCCTCCGTTTCCTGACCGTATTTCCAAGTTCTTCCGGTAACTGCTAACCGCTGAGTTCGTTTCGCCGATAGCTAACGGTGCCAGCCCATGGATGGGCAGGCGCAGTTAGCCCACTCACGGAGGAACACATCATGGGTTTCACAGTTAATACCAACCTTTCCGCAAACAATGCATACCGGAACCTGAACAACACGCAGTCGGCCTTGAACAAGTCGCTGGAGAAGCTTTCCAGCGGCCTGCGCATCAACCGTGCAGCAGATGACGCTGCCGGCCTGGCCATCTCCGAGGGCATGAAGTCGCAGATCGGTGGCCTCACGGTTGCTGCGACGAATGCCCAGGACGGCGTCAACGTCATTCAGACCGCTGAAGGTGGACTGAGCCAGGCTCAGTCGATCCTGCAGCGTCTGCGCGATCTTGCGGTCCAGGGCGCCAACGACTCCAACAACGCCGATTCCCGCGGTGCCATCAAGACGGAAGCGGACAGCCTCGTTCTGGAACTTGGCCGCATTGCAGGTTCCACCAACTTCGGCGGCACCAAGCTGCTCGACGGCTCAGCGGGATCTGCAGGTGATGGAAAACTCAATTTCCAGGTTGGCGCGAATGGTGACGGCGCCAGCCAGATCCAAATCGATCTGGCCGGTTCCAATGTCTCCACCATTGCCACGACTCTGGCATCCGGTGCGGGATCGGCGACGGGAACTGCCTATGCCATTGACCCCGCTGCTCTCGCGACCATCGGCGGACCGGCCACGTTCACCACAACCACGGGCGGTGTTGCGACTTCGGTTACGACGGATTCCAGTTTCGGTGCCGTTGGCTCCTTTAACAGCGTCAAGGACTACGCCGCAGCGTTGAACTCCGACAAGAATTTCTCGGCCAGCTTCACGGCGACCGTGACGACGGGAGCCAACGGCGAGGGCAACGGCATAGTCGTCAAGGCCAATGACGGCGGTGCGGTCACCAGTGCCACAGCCCCCGCCGGCCTTACGCAGGGGACCGTGGGGGTCGCCGGAACCGGAGGATTGGACTTCACCTCCGCGGCGTCGTCGCAGGATGCCATCAACACGCTTGACGCGCAGATCACGAGTGTTTCCACGGCTCGTGCAACCTTGGGTGCCACGCAGAACCGGCTGGAGTCCGCTATCCAGACCATCAACATCTCCAAGGAGAACCTCTCCGCGTCCGCGTCCCGCATTACGGACACGGACATGGCGTCGGAAATGGTCAAGTACACCCGCTCCAGTATCCTCTCGCAGGCCGGAACCGCCATGCTCGCGCAGGCCAACCAGTCCAACCAGGGTGTGCTGAAGCTCCTGCAGTAAGCTCGATGGCTGCACAGTCGGCCACGGGTAAGGATGCGGGAATTGGCCGGTGGCCGAAGGAGAACTGGACCCCTCTTCTTCGGCGCCGGCTGAGCATCGTTCTTCTGACCCGGGCAATTGCGTAAGGCTGCGGCTTCGCGGGGCCACCGAGACAGTGACTACCGTGAGGCCGCAGTCCGCGCCGCACCGGCGCAACGATCAGATACGACAGCTGTACCCACTTAAACTGCGCAAAATCCACCTGTGCTTACCCAACCTGCAATGGAGGACCAGACATGGCCGGCATCTCCCTGGACGGACTCTCCAGCGGTCTGGACACCACGGCTTTGATCTCGCAGCTCATGCAGGTTGAAGCGATTCCGCAGACACTGCTGAAAAACCAGGCGACCAGCGTGCAGACCACGGTCTCGGCACTGCAGGGCCTCAATTCACAAATTTCGGACCTGGCAACGCTGGCCAAGGGGAACGCAGCCCCGGGTGCGCTGAACCTTTACAAGACCTCGGCCAGTTCGAATAACGTCACCGCGACCGCGACGAGCACGGCCAATGCCGGTTCGATTGATGTGGTTGTCAAACAGTTGGCGCAGGCGCAGGTCTCGGTCTCCGACGCCATGGCGGACCCGTCTGGTCTCACGGCATTGACCGTCGTGGTCGGTGGCGTTTCGACGGAGATCACGCCCAAATCCTCCTCCCTCGATGATGTAATCAGTGCTTTTAATGCCGCTGGAACGGTAGTAAGCGCGACCAAAGTCTCCGTTGGATCCGGTTCCTACCGCCTGCAGTTCGCGGCAACGGCATCCGGTGTGGCCGGCGGATTCCAGATTTTCCAGGGAACCGCCGCCGAAGTTGCGGCGAAGACCGCAACGGCGTTGCCGACGACGGCCATCCGACCAGCCCAGGACGCGCAGGTTACCCTCTGGGCCGGCTCGGCCGCCGAACAAGTGGTGACGTCGTCGTCGAACACGTTCTCCGACCTGCTGCCCGGTGTCTCCATGACCGTCAACGCGGTTTCAGACCCTTTGAAACCGGCCACCACCGTCTCGGTGGCCCGGGATGACAATCAGATCAGTGCCGTTGCCTCCGGCCTGGTTTCCGCGCTGAACAATATTTTCGCGGTCATCTCCAACCGAAGCGCTGTTACCACCTCCACCAGCAGCACCGGCGTGGCGACGGTCTCCGGCGGCGTGTTTACCGGGGACAGCAGCATCTCCGGTGTCAATCAGAGCCTGCTTTCCGCGGCATCGATGCCGGTCAACGGGCATTCGCCCTCCGAATACGGCATCAGCATCACCAAGACCGGGAACATGGCCTTTGACGCCGCGAAGTTCGCCGCCGCCATGGCCAGCGACCCAACCGGGACTCAGGCTACGCTGCAGACCCTTGCGCAACGGATATCCGACGCCGCAGCCGCTGCCTCGGATCCTTACACCGGGACTATCACCACCAAGATCACCGGGCAGAAGTCCTCGGTCGATGACCTGAACAAGCAGATTGCGGATTGGGACGACCGGCTGGCGACGCGCCAGTCGATTTTGAAGAAAACCTACTCTGACATGGAACTTGCCCTCAGTTCCATCAAATCCCAGGGGACCTGGCTGACCTCCCAGCTGGCCGCGCTGCCCACCATGAACCAGTCCAACAACAACTCGAGCTCCTCATGACTATGATGTACGGCGCCAAGGCGCAACTGTCCCAGTACAACCGCGAGGCCGCGCTCTCCGCACCCCCGGCCCGCCTGCTGACCATGCTCTACGACCGGCTGCTGCTGGATTTGAACCGCGCGGAGCTGGCGCAGCAGGGCCGACAATGGGATGTTGCCTCGGAAAATCTGATCCATGCCCAAGCCATCGTCGCGGAACTCGCATCGTCCCTGAACGTGGACGCCTGGGACGGTGCCGAAGGGCTGCTGGGTCTGTACAACTACGCGTCATCTGCCTTGATCGATGCGAACATTCATCGGGATGCGGTCAAGACCAGGGATTGCATCGCATTACTGGAACCGCTGCGCGCGTCCTGGCACGAGGCGGCGGCCCTGATTCCGGCTGCCCTACCGGCCGTGGCACCCGCCGCGGAACGCGTGGGTGGAATGCTTGGAGTTGGCTAGCATGCTGTCCAGCCACGCCATCCCCGCCTTGCCCTCCGAAGAGTCTGGCAATCATGCGGCGTGGGCCGATGTGCTGGCCAGGATGGAAGCGGAGCTGAAGGCTTCGGGCCGGCTTGCGGCCAGTTCGCTGGAGTCGGGCACGGCGTCCGAGCCTAATTTTTCGGCGCAGGAGTCTTTTTGGGACTCGGGACAATGGACTGCACCGCATAACCTTGGTCCCATTCCCTCAGCACTGGTGGAGCGCGCCCGTGGCCTGCTGGCAGCCCAGCAGCAGGTCGTGGCCCATCTCGAGGATGCCCAAGGCCGCACGCTGCGGCATTTGGCGGCCATCGCCGCCGTCCCCGAAGTACGCCGCGCAGGGCAGTCCGTCTTCCTGGACGTCACCGGCTGAAAATCCATTCCAAGCCAGTCCTAAATAAGGTGCCAGGCCCGGCTGAAGACCCTGCCCAAATCACTGCATAAAAGTCCTTACCGGCGCCTCAGGGATGCCGATAGGTGTAAACGAGCACGGATCGCTCGTTCACAAGGCCACGGATCGGCCGCACCTCACTCCCTTCCCAGACGAAGCTGGTAGCCGTGTTCGATTCCGTGACCACTGTTGCTCTGACGAGCGCCCTCGACGGCTTGGCCCTGCGTCAACGCACCATCGCCAGCAATATTGCCAATGTCAACACTCCCGATTACCACGCCAAGCGAGTGACGTTCGAGGATGCGCTGGCCCAGTCCGTGCAGGCCGGTGACGGGCACGTTATGTCGAGCACCGAACGCTCCCTCGATCCGACCCAGCTGAACGGCAATAACGTCAATCTGGACACCGAGACGCTGGAAAATATCGACACGGTGCTGCGCTACCAGTTCGCCACGCAGGCGTCGAATGCTCCATTCACCGGCGTCCGCACAGCCCTGAGGACGAACTGATGACCGATGCCATTTCCATCGCCGGCTCAGCCTTGTCCGTGCACCGTGCCTGGCTGGACGCCATCGCGGACAACATCGCCAACGTGAACACGGCCCGAAGTACCAGCGGCAACGCCTTCCAGGCCCGCTACATCGATGCCCAGGAGAATCCGGGCACCGCCGGGGTCCACATTGCCGGGGCCACCTTTGGCAGCGCCGCGGGCCGGGTGGTTCACGAGCCGGACAACCCGCTGGCGGACAATGCCGGAAACGTCCGTTACCCGGACATCGACCTGTCCACCGAAATGAGTTCGCTGATCATGGCCCAGCGCGGCTACCAGGCCAACGCCGCCGTCGTCGACCGCGCCAAAACCATGTACGAGTCCGCCTTGCAGATCGGAAAAGCCTGATGACTATTCCCCCCATCGGCGGGGTTCAGGGCGTCAGCGCCACGGGATATCTGCCCAGCGTCCAACCCGCGGCCAGCAGCGATGGCTCGGGCTTCGCGAGCAGCCTGACCGGTGCGGTGGACGGGCTGCAGCAGCTGCAGTCCAACTCCAACACGCTGGCCGTGAAAGCGGTCACGGGCAGCCTGGATGACATCCACACCGCCACCCTGGCGGCCACCCGCGCCCAGGTCACCCTGGAAGTAGTGGCGGCCGTGCGGAACAAGGGCATCGACGCGTTCAACGAGATCATGCGGATGCAAGCCTGATGCCGCCGCAGATTACGGCAATGTTTGCCCGACTGGGCTCAACAGTTCGAGGCTTCAGCATCGCCCAGCGGACTTTGGCCATCATCGGAGTGGCAGGTCTGGTCCTGGGCGGCATTGCGTTGACGTCCTGGCTCGGTAAGCCGGCCTACACGCCGCTCTTCTCCGGCCTGCAGGCGGCAGATGCGAGCAGCATCGTCGACCAGTTGCGCACCGATGGCGTCCCGTACGAGCTGACCAATGGCGGCGGAACCATCCTGGTGCCGGATGCCAAGGTATACGACGAGCGGCTCAAAGCCGCGGCCGCGGGGCTGCCGGCCAGTAAGACAGCTGGATATTCTCTGCTGGACAATATGGGCGTCACCTCATCGGAGTTCCAGCAGTCCGTGACCTACAAGCGGGCCATGGAAGGGGAGCTGGCTTCCACGATTGAGGCGATGGATGGCGTGCAGACGGCTTCCGTGAAGCTTGCCATCCCGAAGGACACCGTTTTCGTCTCCGAGAAACAGGACCCAACGGCGTCGGTCTTCATCGAAACTGCCAAGGGTGCCACGCTCAACTCCGATCAGGTCCAGGCCATCGTTCATCTGACCTCCGCTGCGGTCGACGGGCTGAAGCCAACGAACGTCTCCGTCGTCGACGCCTCCGGTAATGTCCTCTCCGCCGTGGGCACCGGGGTGACCGGTAGCGACAGCAAGCTGGCCACCGATTATGAAAAGCGGGTCGGCAGTGCCGTTCAGGCCATGTTGGACCGGGTGGCCGGGCCGGGCAACGCCACGGTCGCCGTCTCTGCGACGGTTGACCAAAACACCGGCCAAAAGGTGGAGGAATCCTTTACCAGCCCCTCCGGCGCTCCCGCGCTCAGCGAATCCAAGAACACCGAATCCTATTCCGGCACTGGGGGCCAGGCCGCCGGTGTGCTCGGTTCGCAGAGCACGGCTGTGCCCTCCGATGCCGGGAACGGCACCTTCACTTCGGACCAGACCACCAAGAACAACGCGGTCAATAAGGTCACCCAAACCACCACCATTCCGGGTGGGACCGTGACGCGCCAGACCATCTCCGTGGCGGTGAACTCCAGCGCGGCCAACGGCGTGGACATGGCGACGTTGAAGTCGCTGGTTTCCTCCGCGGCCGGAGTAAATGCCGCCCGCGGCGACGTCGTTACGGTGGCGGCCCTGCCGTTCAACGCTGCCGGCGCCACCGCGGCCAAGGCCGCTTTGGACGCGGCGAAGGCCGATGCGGATGCCCAGCGCACCGCCGATACCATTCGAACCCTCATTATTGCCGCCGTCGTGCTGGTGCTGGCGGCCCTGCTGCTCTTCCTGTACGCGCGCCGGAACCGGCGCCAGAGTCGGGAGCCGGTGGATCTGGGAGAGCGGCTGGACCCGATGCTGCTTATCGATCCGGCCACCACCGCCCTGCAGTTGCCGGGACCGCCGTCGGCCCTGGAGATTCCGCGACTGCCGGATGCGCCGATGGACCTTGACGGCAAGCGTGCCAGGTTGGAATCGCTGGCCACACATGATCCGGAGAAGACTGCGGATTACCTGCGCAGCATGATGGATGAGAGGTCCTCGGTATGAGCACTGCCGAGACCGCGCTGACCGGGACGCAAAAAGTTGCGGTAATTCTCATGCAGCTCGAGCCCAGCCGGGCCGCGCAGGTTATGAAACAGTTCACCGAGGCCGAGGCGGACGATATAACCTCGGAGATTGTCCGGCTGCGCCGGGTGGATTCGGCCCTGGCTGGTGCCGTGATCGATGAGTTCCACGAGATGAGTTTCCGCCCCAACCCGCACACGCGCGGCGGCCGGGATTTCGCCGTCGAACTGCTGAACGCCTCCTTTGGTGAGGAAAAGGCGGCAGGGGTGATGAGCCGGCTCGATTCATCCATGGCCGGAACCTCTTTCGAGTTCCTGGCCGGCGCTGATCCCGCCCAGATCGTCATCCTGGTGGACGGTGAGCTGCCGCAGACCATCGCACTGATCCTGGCGCACCTTGACGCGCAGAAAGCGTCTTCGGTCATTGCCGGTCTGGGCGAATCCATGGGTGCGGAGGTGGCGCAGGCGTTTGCCTCGATGGGCACCGCCACCCCCGAAGCAGTCAGTATTGTCGCCGAGACCCTCAAGATCCGCGCGAAGGCCGTTGTCTCGCTGCGGGAAACCGAGACTGTGGGCGGCATCGAATCGTTGGTGGACATCCTCAACCGCGCGGATGTGGCCACCGAAAAGGCGTTGATGGAGGGGCTGGAATCCCGCGATCCGGTATTGGCCGAGGAAATCCGCTCCCGAATGCTGACGTTCCCGGACATTGTGAAGCTGGAGCGCAAGGACGTCCAGCAAGTGCTGCGCGGCATCGGCGCCTCCGTGCTGGCACTGGCGCTCAAGGGTGCTGCCCCGGAGCTGATTGAAGTGGTTCACGCGAACATCTCGGAGCGGAATCTGGAAATACTGGAATCTGAAAGCTCGGCTGTGGGCCCGGTACGGGCTTCGCAGGTGGAGCAGGCGCGGGCGGATATCGTCCGTTCCATCCGCGAACTGGAAGCGGCCGGAACCATCACCGTGCGCCGGAACGAGGAGGATGACCTTGTCTACTAGCACGGCGTCCAGCACGGCGTTCAGCAGCACGGCGTCCAGCACGGGGTTCAGCAGCACGGCGTTCAGCACAGGGTCCAGCACCGCGTTTACACCGATCAGCTTTTCTCCGGTGGAGGGAACACCGCCGGACGGACCCGGCACGCCGGGCTATATTCGCGGGCACTCCATTGGCTACACCTTCGGCATGCGCGCGGCGGACGCGGAGTCCAAATCCAGGTTGGCCGTGATGGAAGCTGAGCATGCGGCCATGCTGAGCCAGCTGCAGGCCACGATGGAACAGGCAGTCGCCGGCATGCACGCAGCTGTAACTGCCGTGAATGCGGTGCTGCTGCCGGTGGTCACCGAGGCCCAGGAAGTGCTGCTGGCCGCTTCGGTGGAGCTGGCGGAGGCGGTGCTGGGCCGGGAATTGTCCGAAGGCGACAATGGCGCCCGCGCCGCTCTCACCCGGGCGTTGGTTCACCGGGGTGCCGCCGGAGCGTACACCGTCCGGATGCACCCGGCGGACCTGGCCCAGCTGGACGAGGACACCCGCGCCGAGGCTGACGTGAAGTTCATCCCCGACGCCGGGCTGCAGCGTGGGGATGCGATGGCGGAATTCGAACATGGATACCTCGATGCCCGGATTGGCACCGCGCTGGCCCGGGCCAAGGACGCGCTGGCCGAGGAACCGCAGCGGGCACCTCAGTGAGCACCACAGCAGGCACCAGCGTGAGCACCACAGCTGGCGCTCCAGCCGGCAGCAGCTGGCGTCCGCACGCCGGGCGGTTCGACAGTGCCCTGGCTGCGGCACGGCCGGAACGCGTGGGCTCGGTCTCCTCCGTGGTGGGACTTGGTGTGGAACTGGCCGGGTTGGACTGCGCCGTAGGCGATCTGGTCACCATCGGCGAAGGCCAGGGAATTGACGCCGAGGTGGTGGCTGTCACCCGCACCGGTATCCGCTGCATGCCGCTGAGCCGGTTGACCGGAATCGGTGCCGGCTCGCCGGCGCGCTCCAAGGGCCGGCCGCTGCTGGTGCCCACCGGTGCAGGACTGTTTGGTCGGGTCATTGATGGATTGGGCCGGCCCATCGACGGCAAGGGTCCGCTGCTGGTGGACGGCCACGTGCCGGTGGATCACGCTACGCCCTCCGCCATGGCGCGGGCACGCATCACGGATCGGCTGCAGCTGGGCGTGCGGGCCATGGATACCCTCATCACGGTCGGAAAAGGGCAGCGCATCGGCCTCTTTGCCGGCTCCGGCGTGGGTAAATCCTCGCTGCTTTCGATGGTGGCCCGCGGCACCGACGCCGAGGTGTCTGTGATTGCCTTGGTGGGGGAGCGTGGCCGCGAGGTCCGGGAGTTCCTGGAGGACGATCTGGGTCCGGAGGGCCTGGCCCGCTCCGTCGTGGTGGTCTCCACTTCCGACGAACCGGCGCTTATGCGGATGCGGGCGGCGTTCACTGCCACGCGGATTGCCGAGTCGTTCCGCGACCGGGGTGCCGACGTCGTGCTGATGATGGACTCCCTGACCCGAGTGGCCATGGCCCAGCGGGAAATCGGTCTGTCCGTCGGCGAGCCGCCTGCCACCCGTGGATATCCGCCGTCGACCTTTTCCGTCCTGGCCCAACTGCTCGAACGTGCCGGAACGGGCGAGCGGGGGTCTGTGACAGGCATCTACACGGTGCTGGTGGACGGCGACGATCACAACGAGCCAATCGCGGATGCGGCCCGATCCATTTTGGATGGGCACGTGGTGCTGGACCGCAAACTCGCGGTTTCCGGGCATTTTCCCTCCATTGACGTGCTGGGATCCATCTCCCGGGTGGCCTCGAAAGTTATTTCCGCGGACGAGGGCCGCACGGCCATCGGGCTGCGCAAGGTCCTCGCCGCCCGCCGGAACGTCCAGGACCTGATCGACGTCGGCGCTTACCAGCGCGGTACCAACCCGCTGGTCGATGCTGCCCTGGAGCACGAGGGCGACATCAATGCCTTCCTGCAGCAGCGGATGGATGATCAGTCCTCCGGAGCGGATGCCTGGAACCAGCTCAATCACCTTGTCCAAAGCTTTGGAGGTCTGTGATGCCCCGTTCATTCCCGCTGGCCGGGCTGCTGCGCCTGAAGCAGCTGCACCAGGATGCCGCCGCCGTCGACCTCGCGCAGGCCAACAGCAGATCCTCCGCGCATACTGCCCGGCAAAATGCCGCGCACCTGGACCTGCAGGAAACTCCCAGCGACGTCTCCAACGCCGCCGCTTTAAGCGCTGTGGCTGCCGCGCGGGCGTCCTCGAGGAGCATGCTTAGCGAGCTGGCGGCCGTGACCGTGCAGAATCAGGCCGCTGCCGAGGCGGCTCAGGCGGCGTACAACCTGGCGCGGGCCGAGTCGGTGCGGCTGGAGAAGCTGGCAACCAAGCACCGCGAGCGGGCGGCGGTTGAGGAACTCCACGCCGAGCAGACGATTCTGGACGAGTTGGCCGTTACCAGCTGGCATCGGGGCCGGCAGGTAGCCAAGCCATGACCGCCGTTGATCTGATGAGCCGGATAGGACAAATCCAGGCCACCCTGTCGCAGCTGGCCAGCGTCCGTGCCGGCGGTGCCGCTGCCCTGTCCGCGCGCCCCACGGCGGGGGCCACGACGACGGCGGCAGCAGCGGCGACGACAACGGCGGCGGCAGCGGCGACGACAACGGCGGCGGCAGGCGGCACATCATCCACGGCTTTCGCCGATGCACTGGCCGCAGCGCAGGGAACGGCAGACAGTTCGGGAACCGGTGCAGGATCCAGTGCAATATCCGGTGCCATTTCCAGTGCCCTCAAGTCCGGCTCCGCGGCACTCACTTCCGGTGTGAGCAGATCTGCCAGCTCCGCCGGCATTGGTTCGCCGGCGGCCGTGACGGCGGACAATCCGAAGGGGGCCACCGGCGCCGACGTTACCGTGGCGGCCAAGAAGTACCTGGGTGTGCCGTATGTCTGGGGTGGCACCGACCCCGCCGTCGGTTTCGATTGCTCGGGATTCGTCCAGCACGTCTTCAAAGACCTCGGGGTGAGCGTACCCCGGCTGGTGCGCGACCAGATGAACGCCGGTTCCACAGTTCCAAACTTGGCGCAGGCTAAACCAGGCGACCTGCTGGTGATGAACGGTGTGGAGCACATCGGCATCTATCTGGGCAACAATCAATACATCCATGCTCCGATTCCCGGCCAAAAAGTCAGCATCGCTGCGATCCCGACAGGCTTCCAGTTCGACAGGATCGTCCGCGTGGTGCCTTCCGCGGCTCCGGACGCATCGGCCGGCACCACGGCCGCCGCCGCTGCTGGAACCGCTGCCGGCAGCGATCCGAATGGCCTGCTCGCCCAAGCGTCGGCGGCGCGGGCCACGTTGTTGGCGGGGAGCGGCAAATGAACGCGGTAATTCCGCTGTCCGCGGCTCAGCCTTCGTCGAGGACCGCAACACCACAGCGTGCAGCGAAAAGTGATGGCCACCCCGGAGATATGGACTTCGGCTCGGTTCTGCAGTCCCTGCTCGGATCGCAGCGTGCCAGCGGGGCAGCAGCCAGGACGTCAAAGCAGGATGCCTCCGACGACGACGGCGGCACGGCTTCGGTGGGTTCGGGCGCCGCGGCTGGAATGGGGGCTTCGGGTATGTCGGGAAACCCCACAGTGGGGACGGCGCCGACTGCCACCGCCGTGCAACCAACGACCGTTGAAGCGCGGGTCGGCCCTGATGCTGTTTCCGGTCCGCCGACGGACGCGAACCCCGCGGTTTCCAGCCGGAAATCAGGACCGAATCCTGCCCCGGCAACAGGCGGGGAGCCAGCACCCGGGGGCAGTGCGCCGGGGACGCTGGAACTGGCGGTGGGGATCAAGGGCTCCAGTCCGGACGTTCACCTTGCCGCGCTTCGGATGACGGCGTCCATGCCGTCGCAGGCGAAAGGTGCTGGCGGTTCCGAAGAACCCGGGGGCAGTGCGCCGGGGACGCTGGAACTGGCGGTGGGGATCAAGGGCTCCAGTCCGGAAGTTCACCTTGCCGCGGTTCGGATGATGGCGTCCATGCCGTCGCAGGCGAAAGGTGCTGGCGGATTCGAAGGGGCCAAGGGCAGTCCAACGGCCCCGGATAGCAGCGTCCCGGGCAAGGTGGATGAGCAGACGTCCGCAGGCTCAGCGGGTCAGGGTGCTTCCGCATTGACACAGCTGATGGTCCCGGCCGGCGTGGTCCCGGGCGTGGTGCCGGCGGCTGTAACTTCTGCCCTGAACCCGGCGGCTGTAACTTCTGCCCTGAACCCGGCCGCGACCGGCATCACGGATGTCCCGTCCCCAAACGAACCCCCTCCTGTGGCAGCCGTTCCGCCGGCGGCTTTTCCTGCGGGCGCGGGCAGCGCTGCCGCTGCACTGCAGCTTGCTGCGGTGCCCGCGAAGACGGGGGACACAGACAAGCCCGGCCCCGTCGAGGCTGCCGCTCCTGGCGCGCTCAACCCGGCCGTCCCTGCCGCGGCGATGCCGGCGCCGCCGACCGCGGTGGGACCAACCGCCGTCGTCGCCCCTCCGGCACCTCTGCCAACCCCGGTCGCACCAACGCCGCTGGCAGGCCAGCTGTCCGGACCGTTGGTGGCACTGGCGGCGGCTAACCCTGGCGATCACGTGATGATCATCAAGGTAGCCCCCGATTCGCTCGGACCAGTGACGGTCCAGGCCCATATTTCGGCGGACAACAGCGTCAGCATCGCACTGTTCGCCCCCAATGATGCCGGCCGGGACGCACTGCGGGCCGTGATGGCAGACCTCCGGCGGGACTTGGCCAGTACCGGATTGAGCGCGAGCCTCGATTTGTCCTCCGGAAACCAGCCCAACGGCCAGCCGGGAAACCAGGCCGGCCAGGGCTTCCACAACCGGGCAGAAGCGCTGGCGCCGCTGTATCCGGGACGCCACGACGTACCGATTGCCGGGCCCGCCCCGGAACAGCGAATCGCGCCAGCCACCGCGCAGTCCACCCTCGATGTCATCGCCTGAGAAAAGGAGCACCCGTTTTGTCCGTTGAATCAGTAGCAGCCACGGGAGGCAGCAGCCTCTACTCCACGGCTCCCACCAGGGCTCCGAAACAAACCATGGATGGTTCGATGTTCATGTCCCTGCTGGTCACCCAATTGCAGAACCAGGACCCCAGTTCGCCGATGGACACCAACGCCATGATCGGCCAAACCACTCAGCTGGCCATGATGGAAAAACTCACCACCCTTGCCTCGACCAACCAGGAAAACTTCTCCCTGCAGATGCGGATCGCGGCTGCCGCGCTGGTGGGGAAGCAGGTGACCTACGACGATAAGGACGGAGTCAGTGTCACCGGCGTGGCCGGTTCGGTCTCCTATGCCGGCTCGGTACCGCAGATAACCATCGACGGCAAGACCGTGGCTCTGGACGCCGTCTCCGGCGTCACCACCGGTCCGGACACTGCCGCAGGAACACCCGCTTCCGGCAGCGTTTAGCAGTTCTCACCTCCGCACCCATTGCCGCCGTCCCACCAACCTCAGCAACATCTCCTTCCAATAACGTCGTACCAACCGCAGTACCTCCCGAAAGGAAATCCCGTGCTTCGCTCCCTGTACTCAGGTATCTCAGGACTCCGCGCCCACCAGACCATGCTGGACGTCACTGGCAATAACATCGCCAACGTCAATACCCAAGGCTTCAAAGCATCGTCCGTGCAGTTCGAGGACACGCTCTCCCAAATGACTAAGGGCGCGTCCGGCCCGCAGGGCGGCAATGGCGGCACCAATCCTGCCCAGGTGGGACTCGGCGTTCAGGTGGCCGGTATCGCGACGAACTTCACGCAGGGATCCTCTCAGACCACCGGCAAAAATACGGACATGATGATCTCCGGCGACGGGTTCTTCATTTCCAAGCAGGGAACGGAAACCCTGTACACCCGGTCAGGGTCGCTGTCGCAGGACCCGCAGGGCCGGCTGGTCACTCCGGATGGCGCCATTGTCCAGGGTTGGATGGCTGGCCCGAACGGTACGATTACCGGCGGCCCGGTTCGCGATATGGTCCTGTCCACGGCGACTTTGGCGCCGGCCGCCGCGACCACGAAAGCCACAGTCGGTGGCAACCTGCCCGGCGACGCGGCCGTTCCCACAACTCTGGTGAAGCCGTTCCAGGTCTATGACGCGACTGGAAACGCCAGCACGGTCAACCTGACTTTCACGCACACGGCCGCCGGCAGCTGGAATGTCTCCGATGGCGCCGGCGGCACGGCAACGCTGAACTTCGCCAATGGCCAGCCAACTGCCGGCAGTTCCAAATCGATGACCATTGGTGGCGTGGCTGTTGACCTCTCGACGGTTACCGGCTTCACCGGCATGTCCACGGTGACGGCCAACAGCGTGGACGGCGGCACGGCCGGGACGCTGCAGTCCTTCTCGCTGGCCAAGGATGGCACCATCATGGGCGCCTTCAGCAATGGATCCAAGCAGGCCGTGGGGCGCATCGCGCTGGCCAACTTCACAAATCCGGAAGGCCTGGAGAAGGCCGGGTCATCGTCCTACCGGACCAGCGCCAACTCCGGCACGGCCAACGTGGGTACCGCGGGTGCTGGCGGTCTCGGCACTCTTCTGGGTGGCCAGCTGGAAATGTCCAACGTGGATCTGTCCCAGGAGTTCACCAACCTGATCGTGGCGCAGCGTGGCTTCCAGGCCAACGCGCGCACCATCACCACCTCGGATCAGATCCTGCAGGAACTGATCGACCTGAAGCGCTAACGTTTCGCAAAACCCGGGTTGTCTCCTGCTGCTGGCGCCCACTTCCCTGTCGATCGCGACGGAAGTGGGCGCCATCAGCGGCAGCCCAGAGTGTGGCCGTCCCGCCCGGAAGGTTAATGCAGCACATCCTGGTGCGGAACGTGTTCATCAGCACTCTTCGGCAGCTAACAATGTGCCGTGGGCGGCCGACAGTGTGTGCTGATGGATGTTTCTTCAGACCGCTGTGGCCTGCGAACCAAGGATGAACCAATGATCGTAGTAACCCGGCTGGACAACCGCGAGTTCGCGATCAATCCCGACCTCATCGAACGAATCCACGCCAACCCCGACACGACGCTGGTGATGGCGGATGGCGCCAAGTACATTGTCACTGAATCCATGCCCGAGGTGATCGAGCTGATCGCCCAGTACCGGGCCTACGTCATCGGTCTGGCCCGGGACACCGCGGCCGTGGTGCCGCAACGTGGCGGACCCACGCTCAGTATTGTTCCCCCTGCCGACCCGGGAGAGCGGCGCACCGGTAATACCGTTCCGCTGCCGCCGGCAAAATAGCCATGGACCCGTCAACACTTATCGGACTCGCCCTGGCGTTTGGTTCCCTGGTGACCATGATCACCATCGAGGGTGGTCATGTGCAGTCCATTCTGCTGCCGCCGCCCATGATCCTCGTGTTCGGAGCGACCATCGCCGTCGGCGTGGCCGGCTCCACCATCAAGGACGTGCTCCGCGCCGTGAAGGCGCTGCCGCGTGCCATCCGAGGTAAATCCACGCCGCCGCACGACAGCATTGAGCAGGTTGTCTCGCTGGCGGAAAAGGCCCGCAGTGAGGGCCTGCTGGCACTGGAACAGGAAGCCTCAACCGTCGATGATCCATTCCTGCGCCGCGCCCTGCAGAGCATCGCCGACGGCACCGACGGCGATGAGCTGCGGTACATGCTCGAGGACGAAATCGGCACCAAGATCAAGTCCGATCACAGCGCGGCCAAGTTCTTCAACAGCTTGGGCGGCTATGCGCCGACCATCGGCATCATTGGAACCGTGGTGTCCCTGACCCACGTGCTGGAAAACCTCAGCAGCCCGGACAAGCTCGGGCCAATGATCGCCACAGCGTTCGTGGCCACGCTGTGGGGTTTGCTGTCCGCCAACTTCATCTGGCTGCCGTTGGGCAGCAGGCTGGCCCGGATCTCGGAGCTGGAAGTGGAGCGGATGACGCTGCTGATGGAAGGTGTCCTGGCCGTGCAGGCTGGCAGCCAGCCGCTGCTGCTGCGAGAGCGGCTGCGGGCCATGGTGCCCGCCCATGACCTGAAGTCGGCTGGAGCCAAAGCCAAAGAGGACGCTGGTCCGAAGAAGTCCAAAGACAGGAAAGCGGCGTGAGCGCCCGGCCACGCAAACGGAGCTTCGCCAAGCCAACTGAGCATCACCCGGATGAGCGCTGGATGGCCTCCTACATGGACATGGTCACCGTGCTGATGTGCATGTTCATTGTGCTGTATGCCATGTCAACGGTGGACAAGACGAAGTTCGAAATCCTGAAGAATTCGCTGGCGACCGGATTTGGCGTGACGGCAACCACCACCGTCGATACCGCGATGGGGGTGGTGGTGCCTCCGGACAAGGTCAGTGGCAAGGAAAAGGCGTTCACCGATCTGCAGTTGGCGGAAAAGGAGGTGGACAAGCTGACCGCGCTGCGGGAGAAGATGAAGGCCAACCTGAAGGCCAAGGGGCTGGTAAGCGCGGTGTCCTTCACCATCGACGAGCGCGGATTGACCGTCCGGCTGGTCAGCTCCGAAACGTTTTTCAGCCCCGATGATGCGCAGCTGACGGGGGAAAGCATTCAGGTGCTCAATGCCATCGCCCCGGTCCTGTCCACGATCAAATTGGATGTTTCGGTGGAGGGAAATGCCGCCCTGATACCCGACTCGGGCGGAGATCCGCTGTATTGGGAGATCTCCGCCTCCCGCGCCACCAACGTTGTCCGGCACCTGATCGAGGTGGATGGCATTGCCGCCCGGCGGATGGCTGCCGTCGGTTTTGGTGCTGCGCGGCCGGTGGGAAAGACGAACAGTCCGGCAGACCTGGCCAAGAACCGTCGGGTGGACATCGTGGTGCTGTCGGATCAGGCGGAGACGATCCGGTCCCTCATCCCCCAGGTCATGAAGGCACGGGGGCAGTGAGTGTTGCGCTGCAGGAACGGTTACCGGCGTTCGTACCGGAAGAACCGGAGGAACTTGCTGGATTTGCGCTAACCGGGCGGCTGGACGAGCCGATAGTGGTTGACGTGAGCGTTGTCCAGGAGGAATCCAGCAGGATCACCGAACGGCCGGCTCCGGTCGTTGAGGTGGTTGATTTTGCGCGCCCCACGACCCTCGCCCGCGAACACAGCCGGCTCCTGGAACTGGCGATGGAGACCTTCTCCCGGCAGTGGGGGACGCATCTGACGGCCCGCGTCCGGGTCAAATCCCGGGTGACGTCGGAGCACGTCATCATGCAGACCTACGACGAATACGCCGCATCGCTTCCGGTCAACACCGCCATGGTGCTGTGCACCTTGGACGGGCACAGCTCCAAGGCCGTCATCCAGTTTCCCATCGCCGCCGGTCTGGGCCTGGTGGTCCTGATGCTGGGCGGCGGGCAGCAGCGACTGCGGGACGGGAACTTCACTCAGATTGAGCAGTCCCTGGTCCGGCTTCTGATGGAGGACGCGCTGGAAAATCTCCGGTACTCGCTGGAGTCGCTGCTGAGCACGCCCATTTCGTTCGACACCATCCAGTACAACTCTCAGTTTGCCCAGGCCGCCGCTCCCTCGGACCTGATGATCGTGTCAGCTTTTACCATTGATGTCGGCGGCCAGGCGGAACAGGCCACGGTGGCCATTCCGGCGGAAATCCTGCTCCCGCATATGGGTGCGGCGAACCCGCTCCAGCGGGTGGACAATGCGCGGGAGCTGATCCGGGAGCACCTGTCCCACCTGCCGGTGGAGGTTTCGCTGCGGCTGGCCTCGGCCAAAGTTCGGCCCAGCACCATTCTCAATCTGGCGGTGGGCGATGTCCTGCCACTGCCGCATCCGAAGGACAGGCCCGTAGGGGTCAGCGTCGACGGCCAGGAACTGGCCAGCGCTGCCCTTGGGGCTAAGGGCTCCCGACTGGCCGGCGTCATCGTATCTACCGAGGAGAACCCGCGATGAACGCGAACCACACACTGCACACATCTGCCGTCCACGCCTTGACCGAACTGCTGCCCACCCCGGTGCCGCTCAATGCTGTGATCTGCACGGATCGGACGGCGCTGACCAGCCGGTTGACCGGCGGGGTGACGGCGTCCTTCGTCGGGGCGCTGTCCGCCGATATTGCCTTGGTGCTGACGGATGCCGCCTCGATTGCCGGTGCCGGTGGGAGTGGATCACCGCTGTTGTCCCTGCAGGATGTGCTTCGACCCGCCTTCGAGCGAGCCACCGCCGTCCTCGGCGCCGGGGTGCTGGCCGAGTCCCGGACCGAGGATGCCGCGTCGCTCTTCGCGGACCGCGAAACGGCTGTCTTCGAACTGAGCGGCGCCGGCAATACGGCGGGCTGGTTCGCCATCCGCATCCGCGGCCAGGAGTCCGGCGGGGCACTCCTGCGTCCGAGCAGCGATTCCGTGGTCGGAAAGCTCGGCCGCATCAACGATGTGGAGATGACCCTGACGGTGGAAATTGGGCGTACCCGCATGTCCGTTCGCGACGTCCTGGGTTTGGAGCCGGGCCGCGTGATCGAACTCGACCGCTCCGTCGGCGCCCCCGCCGACGTGCTGCTGAACGGACGCCTGATCGCCCGTGGCGAGATCGTCGTCGTCGATCAGGACTACGCGATCCGCATTACGAAAATCCTCGACGTCACCGAAACGGTCAGCTGAATGGACACCGTAATCCTCGCCCTGAGGGTCGTGCTGTCCCTCGGAGCGGTGGTGACTGTGCTGTGGCTGGTGCAGCGCCGGATGGTGCGTGGCACGCGCACCCACGGCGCGGCCGATCCGCTCAAGGTGGTGGCACGCCGCGGCCTGGGGCAGAAGGCCTCGGTGGTGCTCATTGATACCGGTGGTCAGCGCTTCGTGCTTGGCGTGACAGAGCACGCGGTAAACGTGCTGCACAGCTCCGAAGCGCCGGTTGACAAGGTCGGGGAGCAGGCTTTTGCGTTGTCCCTGGCGAAGGCGCAGGAAGGCACGACGACGAAGGCGTCCCCGGCTTTCGCTTCCCGGCAGGCGCTCAAACACTCGGCGGCCAAACCATCCGCGCTCAGTGGTTCCATCCTTTCCGCGTCCACCTGGAAGCAGGCGTCGGCGGCGATCCGCAAAGGATTGAACGGTTGACCACCGCTGCCCCGGCACGCCGGGCCGGCAAAGCGATGTTGTGGATGATGCTCGCTTTACTGGCTGCGCTGGCCTTGATGCTGCTCGGTTCGGCCGCCGCCACGGCGACGCCGGCCGAGACCGGACTGCGGACGCTGGCCGTTTCTGCCGCGCCACTGCTCTCCGCGCATACCGCCCCGCTCGATCCGGTGGTTCCCGTTGCCCCCACCGTGCCGGCCAGCCCCAGCGCGCCCGCTGCGCCCGCCGGGGGAACCGGCGGGGTCAGCGTGCAGATCAACGGCCCGGACGGCACTCCGTCCACCGCCGTCGTCACCCTGATCGGCATCACCTTGCTCTCCGTGGCGCCGGCACTGCTGCTGATGATGACGTCCTTCACCAAAATATTCGTGGTGCTGGCGATGACCCGCAATGCCCTCGCGCTGCCCAACATTCCGCCCAACCAGGTGCTGGCCGGGCTGGCCCTGTTCCTGTCCCTTTTCATCATGGGGCCGGTGCTGATGGACATCAACAATCACGCGGTACAGCCCTACCTGAATGGCCACCTCGATTTCACCGCGGCGCTGGATGCGGCCTCCAAACCGCTGCAGACCTTCATGCTGGCTCATACCCGCCAGGAGGACATTGCCCTCATGACCCGCGCGGCCGGGATGGCTAATCCGGCCAACGCGGCCGCGGTGCCCATGACCACGCTGATTCCGGCGTTCATGATCTCCGAACTGCGCGCCGCGTTCATCATCGGCTTCGTCATTTTCATTCCGTTCCTGATCATTGACATTGTGGTCTCCTCCGCGCTGATGTCGATGGGCATGATGATGCTGCCGCCGGTGATGGTCTCGCTGCCGTTCAAGATTCTGCTGTTCATTTTGGTGGACGGTTGGGGATTGGTCATCACCGCCCTGATCCAGAGTTATCGGGGGGGCTGATGAACACCAATGCCGTCATGGATCTGGGCCTGCAGGCCCTGCTGACAGCCGCCAAGCTCTCCGCGCCGGTACTGCTGACCGCGCTGGCCGTGGGCCTGGCCATCTCCTTGCTGCAGTCCATTACGCAGATCCAGGAAGTGACCCTCGCCTTTGTGCCCAAGGCCATTGGCGTGGCGCTGGCGCTGCTGATCACCGGACACTGGATGATTTCCGAGATGGTCACGTTCACCAATGATTTGTTCGCCAAGATTCCGTCTCTGCTGGGGGGCGGCGGCTAGCGTGGGCGTGTCAGTGGATCCCGCTTGGCTGGAGGCATTTATGCTGGCCAGCGTACGGATGGTTGCCTTCCTGGTCGTGGCACCACCGTTTTCGCACAACGCCTTTCCGCTGCGGATCAAGGCGATGCTGGGTCTCGGCTTGGCGCTGGCCGTCTCCGGACGGGTGGCGCCGGGCTATAAATCTGAGGATACCGGCGGTTTCATCGTCGCGCTGGTGCTGGAAATTGTGGTGGGGGCGGCCCTGGGCTTTTTGGTGATGCTCGTTTTCGGCGCGATTCAATCCGCTGGCAGCCTGATCGATTTGTTCGGCGGATTCCAGGTGGCGCAGGCGTACGATCCGCAGGCCATGCTCAATGGTGCCCAGTTCACCCGTCTCTTCCAGATGACCTCGCTGGCCCTGCTCTTTGCCTCCGATGGCTATCAGCTGGTGATCGGCGGGCTGATGCGCAGCTTCACTGCGCTGCCAATCGGCGGCGGCATCGACCTGAGCTCACCGGTGCAGGCGATGACGGAGGCGATCACGCAGATGTTTGTGGCGGCCGTGCAGATTGCCGGGCCGCTGCTGGTGGTGCTGTTCCTGGCCGATGTGGGACTGGGCCTGCTCACCCGCGTGGCGCCGGGACTGAACGCGTTTTCGCTGGGTTTTCCGCTGAAGATTTTCCTGACCCTGACGCTGGCCGGGGTGGTGTTCGCGGTCCTGCCGCGGGTCGTTGCGGCCCTGGCCGGCCAGGCTTTTACCCAGTTGACGGGAGCGCCCTGAGATGGCTGATTCACAGGAACGCACCGAGGACGCCACCCAGAAGCGGATGAAGGAAGTCCGCTCCAAGGGTCAGCTTTCCCGCTCGCAGGACATCACCGCCTGGCTGGGCGTTGGCGCGGCGGCCGTGATGCTGCCGGGCACGATTGCCCGGACCGCCGACGCGGCCGCGGCACAACTGCTGGCCGTGCGCGCAGTTGTCGCCAATCCGGATCCGGCAAAGGCGCTGGCCGCGCTGGGGGCCGGTGGGGCGTCGCTGGCTGGCAGCCTGATTCCGCTGCTGCTGGCCATTGCCGTGGCCGTGCTCGCCGGTTCTGCGCTGCAGGGCGGCATTCACGTCAAAAAATTCGAGGCCAAGTTTGACCACTTCAACCTGCTGACCGGCCTGAAGCGGGTGTTCGGGACTCAGGCGCTCTGGGGTGGCGCCAAAGCGCTGCTCAAGACCGCCGTCGTCGCCCTGGTGCTCTACACCGTGGTGCAGGGACTCATGCCCGTGCTGACTAATGCCGGCGGGCTGCCCATCGCCTCGCTGCTGGCCGAGGCGGGACATGGCGTTGCCTCGCTGCTGGAATTTGCCGTCGCCGCGGGGCTGGTGCTGGCCGCCGCCGACGTTTTCGTGGTTTTCCGGCGCAACCGCAAGAAGACCAGGATGACCAAACGGGAAGTGAAGGATGAGAACAAGAGCACCGAAGGCGACCCGCTGGTCAAATCCCAGCGCCGTTCGCGCCAGCTGGCCATGAGCCGCAACCGGATGATCGCCGCCGTCGCCGGCGCCGACGTTGTGCTCCTGAACCCAACCCACATCGCCGTCGCACTCAAATACGAGCCCGGAAAATCCGCGCCCAAGGTCGTGGCGAAGGGTGCCGGCACGATTGCGGCGAGGATTCGGCAGGAGGCAGAGGACAAGGGTGTGCCGATGGTGCGCGATATCGCCCTGGCCCGCGCCCTGCATTCCGCGTGCGAAATCGGCCACGAAATTCCGGTGGAGCTCTATAACGCGGTGGCGCGTGTGCTGGCCTTCGTGATGGCGATGAAGGCCCGCGGACGCTTCCACCGGGTGGAATCAATGACCACCTCCGCGTTGTCCGCTGAACGCGCAGCCAGTTGAAGCAGTCAGTTGAACGGGTTGTCGTTGAACGCGCAGCCAGTTGGAGGAGCCTAAGGTGAAGGAACCATCAGGAAAGGACCTCTCAGTGAACCGCAACTTTGCCAAGCTGGTTGTCCCGGTGGGCGTGGTCGGCGTCATTTTGCTGCTGATTATCCCCATTCCGGCAGCGCTGCTGGACGTGCTGATCATCGTCAACATCTCGCTGGCACTGGTGACTCTGCTGACCACGATGTTTGTGAAGAAGCCGCTGGACTTCTCGGTCTTCCCGTCGCTGCTGCTGGTGGCCACGCTGTTCCGGCTGGGACTGAACGTCTCCTCCACCCGGCTGGTGCTGGGGCAGGCGCACGCCGGCGCGGTGATCCAAGCGTTCGGCAAGGTCACGGTGGGTGGCTCGCTCATCATCGGTTCGGTGATTTTCCTGCTGCTGGTGGTTATCCAGTTCGTGGTGGTGACGAAGGGCGCCGAGCGAGTGGCCGAGGTGGGCGCGCGCTTTACGCTGGACGCCATGCCGGGCAAGCAGATGGCCATTGACGCGGACCTGAACGCCGGCCTGATCACCGATGTGCAGGCACGGGAACGCCGGGCAGAGGTCTCCGCCGAGGCGGACTTTTACGGCGCGATGGACGGTGCCTCCAAGTTCGTCAAGGGCGATGCCATAGCCGGCATCATCATCATCGTCATCAACATTGTGGGCGGCATCGCCATTGGCATGGCGCAGCGCGGGCTCTCCATCACCGATGCGTTGAACACCTATGCGTTGCTGACCATCGGCGACGGCTTGGTCACGCAGATTCCCGCCCTGCTGATGGCGGTCTCCACCGGCATGATCGTGACCCGCTCCAATGCCGAATCGGACATGGGCACCACGGCCTCGGCGCAGCTGGGTCAGTCCAGGACCGCGCTGCAGATCGCCGGCCTGGCCGCCATCGCGATGGGCTTGATTCCGGGGATGCCGATAGTTCCGTTCATGCTGGTGGGCATCGGACTGCTGGTTGCCTCGCAGCGGATCAAAACCCGGGATGCCGCGGTGAAGGCGGCCGAGGTGGCCACGGCCGCGGCGCAGGCTTCCGTGCCGCGCACCGAGAGCACGGAAGATCTGATCGAGCAGATGCGCGTGCATGCGGTGGAGATCCTGCTGGCCCCGGATCTGGTGGACCTGGTTTCCGGTGCCTCCGATGACCTGCTGGCCAGGGTGCGCTCGCTGCGCCACAAGATCGCAATGGAACTGGGGCTGGTGGTGCCGCCGGTGCGCACCCGCGACAGCGTGGAACTGCCCGGTGCCACCTACGTCATTCGAATTGCGGGGGTGGAAGCCGGGAGGGGAACGGCACCTTCGGGCAAGGTGCTGGCGCTGGGTGAGAATTTGGATTCACTTCCGGGCACGACGACGACGGAGCCGGTCTTCGGGTTGGCGGGGAAGTGGATTCCGGCCGAACTGCGGCACAGTGCCGAAATGGCCGGCGCGACGGTGATAGATCGGGTGTCGGTGCTGGTCACGCACCTTTCCGCTATCGTCACTGACAATGCGGCGCGGCTGCTCTCCCGCGAGGACGTGCGGGTATTGACTGACGGGGTCCGCGAGGTCAACCCCTCCGCGGTGGAGGAGCTGATTCCGGGGGCGCTGACGCTGGCCGAGGTGCAGCGGGTGCTGCAGGGGCTGCTGTCCGAGCAGGTTCCGATCAATGATTTGCCCCGGATCTACGAGGCACTGACCCTGCGCGCCCAGGTCTCCACCGATCCGGAAGGACTGATCGAAGCCTCCCGCCATGCGCTGGGGCCGGCGCTGGCCGCCCGGCATTTGGAAGGGTCGACTCTGCCGGTGATCATGATCGATCCCCTGCTGGAGCAGTCCATGCTCGAAGGCGTGCGCCCCTCGGAGCAGGGCACGCAGATAGTGATGGAGGCATCCCGGCTGGACGCAGTGCTGGGATCACTGAACGAATCCCTGGCGGCGCTGCAGCGAACCGGACGAAGCGCGGTCCTGGTGTGTGCTCCGGCCTTACGCCCTGCCATCCGCCGGCTCATCGCCGGCCAGGCCGGCGGGCTGCCGGTGCTTTCCTACCAGGAGGCCACTGCAGCCAATGTGGCCATCGAAACCGTGGGGGTGGTGCGTGGTGCCGAGCAGATTTCAGCTTAGGGGCGAGTCCCTGGAGGGAATCGAATGGCGGCTGTTCAACAGCCACGGCCACGGCGCCCGGATCATTTCCGCGGAGAAGGTCACCGAAGGCGGAATTGCCGGATTCTTTGCCCGGCATTTTTACGAGGTAACAGTTGAAGTCCCCGATGGACCGGCGGATAGGGTTGCCTCCGTGGCACCCTGGCTGGCCGGCCCGGTGGAGCCGGAGGTTCCCCGGACCGGGATCGCGGCTCTGCTGCACGACGCCGACGACGGCGATACCGCCGGCCGCCGTTCACCGACCGGCGGGAACAGCCGAAGCAGGTCACCCGGCGCCCGGAACGCCGACGAATCCGTCCCCGGCACGGATGGGAACCCCAGCCGCGCCGGCAGGCACGTACCCGGCAGCGGGGAGCGTGGCCGGCACGCCGGCACGGACAGGAACGCCGGCGGCGCGTCCGGAAGTGCCGGAAGTGTGCTGGGAAATGCGCCCGGAAGTAAGCCCGGCGGCGCCGGCCGTTCCGAAGTGCTGCCGCAAATTTCAACCGGCTCCGGCGATTTCGCGGCCCTGCTGGACGAATTGACCTCCTCGGTCAGCCCGGAGAAGTCCAGGAACCAGCGCCGGGATGCTCCTGCGGTACCGGTCCTGGACGCCGGTCCCGGCCGGATTTTGATGGTCGTGGGCCTGGGCATGGATCCGCTGGAAACCGCCCGCTCGATGGGCGCCGCTTTGGGCGGTGCCGTGGAGATCAGGACCGCCGGAGCGATGCGGACCGTCGGTCTCGAGCACGTGGTGGGGCGCAACGGACTTTCCGCCGCGCGGTCTGCTGCCACCGCGGCGGGCCGCACCGTCGTCGTCGCCTTTGGCCTGCGCACGGACGGCTTGGTTCCCGCGCCTGCATTGAGCGACCTGGATGCGGACCAGGTCTGGGTGGCCGTGGACGCCGCCCGCAAGCCGGCAGACACGGCAGCCTGGGTCCGGAAGGTGGGCTGGGCCACGAGCGTGGATGCGCTCGCGGTCCTCGGCAGCCAGGAGACGCTCACGCCGGGAACGGTCAACGAACTGGGGCTGGCCGTGGGCTGGGTGGACGGCGAACCGGCCACCCGGACCATCCTCTGACCTTTGCACGGCCGGCGGCAGCCCGTCCGCTCCGCCGGCCAACGCCGTCGCGCTTCAACACAAGGTAGGCTCAAAGAGTGCTGGTACTTACACGGAAAATCGGTGAGAAGCTCCTCATCGGTGAGGACATTGTCCTGACCGTCCTCGACGCGCGCGGTGACAGCGTTCGGATCGGCATCGACGCTCCACGCGGAGTCACCATCGCCCGCGCCGAGGTGCTGGAGGCCGTCACGGCGGCGAATCTCTCCGCGGTTCAGGCCGATTCCGGGGCGGAAGAGCGGATCCGCGGAATTCTGGGAAACGTCCTCCCTGTGGCTGCGCCCGCATCCGCACCTGCGCCCGCCCAGGCAACTGCACCCACGCCCGCACCGGCACCTGCACCTGCGCGCCAGGCACCCGCATCTGGACCCGTACCTGCGCCCGTGGCGCCGGAGGCGAGCGACAGCTAGGTCCGGGGACCCGCCGGATTTGGGCTGTCTCGGAATACCCTCCGGAATCTGGCGTTATGCCAACAGAGGGGGACCGTCGACGAGCAAAGGACGCACGCAATGCAGCAGGGCAATGTAAAGCAGATCGGACTTGGCAGCCAGGGACTGGAAGTATCGCGGCTGGGACTGGGCTGCATGGGGATGTCCGCGTTCTACACCGGCAGCGGACAAAATGAGGCGGACTCCATTGGCACCATTCACCGGGCGATGGAACTGGGCGTGACGTTCTTCGACACGGCGGAAATGTACGGTCCCTACGCCAACGAAGAACTCCTCGGCAAAGCCGTTGCGGGCCACCGGGATGAGGTGAAGATCGCCACCAAGTTCGGCACGCTCCTGAACCGGGGCGACGGCAGCCGCGGGTTGGACGGAAGCGCGGAGAATGTCCGGCTTTCCGTGGAAGGGTCGCTCAAGCGGCTCAACACCGACTACATCGACCTGTACTACCAGCACCGGATGGATCCCGCGACGCCTATCGAAGAAACCGTGGGTACGCTGGCCGAGCTGATCCAGGAGGGCAAGATCCGCCACTATGGCCTCTCCGAGGCGGCGCCGGAAACCATCCGCCGCGCCCATGCCGTGCATCCTATGACGGCACTGCAGACCGAGTATTCACTTTGGTCACGCGATCCGGAAGCCGAAATTCTGCCTACCGTCCGGGAACTGGGGATTGGCTTTGTGCCATACTCCCCACTTGGCCGCGGCTTCCTGACAGGTAAGATCCGCTCCGTCGAGGAGCTGGATGAATCCGATTTCCGTCGAAACAATCCGCGCTTCGAGGGGGAGAACCTGGCCGCGAACATTCGGATCGTGGAGCAGGTGGACGCCGTGGCGGCACAGGTTGGCGCCACCCCCGGACAGGTCGCCCTGGCCTGGCTGCTCGCCCAAGGCGACGACATCGCCCCGATTCCCGGAACCAAACGGATCGGGTATTTGGAGGAGAACGTTGGCGCGGACGCCCTGACGCTGACCCCGGAGCAGCTTTCTGCCCTGGCCTCGCTGCCCGCACCCTCCGGAGACCGTTACGCGGACATGTCCCCGCTGAACAAGTAACCCCTCCCGTAACCCCGTAACCCCTCACGCCCCACGCAGCTCAAAACGACCCGCAACGCGCCTGCCCCCCTGCCCCGTCCCGCCTGCTCCCCGACGCGACTGCCCCCCTTCCCCAACTGAGTTACAGATAACGCACTCATTCGGCGTTTTGAGTGCATCTGCTGCTACCTACTTGGGTTAAGTGCATCTGCTGCTACCTACTTTGGGGAGGGTGCGGGCGGGAACCGGGGGCCTGGTTCTCCTATTCGCGCGACGACGGTGCGGAAGTCAGCGGGGCGCGGGAGCCGGGTCTTCCACAAAGGGAACCTTGGCGATGTACTGCTGATACAGCCTGACGGCGTCCGGAAGCGGGAGTTGGCCGAACGCCAAGGATGTCTGCAGGGCTTCCAATTCGGCGTTGCAGGTTTCGGCGGCACTCACGCGGTTGGCCAGATCCCGTGAATTGCTCAGATTGGTGGAAATCGCCGCGCCAAGGGAGAAAATCAAGGCCAGCAGGCACAGTACCCGCCAGACAACGGAGTCGTCCGCAAGCCCCAGCCGCTCCTGGACGGAACTGGTGAACGACTGGCCTCCGATGGCCGGACCGGCGGTGAGGACGGCTGCCACGGCGCTGCCCACCACGCTGAGGTTGGCCAGCCGGTTCCGCCGCGGCCGTGCGTGCTGTAGAAAGAGCGTGATGGCGCCGCGGCGGGTTTGGATGTGCTCCGCCAAGTCCTGCCGCAAATCGGGTGCTTCGCTCATGGCTGTCCTCCTGCCCGACGGTGCCGGCCTGCCTGCGCCGGTGAGGCGTCGCGGCCTGGGACGCGGCCCGTGGGCGCCTGCTGAACCGACGGCGCTCTTAGGCTCTGATCATATGCCCGGTTCGGGATGGACGAACAGCCGTTGTACAGGTCGACTTTCGGGAGGCGCTCAGCTTTCACCGCCGCCGAAGTTCCGGGCCCGGGTCACCATCCGCAGCGTCATGGTGCCGCCGTCGTCGGTACTGGTGAAGTCAACCGTCAGGCGGCCCAGCTCGGTCAATGCGGAAATGTGGGTCCCGCCGCACGGAATGGACGCTTCACCGTCGGGCAGTGAGCAAATCCAGTTACGGCGGTCGGTGAGCCGCTCGCCGTCGCGGTCGATCCGCACCGGCGCATTGCCGCCAAGCCAACCTGCGAGGGTGGCGTTGATGGCATCAGTGATGGCCGGAAGTTCCTCCAGCAATCCCTCGGTGGCAAAGCCCTTGCGGCGCAGCGACTTGTTCAGTCGGAAGACATCCACGGAACCGAATTCGGTGATTTGCGAAGACGCGATGGCGGCGGCGTCGAAGTCCGGGGCACCCAGCGCGTCCGCCTTGGTGTCTTTGCTCCAACGCCTTGCCAGCGCGCGGTTCAGCGCCAGCGAGGCGAGGTGACAGCCGGTGTGTCCGGCATTCAACGCGGCGCGGTAATCCCCGTCAACCGAGACCTCCACTTTCGTTCCCTCGACCGTCTGGGCGTCGGCAGGCAGCAGGTGCGCGACGACGAACGCCCACCCTTCGGTACCTTTGCGCACCGGCACGTCATTGCCAATGTACAGTTCGGATCCATCTGTGGCGGCCACCACGCAATCCAGTACAGGCCATTCGGACCCGCTGCCGCCGGTCGTCATTCGGATGACGGCACGGTCCGGGCCCTGATCGGACCAACCCGCGTCCACCGGATGACATGGCGTAGCATCGAGCAGCACCGCGAGCCGTCCGTCATCAAGCCGTTGACTATGCAGGACGGAAGCGGCGCCGTGGAGCTGGCCGGCGGGATAACTGACAATGGTATCTGCCTTGGGAAGAGTCACCCGGAATACGTTACCGGCTCTTGAACGGATCGGCGGCGGGGGAGGGCCGGTATGCCAGACTGACCTGATGGAACGTATTGATCCGCAGCCGGCCACTGATGAAAAAACGACCTTGCTCCAGTTCCTGGACTTCCAGCGGGCCACGCTGCTGCTCAAGGCCGAGGGCTTGGACGAACGACAGCTGAGGCAGCCGTTGCCCTCTTCGTCGCTGACGCTGGCGGGTCTGCTTAAGCACCTGGCCTTGGTGGAGGACAGCTGGATTCAGGTTAAGTTCGCGGGGCAGCCCGAACCGGAGCCATGGGCCAGTGCGCCGGACGAGGACCCGGACTGGGAATTCAACAGCGCCGGCGCCGACGATCCGCGGGCGCTCCGCGACCTGTATCAGGCTGCCTGCGAGCGGAGCCGCCGGTCCATCATCAACGCGGATCTGGAGGACCTTTCCGCTGGATTATCGCGGGAGGGACACCGCTGGAATCTCCGTTGGATCCTGACGCACCTGATCGAGGAAACGTCGCGCCATAACGGCCACGCGGATCTGCTGCGCGAGGCGATCGACGGCAGTGTGGGGGAGTAGCCCACTTCAAAGCGCCGATGCGCGGTTGCGCCGGCGGGGGACGTTGGCCGGGGCGCGGATCCGGGAAACGCCGACGGTGCGCGGTTGCGCGGGCGGGGGATAGCCCGCTGAACCGCAAACGCGGGCAGCTCAGCTCGGAAACGCCTTGCCCGGATTCAGGATTCCCCGCGGGTCCAGCGCATCCTTGATGCTGCGGTGCATTTCGATCACCCGCGCCGTGAATTCCTGACGCAGTCCGGGAATCTTCAGCAGCCCCACTCCGTGTTCGCCCGTCGTCGTGCCACCCAGCGCCAGCGCGTCCGCGACAATTTGGTCGAACGCCTCTTTTGCCCGACCCTTGGCGGCGTCATCGCCCTCCGGAACAATGATCAGCGGGTGCAAATTGCCGTCCCCGGCGTGCGCAATGTTGGCGATCACGGTCCGGTGCTCCCGCGCCGTGGCCTCAATCCGGCGCAGCATTTCCGGCACAGCCGTGCGTGGCACGCAGACGTCCTCGGTAAGCACCGGGCCGAGCCGCTCCAGCGCCGGATAGGCCAGCCGTCGGGCGAGGAAAAGTTCCTCGGCGTGGGCAGCGCTGACCGAGCGCTCGGCCTTGGTGGCTCCTGCGCCGATAAAGATCGAGTGCAGCAATTCCGCCAGCTGCGCGCCCCGGGATCCGGGCTCATCCACGGACGCCAACAACAGCACATTTCCGTCCGTAGCCAGGCCGAGCTGCTGCCAGTCGTCCACCGCCTGCAGGCATTGGCGGTCCACCAGTTCGAGCGCGGAGGGGATGATGCCAGCCTTGCTGACCGCCGCCACGGCCTCTCCCGCGGCTGCCAGATCATTGAAATAGCCGACTACGGCGCGATTCTCCCGTCCCGCGAGCGGCAACAGCTTCAGGGTTGCCTCGGTGATGATGGCCAGCGTCCCTTCGGATCCCACCAGCAGGGCCGTCAAGTCATAGCCGGCGACGCCCTTGGCCGTCCGCCGGCCAACTTCCACCACCGAACCATCCGCCAGGACCGCCGTCAATCCCAGCACGAAGTCCCTGGTCACGCCGTACTTCACGCAGCAAAGACCACCGGCGTTGGTGCTGATGTTGCCGCCGATGGTGGAGATTTTGTAGCTGGCCGGATCCGGCGGATACCACAGCCCCTGCTGGGCCACGGCCTGGCGCAGCTGGTCGTTGATCACCCCGGCCTGGGTGCGGACAAAACGCTCGTCCGGATTGATCTCAATGATGTCGGTCATCAGCTCGAGCGAGAGGACAAGGCAGTTCGCCACGGCATTCGCTCCGCCGGAGAGGCCCGTTCCGGCCCCGCGCGGAACAATCCGCACGCCTGCAGCCCCGGCTAGCCGGACGACGTCGGCCACCTCCGCAGTAGTCTTGGCCTGGACCACGGCCAGCGGCGCCGAAAACTCGGCCCATTCGGCGTCGTCGTGGCTGTAGGCCGCCAGCGAAGCGGAATCGGTCAGGACGCGGTCCGCGGGAAGGATGCTGCGCAGATCCGTTCCAAGGTCGGTACTCATGCTTGGGACCCTATCACCGGGCTCCGCGTCCCCCGATCCTGATCCAGTGAGCAGTTCGTGCTCGATACGTCGCTTTATCGCACACCAACCGCTCAGTCGATGGTCAGAGCCACTTCTTGCGCTTGAAGATCACAAACATCACCGCGCACAGGATCAGCATCAGAGTCAGGGCGAAGGGATAGCCGAACTGCCAGCTCAGCTCCGGCATGGCATGGAAGTTCATCCCGTACACGGACGCCACGAAGGAGGGTGCAAAAAAGATGGCCGCCCAGGAGGAAATTTTCTTAATTTCCTCGTTTTGCGCCGCGCTGGCCTCGTTTTGCCGATTCGTGGTCAGCGTCCCATCCACGGTGAGGGCATTCTGCAGCAGCTGTCGAAAGGAATCAGCCCGGGCAGTGACGCGCTGCAGGTGGTCCTCGACGTCGCGCAGATACCGTTGCAGCTCTATGTCAACCCCGTACTTTTGGAATCCCCGCTCCAGCGAATCCATCATTTCGCCGAGCGGGTGGATAGCCCGCTGAAACTGGATTACTTCGCGCGAAAGCTGGTAGATCCGGCGCGAAACATTCGGATCGCCGGCGAAGAGCTGATCTTCGATCTCGTCGATATCGATTTCGAGGCCGGCGACGACGGGAGCGTAGTCGTCCACGACCTGGTCAAGAATGGCGTAGAGCACGGTTTCCGGGCCACGGGCCAATAGTTCGGGCTGCCGTTCCAGACGGGTGCGCACCTGCGCCAGGCCGGACGTCTCCGCATGCCGGATAGTGATGACGAAATCCTTGCCGGTGAAGATGTGCAGCTCGCCGAACTCCACCGTCTCGCTCGCGTCCAGGTAGCGTGCGGGCCGGAGCACGGTGAAGAGGTTCTCGTCGTAGCGCTCCAGCTTAGGCCGCTGGTGGGCGCTGATGGCATCCTCGACGGCGAGTTCGTGCAGGCCAAACTCGGCCGCAACGGAAGCCATCTCCGCCGCCGTCGGCCGATACATGCCAATCCATGCCATCCCGCCGCGTTCGGCCAGGGTCTCGTAGGTCTGTTCCAAGCTCACCGGGTCCACAGTGCGGATCCCGTCCACGTACACGGCGTTGTCAATGATGCTCACTGGTTCATTATCCGGGTCCCCGCCGGGAACGGCCGCCACCGCCGCGGCGAGGCTAAAGCTCCTGGCTCATTCCGCCCAGCAGGGGCTGAACCCGGTAGGGGATATGTTCATGCAGCGCCAAGGATGTCTCGGTGCGGATCACGCCGCGGATCCGCAGCAGCGCCCGGAGCGCATTCTGCAGGGAGTGCACGTCTGTGGCCGCCAGTCGGCACCAGACATCGCCCCGGCCGGAAATCTCGTACACTTCCAGCACCTGCGGCTGCCGGCGCAGGGCGGCAATGACGCCGTCGAGCTCGCGGTGTGTCACTTCGATCGTGACGAAGGCGACGAGGTCGTAGCCGATCGCGGCGAGGTCCACTTCACGTCCGCCGTTGCGCAACGTTTCTGAGCGCAGCAGGCGTTTGATCCGGGTCTGAACCGTATTGCGCGCCACCCCCAACTGCTCGCTCAGTTCCCCAATCTGCGACCGCGGATCCGCCACAAGTGACAGCAGTAATTTCAGGTCAAGGGCGTCAAGTTTGCTCATCACGATCACTCCCGTTGCGCTCGTGGGGACGAAATTGAAGCTTTTGATGAATCCGTCCTGGTATCTTCGATCATTTGATCGCGGATACTTCATCCTATAGAGGAATTAGTGCAGTCTGCGCCGCGGCCTGACTGTGATCCACGCGATAAAAGGGATGGGCTGCCATGACGGTCTTAAGTGAACTGAGGATGCGTCCGCTCCATCCCGAAGCCGTGCAGGACCGCGGGTGGGACGCGTCCGTCACGGCACGGTTGGTGCTCGCCGGCGTCGTCATTTTCACTCTGCTGTCCGGAGCGAACTTGGCCACGCCCATCTACTCGCTGCTGCAGGTGCGGTTGGGGCTGAATGCTTTTGGCGTGACCATCGCCTTTGCCAGCTATGTGCTGGCGCTCGTAGCCGGGCTGATCCTTGCCGGCCATTGGTCGGACCACATTGGACGCCGTGCCGCCCTGGTCCTGGCCGTGCTTATCGGCGTAGTTGGCGGACTGGTATTCGGCACCGCCGGGAACCTTGCCACGCTAGCCGCCGGAAGAGCGCTGCAGGGAATCGCGGTTGCGCTCGCCACCGGAGCCAGCGCTGCCGCATTGCGCGATCTGCTGCCCAGCCGGCCGGAGTGGGCTTCACGCTTTACCCTGCTGTCCTCTGCCGGTGGGGTAGCTGCCGGTCCCGTCATCGGCGGGCTGTTGACGCTGCTGCCGAACCCCACCCAGACACCATTCCTGGTTCATGCCGCCGCGCTGCTCCTGCTGCTGATTCCGCTGTTCGTGCTTCGCGCCCGCCCGGCCATCAAGCCCGCCGGTCCCGATGGCCCCCTGGCAGCACTTAGGCCGCGCCGGCCTTCCGTTTCGCATCGGGCCCGTGCAGCGTTCTGGATGGCGTCTCTGGTGGGATTTCTGAGTTTTGCTGTTTTCGGGTTCTGTCTGTCCCTGGCACCGGGATACTTTGCCCAGATAATGCACGCCGATGCCCGCCCACTTATCGGCGTTCTGGCGGCCCTCACCTTGGGCGCCTCTGCCTTCAGCCAACTGCTTGCGGTTCGCGGGCGTTTCCTGGTTCCGATTGGGTTGGGGATGCTGGGAGTCGGCGTCCTGATGATCGCCCTCGCCGGTGCTGCGGGCCTGCCCTGGCTGCTGGTGCTGGCCAGCATCGCCGCCGGTGCCGGCCAGGGCGTAGCGTTCCGGGTGGTCTTCAACGAAGTGGCTGGCCAGGTGGAACCATCGCGTCATGCGCAGATCATCAGCGCCGTCTACGTGATCACCTATCTGGGCAGTGCGATCCCCGTAGTTGGCCTCGGAGCAGCCGCCGGCGTATGGGGCCTTCCCGCTGCGGTCTCCGGGTTTGCCGTGTTGGTCTTCCTGGCCAGCATGGCTCTGGCCATTACTGCCGGTCGGCGTACCACAGCGTCCTCATCCGCTATGTGAGGGGACCGGCATGGCCGGGCATATGGCTGAACACCAAGGTTGTTTCGGTCTGGCCAACCACCGGGTCAGTCGTTAGGTTATCGAGCACCCAGTCCCGCAGCACGTCGGTGTTGGGCACCGCGATATGGAGCAGGTAATCCACCGCACCGGAGACGTGGAACGTGGAGAGCACCTCGGGCAACCGCGGCACCGTACTGGTGAACCTGTCAATCTCATCGCGGTCGTGCGCACGCAGCCGCACGGCGATCAGAGCCTGCACGGAACGGCCAATAACGTTCAAGTTCAGCCGGGCGGTGAATCCTTCAATCGCCCGGCGCTCCATCAGGGAGCGGGTGCGCATGAGGGCCGTCGAGGGTGCGATGCCAACGGCCTCGGCCAAGTCCCTGTTGGTCATCCGGGCGTCCGCCACCAGCGCGTCAATAATTCGGCGGTCGATCTCGTCCAAGGTATCGGGCCCGGTGGTGTTGACCGCGGGCACGCTCCGGCCGGTGGATGGGGTCTTCGCTGCTGAGGCCATGCCACTCCTGGTTCGCGCACACAATGTCGTTTTCAAGGATGGACCAGGTACCCGATCCGGACCCGTCGTTGGCCATCCTACCAATTGCTGCACTAGTTCCGCGGGCATCAGCAGCCGGCGCGGGCCGACGACGACGACGGCGGCGGGTCGTTTCGTTCAGCCTTGCGGCGGGCGGGCGGGCCGACGACGGCGGCGGCGGCGGATCGTTTCGTCCAGCCCTGCGGCGGTCGGGCCGACGACGGTGCCGCGCACCTTTCGTGCCAGCGCCCACCCGACGACAGGAAGCGTCCCCTTCTGTCACGTCGCCGGGAGCGGATCCGGACGGCGGACTGGGAGCGGGCGGCCGGCCGGCAGCAGGATCAGGGCCGTGGCCGAGGCCAGCACCGCCAGCACCGCCAGGGCAATCACCAGGGCCAACCAGCCTCCAGCCTGGAAGACGAATCCCGAGGCCCAGCCCAGCACTGACGAACCAGCATAATACCCGAGGTTGTACAGCGAGGCGGCCTGTGCCCGACCGGTGGAAACGACGCTGCCCGTCCAGCCGGAGGCAATGCTGTGGGCGCCAAAGAAGCCGGCGGTGAACAGGACCAAGCCGGCCAGGATCAGCACCAGTGGGGCGCAAAGAGTCACGGCCAGTCCACCGGTCATCAGCACGATGCTGCCGAGCAGGACGTTGCGGCGTCCCGCGCGTGCGGAAAGCGAGGCCGCCCAGCGGGAGGAAACGGTGCCCGCCAGATAGGCCAGGAAGATCAGCGCGACGGCGCTCACCGGCAGCAGATACGGCGGCGCCTCCAGGCGGAAACCCAAATAGTTGTACACGCTGACGAAGGAACCCATCAGCAGGAATCCTTGCGCGTACAGTGCCAGCAGCCGACGATTACGCAGCAGCGGTACGAGTCCGGCCAGCCGGCTGCGAACGCCGGTGCCATGAGCCGCCACGAGGCCCCGCGGGGGCGGCGCGAGGAGGAGAAAGCCGATGGCGGCCACGGCTGCGCACGCCGATACGCTCGCCGTGGCCACCCTCCACCCGGCCAGATCCGCAACCGGTCCGGCGAGGAGGCGGCCAAACAGGCCGCCCAACGTGGTGCCGGCCACGTAGGCTCCGGCGGCCATGGCTGCATGGACCTTATTTATTTCCTCATTGAGGTACGCGATGGCCAGGGCGGGGATTCCTCCCAGGGCCATTCCCTCCAGGGTCCGCATCCCCAGCAGGACCGGGAAGTTGGGAGACAACGGAACCAACAGGCCCAGCACAGTGGCCGCAATGATGGCGGTGGCCATGGTCCGTACCCGGCCAAAACGGTCCGCGGCAAAGGACCAAGGCAGCACGGTCAGCGCCAGTCCGATCGTTGCCGCGGAAATCGTCAGTCCGGCCTGGGCAGCGCTGATATCCAAATTGCGCGCGAGCAGCGGCAGCAGACCCTGGACCGAGTAGAGCTGAGCAAATGTTGCGATCCCCGCGCAACCGAGGGCCAGCAGGATCCGGCGGTAGGCGCGGCTCCCCTTGTTATGCCCCATCCATGCGGGGCCGGCCGAGTTCTCCACGTCTCCAGCCTAGAAAGCGGATCTGCCGGCGTCCAATGCGCCCGGAGCAGGACATCCGCATTCGCGCCGGGAGCACCACGGCGTCCAATGCGCCAGAACCCCAGCACCTGCGCACGCCAGCGGCAGCTACAACCCCTGCAGAAAGTCCGTCACCAGCTGGCGCGCCGGCAGCGAACGTGCCTGCTGCCAGCCCGTTCCTGCCCAGAGGTTGATTCCTTCTGCGTCTGCCTGGGCCGCGGCAGCGGCGCGGATTGGCGAAGTCAGCCGATGGATCGACGGATATCCGGATGGCGCGGTTTGCGTGTGCTCGCGAGCAAACCGGTTTGGCAGTGCACGCGCGGGCTTGCCGGTGAAGGCGCGTGTGACAATGGTCCGGGTGTATTGCGGATCCGCGAGGGCATCTTTATGCAGCTGCCGGGCACCGCTTTCCACCGACCGGAGGAAGACCGTCCCCAGCTGCACGGCGTCGGCTCCCGCGGCCAGAACGGCACGGATGTCAGCGCCACTGCCCAGACCTCCGGCGCCGATCAGCGGCAGATCCACACATTGCCTCAGCTCGGCCACCAAGGCTGCGGCGTCGGGCGCAGCCTTCCCCGGCCCGGTCGCCGGTGCCGGCAGGAAGGCTGCGGTATGTGAACCCGCGTTGGAATGCTGCACTACCAGGGCATCCACCCCGGTTTCGGCCGCCAGCAGAGCTTCGTCGACACTCGTGACGCTCGCCAGGACACGGCTGCCGGCCCGCTGGATCCGTCGGACGACGGCGGCCGGCGCCAAGCCGAAGGTGAAGCTGACAAAGGGAACCGGGTCCGAAGTCAACAGGTCGACCTTCGCCGCCCAGCCGTCGTCGTCGTCCTCAACCGTGAGGGGAGGCAGCACGATAGCGTAACGGTCCGCCTCCGCTGCCAGCTCGTTCCGGTAGGCGGCCAAAGCGCCCGGATCGGTCCGCCCGCCCGGAACCAGAGCGGACGGGACAAAAACATTGACGCCGAAAGGGACCTCGGCGGCCCGGACCTCCGCCAGCTGCGCCGCAAGCGTCTCCACGCTCTTGTACCCGGCCGCCAGGAATCCCATCGCGCCGGCATGGGCAGCAGCCACCACCAACGCCGGCGTGCTTGTTCCGCCGGCCATTGGGGCCACAAGTATCGGAGAGGTGAACACGAAAACCTCCAATTCACGGGATCCGCCAGCGGAATTCGCCGGCCGGTTGCCCGGGATGGCTAGTCTCTGGGAGTGACTAACGACGCCTCCACTGCCCGCCGCAATCCCGCTGTGGTCATCGGCCTGGACATCGGCGGCTCCAAAACCCGCGGCATCAGATGGCGCCAAGGAGTAATCGAGGCGGACGCCGAGGTAGGCAGCGCCAATGTGCAGAACGTCAGCAGGGCCGAAGCCGCGGCGAACTTGGCGAGCCTTTTCGACAGGCTCGCAGGCCCCTGCCCTGGAGGAGGCACCGGCGTGGACGAGGTCTATGCCGGCTCCGGTGGGATTGACACCGCCGACGATGCGGCGGCGCTGACGGCCATGATCCTCCCGAATGTGCCGGGCGCCGTGGTGCGGGTCGTGCACGACACCAGACTGCTGCTGGCGGCTGGCGGCGCCAGCACAGGCGTGGCGGTGATCGCCGGCACCGGTTCGGCTGCGTGGGGAACGAACGATGACGGCGGCCAGGCCCGCGCCGGCGGTTGGGGCTACCTGCTGGGGGACGAAGGCAGCGGCTACTGGTTCGGCCGCGAAGCCGTTCGGCACAGCCTGCACCGGATGAATTTGGGGCTGGAGGCCGATGAACTCACGCAGGCACTGTTGGCGCACTGCGGGCTGGCCGCAGCGGGCGAACTGATCGCTCATTTCCACGGCGGGACCGGTCGGCGCTACTGGGCCGGCATGTCCCCGCTGGTGTTCGACGCCGCCGCGACAGGTCATGCCGGAAGCCTGGCGATGATCGACCAGGCCGGAGCGGACCTGGCGGTGCTCGCCGCTCAATGCGCCGGGATGCTGGGTATCCCCGGACCTCTGGTTTTGGGCGGCGGGTTGGGCATGAACCAGCCGCTGCTGCAGAATGCCTTCCGCGGGCACCTGTCCGCGAGGGGGCTGACCGATGTCCGGGTGCTGGAGCAGGACCCGATCTTCGGTGTGCTGACCCTCGCCGCTTCCTGACGCCCACGCCAACTTCCTCCCGAACCGTCCCGCCCAACTTCCTCCCGAACCGCTCCGCCCCGCCCCACCCCTCGCCTCCCGCCCAACCTCCCTCGCTCAACTGAGTGGCAGCAGATGCACTCAAAACCCCGTTTGAGTGCATCTGCTGACACCTACTTGGGACGGGTGGGGCTGACCGTGGCCTACCCGCCGGCGGCGGAATGTGGTTACGGTGGGTTCATGAGTTCATACAAAACAGTCAATCCTGCCAGTGGCGAAACCGTGCAGGAATTTCCCTCGGCAACGGACGCGCAGATCCAGGACGCCCTGAAGCGCTCGCACGAAGTTTTTGCCTCGTGGCGCGGCACACCGGTGCAGGAGCGGAGCCGGATTTTGTCCCGGGTGGGCGAGTTGTACAACGAGCGCAAAGCTGAGCTGGCAGCCATCATTACCTTGGAGATGGGCAAGCCGGTCCGGGAAGCCCAGGGTGAGGTCGGGCTGGTGGCCAGCATCTACGACTATTACGCCAAGGAAGGCCCGCGGTTCCTGCAGGACGAGCACCTCGACGCCATGGGCGGGGGCGAAGCCATCGTCCGCACCGAACCCGTGGGCTCACTGGTGGGAATTATGCCGTGGAACTATCCGTACTACCAGGTGGCTCGGTTCGCCGCGCCGAACCTGATGCTCGGCAACACCGTGCTGCTCAAGCACGCCGAGAACTGTCCGCAGTCCGCTCTGGCCATCGAACAAATCTTCATTGATGCCGGTCTGCCCAGCGATGCGTACATCAACATTTTCGCCAGCAAGGAACAGATTGCGGACATGATTGCCGATCCGCGGATCCAGGGCGTCTCCCTGACCGGCAGCGAACGTGCAGGCTCCGCCGTCGGTGAGGTCGCTGGCCGGAATCTGAAGCGCTATGTGCTCGAGTTGGGCGGCTCCGACCCGTTCATTGTGCTGGACAGCGACGACATGGACGCCACCGTTAAGGCAGCCGTCGCCGGCCGGATGGGTAATGCCGGCCAGGCCTGCACGGCCTCCAAGCGCTTCATTGTCCTTGAGGATTATTATCAGGACTTCGTGGAAAAGTTTACGGCCCGCTCCGCCGCCCTCGTCCCGGGCGACCCCTCGGACTCCGCCACGCGGCTGGGTCCGCTGTCCTCGCAGCAGGCCGCGGATTCCCTGGCCGAACAGATCGACGACGCCGTTGCCAAGGGTGCCACCGTGCATACCGGAGGCAGCAGGGTGGACGGCCCCGGGTCATATTTTGAGCCGACCGTGCTGACCGGCGTCACGCCGGACATGCGGGCCTTTTCCGAAGAGCTCTTCGGTCCGGCCGCCGTGATCTACAAGGTGGGCAATGCGGACGAAGCCATTGAGCTGGCTAACGGTTCAACTTTCGGCTTGGGCGGGTCGGTCTTCAGCTCCGACGCCGACAAGGCCAAGGAAGTGGCGGCACGGCTGGAAACCGGAATGGTTTGGGTTAACTCCGTCACCGGAACGCAGGCGGACCTGCCCTTCGGTGGAGTCAAGCGCTCCGGCGTTGGCCGGGAACTGGCCAAATTCGGCATGAACGAGTTCGTGAACAAGAAGCTCATCCGTCAACCAGCCGTGAAGCCGTCGAAACCGACCAGCTGACTCGGAGCGCATTGGGCTTGCCGGAATTCCGGCTATTGGCAGGTCCCCTCCGCCGGGAGGGGACCTGCCATCATGTGTCGAAGGATGCTCCTGCGGCCGGCACGTAAGGCGGCGAGCACCGCCGGATCCCGGAGGAGAGACCTTCGATTCTTCAACCCGGCCTGACCGAACGCTGGTCAGCACAACGCCCGCAGACTAGGCTAAGGGAACCACGCAGGTGGACCGAACCGCAGAAGGAGGTGGGAACAGATGACTGTCTATGGATTCACGTCAATTACGTCAGCCACAGCTCCATTCCCCGCCTCTGCTGCCGCTTTTAGCTGACACCGGCACCTCCGGTCGTTCCAGCAGCACGGGGCCTTCCGTGAGGTAACCCAATTGTCTGAACGCTTGTCTGAAAGCATTTTTCCCAACCCGATTCCGTCCGCCGGCGATTCCGCTTCCGGCCTGCAACCCATCAACGGCCCTGTAGCCTACGGGTTTTCGCCGCGGATCGCCGAACTTTTCACGCGCTGCCGCCCTTCCGGCGTCGGCGTCCAACCCGCACGCGTTGTGCGTGCCGACCGCAACCAAGTCCTGTTGGCCACGGCAAATCGGCACCTCCGCGTTGGCTACCCCGAGGAACAACTCCAGTGCGCCACCGGTGACTGGGTGTGCCTGGGACTGAACGGGCACATGGAACCGGCGGTGCTGGCCGTGCTGCCGCGGTATTCCCAGCTCGCCCGGAAACGGGCCTTCGACAAATCGACCCAGGCCCAGGTGCTGGCGGCAAACATGGATCTCGTGGGGGTGGTGGTTCCTATTGACCGTCCATTCTCACATAACCGGCTGGAGCGCACGCTGGTGGCTGCCTGGAATTCCGGTGCCACGCCGCTGGTCATCCTCACCAAAGCGGACCTGGCGAATGGGCACGACGACGTCGTTGGTCAGGTCATCGAGCAGGCCGCCGGAGTGGAGGTGATCACCACGTCGGCCGAACAGGGCGATGGCCTCGACGAGCTGATGCTGCGCCTGGGCGCCGGCACAACGCTGGTGCTGCTCGGACCTTCGGGCGCCGGGAAGTCGACGTTGATCAATGCCCTTGCGTGCGCCCAGCTCCAGGACACCGGCAGTGTTCGCGCTGCCGACGGCAGGGGCAAGCATACGACGACGGCGCGCGAGCTGGTGCCGCTGCCGGGCGGGTCTGTTTTGATGGACACGCCCGGCATCCGCGGGCTGGCACTGTGGGATGCCGAGGCTGGCATGGATGCCGTCTTTGGCGACGTCGAAGAGCTGTTCGCCGAATGCCGGTTCAATGACTGCGGACATGGAAGTGAGCCCGGATGCGCCGTGCAGGCGGCGATGGAGGAGGGCCTACTGGAACCTCGGCGCTGGCACAGCTACCTGAAAATGCAGCGCGAACTCGCGCACCTGCATATACGTCAGAATGTGGCCGAAAGGCGCAAGGACGCCCGCAGTTTCGCCAAGTCGGTCAAGGCGGACGCGGAATTCCGGGGAAAGCTGCACAAGAGCCGGCGCTGACTGCTGCTGGACCGGCCCCGGGAAGCCGTGGTTCTTCTCTCCGGGGCCGTGGTCTTGCCGTGTTCGGCTTTACAGGGGAAAATAAGCCTGCATATGATCTACAGGCGTGGGGACTGGATCTTCACCTCGATTGCCGCCAACAGTGAGGGACACACCGATGGCAAGATCAGATGCTCCAACGCCCCTTTCGCAGCCAATCTCTGAGCCGGCTCCGCAACCGGAGGCCCGGGAGCGCGGACGCGAAACGATGATTGAGTTCAGCCAAGTCACCAAGCGGTTCCAGGACGGCGTTCCCGCCGTCGACTCCCTGACTATGAGCATCGACAAGGGCGCCATAACCGTCTTCGTTGGCCCATCGGGCTGCGGCAAAACCACATCCCTGCGGATGATTAACCGGATGGTCGAGCCCACCAGCGGCAGCATTAGGGTGGACGGACGCGACGTTTCACAGATTCCAGCCGCGGCCCTTCGCCGGTCGATGGGCTATGTGATGCAGTCCGCCGGGCTGCTGCCGCACCGCACGGTGCTGGACAATGTTGGCACCGTGCTGCGGCTCAATAAGGTGCCGCGGACCAAGGCCCGCCAGCGGGCCGCGGAGCTGCTGGACGTTGTCGGTTTGGCTCCCGAACTGGGCAGGCGCTATCCGAACCAGCTCTCCGGTGGCCAGCAGCAACGGGTGGGCGTGGCCCGCGCGCTGGCAGCGGACCCGCCGGTGCTGCTGATGGACGAGCCGTTCAGTGCCGTCGACCCGGTGGTCCGGGCGGAGCTGCAGACCGAACTGCTGCGGCTTCAGCGGGACTTGGCCAAGACCATCGTATTTGTGACCCACGACATCGACGAAGCCACCGTTCTCGGGGACAAAGTGGCCGTTTTTGCCACCGGTGGGCGGCTGGCGCAGTATGCGGCCCCCGAAGAGATCTTGCGGGCCCCAGTGGATGACTTCGTGGCGAACTTCGTGGGCCGTGACCGGGGCTTCCGGCATCTGGCCTTCAGCGGCGCCGGCTCCGTGCAGATTCACCCCGTGGCCATGGTGGAACCACGGGAGCGCCGGGAGACCGAACGGGTGCAGGACTGGACGCTGGCAGTGGACGAGGCACGGCGGCCGCTGGGCTGGTTGTCCCCGGCCCGGGCTGCGGACCTGGTGCCCGGTGGTTCCCTGTTCCACCAGGGGGATACGCTGCGGCGGGCACTGGATGCGGCCCTGTCCTCACCGGCAGGGCTGGGCGTAAGCGTGAACGACGACGGCGAAGTCATCGGCGTGGTCAAGGCCGCGCAGGTTCTGGCGGCGGTTGAAGAGGCCCGGCTGGCACGCGAGGGCGGCGCCTGATGGAATGGCTGCTGGCCAATTTCGGCCATGTGCTCTCGCTGGCCGGGCTGCACCTTTATCAATCCGTCCTGCCGCTGGCCCTCGGGGTGCTTATTTCGGTTCCGCTGGCACAGTTGGCCCGGTTGAACAAGACGGTCAAAGGCTTTCTGCTTTCCGCCGGCTCCGTCCTGTACACGATTCCCTCGCTGGCCCTTTTTGTCATTCTGCCGGTGGTGCTGGGAACCCGGATCCTGGACCTCACCAATGTCATTGTTGCCCTGACAATCTACGCTGTCGCGCTGCTGGTCAGGTCCACAGTGGATGCGTTGAACTCGATCGACGACGGCATACGGCAGGCCGCCGTCGCCGTCGGGTACCGCCCGCTGTTCCGTTTTCTCACCGTGGACCTTCCGCTGTCCCTGCCGGTGCTTTTTGCCGGCCTGCGGGTGATCTCGGTCAGCAATATTTCGCTGGTCAGCGTTGGAGCCCTTATCGGCATCGACAGCTTCGGCACGCTGTTCACCGATGGTCTGCGCCGTGATTTCCTGACCGAGATCGTCGTCGGCATCATCGGCACACTGCTGCTGGCCCTGCTTATGGATGCCTTGTTGGTGCTGCTCCAACGCATCCTTACTCCCTGGGTTCGCGCCGTGCCGCCCAGCACCGGCCCCGGCGCACGGATCCTCGCGGTGACCGCCGACCCCGACGGCGCTGCGGCGGTACCTGCCGAGGCAAGGGCGGGAACGCCATGAGGGCCGCCACCACCGCGCAGGGATACACGTCGGACAATCCGCTGATCCAGGGCTCTGAATGGCTGATCGATCCCGAAAACTGGGAGGGTGCCAACGGGATCCCGGCGCGCGTTGTCGAGCATCTGGGTTACAGCGGATTGACGCTGTTGATCGCGGTCGTCATTGCCGTCCCGATCGGCCTGTACGTTGGGCACACCGGCCGGGGACGCGTCGTCGTCATCGCGTTGGCCGGTGTACTGCGGGCGCTGCCGACACTCGGTGTGCTGACTCTGTTCGTGCTTCTCGCCGGGCTCGGCCTGATGCCACCGATCTGGGCGCTCGTCCTGCTGGCCATCCCGCCCATCCTGGCGGGCACTTTTGCGGGGATTTCCTCTGTCAGCCGGGATACCGTGGACGCGGCCCGGAGTATGGGAATGACCGAGCCGCAGATATTGTTCCGGGTAGAAGTGCCCAATGGTCTGTCCGTGATTTTCGGTGGCTGCCGGGCCGCGGTCCTTCAGGTGGTTGCCACAGTTGCGGTGGTGGCCTACATCAACCTCGGAGGATTGGGGCGCTACCTGATCGACGGACTGTCGGTTAGTGACTACGGCAGGGTCTTTGGCGGCGCCATTGTCATTGCCGCCCTGGCCATTGTCATCGACTCCGTGCTCGCAGGACTGCAGAGACTAGCATTATCACCAGGCTTGAAAGAGCCCCGGCGCCTGCCGGGCAATTCGCTGACCGGCCGTGACACCATCACAGCCGGCGTACAAGGAGAAAACTCATGACGCAGAACAAGCGCCCGCTAATTGGACGCCGGGCCGTACTCGGCGCGGCGGCCGGCATCTCCGTGGCTCTGACCCTCAGCGCCTGTGGCGGCGGAAACCCGTTGAGCACCTCAACGTCAGGCGCCTCCGGCGGCGCTGGCGGCTCCGTCGTCGTCGGAAGTGCTGACTTCCCGGAGAGCGCGACGATCGCGGAAATCTATGCCGGCGCGATCAACGCCGCAGGTGTCACCGCGACCACCAAGTTGAACATTGGATCGCGCGAGATTTACCTGAAGGCAGTGCAGGACGGCTCGGTCGATATTGTTCCCGATTACAGCGGCAACCTGCTGGGTTACGTGGATAAGTCCAACACCGTGACGGTCCCCGCGGGCATCCTGAAGGCGCTGCCGTCGAAACTTCCCAGTGGGCTCAGCGTCCTCGATGCCGCCTCCGCCCAGGATAAAGACGCCATGGTTGTGACCAAGGCCACCGCACAGAAGTACAGCCTGAAGAGCATCGCTGACCTGGCGAAGGTCGAGGATAAGATCACCCTCGGCGCGCCGCCGGAGTTCCGCGAGCGGCCCTACGGCCTACCCGGGCTGAAAGCCAAGTACGGCTTTGTCCCGGCCACCTTCAGCCCGATCGGGGACGGCGGCGGACCGCTGACGCTCAAGGCCCTGCTCGATGATCAGGTCCAGGTGGCGGACATCTTCACGACAACCCCTGCCATCGCCGACAATGACCTGGTGGTGCTGGAGGACCCGAAGAACAACTGGCTGGCTCAGCAGGTCCTGCCGCTGGTCAAGACGGACAGGGTCAATGACACTATCAAGACCGCGCTGAACAATGTTTCCAAGCAGCTCACCACCGATGACCTGATCAGCCTCAACCGCATGGTCAGCGGTAATCAGAAGATGAACCCCAAAGATGCGGCCGCTCAGTGGCTCAAGGACAAGGGCATCACGAAGTAGGAACCCGCTCGGCGAAGCCCCTGCACCCGTTCGGGGCGCGGGGGCTTTGGCGTTCAAGTCCACTTTTCCGGTATTGGACCCTCCGTCATACACCGGGTTCGCGCGGAATTAGCGCGGCCTTGTGCAAATATGGGTGAATGGCCGAGTACAAGCAATCCACCAAGCTGCACAACGTCCTCTACGACATCCGCGGGCCGCTGCTCCAGCATGCGCAGCGGATGGAGGCCGAGGGGCACCGGATCCTCAAGCTCAACATCGGCAATCCTGCCCCGTTCGGCTTCGAAGCGCCGGACGCCATTCTGGTGGACATGATCCGGCACCTGCCGCATGCTCAGGGGTACAGTGACTCGCGCGGGATCTTCTCCGCGCGCACCGCCGTCGTGCAGTACTACCAGACGCAGGGCATCAACAACATCCATGTCGACGACGTCTACCTTGGTAACGGGGTCAGCGAACTGATCACGCTCTCACTGATGGCCCTGCTGAACAACGGTGACGAAATTCTGGTCCCCACACCGGACTATCCGCTGTGGACCGCCTCGGTGAGCCTGGCCGGCGGCCGACCGGTGCATTACCTCTGCGATGAGGATAATGGCTGGTGGCCGGATCTGGAGGACCTGGCGGCGAAGATCACGCCGAACACCAAGGGACTGGTCATCATCAACCCGAACAATCCCACCGGTGCCGTGTATCCGCGCCACATCGTCACGGGGATGGTGGACTTGGCCCGGAAGCACGGTCTGGTGGTCTTCTCCGATGAAATTTACGAGAAGATTCTGTATGAGGATGCGGTGCACGTCAACACGGCCAGCATCACCGGCGACGATGTTCTGTGCATGACATTCAGCGGCCTGTCCAAGGCGTACCGGATCTGCGGCTACCGTTCCGGCTGGTTGGCCATCTCCGGTCCCAAGGGACAGGCTGCCGATTACCTTGAAGGAATCAACCTGCTGGCCAATATGCGGTTGTGCGCAAACGTTCCGGGCCAGCATGCGATCCAGACCGCTTTGGGCGGTCACCAAAGCATCAAAGACCTGATCCTGCCGGGCGGCCGCCTTCGCGAGCAGCGCGATGTTGCCTTCAACCTGCTCACTGCTATTCCGGGCGTGAGCGTCCAGCAGGCACGCGGGGCTCTGTATCTCTTTCCCAAGCTGGATCCGGAGGTCTATCCGATCCAAGATGATGAGAAGTTTGCGCTGGACCTGCTGAAGGAGCAAAAAATCCTGATTTCGCATGGCAGCGCTTTTAACTGGATCCGGCCCGACCACTTCCGCCTGGTGACCCTGCCTAACGTCAAGGACCTGGAAGAGGCGATTGGCCGAATAGCGGAGTTCCTGGGCCATTACCGACCCTGAGCAGTCTCCGGCGGTACGGTAAAAAGACGTGATGCTTCGCTGAGACGGGCTTTTCGCACACTGAGACAGCAGGAAGGCGTGGAATATGGCTGGGAAAACGGGATTTCGAAAGAACCCCTCAAAGCTGCTCCGGGTTGGCGAGGGCTTTCAGTTAAGCGCGCAGGATACCGATGCTGCTCCGGGATTCGACGGCCGGAAGCGGGATTCTGCCACGGTCCTTGCGCTGCGGGCGCAAACGCTTGCGGAGCTTCAGGAGAAACTCTTTGCACAAGCCAAATTCGGTGGCACCGCCTCCGTCCTGCTGGTGCTGCAGGCCATGGATACGGCAGGCAAGGGCGGCGTGATCAGCCATGTGGTCGGCTCAGTGGATCCTCAGGGTGTCCAGTTGAAGGCCTTCAAAGCCCCAACGAAAGCCGAGCGCAGCCATGATTTTCTCTGGCGGGTCCGCAGGGAAGCCCCGCGGCCGGGAATGCTTGGCGTCTTTGACAGGTCCCACTACGAGGATGTTTTGATCCAGCGGGTCCATGCGACGGCGCCGACGGAGGAATTGGACGGCCGCTACGATGCAATCAACGCTTTTGAGGCCGAACTGGCTGCGCAAGGCACCAAAGTAGTTAAGGTAATGCTCAACATCAGTCCGGATACGCAGAAGCAACGCCTGCTGGCAAGGCTGGACAATCCGGCAAAGCATTGGAAGTATGCCAGCTCCGATCTGGTGGAGCGCGCCTGCTGGCCGGAGTATATGGAGGCCTACCAGGTTGCCCTGGAACGCACCAGCACGGAGGCCGCTCCGTGGTACGTGGTCCCAGCCGACAAGAAGTGGTACGCCCGGCTGGCCGTGCAGGAAATCCTGATCCAGGCCCTTGAAGGAATGGGACTGCACTGGCCCGCGGGCGATTTCGACCCGGCTGAGGAATGCCGCAAGCTGGCCGCTACCTGAGCCAGCCCTGCTACTGTGCGTTGGACCCGGAGGGCCGGGTTCGGGCGCCGCTGGGCGTCAGGCCCGGACAGGCGGGCTCGCGCCCGCCGGGACCGTTATGTCCCGGAAGGGTCACCGGATGCATCGACATCGGCGCGGGCTTTTGCCAGCCGTGCCTTGGCGCCTTCCAACCATTCCTCGCAGCGTTTGGCCAAGGCCTCGCCGCGTTCCCAGAGGGCCAATGATTCTTCCAGCGATGCACCTCCGGCCTCCAACTTGCTGACCACAGAAACAAGCTCCTCGCGGGCCTGTTCGTAGTTCAGCGCCGTCGTGTCCAGGTTCTGAGCTTGGGCCGATTCGTTGTCCATGTTTCTCCGTTCGGGGGTGTCCGGTTATCCGCCGGCGGAATTGATCTCAGGGTGTGGAGCTTTAGATGATGTGGCCGCGAACTCTCCAGCAGCAACACGGATCCTAAGCGCCGTCCCGGCTGGAGCCTCCTCCGGGGCCCGAACCACCGCTCCGTTCTGCCGCTGCACCACCGCGTATCCCCGGTCCAGGGTTTTCTGCGGCGACAGGGCGCGAACCTGCGCACGCAGGTGCGAGATCCGGTCCGCGTGTCGGGCCAAGGCCGTATCCATGGTCGAATGCCCACGGCGCAGCAGTCTGCCGATATCTTCGCTTCGGACGATCACCATACCCTCCGGATTTGCGAGCACCGGCCGGGTCCGCAATTGCTGCAGACGTTCCACCTCCCGCTCCACCAGCGAACCGACCCGCCTATTGAGCTGGCCCCTGGCGTGGTGCACTCTTGCCAACTCCTCGACGACGTCGGGTACGATCCGCTTGGCTGCGTCCGTCGGCGTCGAAGCCCGCAGATCCGCCACCTCATCCAGAAGCGGGCGGTCGGCTTCGTGACCGATGGCGCTGACCACCGCCGTCTTAGCCGCCGACACCGCCCGGATCAGTTTCTCGGAGCTGAACGGCAGCAGATCCTCCATGGATCCGCCGCCGCGGGCAATGACTATGACGTCCACTTCCGGTACCGCGTCCAAGTCGGCCAGGGCGGCCGTCAGCTGGGCCACCGCGCTCACACCTTGGACGGCGACCTCGCGGACTTCGAACTGAACGGCTGGCCAGCGCAGTGAGGCGTTGCGGATGACGTCTTTCATCGCATCCGAGTTGCGCCCCGTGATTAGCCCGATGCGATGCGGCAGCAGCGGCAGGCTTTTCTTGCGGTCCGCGGCAAAGAGACCCTCCGCAGCCAAGGACTGTCGGAGCAGTTCGATCCGGGCGAGCAGGTCGCCCAACCCCACCGGGCGGATATCCCGGCTTTGCATCGAAAGCCGACCGGTTTTGAGCCAGAAATCGGGCCGCAACTGGGCCACGACGCGCGTTCCGCGCTCAAGTGGGACGGACATGGCATCGAGCACTGACCCCCAGACGCTGACACTGAGCGATACTTCGGCGTCGACGTCCCGCAGGGTGACGTAACAGACGCTGGCCCGTCGGTTCAATTCGATGATTTGGCCTTCAACCCATGCGGCCGGGGCCCGTTCAATGTGCGCCTTGAGTTTCTCCGAGAGCACATGGAGAGGCCAGGGATTTTCGGCGCTGGTCTCGGCTGCTGTGGCCGGAAGGGTCGGCCGGGCGTGTGCTTCGGCCAGCAAAGAGCGGCTGGAGTAATCGGTGCCATCGTTGGTCGCAGTCAGTACATCCACTTTCGACACCTCCACTTTCGACCTCCCGATCCAATTCGCTTAATCCGCTGCCAATGAACAACTCGCCGACGCACAGCCTCTCAACGAAAGGCCCCGCCACTCGAAAGAATCCCGCGACGAAAGGCTCGGCAGACGATTCCAACTTAATCACATGATCCCACGGGTCACCGACAGATTCCGGTCCTGTGCACAGCTTCGATAGGACAGGCATGCCATTACAGACGCAGCACCCATCCCAGATACAGTTGTGCCATCGTGCTGGCTGGCTGAAGGAGATGAGTGCGCAGCTTTTTCGCGGCGGCTTTGGTGCTTTTGTCGCTGCTGCTGACCGCCGTTGCCGTTCCCTGCATCTGGGCGGAGACCCACATTGTCCGCGAGCAGGGCTTTGTGTCCACGATGTCGCCGCTTGGCTCCGATCGTGCCTTCCAGAGCGCGCTCGCCAACGGTGTGTCCGAGCTGGTGACCTCGCAGCTGAAGATCGATGACCGATTGCGCACCTTGATTCAACCTGCCATCGAATCTGCGGCTGGGTCCATCACAGCAGATCCCGGCTATCCACAGGCATGGACCGAGACGCTGCGCCGCAGTCACGCCTTGAGCTTCGGCGACGACGGTCCGGCCGGCGGGGCCGCCGGTCTGACTTTGGACATCGCCCCCATGCTCCAGCTCCTGGCCGCGAAAGTACCGGCCGGACTGGCCTCCGCGGTGTTGGTGCCGCCACAGGTACCTATCAGCCTTGGGCGCTCGGTGCCGCCGGCAGCAGTGTCCCGACTTGCGATGGTTGCCCCGCTCGGGTACGGGCTGGCCGTTGCGGCGGCACTTGCACTGCTGTTCGCCCTCGTTATTGCACGGCGGCGTTCCACGACCGTGCTGCTCTTCGGCCTTGGATTGGCTGTTACCTGCGGATTATGGAAACTGGCGGTCGATGGGGTGGGTCAACGATTGCGCTCCGGCTGGGTGGCAATCCACTGGCCATGCTTTTCCTGGAACGATTCGCCGCCATCCTGACCGATGGCTTCGGTGCCTGGATAATATATTCACTGCTGGCCGCCGGCCTGCTGATTGTTGTCGGTGCCTTGGGCCGGGCCTTCGCCCGCAGCTGAAGATGGCTCTGCAGCCCGTCAATCCCGGCCGACCCAGCAGGCCAGCCCGTAGGATGGACTCATGACCAGCACTGCCGTTTCCATACCTATGCCTACCGTCCCGCGCAAACGCCGGACGCCCCAGGAGGTAGCAGCCGCGGCACCGGTCCCGGGTTCCCGGAAGGTCCTGCTCGCCGCCCCCCGCGGTTACTGTGCGGGAGTGGACCGTGCCGTCATTGCCGTGGAGAAAGCGCTGGAGCACTACGGGCCACCGGTTTATGTTCGCAAGCAGATTGTGCACAACGTTCACGTGGTCAGCTCGCTGGAGGCCAAGGGTGCCATCTTTGTCGAGGAGAATGACGAGGTTCCGGAAGGGGCGCTGGTCGTCTTCTCCGCCCATGGCGTCTCGCCTGCCGTCATCGCGTCGGCTGTGGACCGCGGGCTGCGCACCATCGACGCCACCTGTCCGCTGGTGACTAAGGTGCACCGGGAGGCCGTTCGCTTCGCCAAGGACGACTTTGACATCCTGCTGATCGGACACGATGGGCATGAAGAAGTTGAAGGAACGGCGGGGGAGGCTCCGGAGCACATCCAGATCGTCAATGGTCCGCATGAGGTTGGTAAGGTGCAGGTCCGCGACCCGGACAAGTTGATCTGGCTTTCGCAGACCACACTAAGCGTGGACGAGACGATGGAAACGGTCCGGCTGCTCAAAGAGCGATTTCCAACGCTCCAGGATCCGCCGAGCGATGATATCTGCTACGCCACCACGAATCGGCAGGTGGCCATCAAAAAGATAGCGCCCGACGCGGACCTGGTGATCGTAGTTGGATCTGCCAATTCCTCAAATTCGGTTCGGCTGGTGGAGGTTGCGCTGGAATACGGGGCCAAAGCCTCCTACCGGGTTGACTACGCCAACGAGATTGACGAGGCCTGGTTTGAAGGAGCGGCAACGGTCGGCGTGACCAGCGGTGCCTCCGTGCCGGAGGTGCTGGTCAAGGATGTCCTCCGGCTTCTGTCCGATTATGGCTATGCGGACGTCGAGGAGGTTGTCACGGCCGAAGAGGATTTGCTCTTTTCGCTGCCCAAGGAACTGCGGGCAACGCTCAAGAAAGCTGGTGACTCCAGCCGCTCCCTGGGCGGTCGGGGAAGCCGCCCCACTTCCTGACCGCCGAATCGGCTCAGACCGCCTCCAAGCCTGAACCGTCACGGCGCCCCGAGATTAACTCTGGAGCGGCCAGGGACCGGGGAGCCACATCGACCTGGGAGGGTGTGGAGAGGGCTTCCGGATCCAAGCCGTTGAGCTTGCGGGCGGTGGGCAGGACCCGTGCTTCCAGCGTTCCGACCAGCGCGTTGTAACGGTCCACTGATGATTTGAGCGACGATCCAAGCTTGCCCACGTTGTCTCCCAGCGTGCCCAGCCGCGCGTACAGCTGGGTGGACAGCTCAAATAGCTCTTTGGCGCTTTCGGTCAGGACGTCCTGACGCCAGCTGAAGGCTACCGCCTTAAGGATCGCCAGCAGACTGATGGGCGACGCCAGCACCACATTGTGGGCCATGGCGTAGTCCAGCAGGGCTGGGTCCGTCTGCAAAGCGGCCGAGAGAATCGACTCCACGGGAACGAAGCAGATTACCAGTTCCGGGCTGTTGGCCGCGGATTCCCAGTATTTCTTTGCGGCCAGCGCGTCCACATGTGACTTCAGCGCCTTGGCGTGCCGGGCCAGCAGTTCGCCGTTGTCCGGTGCACCGGCGGCGGTGCCGGCGGCCTCGTCATTGCCTGGCGCCGCGGAATGCGCCTGCAGGTACGCCGTCAACGGCACCTTTGCATCCAGCACCAGCTCCTTGTTTCCGGGAAGTCGAACCACCATGTCCGGACGATTGGCGCCGTCCGCGGTCACGCTGTGGACCTGTTCGCTGAAGTCCACGTGGGCCAGCATTCCTGCGGCTTCCACCACCCGCCGCAATTGAACCTCGCCCCATTTGCCCCGTGCGCTGTTGGACCGCAGGGCAGAGTCCAGGGACCGGGTGGTCAGCAACAGCGCGGCATCGGCATCCTTCGCGTCGCGGAGCTGCTGAGCCAACTGCCCGTATTGCTCGACCCGGTCCCGCTCCAGCAGTGCCACCTGCCGTTGGACGTCGGAGAGCTTCTGAGCAACCGGTCCCAGCGCCTGCAGGACGGACGCGTCAGTGGACTGCCGTTCATCCAGCTGCCGATTCTGCGCGCTCAGCAGCCGGCGTTCGGCGTCCGCACCGGCCAGCTGCGCGGAGACCTCGGCCAAGCGGGAGCTGACGTTGTCGAAGTCGCCCTCCGCAGCCGACACCCGACGCCGGAAAAAATGCGCCGCGGCGGCCGCCCCGGCCACGAGACCGATGAGAAGCATCAACAAAGCCAGCAAGATTGTAATTCCGTTCATATCAAAACCATCCCATGGGGTACCGACAAAGCTGCGCAGGGCCGTTGCTGTCCCGTGTGCCCGTCCACAGATGCCTCATCCAATGTGTTCACTGAAGCGGGTGATCGATGCGCAGAACGATGTCCTGGGCGAGTTCTAGCGAACGTTGCAACACCCCCGACTAATCGGGAGTTGCAGCACCCATGGAATCAGCAGCAGTAAGTAGTTCATCGTTTTTGGGGAAGGGTTCGTCTTTTACGCAAGGGTCGGGTTTCCCGGTCAGGTCACGTCCG
>NZ_JADPVH010000023.1 GCF_026932795.1 Paenarthrobacter sp. Z7-10 | reverse complement strand
GACGTGACCTGACCGGGAAACCCGACCCTTGCGTAAAAGACGAACCCTTCCCCAAAAACGATGAACTACTTACTGCTGCTGATTCCATGGGTGCTGCAACTCCCGATTAGTCGGGGGTGTTGCAACGTTCGCTAGAACTCGCCCAGATCAGTAACCTGCCCAGTCCACCCGGTGATGGCTGAACAAAACAGATCCGCAACGGATGCATTCCCAGTTGAGTCTCCGGATGCCTCAGGCCCGACCGTCGAACAGCGAGGTGACCGAGCCGTCGTCGAACACCTCACGAATAGCCCGGGCGATCAACGGCGCGATGGAGAGCACCGTCAACTGCGGGAAGCGCTTCTCCGCCGGGATAGGCAGCGTGTTGGTGACCACCACCTCGCGGGCTCCACTTTGGGAGAGCGTGCGGGCGGCCGGATCGGAGAGCACAGCATGCGTTGCCGCGATAATGACGTCCTTGGCCCCGGCGTTCTTGAGCACCTGGACGGCACCGGCAATGGTGCCGCCGGTGTCGATCATGTCGTCAATCAGCACGCAGGTCCGCCCCTGCACCTGCCCCACCACGGTCTTGGATACAGCCTGGTTGGGTACCGTAAGGTCGCGGCTCTTATGCACAAAGGCCAACGGCGCACCACCGAGACGCTCGGCCCACTGCTCGGCCACCCGGACGCGGCCGGTGTCCGGGGAAACGACTGTAATGTTCTCCGCTCCGACGCGTGTTCGGATGTACTCGGCCAGCAGCGGGATGGCCATCAAATGGTCCACGGGACCATCGAAGAAGCCCTGGATCTGCGAGGTGTGTAGGTCCACGCTCATGATCCGGTCCGCACCGGCGGTCTTGTACAGGTCCGCCACCAGCCGCGCTGAGATCGGCTCCCGGCCCCGGCCCTTCTTGTCCTGCCTGGCGTAGGGGTAGAAAGGGGAAACGACGGTAATGCGCTTGGCGGAGGCGCGTTTGAGCGAATCGATCATGATCAGCTGTTCCATCAGCCAATTGTTCAGCGGCGCCGGATGCGCCTGGATCACGAAGGCATCCGTTCCGCGGACGCTCTGCGCCGAACGGACGTAGATTTCACCGTTGGCGAAGTCATAGGCATCCATCGGAAGCAGCTCGGTGTCCAGCTCCTTGGCGATTTCCCGCGCGAGCTCCGGGTGCGCCCGTCCGGCTGCGAGAACCAGTTTCTTCTCGCCACGTGCGGTAATTTCGCTCATGATCGGTTGCCCTTTTCTGTTGGTTCCTGGCTGCGGGAGGAGGAGGAGGAGGAGCCGTCGGACGCGGGCTCAGCGGACGCGGACCCTGCGGACGCGGGCTCAGCGGACGCGGAACCCGGGGACGCGGAACCGGGGGACGCGGACCCTGATGCCGATTCCGTGGCGGCCGCCGCGAGTTCGGCCGAGACAGAACCGGGGCGGTTGGCCAGCGTCCAGCCCTCGGCGTTGCGCTGCTGGGCAATGCTGAGTGCCAGGGCTCCAGCCGGGACGTCCTTGCGGATCACCGCGCCCGCACCGCTGTACGCGCCATCGCCCACGGTTACCGGTGCAACGAAAACCGTGTTGGACCCGGTTCGGACGCCTGATCCGATCACTGTGCGGTGCTTGTGCTCGCCATCGTAATTGGCGGTGATGTTCCCGCAGCCAATATTCGTGTCCTCACCAATGTCGGCATCACCCGCGTAGCCCAGGTGTGAGAGCTTGGAACCGCGGCCGATCGTGACGTTCTTCGTCTCATAGAAAGCGCCGATCTTCCCATCCGCGCCGAGTACCGTGCCGGGACGCAGATAGGTGAAGGGGCCAACGCTGGCATTGGCGCCGATCACGGCACCGGAACCATGGGTGCGGGTGACGGTTGCTCCCGGGCCGATCTGAACGTGGGTCAGGGTGGAGTCGGGGCCGACGACGGCGTCCCGGGCCACGGTGCTTCTGCCGTGCAGTTGAGTGCCGGGCAGGATAGTGACGTCCTCCTCGAGCAGCACCGTGGAATCGATCCAGCTGGTGTTCGGATCAATGACTGTGACGCCGGCCCGCATCCAAGCCTGAACCGTGCGGCGGTTGTGCTCGGCGCCGAGCACAGCCAACTGGACTCTGTCGTTGACGCCCTCCACCTGCCACCGATCTGCCGTGACGACCGCGGCAATCCGGCCGCCAGCGGCGCCGGCAATGCCGAGGACATCGGTCAGGTACATCTCGCCCTGCGAATTGTCCGCCGTGACCTGACCCAGCGCGGCGCGAAGCACAGCGGCGTCAAAGGCATAAATGCCGGAGTTGATTTCACGAATGTCCCGCTCGGCTGCGCTGGCGTCCTTGTGCTCCCGGATCCCGAGCACCGCGCTGTCCGGGCCGGGGCCGGAGCGGAGAATGCGGCCGTACCCTGTGGCATCCTCAAGGACGGCCGTCAGCACCGTGACTGCGTTCGCGTCCCGCTCGTGGGTCGAAACCAGCTCCCGCAGCAGGTCGGTACTGAGCAGCGGCACGTCGCCATAGGTGACCACCACCGTGCCCGCAATGGGCCCAGCTGTCTGACCGCCGTCGGCCCCGGCTTCGTCCGCAGTACCGGGACCGTCCGGCCCGCCGGGCGCAGCAGCACCGCCGTCGGCCGTGGCTTCGTCCGCAGTACCGGGACCGTCCAATGCCACGAGAGCTATCTGGACAGCGCGGCCGGTGCCGGGAACGTCGTCCTGGTCCACGAGAACGGCCGATTCGTCCAGCCCGGCGATGTGCCGCGCCACCAGATCACGTTCATGCCGCACGACGACGGCGAGCAGTTTGGGATTCAGGCCCCTGGCCGCTGCCAACGCGTGTCCCACCATCGAGATTCCACCCAATTCGTGCAGGATCTTCGGCTTACGGGATTTCATCCGGGTTCCTGCGCCCGCGGCCAGCACGATGACCGCTGCCGGCCCCGTTCCTGTTGTCGATTCAGCTTCGGAGCTGGTGGACTCAAGACTCACAGACGGGACTCCTTGCTGGTCAAGTGCGCGGGCTCAGTGGTTCCGCCCATAGGATTCGAACCTATACTCCACAGCTCCAAAGGCTGGGGTGCTGCCATTACACCAGGGCGGACCATGCATTACCACTGGTTCCGGAGGACCCCGCAGGAACGGGAGCCGACCGGACGGCTGCACAAGAATCTAGTTTGCCATGTCCACGGGGGCAATTGCGACTTGACCCGACACCGGAGGCGCCGCGGCGTCCGGCTTGGACCAACACGGCCTGTTCCTGAGGGCAAGCATCAGCTTTATCCGGGCAAGCATCAGCTCAGCGTTTCCGTGGCTTCCATCCACTCGCGCTCCAGCGCTTCCTTCTGCCCCCCAAGTTCCTGCAGCTTCTTATTCAGCCCGGACAGCAACTCATGGTCGCCCACCCGAGCTTCCATCTGGTCGTGAAGTTTCTGCTCCTGCTGTGCCAATTTTCCGAGCTGGCGTTCGATCCGGTTCAGTCGTTTGCGGGCCTCGCGCTTTTGCGCTTCGCTGGGCCCCGGTGCCGCCTTAGCTGCACCGGCAGAACCGGACCCCCCTGCTGCGGAACTATTCGAGGATGTTTCGCCCGCCGATTGCCGGGAGGATGCCAGAGCCGGAACCGTGCTGCCGGTGCCCGGACCCTGGCCGGACGAATTTCCGGATGGCTTGCCGGACAGGGTGGCCTCGCGCAGCTCAAGGTATTGGTCCACTCCGCCGGGCAGGTCCCGGATCTGGCCGTCTCCCAGCAGCGCCATCTGATGGTCGGTGCTGCGCTCCAGCAGGTACCTGTCGTGCGAAACCACCACGAGGGTCCCGGGCCACCCGTCGAGCACATCCTCCACGGCGGCCAGTGTGTCGGTGTCAAGATCGTTTGTTGGTTCATCCAGCATCAGCACGTTCGGCTCCCCAACCAGCAGCCGCAACAGCTGAAGTCGACGCCGTTCACCACCGGAAAGGTCGCGCACCGGCGTCCACTGCTTATCCTTCGTGAAGCCCAACTGCTCCACCAGCTGACCGGCGGAGAGGTCCTTTCCACCGACGTTGAAGGACCGCTTTTCGCGCTCAATCACTTCGATCACACGAAGGTCCAGCACGTCGTCCAGTTCCGTAACCTCCTGGCTGAGTACGGCGGTCTGCACCGTCGAACCGCGCTTGAGCCGACCGGAGGTGGGCGTTATCTCACCGTTGAGCAGGCGCAGCAGCGTGGTTTTACCGGAACCGTTGACCCCCACCAAGCCGAGCCGCTCGCCCGGGGCCAGACGCAAGGTGATGTTCTCCAGCAAGGGCCTGCCGCCGTCGTCGGGCCCGCCGTAGTTGAGCGTCACATTCTCCAGATCGAGCACGTCCTTGCCCAGCCGCGCTGTGGCCATTTTGCTCAGCGAAACGGAGTCGCGCGGCTCGGGCACGTCGGCAATCAGTTCATTGGCCGCCTCGATGCGGAACTTAGGCTTGGCTGTGCGGGCCGGAGCGCCGCGCCGCAGCCAGGCCAGCTCCTTCTTGACCAGCTGGGTCCGCTTGCTTTCAACCACAGACGCGGACCTGTCACGTTCGGCCCTGGCCAGAACGTAGGCGGCGTATCCGCCGTCAAACGGGTCAACGGTGGCGTCGTGGACCTCCCACGTGCGCGTGCAGACCTCGTCGAGGAACCAGCGGTCGTGGGTGACGACGACGAAGGCGCCGGCATTGGCGCGCCAGCGGCTCTTCAGGTGCCGCGACAGCCAGGCAACACCCTCCACGTCGAGGTGGTTGGTGGGCTCATCGAGCATGATCACGTCGTCGTCGCCGATCAACAGCTTCGCCAGTGCCACCCGCCGCTTCTGGCCGCCGGAAAGCGCGTGCACATTGGCGTGCCAGTCCACCTCGCCTACCAACCCACCCATGACCTCGCGGATCTTGGGATTGGACGCCCACTCGTGATCGGCCTGATCCCCCACGATGGCTTCACCGACGGTGAGATCGGCGTCCAGCACATCGGATTGGTCGAGATAGCCAACGTTGACATCCCGGCGCGCCGTTACCCTGCCGGAATCAGGAGTTTGACGCTGGGCCAACAAACGCATCAGCGTGGATTTTCCATCACCATTGCGGCCCACAATGCCGATTCGGTCCCCCTCTTCGAGTCCGACGGAGACGCCATCGAGGATAGTACGGGTCGCGAACTGGACGGTGAGGTTTTCGCCGCCGAGGAGGTGTGCCACTGATCATCTGCTTTCGATATGAATCAAGGCGTACCAGTCTACCAACCGCCGGCGACAGCGCCGGGGCCCTGGCTGCCGGCTCAGTGCACCAGGTCGGAGACAAGTTTTGCGCCATGCACGGGTCCGTGCACAGCTTGGGCGCTGGAACCTGCGGCAACCAGTCGCTGGGCGAGGCCGCTGGCACTGGCCTCGTCCGCGGCCAACAGTGCAATGGTGGGGCCGGAACCGGAAACGATCGAGGCCAGTGCCCCATGCTGTTTGCCGTGGTCTAGGACCTCCGCCAACTGCGGGGCAAGGGCCAGCGATGCGGGCTGCAGATCGTTTCCCAGCACCGGTGCCAGCGCCTGGGCATCTCCGGCACGCAATGCCTGCAGGACCGCGGGATCGACCTGGCCGGGATCTAAGGGCTCTGCGCCGGACGCCAGCCGGAGCCGGTCCAATTGACCAAACACCTCCGGAGTGGACAGGCCAAAATCGGCCTGCACCAAAACCCAGTGCAGTGGCGACGGCGCCAGCGCGGGAGTCAGCAATTCACCGACGCCCAGGCCGACGGCGGCACCGCCCAGCAGTGCGAAGGGCACGTCCGCACCCAGCTCGACGGCCAGATGGGCCAGTTCCTCCCGTGCCAGGCCGCTGTCCCAGAGGGCATCGCAGGCCAGCAGGGTGGCTGCAGCGTCCGCGGATCCACCGCCCATTCCGCCGGAGACGGGAACGCGCTTAGTAATTTCAAGATGCACACCGGTGGTTCGTTCCGTCACGTCGGCCATCAGCAGCGCCGCCCGGACGGCGAGGTTCCGTTCGTCCAGCGGAATACCGGACCGCTGAGCCTCCGCGGTACTGCAGCCTTTGATGGAAACGGTGACGCCGCTCGCCGAGGTGCTGGTGGCCGTGACTTCCTCGTAGAGGGAAACAGCCAGATAAAGGCTTGCAACCGCGTGATAGCCATCGGGCCGCAACGGGCCGACCCGGAAGGAGACGTTGATTTTGCCGGGCGCCTTTACCCGGACCGTTCGGGCGGCAAAATTATTCCGCACTGAGCTCATATCCTCAAACCTAAGCCAGTTCAACTACTGCGGCCAACTGTCGCAGGCGGCCGCGCCCCAGAACGGCGGGCCCCCTGCTGCAGCTCAGAGCGCACCGCCGCAGCTCCGACCGGGGTGCCACGGCTGTCCACGGCAGGGAAGCTCAGGCGAGTGCGTCGAGCCTGGCTTCGGCAATGCAGGAGAAAGCGGCGATGTCGATCACCTCGCCGCGGGCGCTCGGGTCCACATTCGCTGCCAACAGATATTGTTCGGCCTTGGCACCGCCTTCCGCCCACCCCGCGAGCGCGGCGCGGAGGGTTTTGCGGCGCTGGGCGAAGGCGGCGTCGATGACGGCAAAGACCTGTTTTCGGCTGGCCCGGGTGATCGGCGGCTCGCGCCGGGTGAAGGACACCAGCCCGGAAGAGATTTTCGGTGCCGGCCAGAAGACGTTCATGCCAATCACCCCCGCCTTGCGGGTGGACGCGTACCAGGCCGCCTTGACCGAGGGAACGCCGTACGTTTTGGAGCCCGGCGGAGCGGCCAGCCGGTCCGCCACCTCGTCCTGGACCATCACCAGTCCATGCCGCAGGGAAGGAAAGTGCTCCAATAGGTGCAGCACGACCGGAACGGCCACGTTGTATGGCAGATTGGCCACCAGCGCAGTGGGCTGGGCAGGCAGTTCCGTGATCCGCATCGCGTCGGAAAGAACTACGTCCAGGTTCGCTGCCAGCTGGGGCCGAAAGGCGGCGATGGTCTGTGGCAGCTTCGCGGCCAGCACCGGATCGATTTCGACGGCGACCACGCGGGCGGCTGCATCAAGCAACCCCAAGGTCAGTGATCCCAGCCCTGGTCCGACTTCGAGGACGGTTTCGTCCGGGTCCAGGTGCGCGGCGGAGACAATCCGGCGGATGGTATTGCCATCGATCACGAAGTTCTGACCAAGGGTTTTGGTGGGACGGATACCTATCTCTTCGGCCAATCGGCGGATTTCCGTCGCGCCCAGCAACTGGGGAATGGACCGCCCTGCGCCAGGCGCCTCCGGATTGGACGTAGCCGGCTCAACGGCGTCGGGGTCATTCACTCTGCCATCGTAGTTGGCCGCCGGCAAAAACTGCGCCCGATCCCCGTTTGGGTACCGGCGGACCGGAACGGAAACGAGGAACGGGCGCGGATTCAGGTCAGTTATCCGGCAGCTCCGGCGCAGCCCCACGGACCCAGGCCGGCCTTGGCATAGTAGGTGTTGGCCACGGCAATCTGCTGGCTGCGGGAGGCCAAATCGGCACGCGGAGCATAGGCGCCGCCACCGTTGGCAAGCCAGGAACCGATGTCAAACTGCAATCCGCCGTAGTAGCCGTTGCCGGTATTGATGGACCAGTTGCCCCCGGACTCGCACTGCGCGATCCGATCCCACATCCCGGCGCGGTTCGGTGCCGGCGCGCTGGCGCCGGAATTACCGGCGGACGGCGCGGCGGCCCTGACCGGCGCCGGGACAACTGCCGGTGCCACGACCGCGGTGGGGGCCGGAGCTGCCGGTGCCACGACCGCGGTGGGGGCCGGAGCTGCCGGTGCCACGACCGCGGTGGGGGCCGGAGCTGGCGGCGGCGCAGCGGGGGTCGCCACCGGGGCGGGGACGGGCGCGGCACGATGCACCTTGGCACCGACAGCAATCTGCCGGGCAACGGCGGGGGTTCCGACGCGGCGCCCGGTCTGCACCCGGCTGACCACGTGGCCGTCAATGGTGGTCACCCTGAAGTTGGTCAGGAGTTTACCCATCACACCTGCGCGGGTAACCCTTTGCTGGCCCTTGTAGATAGTCCCGTCCATAATCTTGTCGCTCAGGAAGGGAATGAGCGTGGTTTCGGTGCTGCGGGTCGTCTTAACCCGGGAAACCTTGACCACCATATTTTCAACCACCTGAGCCTCAGCGGGCTGGGACACACGATCCGCGGAACGCAACGTGACGCCTGCGGACGCGAGCAGATCCCGCACCGTTACCGCCGTCGTCGTCCTGCTGTAGCTCCGGCCGTCCACCAGAATCCGAACGGTCTTGGGGGTGGTGATGTCAATGATGTCCGAGCTGGCCAGCAGCATCCCCTGCGGTGCGGAAATTGTCGCACTATCCGTGATGCCCAGCTGGTCAACCAAATCCGCGACCTTGGCCGATGTGGTCTGAACCGTGGCCTGCGCGCCGTCCAGATTGACCTGGATTTCCTTCGACGTATTAACCGTGATGACGGTGCCGTCATCGACGGCGGCGGAGAGCGCGGGACTGACATGGTCCGCGGGTTTGACCGTGATGTGGGCCCGGTCCAGCACCTGGCTGACAGAACCGCCGAACGTCTGGACGGAACTGGCCTGTCCGTCGACCCGGACCGTGATGGTCTTGTTGTTGCCTGCGAAGGCAACCAGACCCGACACAAGTGTTACCAGTACCAGCGCCTGGCCAGCGATTTTGGCCGGACCGGGCCTTCCCTTGGCTGACAAGAAATTGTTCACTGCGACCCGTAACTACTCAAGCATCCGGGCACGGGGAATTGCGCATGCACGCCGCGGAGGACGAAGTCGGCCTCCAGCTGGCAGGCGCGTGCGCCGGCAAAATCACGATTTGGGCGCGCTCATTCGCGACAGATGGTGCACTGCGAACGGCACTCCCGAACACCGCCGAAACGGTGCCAAAACAAGGGTGAAATTACCCGTTGGTCTTCCCCGACCCCGGCTAATAGTCCCTCAGCGTAACCTAACCGTGATCTTTAACCAACAAGTAGTCGGACCGGGCACCAAGAGTAGTCGGACCGGGCACCAGACAGCAGCCGGCTCCACTCAATCCCAGGAGCCGTAGACGGCTTCCGTGTTCGCCGCCAGCCGGCCGCACAATTCGGACAGATCGGCGTCCAGTTCCGAGGCCATGGCGCGCACGGTATATGGCACAAGATAGCTGGCATTTGGTCGGCCGCGGAAGGGATGCGGGGTCAAAAAAGGGGCATCCGTCTCCACCAGCACCAGCGCCGGATCCGCAACCGCCAGCGCGCGCCGGAGGTTGTCCGCGTTCTTGAAGGTCAGCGTTCCGGCAAAGGACATGTACCAGCCGTTGTCATTGCAGATCCGTGCCAGATCCTCGTCGCCGGAAAAGCAATGGAACACCACGGTCTCCGGAGCGCCCTCGGAGTGCAGCGTCGCCACGACGTCCTGATGGGCGTCCCTGTCATGGATCTGCAGGGCAAGATCGAGCCGCTTGGCGATGTCGATGTGCCGCCCAAAGGAGTATCGCTGGTCGGGACGCCCGGGGGCATCGGTGCGGAAATAGTCCAGTCCCGTCTCGCCGATCGCCCGGACCCTCGGGTGAGCGGCAAGGGATTCGATGTCGTCCAGGGCCGCTTCCAGGGTTCCCGCGGCGGCCAGTTCCGGCGCATCGTTGGGATGGAGGGCGACGGCGCCCAGCAGTCGGCGGTCCAAATCCAGTGCCGCTACGGTAAAGCGGGACGATTCCAGGTCGGTGCCCACCTGGACGGCACCCTTCACGCCAACCGACTCCGCAGCATCCAAGGCCGCGCCGATACTGACTTGGACTGGACCGTCTTGGAAATCGAGATGCGTGTGGTTGTCCATCACCGCAACCGGCAGCGGTTCCGGGGCGGGTGGATACGCAAGCACCCGGCGGCCGCCGTCGTCGGTCCGGGTCCTTCCACCCGACGGTGCCCGGCCATCGCTGCTGTCGTTGCGGTAGGGTCCGGGAACTTCGCTGCTGCACATGGCGCCAACTTTACCGGCGCCCAGGCAGAGCCGCGGATGCCGCGGGTCCGGGTCGCGGAAGCACCGGTACTGAGCCGCGGACAAACCCATCCGGGAACTCCTTCGGACAGCAGCGGGTTGAGCTAGTAACGTTGATCACAATATTGACCTTTGGTTGGACCTTCGTGCCGTATCCCGGCATCGCAGTCGGCCGCGAATGCTCGCCCGAAAGGTGCGCTGATGGACTCCGAGAACCCCACGCTGATCCAGGAAGCCTCGCCGGAGCCAACGAACGGCCACCGACCGCGCACGCCAGTGAGCAGTCCGCGCACCCCGTCCACCATGACGGCCGAGCGGTTTCACGAGATCAGCCAACGGATCCTGCGTTCGATCAACACCGTCATGGACGGCAAAGCCGAAGCGGCGGAGCTGGCACTGACGGTTCTGCTGGCGCAGGGCCATCTGCTGGTGGAGGACGTCCCCGGCGTCGGAAAAACACTGCTGGCCAAGACCCTGGCGCGGACCATCGACTGCTCCGTCAGCCGTATCCAGTTCACTCCCGACCTGCTTCCCTCCGACATCACCGGGGTGTCCATCTACAACCAGTCGACGCAGAAGTTCGAGTTCCGGCCGGGCGCGGTCTTCGCCAACATCGTCATCGGGGACGAAATCAACCGCGCGTCCGCGAAAACCCAGTCCGCCCTGCTTGAATGCATGGAAGAGCACCAAGTCACCGTGGACGGCACCTCCTACCGCCTGACCGAGCCCTTCATGGTGGTGGCCACTCAGAACCCAATTGAGATGGAAGGTACCTATCCGCTGCCGGAGGCTCAGCGGGACAGGTTCATGGCCCGCATCTCAATGGGTTACCCAGACGCCGCCGCGGAAGTCGAGATGCTGCAGACGCACCAGTCCGTTTCGCCGCTGGAGGGCATTTCCGCCGTCGCGACGGGCACGGAGGTCCAGGATATGGTCGTCGCCGTGCACGCCGTTTATGTCTCCGCCGCGGTCAAGGAGTACACGGTTGCCCTCGGCCGGGCCACCCGGGAAAATCCGCAGCTGCGTCTTGGCGCCAGCCCGCGGGCACTGCTGCAGCTGCTCCGCGCGGCCAAGGCCTATGCGGCCCTGCGCCGCCGCGACTACGTACTGCCGGATGACGTGGTGGCCGTGGCAGATCCGGTGCTGGCACACCGGATCCTGCTGGAGCGTAAGGCCGCGAGCGCCGGTGAGACGCCATCAAGCATCATCGCGGCCATTCTGGCCTCGCTGCCGGTGGATATCGAGGGCGGCAGCCCTGCCGCCAGGGCGTTCCACCGGGGCTGACGCCATGGATCTCAGCTGGTTCCCGCACCGATTCCTCCGCCCGCGCGGCTGGGGGCTGCTGGTGAGCGGAATTTTTGCCCTGCTGCTGGCCCAGGTGATGGGCCGCCGCGACCTGCTGGCGCTGGGGATTTTCCTGATCGCGCTGCCACTGTTGGCGGTGCTGGGCATCCGGCTGCTCAAACCCGGTTTCGCCGTTTACCGCGAGTTCTCGCCGGCATCGGTGGAAACACAGTCGACGACGACGGTCAGCCTCGCCATCAGCGGAGACGGTTTTCCAGGAGGTCGGGTGATGATGGCCGAGCAGCTGCCGCCGCGGTTCGGCGAGCCGCCGTCCTTTTATTACCCGTCCCGCTCGGCGGCGGCGTCCGGCCTGAGCCGGTATGAATATCATCTGCGATCCGGCAAACGCGGCCAGTTCCGCATCGGTCCCGTGAGCGCCGAATTCTCCGACCCATTCGGTCTGAGCCTGCACCGGCATGAGGTGAATGGGTCAGATCTGCTGACCGTCACGCCCGCGGCCATTAATCTGCCCGACACCAGACTCTCCGGGGCGCGTGGAAATGACGGCATCACGGCCACCACACAGCGCGCCAATCCCAGCGACGACGATGTCATGACCCGCGAATACCGTTACGGCGATCCCATGCGCCGCGTCCACTGGCCAGCCACCGCGAGGCAAGGCACGCTCATGATACGGCAGGAGGAATCCGTCACCACGCCGGAAGCGACGCTCGTGCTGGACACCCGGCTCAGCGCCTTTGCTGGCGGAATGGGCCCCTTCGCCACGCCAGGACCCGACGGCAAACATCCAGAGCTGATAACCACCGAAAACTTCGAGTGGTCAGTTGTGGCGGCGATGTCCATCGCCGCACACTTGGTGGAAAAAAACTTCGCGCTGCGGGTGCTCGACGTCCATGCCGCACCCGGCTTCCATACCTCATCCTCCGCGCCCTGGCCGGAAGAAGAGATCTATTCCGGCTCCTCGGGACTGTCCGCTGTGGCCGATTCGCTGGCAGCCCTGGAACTGGACGAGGACGAGAGTGCCACCGGAACAAGGACCAACGGCGGGCACCCCGTACTCGGGGAAGCGCTGCTGGAAAAACTGGCCATGCATCGCCGGCGCGGTCCTTTGATCGCACTGCTTGGAAATCTCACTTCGGCCGAGGCACACCGCCTGGCCCCGGCCGCGGAATTCGGCGCCAATGCCTTCGCCATCGTGGTGACAGACCGGCCGCAGGAGGCCCACCCGATTCTGGAGACGCTGCGGCTGGGTGGCTGGCGTGCAATGGCGGCCAATTATAGGACGTCCCTGCCCTCCGCTTGGGCATATTTTGACGAAGTACAATTTTTCACCGCGCCCAGCGGCAAAACGGCCCTCGACTCCGGCCGGGCTCCCACCGTGGGCCCACGCTCATGAGCGCCCCGACCAAGGAGAGTGGCGGCGGGGCTGCGGGCAGCCCCGCGTCCCCGGTTCCCCGGCCGGGAAGCACGGGGTCCGTGTTCGGACGGGGTCGCTCGTCGGGAGGTTCGGGCCGGTTTACGATTGGACCGCGGCCTTGGCTGATGGCGGGTGCCATCTTCGTCGCCATGACCGGCAGCGCACTGGGTCTCAATGGAGTGCTGCGCGGCTGGCTGTGGCTGGGCTACGCAATTTTCACCGTCGGCGCCGTCCTGCTGGGCACCGCCGTGGGCCGTGCACTGCGGGTGCCGGAGGTCCTGGTCCCGGTGCTTGGTGCCGGGATACTGGTCGTGGTGCTGACGCTGGAATTTTTCAACTCCAGCTCGTTTCTGGGGCTCATTCCCACCCGTGCCACCCTCGCTGAACTGGGACCGCTGCTGCGGCTGACCTCCGACACCGTGATTGGGGGTGTGGCCCCGGTTGATCCCCGCCCGGGAATCCTGCTGGTGACCTGCGTTGGGCTGGGGCTGGCAACACTGCTGGTCGATGTGCTGGCCGTCAGCCTGAGCATGCCGGCTGCCAGTGGACTGGGCATGCTGGCGGTGCTGCTTGTCCCCGCTCTGGTCAAAGTGGACAGTGTGGGTCCGCTGGGATTCCTCGGTGCGGCCGCAGGTTATCTGCTGATCCTGGCCTGCAGCCAGAGAGTTGCACCGCACAATTCGGATAGGAGTCTTCCCGCCGCTGCCGGCGGACTCGGCCGGCGAGCCGTCGGCATTGGTGCTGCCGCCGTCGTCGTCACCGTCCTCCTGCCGCTTGCTATCCCCGGCTTCAGCAGCGGGACATTCCCGGAGGGCTCGCATTTCAATCCGTTCGGAAAGGTCTCCGGACTGAACCCGATGGTCACGCTGGGCAACGATCTGCGCAATCCAAACAGCCAGGGCCAGATGTTTTATGCGACCGATTCCGCCACTCCCGTATATCTGCGCTCCACCACCTTGGAGGACTTTGCCGGCAATTCGTGGGAACCCACGGACAGGACCGGGCAGCGGCGGCTGGACCCAAGCCGCATGAACGACGACGTTTCCACCGCGGCCGTGATCAATGGCACCGTCAGCACCACCGAGATTGATTCCCAGGACTTCAGCAGTCCGTGGCTGCCGGCACCGTATGCGCCCTTGAGCGTCAACGGGCTGGACGGCCGCTGGACCTGGGACCCGGAAACCCTTTCGATCCGGGGACTGGATGCCAATTCGGCACACCAGAAATACACCGTGCGCTCGGTCATGCCCGAACTGACCCGAAAGGCGCTGTCCGAGGTGGTTAATGCCCCCCGCGATTCGCTTGACAAGCAGTTTGTGGAACTGCCCAAGGACACCCCCGAGATCATCCGTTCCACGGCGCTCGCGATCACCGGCACCGCGCCCGCGCCGTATGACAAGGCAATGGCCATCCAAAATTATCTGCGCGGACCGGATTTTACGTACTCCGAACAGACACCAGCCAAACAGGGGTACGACGGCAGCGGAATGGACGTGCTGGCAACGTTCCTGCAGGTCAAAAGTGGATACTGCGTCCACTTCGCGGCGGCGATGGCCGTGATGGCCCGGGAGGCGGGGATCCCCAGCCGGATTGCCGTGGGGTATGCCCCCGGTCGGGTCACCGGCACCAAGGTGGTTTCCAATGGAACCGTGCTGACCCGGTACGCAGTTGACGCGCACGACGCGCATGCCTGGCCGGAGCTGTACTTTGAGGGCTTGGGCTGGGTACCCTTCGAACCAACGCCCAGCCGCGGGCAGGTCCCCGCTTATGCGCAGGCTCCGGTGGTGCCGGGGGCCGACATCACCAACCCGGACGATTCGCTCACGCCCAACAGCGCCTCAAGGTCGAAGCCATCCCCCTCCGACGCCCCTGCCGTCCCGACGACCACCGGCGGCGGTGGGCAGGCTGACTTAGGATCCACGCTCAGGACAGTGACTTGGCCAGCGCTCGGGGCATTGCTGGTGCTGCTCATCCTGGCTTCACCGTATCTGACCCGCCAACACCTGCGCCGACAGCGCATGGCGCTGCTGCAGTCGGGCTCCCGGGAGTCCTCCTCCGGCAAGCCGCTTGGCCGAAGCTCCATTGGCGGTTCTGGCCGCCGAATTGGACGCCCCGGCGCTGGGCGAGCGGAGTGGTCCGCAGCGGCTGCCCCCGATCCAGCCGCTGTGGCTTGGGCTGAGTTGGAGGATTTGGCCGGCGACTACGGCCTGACCCCGCTGGCGAGTGACACTCCACGTGGCTTTGCGGCGCGTCTGCTGGACAGCAACCTGCTGCGCAAGGAAATGCCGGAAAAGGACCTGTCGGCCAAGGAAGTGCCGTCGCAGGAAGTGCCGGGCAGGGACCTGTCGGCCAAGGAAGTGCCGACGCAGGAAGTGCCGGGCAGGGACCTGTCGGCCAAGGAAGTGCCGACGCAGGAAGTGCCGACGCAGGAAGTGCCGGGAATGGATGCGCCGGGCACCGTCGGCACAACCGCGGCCCGATCCGTGGCAAGCCTGCTGCAGTCCTATGAGCGCAGCACGTACGGCCCCCCGGTTCCCCTCGCCTCCCTCCCGCAGGGACGTGGGCGGGGGCCAGAACTCGCTGGCGACTTGGACAAAGTGCACCTGCTGCTGCGCGCCGAGGCTTCGCCCGCACTCAGACTGCGGGCACGCCTGCTGCCAGCCTCAACACTGAGCCGTTGGTCCCCCTGGTGGCACGGCCGGTTGAACCCGACGGGGCGCAGGACGGTCTTCCGCCACCCCAGCGACCGCCCGGCGGAGTGACCCTCCACCACCCATCGAGTGTGCACTTGGTGCTCGATACGCGCCCGTATCGAGCACCAACGGCTCAGTCGATCCATAGGTTAAGCGGCGGAGAGATCAGCTGGCGTAGGGGTCAGCGATGCCGATGTACTGCGTGTACAGGTACTCTTCGATCCCCTCCAAGCCGCCCTCCCGGCCCAGACCGGACTGCTTGACTCCGCCGAAGGGTGCAGCGGCGTTGGACACCACACCGGCGTTCAGGCCAAGCATGCCGGTTTCGAGGCGCTCCCCCATCCGCAAGCCACGGTTGAGATCCTGGGTGTAGACATAAGCCACCAGCCCATACTCGGTGTTGTTGGCCAGGCCAATGGCCTCCTCCTCGGTACCAAACGTCACTATGGGGGCCACCGGTCCAAATATTTCCTCCCGCAGGATCCGCGCGTCGGCGGCGACGTCTTTGAGGACCGTGGGCTGGTAAAAGTACCCCAACCCGTCGATGGGCGCGCCGCCGGTGATGGCGACAGCACCGCCGTCGAGCGCATCCTGGACTAATTCATGGACCTTATCGCGGCTCTTGGCATCGATGAGCGGCCCCAATTTGGTGCTCTCCTCGGTCCCTCGCCCAGCCGTCATTTCCGACATTTTTGCCGCGAACTTAGCCGCGAACTCAGCGGCGACGGACTCGTGCACGATGAAGCGGTTGGCTGCCGTGCAGGCTTCCCCCATGTTGCGCAGTTTAGCCAGCATGGCACCTGCGACGGCGGCATCCAGGTCTGCATCCTCGAACACGACAAACGGTGCATTCCCGCCCAGTTCCATGGACGTGCGCAGGACCATCTCGGAGGCATCCGAAAGCAGCCGCCGCCCAACCTCGGTGGAGCCGGTAAAGGAAAGTTTGCGCAGTCGGGAGTCCTTGATCAGGGCGCCCGTGGTGGGTCCGGCCGTGGTCGTGGCGATCACGTTCAGCACACCGGCGGGCAGGCCGGCGTCGAGCATGACCTGGGCGAACAGCTGCGAGGTCAGTGGGGTCAGGTTTGCCGGCTTGAGCACCATGGTGCAGCCCGCCGCGACCGCCGGGGCGATTTTGCGCGTGGCCATGGCGAGCGGGAAGTTCCACGGGGTGATCAGCAGGCATGGGCCTACCGGCTTTTTCGTCACCAGCAGGCGGGATTTGCCGTCCGGACTCACGGAGTAGCGCCCGAAGGCACGAACGGCCTCCTCGGAAAACCAGCGCAGGAACTCGGAGCCGTACACAACCTCCCCCCGGGACTCGGCCAGCGGCTTGCCCATTTCCAAGGTCATCAGCAGCGCGAAGTCTTCGGCCCGCGCAGTGACCAGCTCAAAAGCACGGCGAAGGATTTCGCCACGCTCCCGGGAGGCCGTTCGGGCCCAGGAGGCCTGCGCCGCCGCAGCAGCGTCCAGGGCCGCGGCCGCATCTTCGGCACCGGCGTCGGCGAGTGAAAGCAGCTTGCGTCCCGTGGACGGATCCTCGACGTCGAACGTCTTCCCGGAGGCTGCCGGCCGCCATTGACCAGCTATCAGTAATCCAGTGGGAATGCTGGCGAGCAGCTCGCTTTCACGCTGGGCGGTAATGGTCTGGGTACTCGTGGCCATGCGGACTCCTTCGTCGGGGCGCGGTTGATTCACTTCACCGTAGTTCTCCTGCCTTGGCGGTGTCTACGCAGTCCCGCACGGCGGGCCAGCACAACGATTGTGCAGTTGCACAGAGGGAAACTTCTCACGGCCGGGGTGCCAGGATGAGGTCGAAATAGTCCCGCAGCGCAGCGGCCATATCGATGCTGTCCGGCGCGAGCAGCCACTGAGTCTGGATTCCGTCCCAAAGCGCGATAAGTGAGGCCGCGGCGCGCTCCGGATCAACTCCCGAACGCAGCTTTCCCTGCTCGGCGAGTGAAGTGAGCGAGCGCGCATATACTCCGCGGAGCGTGGCAAACCGTTCAAGAAAGTATTTCCGGCCCGGATGGTCCTCCGTCACCGATTCCGCGCAAAGCACGGTGTACAGCTCAATGACGCCGGGGATGCTCTCGTTGAAATGGGCCTGCCGGATGATCTCATCGACGAAAGCCTCGTCAGGATCGGAGGGTGCAGTGCCGTCACCGGTGATCGAATCGCGCCAATTCAGCACCGCGAGCAGCAGGTCGCTCTTCGTCGGGAAGTAGTGCAGCAGGCTCGTCTGGCTCATGCCGACCCGATCGGCCACGTCCTGCAGGGAACCGCCTCGGTAGCCGCGGGCCGCAAAAACGGCGTGCGCTGCGGCAACGATGGTACGACGGCGTTCCGTCGACTTTGCGTACGGTCCCCGCCGGCGGTCTGGGACACTCTCGCCGGTAGCCATGGCATGTCACTGTACAGCAGTCCCCCGACAGGAAATCTCGAATTTCGAGTGTCCACTCGAGATTTATGTTATTCTCGCTTCCATCCGCTTCAGCGGGTGCTCGCACAGCTTTCCCAGAGTTTCCGTGTCCACATCACCGTGACCGTGCCTTGGTCGTCCTGCACGGCAGACTTGAAGAAGGAGCAGTGAACCAATGACAGCACCCGAGCACAGCACCGATCCCGACGTGTCATATCTGATTGATCGGGGCCCCGGCTCCGGCCGCCGGATGCCTGCCCGATCCTGGTTGCACACCGACGCGCCTGCCCTGTCACTCAATGGGAACTGGCAGTTTCGACTGCTGGCCGGCGCGCCCGGAACACCGGGCGGACGCGGCGTCCTGCCGGCGGAAGAGACGTTGGAAGGCATCGCCGAAGTGGGCTTGGATGATTCCTCCTGGGACAGCATCGCGGTGCCGGCGCACTGGGTGCTGCAGGGCGAGGGACGCTACGGGAAGCCCATCTACACCAATGTGCAGTTTCCCTTCCCGACCGACCCGCCCAATGTACCGGATGAAAACCCAACGGGCGACTACCGGCGATCTTTCGATCTGCCCGCGTCGTGGCTGGATGCCGAATCGATCGTACTGCGGTTCGACGGTGTTGAGTCGCGGTACAAGGTCTGGGTTAATGGCAACCTGATCGGCGTCGGCGTTGGCAGCCGCTTGGCGCAGGAATTCGATGTCACGAACGCCGTGCACCCCGGTTCAAATCTCGTGGCGGTGCGGGTGCACCAGTGGTCGGCCTCGAGCTACCTTGAAGACCAGGATCAGTGGTGGCTGCCTGGGATCTTCCGGGACGTGACACTGCAGGCACGGCCCGTCGGCGGAATCGACGACGCATGGCTTCGCACGTCCTTCGATGGCACGGCCGGTACCGGAAGCACGTCCGGCGCCCGCGGCGCCAGTGCGGGCGGATCCGGAGCAGGCACGATCCACCCCGAGATCAGCGCATCGGATGCTGCGTACCCGATTACGCTCTCCGTGCCTGAGCTAGGTATCGACGTCACGTGGAACTCCGTCGAGGAGGTCGCCCCTGTCGCTGTCGACGCCGTCGAACCATGGTCCGCAGAAAACCCACGGCTCTACCAAGCGAGTGTCACCAGCCCCGCCGAAACGATTTCGCTGCGGCTGGGCTTCCGCACCGTGGAGATCTCCGGCGACCGCTTCCTGGTAAACGGACGTCGGGTTGTCTTCCACGGCATGAACCGGCACGAGACGCATCCCGATCGCGGCCGCGTTTTCGATGAGGAGTTTGCGCGCGCCGACCTGACCATGATGAAGCAGTTCAACGTCAATGCGATCCGTACCAGCCATTATCCGCCGCATCCGCGCCTGCTGGACTTGGCCGACGAGCTGGGTTTTTGGGTGGTGCTCGAGTGCGATGTTGAGACCCACGGTTTTGTCGCACATAACTGGGTGGACAACCCCAGTGACGAGCCGGCCTGGCGTGCGGCGTTCCTGGACCGCATCGAGCGCACCATCGAGCGGGACAAGAACCATCCCTCTATTGTGATGTGGTCGCTCGGCAACGAATCGGGGACGGGAGCAAACCTCGCGGCGATGGCGGCCTGGGCACATGCCAAGGATGCCTCCCGGCCCGTGCACTATGAGGGCGACTACAGCGGGGCCTACACCGACGTCTACTCGCGGATGTACTCCTCGGTGCCCGAGACTACGGCCATCGGGCGCGGCGACTCCCGCTCGCTGCTGCTCGGTTGCTCCGCGGCGGAGTCGGCCCGGCAGCGCACAAAGCCGTTCATTCTGTGTGAGTACGTCCACGCGATGGGCAACGGCCCGGGTGCCATCGACCAATATGAGGATCTGGTGGACCGCTACCCGAGGCTGCATGGCGGCTTCGTCTGGGAATGGCGCAATCACGGAATCCGCACCCATTCGGCAGATGGAACCGAGTTCTTCGGCTACGGTGGCGACTTCGACGAGGTGGTGCACGATGGCAATTTCGTCATGGACGGCATGGTGCTCTCCGACTCAACGCCGAGTCCGGGACTGTTCGAATATAAGCAGGTCGCAGCCCCGATCCGACTGCACTTTGACACTGCCGGTGGCCCGGCAGACGGCGGCCCGGCTGACCGCGGGCGATACGTTACCGTCACGAACCTGCGGCATTCGAAGAACGCGGCGGACCTCGTGTTTCGCTGGCGCGTGGAGTTCGACGGCGTTCCAAGTGAAGCGGGCGAGCTCGCCGTCACGGGGCTGTCGGGTTCAGCACTGGCCGCGGGGGAATCGGCATCCGTCCCGCTGCCCGCGCTTTCCACTGACGCCCATCGCGAAACCTGGTTCACCCTTGAAGCCGTGCTGCGCGAAGCCACCCCCTGGGCGCCGGCCGGCCATGTGATCTCCGCGGTGCAGCTGGATCTCTCTGCGCCCAGGCCACGGCACCGGACGCCCCGGCCGGCGGCATCCACATCCACTTCCGAACAGATCGATTTAAGGGGCAACGACTTTAGAGGCATTGCCGCGGCGGCCTCGTCCGGGCTCAGCGCATCGGGTTCCACGACTTTGGGTCCAGCAGTGTTCGACGAAGGCCGTCTGAGCGAACTGGCCGGCGCATCCGTCGCCGGACCGCGGCTGGAACTGTGGCGCGCCCCGACCGACAACGACAATGGGCAGGGGCGCGGCAGCTACGACTTGGCCGACCCCTGGCTGCACGACGGAAACGGCGTTCCGTCGCCGTCGTCGGCCGAGATCTGGCGCACAGCCGGACTGGACCGCCTCACCGCCCGGGTCGAGGCGATTACCGCGATCGACGGCGGCCTCCACCGCCGCACCCGTTGGGCACCCGCCGACAGCCGGAACGCGGTTTTGGTGGAGGAATCGTGGCAGCTTCTCGACGGCGTGCTCTGGCTGCGCGTAGACATGGCGCCAACTTCGGAATGGAACATGGTGTGGCCGCGGCTGGGTGTGCGCTTCGACCTGCCGGCATCCGTCAAGCATGCCTCCTGGTTCGGGACCGGGCCCCGGGAATCGTATCCGGACAGCAAACATGCCGCGCTCGTCGGGCACTATTCCGCGGGGCTGGACGACCTCACTGTGCGATACGAAAAGCCGCAGGAGAGCGGCCACCGAAGCGATCTGCGCACCCTCGAACTCAGCAGTGATGCGGAGCCGTGGCTGCGCATCGAGGCCATTCCCGATGCCCTAGGCCGCCGTCCCGGCTTCACGCTGGTGCGGCACACGGCGCAACAGCTCAGTGCCGCCCGCCATCCACACGAGCTGCCCCGCAGCGAGCACAGTTACCTCTACCTCGACGCGGCCCAGCACGGGCTGGGTTCGCGCGCGTGTGGTCCTGACGTATGGCCGGACTTTGCACTGCGGCCGGAGGCGCGCACCCTGACGCTGCGCATCTCGGCAGCGGAGTAGCAGGAGGCGCGCCGGTTCGGCGCCGCCGGTTCAGCGCGCCGGTTCGGCGCTGCCGGTTCAGCGCGCCGCGAGGACTGCGCTGTAAAGTTCCCGCTTGCTGATTCTGGCATCCTCAGCGACGGCCGCAACGGCATCCTTGAGCCGGATCCCGGTAGCCATCAGCTGATTTACCGCCTCCACGGAGTCCTCCGGCCGGGACGCCGAGCTTTCGGAGGCACCGGCGACGACGACGGCGATCTCACCCCGAACGTCCGCGGCTTCAGCCCATTCGAGCATTTCCCGCAGCGAACCCCGCAGTACCTGTTCATACGTCTTCGTCAACTCGCGTGCAATGGCGGCACGGCGCTGCGGGCCAAATGCTTCGTCGAGTGCCCGCAGCATCGGTTCCAGGCGATGCGGAGCCTCGAAGAAGACCATCGTCCGGCGCTCGGAAGCCAATTCGGCCAGCCGCCCGGCCCGTTCACCGGTTTTACGCGGCAGGAACCCTTCGAAGCAGAATCGGTCGGTGGGCAAGCCGGACAGCGCCAATGCCGTCAGGACCGCGGATGGTCCCGGAACAGCCGTAATTCTGATTCCCGCGGCCGCAGCGGCTTCAACCAGCCGGAAGCCCGGATCCGATACCGCCGGCATGCCGGCATCCGTCACCATCAGCAGCGTCTTTCCGGCACCGACCTGTTCCAGCAGATCCTGCGTCCGGCTGGCCTCATTGTGTTCGTGATAACTGATGACTCGGCCCGTGATCGAGACACCCAGCGCCTGAACGAGGCGGTGCAGTCGCCGGGTGTCCTCGGCCGCAATAAGATCAGCAGCGGCGAGCCACTCGATCAGCCGCGCGGAAGCGTCCCCCATGTTCCCAATTGGTGTCGCCGCCAGAATGATGTACCCGACGCCAGCCCTTCCGGGTTGTTCCAGCGGCGGCCCCGCTTCTTCGCCAGGTTGGACCGATCCACCAGCGCCGGCTGGCCCTCCACCGTCGGGGCCAATGCTGCCAAACTGTTGTTCGTCCATGCTCACCAGCCTACTGTCGTGGATGCCTGCCGCCGTTATGTCGCATCCGCCGACATGTTCCGGACCCGAGCGGTCCAGTCAGGGTGCGGCGGTAGCATGGGCAAGTGAGTTTGAACGCCGCCGGGACCCCGGCTCCGCCGCTGCCGCCGGCGCAGCTTGCCACTGCCACTTGGGTACAGGATCCTCGGACGGCATTCACCTTCCCGGCCCTGATGGCTCGCCTTGCCGGCGCGCGCTGGCGGTGGCGGGAGACACCGCTGTCCCTGCGCCTGTGGTTCTGGCTCGCCCCGGCGATGATGGCGGTCCTCGGTGGGATTTTACGGTTTGTCCGCCTCGGGCAGCCCAACTCGCTCATTTTTGACGAGACCTATTACGTCAAGGACGCATACTCGCTGCTGCAGAGCGGCTTCGAGCGGAGCTGGCCGGACAAGGCCAACGACCATTTCAACGTTGGCGATTTCAGCGTCCTCCAGCAAACACCGGAATACGTGGTCCACCCGCCCGTGGGCAAGTGGATGATCGCCTTCGGCATGTGGCTTTTTGGCCCGTCCAGCACGTTCGGCTGGCGCTTTTCGGCCGCCGTCGTCGGAACGATCTCCATTTTTCTGATCGCATTGATCGCGCAAAAGATGCTCCGATCCACGATCCTCGGTGCCATTGCCGGACTGCTCTTCGCCGTCGATGGGCACGCAATCGTTCAGTCCCGCACCTCGCTGCTGGACATTTTCGTGATGTTTTGGGCACTGGCCGCCTTCGGAGCGCTGCTTCTGGACCGTGACGACGGGCGACGGCGGCTGGCCAGACGGGTGGCAGCGTTGGCTGGCGCCCGCGGCAAGGCTGGCGGCCTGCCGCGGGTGCGGAGCCTCGCCTACGGTCCGTGGCTTGGGGTGCGGCCCTGGCGGCTGGTGGCCGGGATCTGTTTGGGACTTTGCATGGGGACAAAGTGGTCCGGCGTGTTTTTCCTGGTCGCCTTCGGCCTGCTGACTCTCTGCTGGGATATCAGTGCCCGACGGGTCGCCGGAATCCGCTCGTGGATGGCGGCCGGCATTTTCAAGGACGGTCTTTTTGCCTTCGTGGCCTTGGTGCCCGTAGCCGCCGTCACGTATATTGCCAGCTGGACCGGGTGGTTCCTGGCCAACAATTCCTACGACCGGCACTGGGCCGAGTCCAATCCAGGGGGATCGTGGGGCTGGATTCCAAATTCGCTGCGCTCACTTTGGCACTACCACGTCACCGCTTACAACTTTCACACCGGGCTGAGCTCCGACCACCCTTACAAAGCCAACGCCTGGTCCTGGCTGGTGATGGGACGGCCAACGTCGTTCTATACCGATTATCCAAAGCATGGCGAAAAAGGCTGCCTGGCGGACAGCTGCGCCGCCGTGGTCTCCTCGGTGGGAAACCCCGTGATCTGGTGGTCCGCAGCCCTCGCGGCGGTATTCCTGATCGTCTAGTGGATCGCCCGCCGTGACTGGCGTGCGGGTGGCATCCTCGCCGGTCTTGCCGCCGGTTATCTGCCGTGGCTGATGTACCCCAACCGAACCATTTTCTTCTTCTACGCCATTGCGTACGAGCCGTTCCTAATTTTGGCACTGGTCTTTGTCATCGGTCTGGTGCTCGGCCGCGCCACGGATCCACCTTGGCGCAGACAACAGGGAGCGCTTCTGGTTGGACTCTTCCTGGTGCTGGCCATCGTCGTCTCGGCGTACTTCTATCCCATTTGGACGGCCCAGATGATTCCCTACCAGGACTGGAAAAACCACATGTGGATGCCCAGCTGGATCTGAGCTTCCCCGCAACGAGCCGGTTCAGTTTTCGGTGGCCACCCTGCGGCCCTGGACCGGGTTCTTCGCTCGGGCGCTGAGCTGCCTCCTCCGCTTGGTGGGCCAGGTGAATGCCAGCGTCAAAGTCGAAACCAGGAAGACTGCGGCGCCGATAACCAAACCCGAGTCAATCCAGAACTGGCTCGGGAAAAGCCGAATCAAGGTGTCGTCAAGGTAGAACGTCCAGGTACCGTTCTTGAAGAAGATGTGGTGGAAGTCCGTGAAGAAGGTCTCCCAGCCAAGGAAGGCGAGAATCCCCAAGCCAATCACCAGCACCAAGGTGATGATGGAGCCGGCGAAAAGGCCCCGCCGGATTCCGCCCACGCGATGCCGGCGCAGATAAACCAATGCGATGATCATTCCGACCGCGAGTATGGCGCAGACGGTGAAGGCCATCGTAATGACCGACTTAACGTCCGCCATGTGGCTCACTTCACCTGTGGCGAACAGTTGGCGGCCGTTGGTGCCAACCAGTCCCCCCAGGTATCGCGGGCCGGCGACGTTGAGCAGGTAGTCGACAGTGTAGGACCCATAGGTTATCCGGTCGTCGGTGCTGAATCCGAAGGTGTCCGGCGGAAATCCCGGGCGGTGATACTCGACCCAGAGGAACAGCGGCGTGGTGATCAACCGAATGGCCAGGACAAGGAGCACGACCGGATAGAAAACGCCCAACAGCACTTGCATAACGCGGGGCAACACCGGCTGGGCCGTGGCTGCACGGTCCCGTTCAGAGGAGCGCCTGTCCACTTCGTCCTGGGGCGGACGGACCTGAAGGGAGGCGGTGGGCAGCGGTTCGCTGAAAACTTCTGCGCCCTGCGGGTTCGAGGCCTGGGCGGGACTTTCATACGAGGACAGATCAGGCAGCTTGACGGCCGGACGCATCGGGAGGGCGCTTTTTGCGGCGCCGGACCGCGGAGCCACCTCCGCAGCGGCGGAGTGGGCGCCGTGTGGCGCAACCGCAGCATTATCCGGCGCTCCATCCGGGTTGAGCGGAGGGTGCGGAAGAGCCGCGGTCGACGGTGGGTCTTCGCCACCGGCAGACTCCTTGGTGGAACTGCGCGGAGGTGCGTCATCATCGTGTTTGGCCGCATCCAGGACCGATTCCTCGGACTGCCGTGCTCCATCGGACGAGCCGTCGCCGCGCACGCCACCTTGCACAATGGTTTGCGTCTCTTGCTGCCGGCCGGGGGTTTTGTTCTCACTCACCATTTGAGGGTACCTTTCCGGCCGGTCATGGCCGCACTGCCACCCCGGGCGGGCACCGCATTGATCCACGATGCGCCACTCAAGCAGCGGTTATCTGGTCGCCAGTGTCCTGGCTGTCAAGGTCTCCCCGCTCCCCCGCGCGATAGGCGCGGCCGCCGAAATAGAGTGTGTATCCCCAGTACCCGGCCAGGACCGCGGCGCCGATGCCGATTTTGGCCCAGACCGGCAGCGCACTCGGCGTTACAAATCCCTCCACCAGCCCGGAAGCGAGGAAAACAAAAACCAGGCCGATGGCCACGGTGATCAGTGAGCGTGCTTCCTGTGCCAACGCCGTCGCCCGCGGGCGTGGCCCGGGCGATATCCAGGACCAAAAAATGCGCAGCCCGGCAGCACCTGCCACAAAGATCGCGGTGAGCTCCATGAGCCCGTGCGGCAGGATGTAGCTGAAAAACACGCCACCGCGGCCGTAGGCGAACATCACGCCACCGGTCAGCCCAACGTTAAGGGCGTTTTGGTAAATCTGATACGGCACGAAGGCCCCCGTGATGCCGAGCGCCACGGACTGGACAGCGATCCAGGCATTGTTGGTCCAGACTTGGCCGGAAAATGACGCCGCCGGGTTCTGCGAGTAATAGTCGACGAAATCGCGGTCCACCAGACGCTGCAGCCGGGCATCACTGCCCAACGCACGCAGCACGTCCGGGTTATTGAGCGCCCACAGTCCATACAGCACCGCGATCACTGCGAAAGCACCGCCTACCGCCAGCGTCAGCCAACGGATTCGGTAAAAGGCTGCCGGCAGCGACAGCACAAAGAACCGGGCCACATCCTCCATGAAATTTGACCGGGCTCCGGTAAAACGCGTTCTGGCCCGTGCCAACCGGGTGGACAGCAGCGCGGACAGGGCGCCTTCCGGGGCGACGGAGCGGAGCAGGGACAGGTGGGCCGAGGTGCTCTGGTACAACCTGAGCAGCTCGTCGGCCTCGGATCCGCTCAAACGCCGCTGCCGGCCCAGTACGTCCAGCCGGTCCCACTGGGATTGATGTACTGCCGCAAAGGCATCCGGGTCCACAGTCACAGCCTATCCTGCGCTCTAGACTGAACATATGAGCTCGATCATCACGGGCGAGGCCGTGATCCTGGAACTGCGGCCGGCCTCCTTTGCGGGCCGGGCGCTGGGTGCCGGAATCGACGTCGTTGTCCAGATTCTGCTGGCGCTTGCTTTTTTCATTGTCCTGGGCGCGGTCCCTGATGTGCTGGACCCGGCCGCAGCCAAGGTTCTAATCTTGACCAGCGTGCTCTCGATCTTCGTTGCCCTGCCGATAGCGGTCGAGACCCTCAGCCGGGGAAAGTCGCTGGGTAAGTTGGTGATGGGTTTGCGGGTGGTGCGCGACGACGGCGGCGCCATCCGGTTTCGGCACGCCTTGATTCGTGGTCTGCTGGGCTTCTTCGAGCTCTATCTCACGTTCGGTTCCGTGGCTTTTCTTGTCTCGCTGTTTAACGAGCGCTCAAAGCGCCTCGGTGACATGCTCGCGGGCACCTACTCGCTGCGTGAGCGGGTGGTCCCGGCCGCGGGGCTGATCCTAAACACTCCGGCCTACCTGCAACCATGGGCGCAGCTGGCGGACATCGGCCGGTTGCCCGATCCCCTGGCACGCCGCATTTCCGTGTTCCTGCGGCAGGCTTCCCGGATGTCCCCTGCTTCCCGGATCCAATTAGCAGCCTCGCTGGCCACCGAAGCCAGCGCCTTTGTCTCCCCGCCACCGCCGCCGGGGACACTGCCGGACGCCTTCCTGGCCGCGCTGACAGCCGAGCGCCGGGACCGGGATCTGCGTCGGTTCAGCGCATCCCGGGACCGCTCGGACCGGCTCGCCCGAAGGCTCTATCGGCTGCCTTTCAGCCAGGACGAACAGCCCGACCGGGACTGACGCATCGGATGGGACTGATGCACCGGCGCGGGGCTGGTGCGATTCCTCTGCTTCAGCGGGAGGCGTACTTGGCCCAAGGGATGTTCCAGTCACCGAAGCCATCCGTTGCTGCGGCCGATTCGCTGGCGCTGTTGATAACCTTCACCACGTCTCCCACCCCCATGTGGTTGAACACCCAGGAAGCACCGTCCGCGTTCATCCCGATGCAGCCGTGCGAGAGGTTCAGCTTGCCGATATATACCACAGCGGAATCAGTGGCCTGATGAATAAATTCGCCGCTGGTGGTCAGTCGGGTGGCGTAATTGACGTCCAACTCACCATAGTTGGCCGGGTCGCCGGGCTTTAGTCCGATGCTCGCGGCGACGAAATGCGCGCGCCGCTGATGGCCCATCAGCACCAGGTACCCGGACGCCGAGGGGAAGCGCTTATCGCCCATGGTGACAAGGAAGTGTTTTGCCGGTTTGTCATTGATCGAGACGTCGGCAACATGGTGGGTGGAGTCGGCAATCATCACTTTTTTGTCGCCGATCGGAATGGTGATGGATTTGTTGAAGTTACCGATCTGGCCCTTGCCGAAGTCGACGCCAAACAGCTTCATGTCTACCTTGATGGTGCTGTTGGCGGCCCAAAAATCCTTGGGTCTGAATCGAACCATCTTGTCGCTGTACCAGCGGAAGGCACCCACCTGATGCGCCGTCGTCGTAATCCGAATGGCTTTCTCCACGGCCGCCTTGTTGGTCACTGGTTCACTAAAGGTGATCTGGACCGGCTGCGCTACTCCGACCTTCTGGTAATCCTGTGGATAAACGGCGGCGTCAGCCTCGTTCCTGGCCGGGACGGTACTGAAGGTCTGCGTCCGATGCGTGAGACGATTGGCTGTGTCGGTGACCGCGATGTCGTAGCTGTACGCGGTATCGAATGTCAGTGGTCCGGCGGCCGTCCAACTCGAGCCATCGGCGCTGATGGTGCCGTCGACGGCGGCGCCGGAGTTCGTCTCGGTCAGAGCCACCGTCGTGATGGTGCCGTCCACGGCCTTGACACTGGCGGGTGCCGCCGGATTGACCTCTTGCGCGCCGTCGGTCGGAGTCGTGGCCAAGCGCGGCGTTTTCACGTTCGGGGCCGCCGCCGCTTCGGAGCTGCGCAGTGGACCCTGTGCGTGCGGGACGTCGGCAGATCCGGCCCACGTCGGGGCGGATGCCGCTCCGACGCCGCCCGCGACGGCAGTCACGCAGAGCGCCGTGACAACTCCGATTTTCCAGCCTTTGCCGCTGCGTTTACTAGCTCGAAACACCCGCATTTATCTCCCCATCAGGCATAGCGGCATGAATGCCGACCCCGTGACTGTCGGCCCTCGTGCGTGCAGCCCACGAAGGCTACTGTCTAAATTTTACGCCATACCTCCCAGCGGCACCCGCATAGCGGAACTTCCGGCCAACCAGCTCAGTAGCGGTAGTGATCAGCCTTGTAGGGGCCGGCGACGTCCACATCGAGGTATTCCGCCTGTTCCTTGGAGAGTTCGGTCAATTCCACACCAAGCGCGGCCAAATGCAGCCGGGCCACCTTTTCGTCCAAAATCTTGGGCAACACGTAGACCTTGTTCGCGTATTCCGGATTTCCCTCGGCATCGGTCTGCCCGCGCTTGGTGAAAATCTCCATCTGCGCAATGGTCTGGTTGGCAAACGAATTGCTCATCACAAACGACGGATGACCCGTGGCGTTTCCGAGATTCAGCAGTCGCCCCTCGGAGAGCACGATGATGGAGCGCTCGGCGCTGCCGGCCGCTTCGTCGGCCGCGAAGACCCATTCGTGGACCTGTGGCTTAATCTCCACCCGACGCGCTCCAGGCGTTTTGGCCAACCCGGCGATATCGATCTCATTGTCGAAGTGACCGATGTTTCCCACGATGGCCTTGTCCTTCATGGCCAGCATGTGCTCCGCCAGAATGACGTCCTTGTTGCCGGTGGTGGTGATGAAGATATCGCCGGTGGCCAGCACCGATTCAAGCTTCGCCACCTGATAGCCGTCCATGGCGGCCTGCAGGGCGCAAATGGGGTCGATTTCGGTGACAATGACCCGCGAACCCTGCCCGCGGAGTGCTTCCGCCGCGCCCTTGCCCACGTCGCCGTAGCCACAGACGACGGCGACCTTGCCGCCCATCAGCACATCCGTGGCCCGGTTGATGCCGTCGGGCAGCGAGTGCCGGATGCCGTACTTGTTGTCGAACTTGCTCTTGGTGACCGAGTCATTGACGTTAATCGCCGGAAAGAGCAGCTTCCGCTGCTCAGCCAGCTGATACAAGCGGTGGACGCCGGTGGTGGTCTCCTCAGTCACACCCAGGATTCCCCCGGCGATCCTGGTCCACTTCTGCGGATCCTGGCGCAGCGAGGCGCGCAGCACGTCCAAAATGATGCCGAACTCCCCCGGATCATCCTCCGACGCGTCAGGTACGGCGCCCGCCGCCTCATATTCGACGCCCAAGTGCACCAGCATGGTGGCGTCGCCGCCGTCGTCGAGAATCATGTTCGGACCGAGCGCCGGATCGCTCTCGGCTCCCGGCCAGCTCAGAATCTGCTGCGCCGTCCACCAGTATTCCTCCAGCGATTCGCCTTTCCAGGCGAAGACCGGGACACCTTGTGGATCAGCCGGCGTACCCTGCCCGACCACAATGGCGGCAGCCGCCTCGTCCTGGGTGGAAAAAATATTGCAGGACGCCCAGCGGACTTCCGCGCCAAGGGCAGCCAGAGTTTCAATCAGCACCGCTGTCTGCACTGTCATATGCAGTGAACCGGCAATCCGGGCTCCCTTCAGCGGCTGGGCGGCGCCAAATTCGCGGCGAAGCGACATCAGTCCGGGCATCTCGTGTTCGGCCAAGCGGATCTGGTGCCGGCCGGCCTCGGCCAGGGAAATGTCGGCAATCTTGAAATCGAAGGTCACGGGCTGGTCCTTAGGAGGCGTCGAGGTGCGGGGAAGCTTCGGGATGCGGGGAAGCTTCGGGATGCGGGGAAGCGTCGGAGCGCGGGGCAGCATCGGAGGGCGGGGCAGCGGCTGCAGGCTCTGCCGCCGCGGATGGAGCGGAAAGCACGACGGGGGCACCGCCGTCGTGCTGGTCGGAACCAGCTGCGGAAGCGGCCGGGAGCTGCTCCGGACGCAGCAGCAGAACGATCCCGTCCTCAATGCCGTACCGCAGCCTGTGACCGTCGGGGCCATCAACCGTGCTGACCAGCTCGTCGCCCTGAGGAACCAGCGAGGACCTCGTTACGGGGCAGCGCAGAACGGCCAGGAGCTCATCTCTGACAAGGGACATGGAAATTTACTTCCTCACTCGATGGGATCTGCTGACAGAATATCGCTCAAAGAAAATCCAGCTGGACGGAACGGGGGCTGGCTCCAGCGTAGCGCCGACGCCTTAGTCCCGCAGAATGCGCAGGTGTCCGCGACGCATGCCCTGGCTCGCTGCGGCACCGGCAGGTGGTTCCAGGGAGGACCGGACGCCGCGCTGGGTCAAGGGGCCATCATCGGGAGGAACGCTGACTCCTTCGCGCACGGCGTCAGCCAAGGCCAGCAGGTCATCCGGGTCTGCGGCGGGGGCCAATGCCGGCAGCGTAAGCCGGACGACTTCCCAGCCGCGCGGAACGGTCAGTCGGCCTGCATGCAATGGACACAGGTCGTAGCAGTGCGGTTCAGCGAAAGTAGCCAGCGGCCCGAGCACCGCCGTCGAATCCGAATAGACATACGTCAGCGTTGCGACTGCCGATTCCCGGCACGCTGATCTTGAACACTGGCGCATGTTTCCCACGCTTCAAGGTTACCCGGCTTTGGCGCAAAGGCCGGCAGAACCGCGGTTCCGCTCTGCAGGCTGCGCCTGGTCCTGCACCGCTCCGGTCTCGACGGATGCCAGGTCCGATGCCCGTCCGCAACCGCTCCGGTCCCGACGGATGCCAGGTCCGATGCCCGTCCGCAACCGCTCCGGTCCCGACGGATGCCAAATCCGATGCCGGCGGACAGCATTGGTTCAGAATTGCCGTAACGCCACCGGGGCCCACCACCGGCCGGTCACAGTACGGGCCACGGAGGGCCGTGCGAGGGTCGGCTTGAGCTGTGGATTTAACGACGGGAAACGGGTTTGGGGAGGTAGAGTCGAGGTATGGAGTTCGAGTCCAACGTATCCGGTTTCAGCATCACGCTGCAGCCCCGGATCGACGGTTCAGTAACCTCCCGGGGGCGGTCATTCCGCGCCCGACGGCGGAACCGGCACGGCCGCGGTCTGCGGGGGGATCTGCTGCTGCCACCGCTGCCCGGCATCCGAACCCGCGGGGATAAATTTGACGAAGTGGTGATGGAATCCGCGGAGCGGCTGAACGAGCTGTGGGGTGCTGCGATGGAAGCGGTGAACTTTATCGTCGAGGACATCCCAGGCTCACTCGAGGAGCTGGTCGCAGCCGGCGAGCGGGCTCCACTGGGAATCTGCCGCGCCGCGGGGGTCGAGGGGGCGGCGAGCATTATCATCTACCGCCGGCCGATCGAGCAGATCGCGGATAATTTCGATGAACTGCGCGAGATAGTCCACGAGGTGGTCATCGAGCAGGCAGCCGGAATCCTCAATGTCGCGCCGGAAACCGTGGATCCGATTTTCCGGCGGCCACGGCGCTTTTAGGTTCGCCAACCAGGGTCTGGATGCACGCGCCGAGGTTCTGCCGGGCTAATACCCGAGAATGACGTTCACGCTTTGTTCCCCTGCCACGCTGCGGGGAATGCCCAGTACCGACACTGCTGTATTGTCCTTTCCGCTGCCCGTGAACAGCTGCGCGCCATAGACCGGGTCGCCGGTGGCCGAGGCGATAAATCCTGCTGCCGAGCTGCCTCCCAGCTGCAGTGGGTCCACCAGTACGGTGGTTCCGCCCGCAACATCGACGGTCTTGACCGGCAGGAGTTTCCCCGCGCTGGTGACGGGTACCAGCGCGACTTTCGCCCGGCCCTCCGGCACCCCGAACGACAGTCGCGAGGCCGCATCCTTGGGCAGGATGATCAACGATCCACTGCCCAACTGTTCGGCCGCTGCGGAAAACCCGAAGTCCAGCCGCTGCCCGGCCTTGCTGCCATGAACCACCCGCGCGGTTGCGGCGAAGGCGGAGTCAGAGCGGGCCTCCACGGTGTAGGTGCCGGCTGGAAGTCCGGTGAGCGGCAGTTGCGAGACGCTGCCGGCCTTGGCTGTAAAAACTCCGCCGTGGGGCAGCGGGCTTTGACCACTGGTGCCATAGACCTTGACCTGGACGAGGGCGTCAGCACCGCTGGACACAACGACCTGCAGGGCGGCGGCTGCGTCGGCATAGCCGGCCTGGGCTGTGAGGTCCGCCGCCAGCTTGGGGTCCTGAACGTCGACGCCGGTAATCACCTGCCGCACCGCGGGCCCTGCCACGGGGTTCAGAATCTCCACGCCGCCGGGAGTCAGCCCGCGCAGGACGGATTGCTGGATACTGGCTGCAACCGGTCCACCTGTGCTTTTGAGCCGCACGGCCAGGTTCTTCTGATCGGCAGCGAGACCAGCCAGCACAATTGACCGCTTGGTCCCTGCCGGAACCAGCAGTCCCTTGGCGCCGGGAGCCGGCAGAACTCCCTGGTCGCCGTACAGATCCAGGCTGACCGTGGCCGCCGTGGAGGACGGGTTCACGATGTTCAGCACGGCGGTGCGTCCCACCGTGGTGCTGGCACCCATTAGCCATGCCTCATTCGACGGCGCTTGGCAATTGGCCGCGGCCAGTCCGGCCAAGTCTCCGTCGACAGCGGTATAGGTGAGCAGACCGTTGGCCGTCGTCTGCCGCCCCCCGAGCGGCTCGGCCCGCAGCACCGACGGTGCGCCGACGCTGTGCAGCGCCAGTATGGCGGCGCTGCGGCTATCCGGTGCGTCCGGCTGCGAAGGTACGGCCTGGGCTGCGGCAGCGGCTTCGGCGGCCGATGGCGCGGGAGCCAGTGTGGCCAGCGGGCCGCCCGGTCCCAGCGGGTCCAGAACCGTCTTGGGGAGCGCCCCGCGCTCCGAGCTGAGCAGCATCGCGCGTACCGCGGTCTTAGAGCTGGATGATACGGGTGAAAACTGCGGATCGCTGCCGGCCCCGGTGCCCGTCAGCAACCGGGCCGGTCCGGGGCAGCTTCGCACGCTCTGCCCGGCGGGTAGGGCGACAGGAACTGTGTCTGTCGTCCTGGATGCGGGAGGAGCCGGCAGGATCGACCCGGCCGTGATGACGCCAGCCGCAGCGACGGCGACACCTAAGCCTGCCAACAACGAGGTGACCATGCGCCGTCGTCGTCCGGTGGTCCGGGTGCGGAACGAAGCCGCGGGCGGGGCCTGGTCCGTGCTCGGCTGAATGTCCTCAAGCACGTGTACCCACCTTGCGCGATGTCCTGGTGCGGCCAGATCCGGATTGTCCGGCTGCTTGCGCATTGTTTGCGTTCGAGGAAACTGCGGCGGGGACGGATGAGCTGCGCATCGAGGCCTCGGTGCGGCCGGCACCCACCCGGCGCCGGGTGGCGGGGATGGGGATGGCCAGCAGCACCGTCAGCCCCAGCACCACCACGGTGATGATATTCCAGAGCAATGACCAGGGCCTGTGGTAGCCCACCTCCAGGTGTCCTCCTCCGGCCGGCAAGGTGAATGCCTGCGCCCAATCCGAGGTTAGCGGGACCAGCTTTCGGCCGTTCAGGGAAGCGCTCCAACCCGGGGCGGCCAACTCGGCGAGCACCAGCCGCCGATCATCGGCTCCTGCCGGCACAGTGGTGTCCACCTCTGTGTCTTCCGACGGGAGATACGAAAGAACGCCGCCGGCGCCATTGACGATCCGCACGCGTGAACCGATATCCGGATTCTGTCCGGCTGCGGTCGCGGCCGGGCTGACCCGCCACAGCCAACCAACATCGGTGGGGCCCACTGTGGCGAGCCCAGGCACGGCTTCGATCTGTGCCGCGAGCAGTTCGGTGGCGGTAGTACCGTGCTGCAGGACCACGAAGCCCACGCCCAAGGTGGCGAGCTCGGGACGGGGATCCACGCCGGTTCCGGCGACAACCGCCGCCACCGATTTACGAATAACAGCGCTGACGCTCCCCGGTGCCGAAGTGTTCTCCGCACCGGCTGCGCCTTCGATCCGGGCCGCCGCCGCAATAGTGGAGAGGGAATCCAACGTGGTCCCCGCGCCGCGCATCAGGGCGGCGCTGACGCTGTCATCGGCGTTTAGTGCGATCACCAGTGTGCGGCTGCGTTCGGGTCCGCTGCCGCGATCCGCGGCAGTGGCCGGAAGGGTTCGCGCAGCACTGGCATGAATCAGCGTCGGCACTCCGTAACCATCCGCGCCCGCAGTGGCCGCCGCGTCCGTGCCGGCGGCCGCCGTCATACTTTGTACGGTCCACAGCGTCAGGCTGGCCAGCGGGGACGCGGCCAGCACTACAGACACGACGACGGCGGCGGCACGTACCGGTTGGCGGCGCACATCCTGTCCGCGTCCCGGTCGACGCAGCAGTGCGTCAAGGCCGAGCACAGCGGCAGCCAGGAGGGCAAACGCCGTGACCGAAACGCTTGGCCCGCTGAACGGCGTCACCAGCGACGTGCCGCCAACTGCAACGGCGATCCGCCCGCAGAAATATCCGCTGGCCAGGGTCAGCACGGCCGTGCCCCACAGCGCCCTGACCAAGCCGCGCCGGCGGCCGGGCAACAGCAGCGCAGCCAAGGCCAGGAGCACCACAGGTGCGCCCACGGCCAGCATCGCCGTCAGCGCCCAGGGAAAATTACCGTCGGCAAACCAGGACAGACCAGTGATACCCGCGCCCGTTCCAGTCTGCACAGGCTGGCCAAGCACCTGCTGCCACAGCGGGGCATTGACGTAAGGCAACGGCACGCCGGGATCAGCCAGAATGGCGCGCGGGTGTTCCAGCGTGGACACCAAATAGGGCACGAACAGGGCGGCACTGGGTAGCAGCGACCACCACAGCGTCCGCCCACGCCGGCCAAGGCGGAGCATCGACAGCACGACGACGGCAATCGCCGGCAGCAGCAGGCTCGGCGCCGAGGCCGTGACGAGAGCCAGGCCCAACCCGGCGGCTGCGGCCGCTGTCCAGGACGGGGTGCCACCGGAACCCGGACGGCCGATCGGGCGTTGCTGACCTTTGCCGATGGCCGCGCCGGTGGCCCGGAGGACACCGAGTGCAACCCACGGAATCAGGACATGAGCCAGCAGTGCACCCAGCCTTCCCTGCCCGATGGCCACCTGCAGTGCAGGTGCAGCGCCCCAGATCAGGGCGGTGAGAAAACGGGCGCCGCGGTGCCGGGTCAGCGAGCCGGCAGCGAACCAGGCACCCAGACCGGCCAGCGGAAGGGCAAGAACCAGCAACCATCCCACCGCAGCCGAGCCATGGCCGAAGCCAACCGCCGCCAGCAGCCACAGAACATAGCCGAAGGGATCCCCATGTCCAGGCATGCCAGCCGCTGTGTGGATCCACCAGGCGGATGCGTTCTCCCAAATGTCGCCCAGGCTGTCGGAGAGCGGAAGCGCCGCCCCGCCAGCCACCGCGTCGGCACCGAGCAGCCGGGACAGCGCCAGCACCCCGGCCACCAGCAGCAGCAGACATGAGAGCAGGACGCCGGCGCTTTTGGCGCCGCGCGGTCCGCTGCTCAGGGCGGCAAAGTCATTCGCGGCGTCTCCGCTCGGGACCGGCATCGGTGCGGCGGCGTCCCTGAGGTCCGCGTCGTCCCGGGCGTCTTCTCCCACGGCAAGCGACTCGCGCATGGATCGCCGGTGCGACCAGATCTCCTGCCGGGATGTCTGCAGGCCGCGGATCACGGAACGTCCGACCGTTCGGGTGCGGGATGCGGCGGAGCGGCCCCGCGCTATAGCGAAAGGACGGCACAGCGCCGCACAGGTTGCCGTGAACTGACCCCCGCCATGGCCCGGATCCTTCAAGGCAATGCCAACGATCAGGCGGAAAATGCCACCGAATAACGCGCCGGCGGCCAGGAAGGGAACCGTCCACCACTGCCCGTGTTTGAGCCGCAGATGGATCTCGGCTTTGCGTGCGGACCTCGGTGTGGTCAACGAGTGCGGTCGCCGGGGAACATGGAACATCCGGGCCGCGGGAACCACCACCACGCGGTTTCCGGAGAGCCTGTTACGCCAACAAAAATCCACATCGTCACCGGTACTGGGCAGCGCCGGGTCGAATCCCCCCAGTTTGTCCCAAATGTCGCGCCGCACCAGCATGCCTGCCGAGTTCACGGCGAAGACGTCGCTGCGCCCGTCATACTGGCCTTGGTCCTGTTCCTCGACGTCGATCAGGGCAACGCGCTCGGCCCAGCGGCTGACCGACAGCCCAACGTCCAGGAGTTTGCGCGGCTGCGCCCATTCAAGTTGTTTACAGCCGGCCACTGTCACCGACGGTGCCCGTTCCACAGCATGGAGCAGCTCCGACAATGCATCAGGTGCCGGCGCCGCGTCATCGTGGAGCAGCCAGAGCCACTGCGCATCGGTCCGGGTCCCGCTTCCCGCGCTTCCAGCCGGAGCAAACTGCTCCAGAACTGCCTTGACGGCCGAACCGAATCCGCCCTTGGTCGGCACGTCGTGCCGCACACGGTCCTTGCCGATGGCGTCTTCGAGGAGTTGCGGAGAGTTATCGTCCGAGCCCACATCGCCGGCGAATACGGCGTCCGGGGACCGGGTCTGGGCCGCTACGGCCGCGAGGACGCGGGGGAGGTAATGGCCGCCGTCGTGCGCTATGACAATGGCGGTAACTGTTACTGCGGCAGGAATTAGACCGCTCGCTTCCGCAGACGACGCCGCTCCCGCTCGGAGAGTCCGCCCCAAATACCGAAGCGCTCATCGTTGGACAGCGCGTACTCCAAGCACTGGGACCTGACATTGCAGGCACCGCAGACCTTCTTGGCGTCGCGGGTGGAACCACCTTTTTCGGGAAAAAAGGCCTCCGGATCGGTCTGCGCGCAGAGGGCATCCGTTTGCCATCCCAATTCGCCTTCATCGCTGAAGTCGTCCTTGCGCGCCGGCAGTCCGATCCACACGGGCTGCACCGGCTGCGGGTTCTGCGGCAGCAACAGTTCCGCCGGTCCCCGCCGAAGGTCAGAGCGCAGATCCGCGTCGCGTTCCAAGGCTTCGTGGTCGGACAGGAAGGCAGTAGCCTGGTCGTCCAGCGACTCACGGGTACCCGCGCTGTACCGCTCGGCGGCCAGGGGATCTGCCGGGTCGACGTACCAGTCGGCGGGCACACCGCGCGACCCATACTGGGCGGATGCCTGCGATGCCAGTGCCGACTGGCTGGCCTGGGCTGCTGAACCTGCCGTGGACGGCTCTGCAAATGCCGTTGCACTGCGCTCTGCTTGTCCCATAATGGCCCCTCCTGAGGTGTCCGCCGCATCCTGTCAGCAGGCGTCAACGGGTACTTTGTATTGCTCTAATTACAGCGGTGTAATACGGTCCGCGTCAAGCGGCCGCTGATCTTATCCACATCCGACCCTTCCGGACCGGCACGCCACGCCCGGAAATTTCGCGGACCATCTCCGGCGTGGCGAAATCCGACCGGGAAAGCGGCGGACAGAAGCCCGGATTTCTGGGGTTGCACCTGTCCCAGGCGCGGCGGCAAACTTTTCCGACTGTGCCTGAGATCACTGCGGTAACCGGGGCCGGTCCCGCGACCTCCCAGCCGGTCCAACTACAGCCGGTCCAACGATGTCCGGTCCAACGATGGCAAGATACAAGTATGCCTGCTATGACGTCGCCAAGCTCCAGTATCGCTACATTGATGGCCGCCCTGCGTCAGAGGGATCCGACCGCGCCCCGACTGACCTGGTACGGACCACAGCAGGAGCGGATCGAACTCTCCGGTCGGGTGCTGGACAATTGGGCCGCCAAGACGGCCAATTTCCTGACCGACGAACTCGACGCCGAGCCGGGAACCACGCTGCTGCTCGATCTGCCCGCGCACTGGAAGTCGCTGTGCTGGGCCTTGGCTGGCTGGCAGTGCGGAACAAACCTTTGGCTCAGCCCCGAAAGCCCGGGTGCCGCACCAGTAGAGATCGCCGCGACTTCACGGCCCGAAGACTCCCCGCCGGCGGCGACGACCGTCGCCGTCGCTCTGGGTGCCTTGGACATGCGCTGGCGCGGCGCTCTGCCCGCCGGGATGGTGGATTACGCGGACCAGGTGCGCGCTCATGGCGACGTTTTCGCACCCTTCGCCAAAGCCTCCGATAACGACGTGGCCCTCATGGCTGCCGGTCAAGAAATAACCTACGGTGACCTCTTGACCGATTATTCGAAGCCGGCAGCAAAGCCGGGGCGGGTACTGCTGCAGACGGATCTGCTGGAGAAGGCGGTGCGCGCTGCCCTGGGGATCTGGGCCGGTGGCGGCTCTCTGGTGCTGGTCCATCCGGATGTCGAGGTTACGGAGGCCCTGATTAATTCGGAAAAGGTCACCGTCAGCTAGTCTCGACCGTCCGAACGGTCCGAAGCCGGACCCTGCCCACTCGAAGCCGGACCCTGCGCGGGGCAGGACCCGCAGACCCGAGGCTCCCGTCCTGCTGCGGACATACCCGGTCCCGGATCAGTGTTTGGAGTCGGTCTCCGGCTTGGTGGTGTCCACGGCCACGTTGCCCAGGGACGCCTTCTTTCGTGCGGCTTCTCGTCCGTCGCCCTCAATCAGCTCATGGTCCCTTGCGTAGCCCGGCTCTTCATCCAACTCCTCGGTGAAGACCCAGAACCGATAAGCAAAGAACCGGAAGATGGTGCCCAGCACCAGGCCTACAACGCTTCCGGCCATAAAATCGGCAAAGGCTGAAGTAAAACCGAGTACCCAGTGTGAGACATATACGCAGGCGCCAGCGATGCCGATACCGATGCCATTCATCAGGGCGAAGAGCAGGATTTCGCGGCCAATGTTGGCGCGTCGCCGGTGCCGAAAAGTCCAGTAGCGGTTCGCGACCCAGGAGAAAATCGTGGCCACGACCGCGGAGATTATTTTCGCCTTCGTCGGATGATCGGCCAGCGAGCCATTTCGCAGCCAAAGGAAAATGCTGGTGTCGATGACGAAACCGATTCCACCCACCACACCAAATTTGGCGACCTCGCGCCAAAAGAGCCCGACAAGGCCTTTAAAGCGCTCGATAAGTGACTGAAACATGATCCTCCAGAATGGCCGCGTCCTAAGGTGGCTTGTGGCGTGGACTCCCGACGCCCGCGGGCCGCCTGCATCAGCGTTTTCCGGCGGGCGGCCCCAGCTAACGGCCAACAAGTTATTCTACGGGCAAAGGCTTGACGTTTGCCGAGCCGCGGCTGGCAAAGTGCCCCAGCTGCCCGCGTCGGCCCTGCCGACCCCGGTTTAGCCCAAACCGTTGGGTACGCTTGGGTCGTGACTTTTCCTGTTATTGGCGTTGTTGGCGGTGGCCAGCTGGCCCGCATGATGGCCCCTGCCGCCGTCGCCCTTGGTTTCAAACTCCGCGTCCTGGCCGAAGCGCCGGACGTCTCCGCCGTCGGAGCGGCGGCCTTTTCCGAGGTGGGCGATTACCGCGATCTGGACACCCTGCGCCGGTTTGCCAAGGGCGTCGACGTCCTTACTTTTGACCACGAGCATGTTCCGGCCGAGCACCTGCGCACCCTGATAGGCGAGGGCATCAACGTCCAGCCCGGGCCCGCTGCACTGATCCACGCACAGGACAAACTGGTGATGCGTGCCGCCATCGAACGGTTGGGGCTGCCGAATCCGGCCTGGGCAGCGGTCCGGAGCGTGGCGGACGTCGTCTCCTTCGGTAACGCCCACGGCTGGCCCGTGGTGCTGAAGATGCCACGCGGTGGCTACGACGGCAAGGGCGTCAAAATGCTCGACGACGCCGCGGCCGCCGGCGCCGCTGAGGAATGGTTCGGGGCGATGAACCCGCTCTTGGTGGAGGCCAAGGTGGAATTCAGCCGGGAGCTGTCCGCCTTGGTGGCGCGCACCCCCGGTGGGGAAGCACACGGCTGGCCGGTTGTGGAGTCGATCCAGCGCGACGGCGTGTGCGACGAAGTGATTGCGCCGGCACCGGGGCTTGCGCCGGAGGTCGCGGCCGCGGCCACCGAAGCGGCGCTGCGGATTGCCGCAGAGCTGGGCGTCACCGGCGTTATGGCCGTGGAGTTGTTTGAAACGCCCGGCTCCGAGGTCGGCTTCCTGGTTAACGAATTGGCCATGCGTCCCCACAACACCGGGCACTGGACCATTGACGGCTCCGCCACGTCTCAGTTTGAACAGCACCTGCGCGCCGTGCTGAACCTGCCCTTAGGAGCGACGACGGTGCTCGGCGCCACGGTGGTGATGAAAAATTTTCTGGGCGGTGACAATCAGGACATCTTTGCGGCATATCCGGCGGCTCTGGCGGCAGATCCCGCAGTCAAAGTGCACAGCTATGGCAAGTCCGTCCGTCCCGGGAGGAAGATTGGCCACGTGAGTGTGGTGGGCGGCGCCGGCGAGAGCATTGCCGCGCTGCGGAACCGGGCCGCCTTGGTGGCGGCCATACTACGTGATGGCCCGGCTGACACCGCAGCCGGCCGGGAGATCCCCGGGACCGCCGCCGAAACAGCAGAGAAGGAAAGCCGATGAGCGAGCAAAGCAACAGGAACCGGCTGAACCGAGGCCGAACTGGAACGGCCGGGTCGGGGGCAGCGCCGCTGGTCGGTTTGGTGATGGGCTCGGATTCGGATTGGCCGGTGATGGAGGCCGCGGCGGAAGCCTTGGCCGAGTTCGGTATTCCCTTTGAGGCAGATGTCGTCTCCGCGCACCGAATGCCGGCAGAGATGCTGGCCTATGGACAGGGTGCCGCGGCGCGCGGCCTCCGCGTGCTGATCGCCGGTGCCGGCGGCGCGGCTCACTTGCCGGGCATGCTGGCCTCCGTAACCACGCTGCCCGTCGTCGGCGTTCCGGTGGCACTGAAAACCCTTGACGGGCTCGATTCGCTGCTCTCCATCGTCCAAATGCCAGCCGGCGTCCCGGTGGCGACAGTCTCGATCGGCGGAGCCCGCAACGCCGGGCTGCTGGCCGTACGCATCCTCGCCGCTGGGACGGATCCGCTGGCCGCGCAGCTGCGCATTGAGCTGGCAGATTTCGCCAGCGAGCTGAATCGTGTGGCCAGTGCCAAAGGCGCCGCACTGGCCCAAAAAGTCCAAACCGTTTTCCCGTCTCCGCAGGCACACTCCTCCCCTGGGCAGACCGCTAGGCAGGATCCATGAGCATCACCAGCGGGCAGATTTCACGTTCGTCCAGAAAACCGATGGTCTTGACCAACCCGGTCCGCTATCCGCAGGCGGCTCCGCCTCCGGTGCGCATCAAACGCGCCTTCCTGCTGCTGCTGATGACCCTGCTGGTGCCCGGCAGCGCCCAGGTGGTGGCGGGGAACCGGAAATTGGGACGAGTGGCGCTGCGGGTCACCTTCCTGGTGTGGCTGTTGGCCGTGCTGGCCGTGCTGCTCGCCCTTTTCAGCCGCGTGGCACTGCTCACCGTCTTCACCAACCCGTTCACCTCCATCTTCGTGATCGCCCTGTTGGTGTTCCTTGCGCTGGGCTGGGCCTTCCTGTTCCTGGACACGCTGCGGATCATCCGGCCGCCGCTGCTGGAACCGGGCATGCGCGGCATCATCAGCGGCGCCCTGGTGGTGCTGATGGTGCTCACCTCCGGTTCCATCGGCTACGGTGCTTATCTGATCAACGTTGGGCGCAACGCCATCAGCGACATTTTCAACGCCAGCGGGCCTACCATGGCACCGGTGAACGGCCGCTACAATTTCCTGATCATGGGCGGCGACGCCGGCGCCAACCGCAGCGGGCGCCGACCGGACAGCATCATCGTGGTCAGCGTCGATGCAACGACCGGCGCGGCCGTCACCATCAGCATCCCGCGCAACCTGCAGAACGCCCAGTTCCCGGCAGATTCACCGATGCACGCTATCTATCCGGATGGTTACAACTGCGGCGACAACTGCATCATCAACTTCCTCTATACCGAAGTGACACAAAAGTACGCCAACCTATATCCCGGCCGGCCGGACCCTGGAGCGGCCGCGATGATGGATGCCGCCTCAGGTACCCTCGGCCTGAAAATCCAGGGTTACGTGCTCATCGACATGGCAGGATTCTCCAAGCTCATCGACGCCCTGGGCGGGGTCAAAATCAATGCCGGCGGCTGGGTGCCGATCAGCGGAGATGACGTCAACGGCGACGGCACACATCTGCCCCCCACCGGATGGATCGCCCCGGGTGAACAAACCCTGGACGGGTACCACGCGCTGTGGTACGCCCGCTCGCGCCAATGGGTGCTGGAGTACTCGCGCAGCCAGCGCCAGCAATGCATCCAGCAGGCGCTGCTGCACCAGATGGACCCGACCACTGTGCTGACAAAATTCGAATCCATTGCCAATGCTGGAACCAAAGTTATTGAGTCCGACATTCCTGCCGCGCAGCTGGGTAGTTTCGTGGACCTGGCGCTGAAGTCCAAACAGCATCCGCTCCAGCGACTCACAATCGGGCCGCCGGACTTTGGAATAAATTTCTCCACCTATCCCGATTTCCCGACGATCCATGCACGGGTCCAGGATCTGATCTCCGGCAAGACGAAGGCGCCGGTGCCGTCCGCGGCTTCCGGCGGTGCCGCAAAGGCTCCCTCGGCCCCTGCAGCGGCGGGCCAGTCGTCCCCGGCTCCCGCAGCTGCGGCACCTGCCGCACCTGCCGCACCTGCGGCGCCGAAGCCTCAAGTCACGCAGGCCTACCTGCAACAGTTGGCCGAACAGGGCAATGACGCGGCCCTGGAGGGGCTGCTGGCCAACAACGGCAATTGCACGCCCGGATAGCTGCTTCCTCAAGGAGAACCGATGTATAGCCTGACGAACGTGCTGCGCCCCTACGCTTGGGGCTCGACGACGGCGATAGCACAGCTGCTGGGACGAGAGCCGTCCGGTTCTCCCGAGGCCGAGCTGTGGTTGGGGGCGCACCCGGATTCGCCTTCGCAGGCGGTCCTGCCCGATGGCACGGCCATGGCTCTCGACGCACTGATCCAAGCCGATCCGGAGGCTGCCCTCGGCTCCGTGGCCCAATCCGCCTTTGGCGACAAGCTGCCGTTCTTGCTCAAGATCCTGGCCGCCGAGCAGCCTTTGTCGCTGCAGGTGCACCCCACCCAGGAGCAGGCCAGGGCAGGCTTTGCGGCTGAAGAGGCGGCCGGTGTGCCCCGGACGGCGGCAGAGCGGAATTACAAGGACGACAACCACAAGCCAGAGATGATTCTGGCCCTGACCCACTTCGCGGCTCTCTGCGGATTCCGTCCCATCGCCGGAACGCTCAGCCTGCTGGAAGACCTGGCCTCCCGCTTCGAGGAGGCGGGCGAGCCGGAACCGAGCGTATTGGCCGAGGTCCGCCACCTTCTTGCCGGCGAGGACGAGCGTGCGGCACTCCGTGCGGCCTTTGAACTCCTGATTAGCGGCGGAACTGCGGTGGAAGCCGCCACGGCCGCCACCGCTGCATTGCTGCGCTCCGGCGCACCGCACAGCGCGGATTCGCAGTATGCCGCGGAATTATCCACGGTCGTCAGTCTGCAGGAGCTCTACCCGACGGATCCGGGGGTCCTGATTTCGCTGCTGCTCAACCGCGTCTCACTCTCCCCCGGCGAGGCCATCTACCTGCCGGCCGGCAACATCCACGCCTATTTGCGGGGCATGGGAGTGGAGGTCATGGCCTCCTCGGACAATGTGCTGCGTGGCGGCCTGACGGCAAAATATGTGGACGTGCCGGAATTGATGAAGACGGTGGATTTCGCGGCCCAGCCGGTACCGCTGATCGCCGAACAAACAACCGAACTGGGCCAGCAGCTCTGGACCCCGCCGTTCCGGGAGTTCGCGCTGCAGCGGGCGGAACTGCGTCCGGACGATGGGCCGGTTCCGCTGGCGCAGAACGGCCCGCTGCTGCTGATCGCGGTCTCCGGCTCCGTCCTGTTGGACTCCCCGCGCGGAGACCTGCGTCTGGAGCGTGGCGGCAGCGCCTTCATCCCGGCCTACGAAAGTCCGATCCTGCTGCATCCGGTCAGCGGTGCCGCGGAGAACGCCGTCGTCTTCGCCGTGACCATCCCTCCGCAGCCCTGACCCAAACCCGCCGCGCTGCAGCCCCGGTAATTCCGCGAAACCCAAGCTTGCCGCGAAACCCCAGCTGTATCACTCGGGTTTGGCGGCCTTGCCCGGGTTTCGCGGGTTGAGCCGGCCGGGCAGGCCCCGCGCCTTCCGGATCCCCCTGCGGGCCAGTGGCAGGGCCCGGGCGTAGAGCGGATACAGCGGCGACAGCGGCCTGTCCCAGCTTCCGGCCAGCTGATCCTCATGGTCCGCGAAACCGAATTTGAACTGGGAAACCCCGTCATTGAGCAGACCATTAAAGTCGTAACGGGAGATGCCGCGTTCCTTCATCGCCGTAATCGCCGTCCACTTAAGGGAGAAATTCGCCCGCAGCGTGCTGCCGTCGTCGTTCATTCCACCGTATAGCTCAAAGGCGGTGCTGCCGCTGGCGGCCAGCCACAGGAACGCCACGACGCGCTCACCGCGGAAGGCGCCAAATACCGGCGAATCCTCGCCCAGGTTGTCGAAAAGATCGAGGTAATAGCTGTCCGTGTGAATACCGAAACCCGCGCGCGCGGCGGTGAGCCGGTAGACGGCCAGGCACTGGGCCAGTTCGCTGCGATCCACCCGCCGGTAGGACAAGTCTTCGCGGGAGGACTTGCGGATGTACTGGCGGGTTTTCTTGGTCATCGCCGCCAGCAGTTCCTCCTCGGACCGATTCAGATCCAGGATCAGCGTGCGCGGAATCAGGATCGTATTGCTGGACGGCTTCCACCAAGCGGCTCCCAGCGCGGTGGCCTGGCCGGAGTCCTGCCGCCAGTCCGGTTCAATACTGAGCACAACCGGGCGGTGCCGGGCCTTGGTGAAGGCGGCCACGGCGTCCAGCACCTCGGTGCTGTGCCCTTCTGCCGCCTGAGGTCCGCGGGCAACGTAGGCCAGCGATCGGAACGGGAACGGCAGCCGGCGGAAGAGCACCTGTGCTGAGCCAACAACGTCACCGGCCGAACCTTTGACCAGCAGCCGCTCTACGGTCCAGCTATGCGCCGCCTTGGTCTGGCCCCAGCCCCACAACTGCATGGGATGGCCGCCAGCGGCGTTGACCTCGCTGTCCCATCGGTTCCGGTCAGTGCACACTTCCACGCTCAAACTCATACCCCAACCCTATCCGCAGCCGCCGCTACCGGCCTCTGCTGCCCGCACGACAGTGATCCCGCGAAGCGACAGAGCTTTTCGGTAATTCGCCGTCATTTCGCGGGATCACTGTCCCTTACGCCGTCATTTTGCGCGATCGCTGCCCCTTTGCGGTCAAGCCTCCGGGGACGCGCCAACTAAGACAGGCGGGCGTAGGACTCCCATTTGTGCGCCTGGTGCTCCCCGTCGACGAAACGGATGGTGCCGGATTTGGAGCGCATCACAATGGATTGGGTGAGCACCTTGTTTTTGTCGTAGCGCACGCCGCGCAGCAGGTCCCCATCCGTAATGCCGGTTGCGGCGAAATAGCAGTTGTCACTGGTGACCAGGTCGTTCGTGGAGAGCACACGGTCCAGATCGTGGCCAGCATCGATCGCTTTCTGTTTCTCCTCGTCGTTGGTGGGCCAGAGCCGTCCTTGGATCACGCCACCGAGGGTCTTGATGGCGCAGGCCGCCACGATTCCTTCCGGCGTCCCGCCAACCCCCATCAGGGCATCGACGCCGGTTCCGATCCGCGCCGCCGCGATGGCACCCGCCACGTCTCCGTCCATGATGATCTTGGTGCGGGCACCCGCGTTCCGGATTTCATCGATCAGCGGCCGGTGCCGGTCCCGATCCAAAACCATTACGGTCAGCTGGTTAACCTTTACGCCCTTGGCCTTGGCGATAAGGTGAAGGTTCTGCTTAACGGGCAGGCGCAGATCCACCATGTCCGCCGCCTCGGGCCCGGTGACGAGCTTCTCCATGTAAAACACCGCAGACGGATCGAACATGGTGCCGCGTTCGGCCACAGCCAGCACGGCGAGTGCATTGTTAATGCCCAAGGCGGTCAGCCGGGTTCCATCGATCGGGTCCACGGCGACGTCGCACTCGGGCCCGGAGCCATCCCCGACCTGCTCACCGTTATACAGCATCGGGGCCTGGTCCTTTTCGCCCTCGCCGATGACGACTACGCCGTTGAAGTGCACAGTGGAGAGCAACGACCGCATGGCGTCAACGGCGGCACCGTCGGCCTTGTTCTTGTCCCCGAAGCCCACCCAGTGTCCGCCGGCAATGGCTGCGGCCTCGGTAACCCTGACCAGTTCCAGCGCCAGATTCCGGTCCGGTTCGTCGTCGCCCACGGCCAGCGCCGGGGAAAGTGTCGAGTAGCGGGCTGCCTGTTTTGCGTCAGTCACGTTTACCTCATCCTTGAGTTTCGTTGGCCACTCGGGTTCGCCGCACCAGCAGGTGCACAGCGGCTTCCCGTCCCTACGATCATAGTTCGCCGTGGCCCTGACAGCGCCGTGTGTTTCGTCTCATGCGCGAAAGAGTGCCCGGATAGGCGACTATAGAAGGGTGAGTGAAACGCAGAACCCGGCCCCGGCCGCCAACACCTCAACGCCCGGCCGGGATCGCGCCGCGGATCCCGTCCCCGCTGCCCCGAAGCCGGTGATCCCGGCGGCGGCGGCCAAACGTGCCAACGCCTCTGTGATGGGCATGGTGCTGGCCCTGCTGGTCAGTTTCGCCGTCATCCTGCCCATCATCCTGCTCAATGTGCACCCAAAGTCCCAGGTCTACCGGCCACCGGTGGACGTGGCTGCCGTGGCCGCGCAGGCGAAGGACGCCGCCGGATTTACCCCTGCCGCAGCGGTCCTCCCGGACGGCTGGAGCACCAACTATGCCCGCTGGTCCGGCGCCGGACCCGACGGAGTACCCACCTGGGAGGTCGGTTACGTGACACCGGATCAGCAATTCATCGCCCTGACGCAGACGGCCAAGTCGAACCCAACCTGGTTGTCGCAGCACACCAACAACGCCCCGATTACCGGCGACCGGCCGGTGGGCAACAGCGACTGGCAACTGCGGGACAAACCGGGTGTGGACAAGAGTCTTATCCTGCAGCACGGGGGCACAACCCTGGTCCTGACCGGCAGCGCGCAGCTGAAGGAATTCGATGTGCTGGCGGCCGCCGTCGTCAATTCTCTTGACGCTTCACGCAGCACCGCGGGAGCAAGCAAATGAGCGGGCACAAAGACTGCGCCGCCGATCGCCCCTTCGGCCAAGTGCTGACGCCGGCACAGGCCTGGACGAAGCTGCGGGACGGCAATAACCGGTTTGTCAGCGGTACGTCCTCACACCCTAACCAGGATGCCTCTCACCGCGCCGCCCTGGTGAATACGCAGCACCCGTTTGCCGTCATATTCGGTTGCTCCGACTCACGCCTGGCCGCGGAAATAATTTTCGATCTGGGCCTCGGGGACGCTTTTGTGGTGCGGACCGCGGGACATGTGATTGATAACACCGTGCTGGGCTCGCTGGAGTACAGCATTGACTACCTGCAGGTGCCGCTGATCGTCATTCTTGGCCACGACAGCTGCGGTGCCGTGACAGCCACCAAGGGCGCGGTGGAGACAGGTGCGATGCCCGCTGGTTTCGTCCGCGATCTGGTGGAGCGCATCACCCCCTCGGTCCTCACCTCGCTGCGGAATGGCGAGACCGAAGTGAACGAAATGGTGGTCGAACACGTCAAGCAGACCGCGCAACGGCTGGTGGAGACCTCCCCTGTCATCGCCGCTGCGCTCGAACAGCAGCGAACCGCCGTCGTCGGGCTGTCTTATCGCCTCGACGAGGGACGGGCGGAACTGGTCTCGACTTTCGGCACGCTCTAGCGACGCCTGCGGCAGCTCCCGCAGGTCGGCCCCGAAGCCATGGAATCATCCGTGGAACCTGTGCTCCACATCGGCGCATCCGCGCACCGGCGGTTTCGGCGGAGCCTGCGGCGGGCGTTATTCTTGGAATCATGACTGAGACTTCCGCCCCCGTGACCGACCAGCAGTTCCGCATTGAACACGACACGATGGGCGAGGTCCGGGTTCCGGTCAACGCCCTGTATAGTGCCCAGACGCAGCGTGCGGTCGAAAATTTCCCGATCTCCGGCGCCACGCTGGAACGGGCGCATATTGCGGCCCTGGCCCGGATTAAGAAGGCAGCTGCCACGGCGAATGCCGAATTGGGCGTGTTGGACGACGACCTGGCCCGGGCCATCGAGGCGGCGGCCGAGGAGGTCGCATCAGGCAAGTACGACGACGACTTCCCCATCGACATTTTCCAGACCGGGTCCGGAACGTCGTCGAACATGAACATCAACGAGGTCATCGCCGAACTCGCCTCGCGCGCGCTGAAGTCCGCGGGCAGCGACAAGGTGGTGCATCCGAACGACCATGTCAACGCGTCACAGTCCTCCAACGACGTCTTCCCCACTTCGGTGCACGTTGCGGCAACGTCGGCGCTGATCAATGACCTCATCCCGGCGCTGGAATACCTGGCCGCTTCGCTGGAGCGCAAGGCGGAGGAATTCGCCGGCGTCGTCAAGTCCGGCCGCACCCACCTGATGGATGCCACGCCCGTAACGCTGGGACAGGAATTCGGCGGCTACGCCGCACAGATGCGCTACGCCGTCGAACGCATCCAGGCATCCCTGCCGCGGGTGGCCGAGGTGCCGCTGGGCGGGACCGCCGTCGGCACCGGCATCAACACCCCAGCCGGCTTCCCGCAGCGCGTCATCGCCCTGCTGGCCGAAGAGACCGGGCTTCCGCTGACCGAAGCGCGCAACCATTTCGAGGCACAGGCCAACCGCGACGGCCTGATCGAGGCCTCCGGGCAGCTGCGCAATATCGCCTACTCGATCATGAAGATCAGCAACGACCTGCGCTGGCTCGGCTCCGGACCGAACACTGGGCTGGGCGAAATCGCGATCCCCGACTTGCAGCCGGGCTCCTCGATCATGCCGGGCAAGGTCAATCCGGTGATCTGCGAGGCGGCCATCATGGTCGCCGCGCAGGTGATCGGCAACGACACCACGATTGCGTTGTCCTCCACGAACGGTGCCTTTGAGCTCAATGTGGGGATCCCGGTGATGGCCGCCAACCTGCTGCAGTCCATCCGGCTGCTGACCAACACCAGCCGGGTAATGGCGGACAAGATGATCGACGGCATCAGCGCCAATGTGGAGCGCGCACGCTTCCTCGCGGAAGCCTCGCCTTCGATTGTGACCCCGCTGAACAAGTTCATCGGCTACGAGAACGCGGCCAAGATCGCCAAGCACGCGGTCAAGGACGGCCTTACGATCCGTCAATCCGTGCTGGCGCTGGGCTTCCTGGAACGCGGCGAACTGACCGAGGAGCAGTTGGACAAGGCGCTGGATGTTCTCTCCATGACGAAGCCGCCGCAGTAACAAAACTGGGTACAGGGGTCGGGAGAAATTTGCACCATGACGTAAGTAGTGCAAATATGTACTAATGAGCGATAGTGCAAAGTTGGACGACGGCGGTGGCCTCCGCGAGCGCAAGCGCGCCGCCACCCGGGCGGCCATCACCGCGGCAGCGCGCTCCCTCACGGCGGGACGCGGCCTGCACGGATACACGGTCGAAGAGCTGTGTGAGCAGGTGGGCATTTCCCGCCGCACCTTCTTCAACTACTTCCCCACCAAGGAAGACGCCCTCATCGGCCATTTTGACGACGAGGTTTCCGAAGAATTGGTAGCGGCTTTTCTCGCCGGTGGAAAGGATTCTCCGGCTGGCACTATTTCCCCCACGCTGCTCCAGGATCTGCTGGAATTCCTGCTGGGCATCGCCTCGGGCATGTCCATGCCGCGCGAGGACATCGCCCAGCTGATTGAGGTCATCGGCAAGGAGCCGCAGATCATGGCCAAGATGGTGGGCGCCTCGGAAACCCGCGAGGAGGATTTCGCCGAACTCATTGCCCGGCGCGAGGGCGTCAGATCAGATCACCCGATGGTGCAGATGGCCACTTTGCTTTTTGGGGCCATCGCACGAAAGTCCAGCTCCCAGTACTTCAGCCCGGGCGCCAGCAAGGATTATCGTGCCCTCCTGCTGACCAACGTCCATGCCGCGGTCGAACTTTTCTCCCAAGCAGTCACCGCCCCCTCCCTCACAACTCCCTCCGTCACCACCCCCTCCGTCACCACCCCCTCCGTCACCACCCCCTCCGTCACCACCCGAGGACCCTCATGAGCACCGCCATCGCTGCCCCACCGCTGCTTCTCACACAGCGGCGGATCTGGATCATCTTCTCCGCGCTGATCGCCGGAATGCTGCTCTCCAGCCTTGACCAGACCATCGTCTCCACTGCCATGCCCACCATTGTCGGCAAGCTGGGCGGCGTGGAAAACCAGGCCTGGATCACCACCGCCTATCTGCTGGCGACCACCATCGTGATGCCCATCTACGGCAAGTTTGGCGATGTTCTGGGACGGCGGAACCTGTTCCTGATTGCCATCGCGCTGTTCACGCTGGCGTCGGCCGGCGCCGCCTTCTCCACGAGCTTCTGGACCTTCGTCGTCTTCCGTGCAGGGCCTGGGCGGCGGTGGGCTGATGATCCTTTCGCAGGCCATCATTGCGGACATCGTCCCGGCGGACCAGCGCGGTAAATATATGGGACCCTTGGGCGGGATCTTCGGTCTTTCGGCTGTCGGCGGCCCTCTCCTGGGTGGCTACTTCGTGGACCACCTGACCTGGGAATGGGCGTTCTACATCAACATCCCGGTGGGGATCGCCGCCTTCGCCATCGCCTGGGTCACGCTGACCCTGCCGAACAAGAAGGCCACCAAGCCGGTGGACATTGCCGGTGTCGTCCTGCTCTCGCTCTTCACCGCCGCCCTGATCTTCTTCACGGACTTCGGTGGCAAGGCGGACAAGGCCGGCCAGAACCTCTACGGTTGGGACTCGCTGCTAACCTGGGCCTGCGGGGCCGTCGTGGTGCTGGCCGCCATCGCCTTCGTCTCCGTCGAACGGAAGGCGGCGGATCCAATCATTCCGCTGAGTCTGTTCCGGAACCGTATTTTCGTCAACTCCACCGCGATCGGCTTCACCCTCGGTCTGGGCATGTTCGCAGCCCTCGCCTTCGTACCGACGTTCCTGCAGATGTCCTCCGGAACTTCAGCCGCCGTCTCCGGGCTGCTGATGCTGCCGATGATGGTCGGATTGATGGGCACATCGATCTACTCCGGCATCGCCATCTCCAAGACCGGCAAGTACAAGATGTACCCGATCTTGGGTGCCATCCTGACCATCACCGCCATGCTGTGGTTCACGACCCTGACGGCCTCCACGCCGATCTGGATCATCTGCATCCAGCTGTTCGTCTTCGGAGCCGGCCTGGGCCTGATCATGCAGGTCATCGTCCTCGTGGTCCAGAATGCCGTGCCGGTCACTGAGATCGGCACCGCCACGAGCACGAACAACTATTTCCGAGAGGTCGGCGCTGCGCTGGGAGTGGCAGTATTTGGATCCATCTTCACGACACGGTTGGCGACCTCACTGACCCAGGCTTTCACCGGCGCAGGAGCCAGTGCGGCGGACGCAGCACCCCAGGCCACCTCGACACTGGACCCCGAAACACTCGCTGCGCTGCCCGGCGCCGTCAGGGACGCCATCATCACCGCTTACGCGGATTCGCTGGGCCCGGTGTTCTGAACCTGGTGCCGTTCCTGGTCGTGGCCCTGGTTCTGGCGCTGACCCTGAAGGTGATCCCGCTGAGCAGTACCGCCGGCATGGACGATGATCATGCCGCGGGGCCCGGGCAACTCATCTCCTGATTCCGCGGTCAATTCCCGGGTTTGGGCGCTCAGCGTTGGAAGTGAGTTTCCCCGCTGAAGTCCAGCGCCCATTGCAGCCGCGCCCGGTGCGTGCCGGCGAGCTCGGGCAGTGCGTCGAGCTCAAACCAGCCAACCGCCAGTGACTCGTCGTCACCGACTGCGACCTGCCCGGACGCAGCCCGGCCACGGAAGACCAGGTTCATGAACTGGCACTTGTCCCCATTTGGGAATTCGATCGCGTCCTCACTGTGCACCGCCACCAAAGACTCGATCCGCACCGTAACGCCAGTTTCTTCCAGAACTTCACGGGCCGCGCCGATGGCCGGTTCTTCGCCGGGATCCAGCATGCCGGTGATCAGCGTCCACCGGCCGGTGTCGGCGCGTTGACCCAGCAGAACACGGCCGTCGTCGTCGAACACGACAGCCGTCACGCCGGGCAGCCACAGCAGGTCATGGCCGATTTTTTCGCGCAGTTTGAGGACAAAATCCGGGGTTGGCATACCTCAGACTATCCGGACACCAACAGCATGGACGCGAGCGCCCCGCCGAGCATGAACGGGCCGAACGGAATCTGCGTCCTGCCATTTCCCCGGCGCGTCACAATCAGGGCGACGCCCCAGACCCCGCCCAGCAGGAACGCAGCCACGGTGCCGTAGAGCACCTGACTCCAGCCCAGAAAACCCAGATCTAGACCCAGCAGGAGCGCCAATTTCACGTCCCCCATTCCCATCCCAGCCGGATGCAGAAGCCGAAGTCCCAAATAGAAGCACCACAGGGCTACGGCTGCCAGCACCGTGCGTGCTGCGGCCGCAGCATCACCGGAGAGCAGACAGGCGAGCACCAGCACGGGACCGGCGGCGGCACACGCGGGAAAAATGATCCGGTTCGGCAGCAGGTGGGTGCGGATGTCAATCACGCTCAGCCGCACGGCCACCAGCACAAAATACCCGCATGCCAACGCCGTCATCCACCAGGACACCGGATGGCCCGGCAATAACCCGCTCAGGCGAACGATCATAGCCGAATGCTACCCGGGTGCCTCCCTTTCCGCTTATCCCGATGCGTAAACTGTGGATATGGACGCGATGGTGGAGCGGTTCCGGAACCTGTGCAGATCCTCCCCCTGGAAATGGCAGAGCCTGCGCTTCGAACTTTCGTGGCAACACCCTGACAAGCTGTCCGCGTCCACGCCCGAGCACCTGTTCAATCGCTTACCCGCTGCCATGCCCGACCCCCGGCCTGAGCACAGGTTCAGCACCGACCGGCCAGGCGCGGCCCCCGGTGAGACCGACAACGAGCCGGGATCCGACGCCCCGGATGCCGGCCCGGGAGCTCTGCACTGCTGGTTGCGCCGCCCGCAGGCGCTGCGCGTGGAGACCGTGAGCGGCGTCCTGCTGCACAGCACCACGGGCATCAACGACTCCAAGGACGCCCTCTTCACCAGTGGCACCAGGAAGCCCTGGCTGTTGCCCGCCTACCTGGTGACACCGGTGTACGACGACGACGGGCTGGTCCGCCGCCGGCCGGAGGCGGCCTATGGGGAGCCAGCCTATGGCGATGCACGGTTCGCCGCCGTGCTGGATCCAGTGGAATTGGCCGGCAACGCGCCGGTTCCGTTGGACTTTCCCTTTGCCAACGTGGCCGAAGTGGGCCCCGTAACGGTCGTTGATGAAGGCGGCCGCACCTCATTGGAGAGCATTCTCACCGCTAATGTCAGCTACCATCCGGCCCTAGCGGCGGCGCCGCTGCTCTATCCCGGACGTACCGCCATCCGCATCGATGCCGGAACCGGGGTCTGCGTCGCCAGCCGGTCGCTGGATGGCTCCACCGCCGGAGCCGGACACATCCTGGAAATCCTGGCCGTGGATGAGTACATGCTGGATGACCTCTTCCTGGAGGTCAGCATGGGGCTCACTGACGTCCGCAAGCACATCAGCTGGGACATCGGCCCGGCCGCCTGATCCGCGGCCGCCGGGCTTCTGTCCCAAAATCCTGCATCCATCCCCTGCTAGACCTCCGCCTCCTCCAGCAGTTCCGTCACGAGGGCGGCGATCGGAGACCGCTCGGATCTGGTCAGCGTTATGTGACCGAAGAGCGGATGGCCCTTGAGCGTTTCCACGACGGCGGCTATGCCGTCGTGGCGTCCCACCCTCAGGTTGTCCCGCTGGGCGACGTCGTGGGTGAGGACAATCTTTGAACTCTGTCCCATCCGGCTCATCACCGTCAGCAGGACGTTTTTTTCCAGCGACTGGGCCTCATCGACAATGACGAAGGCATCGTTCAGCGAGCGGCCGCGGATATGCGTCAGCGGCATCACCTCCAGCATCCCCCGGTCCATCACTTCCTCCACCACTTCCTGGGACACCAGCGCCCCCAGGGTGTCGAACACGGCCTGAGCCCAAGGGTTCATTTTCTCGCCCTCCGAGCCCGGCAGGTAGCCCAACTCCTGGCCGCCCACCGCGTACAGCGGGCGGAATACGATCACCTTGCGGTGCTCGCGGCGCTCCAATACCGCCTCCAGCCCGGCACAGAGCGCCAGCGCGGACTTTCCGGTACCCGCCCGGCCACCGAGGGAAACAATGCCCACTTCGGGGTCCATCAGCAGATCTATGGCCAACCGCTGCTCGGCAGAGCGCCCGTGCAGGCCAAAAATATCCCGGTCCCCTTTCACCAGCCGGACCTGCTTGTCCGCCCCGACCCGGCCCAGCGCCGAGCCGCGGTTGGACAGCAGCACCAACCCGGTGTTGGTGGGCAATTCCGCGGCCGCCGGGATGAATACCGGTTCGTGTCCGTACAGCGCTCCGATCTCGTCCTCGAGCACATCCAACTCGGCCATCCCCGTCCAGCCGCTGTCGCGCACCAACTCATTGCGGTACTCGTCCGCCTGCAGCCCCATCGCCGAAGCCTTTACCCGCATCGGCAAGTCCTTGGACACCACAGTGACGTTGCGGCCCTCGTTGGCCAGATTCATCGCCACGGCCAGGATCCGGCTGTCATTGTCCCCACTTCGGAACCCCGCCGGCAGCACCTCCGCCGAAATGTGGTTCAGCTCCACCCGCAGCGAGCCGCCCTCCGTTCCAATCGGCAGCGACTTATTCAGCCCGCCGTGCTCAATCCGCAGTTCGTCCAGCAGCCGCAGCGCCTTGCGGGCGAAATAGCCCAGCTCCGGGTCATGCCGCTTGCCCTCCAGCTCGGAAATCACCACGATCGGCAGGATCACCTCATGTTCGGCGAAACGCAGGATCGCCCGCGGATCCGAAAGCAGGACGGAAGTATCCACCACGTAGCTGCGTACTGCCGTCGACGGCTGCACCACCGGATGCGAAAGGCCGGCAGCATCCTTAGGTGCTGTGCCGGCCTTCCTGGCTCCCGTTCCTGCCCACGCGCTGCTCACAGCAGCCTTCGTTGCAACATCCTGTGCCCGTTCAGAAATAGTCACATCGACTCCAGCCCCGGGCGCACGCACCCGGAATTGTTAGGGTAAGGCGGGCCGCCGGAAGACCGCGCGCGGCCTCCTCTGCATGCTGCGCAAATTCTGCGCTTCATAGCTGGCCTCCCGACCGCCGGGCGGTGTGCCGTGGCGATAAGACCAAGCTACGCCTATGAACGCGGCCACGTAATGAAGCGGTGGATAAACGGTTGCCGTGTGTCGTGGGGACACGCACGACGACGGCAAGTCCGGACGGGGACACGCACGACGACGGCAAGTCCGGACGGGGACACGCACGACGACGGCAAGTCCGGACGGGGACGCTGGGAAGTCCTTCGTCCGCCGCCTTTGGGGTATCTTCAGGCGCCGAAGCGCCGCTGCCGGCCGGCGTAGTCGCGCAGCGCGCGCAGAAAGTCCACTTTGCGGAAAGCCGGCCAGAGCGCCTCGCAGAAATAGAACTCGCTGTAGGCGCTCTGCCACATCAGGAAGCCGGAGAGGCGCTGCTCGCCGGAGGTGCGGATCACCAGGTCGGGATCGGGTTGGCCGCGTGTGTAGAGGTATTTGGAAATATCATCCACATCCAACTGGTCGGCCAGGACGCCGATGTCCCGCCCCTGCGCCACCGCGTCCCGCAGCAGTTCGCGCACCGCATCCACGATTTCACGCCGGCCCCCGTATCCCACAGCGACGTTCACATGCAGCCGCTCCTGTTTGGGCCGGCGAGCGGCCAGACCGGAGAGCCGCTCGGCCAGGTAATCCGGAAGCAGCTCCGGCGCACCCATGGCGTGGACGCTGATGGTGGCGTCTTCGTCCAGCCGGTCAAGGGTATTGGCAATGATGCCCATCAGGACGTCCAGCTCTTCGGCCGAGCGCCCCATGTTGTCGGTGGACAGCATGTAGAGGGTGACGACTTTGACGCCGAGCTCCTGGCACCAGCCCAGGAATTCGAGGATTTTGTCCGCGCCGGCCTGATGGCCCTGGCGTGTGGGGGCATTGAATTGCTTGGCCCAGCGGCGGTTACCATCCACCATGACACCAATGTGGTTGGGGATCCGCTCCAGGTCCAGCGAGCGCCTCAGCCGCCGTTCGTAGAAGTCATAGAGTAAGCCCGGTATTCTCTGTGGCCACGAGTACGGCTGCAAAGAATGTCACCTGGCTTCCACTGGCTGGGCCTTGTGGCCACAATGATCTGCTTTTTTCTGCGTTGCCGCAGCTTTTCCTACGTTACCCGCAGCCGCGCCAATTCCGGACCAGCCCCCGCCGTCCCCGCAGCGCCGCCGCATGCACCTAACGACAGTGCCGCCGCATGCGCCCAGCAGCAACCCCGGCAGCGCCGCTGCTTGGACGAGACAGCGGCCCCAACCCTTCGCGCCTCGTTGTTAGAATTCTGACCATGACGAGCAAGGCTTTCCGCAGCTCCGATGAAAACTCCAGACAGCATGCCGGCTCCGCCACAGACAAGTTGGTGCCGGCACTTGACTTCAAGCCAACCTGGCGCGGCTGGATACACCTTGGTGCCACGCCTGCGGCCCTCGCCGCGGGCATCGTGCTGATCTGCATTGCGCCCTCTGCCTTGGCTAAAGTGACCTCGGCTGTCTATGCCTTCACCGGTGTCCTGCTTTTTGGCACCAGCGCCCTGTACCACCGTGGCAATTGGTCGCCACGGGGCAAAGCCGTACTGAAACGGCTGGATCATTCCAACATCATGCTGGTGATAGCTGGCACTTACACGCCGTTATCCGCGTTGCTTCTGCCGCCTGCGAAGGCAACTCTGCTGCTGTGGGTGATTTGGGTGGGCGCCGTTCTGGGCGTGCTGTTTCGTGTGCTCTGGGTCGGTGCCCCGCTGGCGAGTAGCGCTTGGTGGTAGCGCCAGTCCATGTAGTTGGTAGCAAGTTTCCGGGAACACGGTAGCGCTGGCGGGCGGTGTACTGCTCTGCTGTGAAAGGCCAACGCATAAGGCGTTGTCCTTTCATTGTTAAGGGCGGGTTCATG
>NZ_JADPVH010000022.1 GCF_026932795.1 Paenarthrobacter sp. Z7-10 | reverse complement strand
GCAGCTGGCGTGGGAATTCCCCCGCCAGCTGCCGGCGTTTCCTGTACCCCCACCAAGTTAGTAGTTTGGCGCCGCCGGTCGGGGGAAGAGCTTCCGCAACCTGTGGCGAGCTGGTTCTTCCACGAAGGCGAACAGCAGGTATGTAGCCAAGGCCGTTCCCGCCAGACAGCCGACCGCCAGCAGGTTTTGGCCCACCGGGTGACTGTCGTGCAGCCAGTCGACACTTAGCCAGTGGAACGCATAGATGAAGGGCATATGCACCAAATACAGGCTGTAGGAGGCGCGGCCACCCTGAATCAGCCACCGATGCCCAAGCACCGAACGCACCCGCCCCTGCGAAAGTGAGAGCAGCGCGATAATGAGCGGAAAGGCCAGCACGGCCGGCCGACCCTGGCCGCTGTTGTTAGCCTGCAGCAGGAAGACCAGCACCAGGGCGGCAACCAGGATCGTTGCCGGTCCGGCCAGCTGCGGCCGAAACCTGCTGGCGCCGATGTTGCGCACAGCGAGGTACGCAAAACCGCCGGCGAGGAAGCAGCACAGGATCCGCACCAGCCATTCGCACGGATAAGGGGTGTAGGTATCGATCAGCTGACCGGGTCCGATCATCGCGACCGGCAGAAGCACCAGCACCGATGCCCCCAGCGCAGGCAAGGGATGCAGCCGGCGCAGCCGAAACAGCGCCAGGGCTGTCAATGGAAAAGTTACGTAGGCCAGCCACTCGGCACTCACAGTCCAGCCCGGGCCAAACCAGCTGGCGCCATCGGTTTCCGGTGAAAACCACAGATGAACCATCAGCAACTGTTTGATCAGGCCCCACGGCGAAAGATCGGGTGCCTTCAGCTGAAGCGACCAGTCCAGGGCAGTATGCTGCGTGGTTCCGTACAGGAACCATAGACCTAGAACACCCACCACCAGCGCGAAGGCGGGCCACATCCGTGCAAACCGCGCCCACAGGAAGCTGGCCGCGGTGGCCGGTCCGAACCGGGGCCCCAGACGGTCCAGATAGGTGTAGGACAGGATGAAGCCGCTCAGCACGAAGAAGACGTCCACCCCCAGCACGCCATTGTCGACGATCGGGGCGAACGAGTGGAAAACGGGCGCCAGGAACGTGTTCTGCAGGGCCTGCAGATGGAAAAGTACAACCCAAAGCGCGGCAAGAAAGCGCAGCGACGTCAGGGTTCGGATTTCGGTCCACACCGCAGGCGGCCCAGTCACCGGCCGCGCCGCTTCGGCAGTCGGCGCGGCTTCTGGAACCGTCGGCTTTCCAGGTGCAGGCGGACGGGATGTCAAAGCGGCCATTGTCTCTAATCTACGCGATGATCTTTGGCACTTGCTGTAATTGTGCAATGGTCCGCCGCAGGTGGCTCACGGCCGCCATTCGCGGAACGGAGCCCGGACAAGTCGAACGGGGAGCGGGATTCAGGGAAGCTGGGCCAGCAGGGCCCTTGCTGCAGCGGCCGGATCGCTGGCCTCGGTGATGGCCCGAACCACGACGATGCGGCGGGCGCCGGCGGCCACAACCTGTGCCACGTTGGACAAATCGATGCCGCCGATGGCGAACCAGGGCTTGACCGTCCGCAAAGCCGCCGCGTGGCTGACCAATTCCAGCCCGACGGCGGCACGGCCCGGTTTCGTCGGCGTAGCCCAGAGCGGACCGACGCAGAAATAGTCGGCGCCGCCGTCGTTCGCCGCTTCCACCTGATCCCGAGTATGCGAGGACAGCCCCAGCGACGTCCCGGCAGGCAGCAGCGAACGGGCGGCACCCATCGGCAGATCCTGCTGCCCGAGATGGAGCACCGGCGCGCCGGACAGTGCAGCAAGGTCGGCCCGGTCATTGACCGCCCAAAGCCGGCCGTGCTCGGCCGCGGCGTCGCGGAGGGCGGCGAGCAGCCGCAACTCCAGCGCAGCATCAATGGACTTGTCCCGCAGCTGAATGATGTCCACTCCACCGCTGTATGCCGCGTGCAGGAAACGGACAAAATCCCCGCGATCGCGCCGGGCATCCGTGCACAAGTAAAGTCGGGCAGCCGTCAGCGGGACGGGGCGGGCCGCGGCGTCCGCGGGTTTGATCGCGGCAACGGGGGAAGGGGACATAGGAACCAGACTAGATGATTGGCCTGATGCGTTGAGCAAACCGACGGTGGAACGCGCAGGATTGAAACGGATTGAAAGAGTATTGAGACGAAGTGGATGCGGTCCGGACCCACGGAAGAACCTAGACTGAGGGAGTACCGCGGGAGCCAGGCTAGCTGGCTGAGAGGGCGCCGGGAACAGCACGCGCCGACCGACTTGTTTTCGGCTTTCATGGCCGGGAACTGAACCTGATCCGGTTAGTACCGGCGTAGGGAAGGAAATTTCCATGACAGTGGGCATTGATGCGGACGTCGCCGTGATTGGCGGCGGCATTGTGGGACTGGCAATTGCCTGGGAGGCGCAGCGAACCGGGCGCTCGGTCACGGTGATTGATCCGGGCCCGGCCACCGGAGCAACCTTCGCCGCTGCAGGCATGTTGGCTCCCGTGAGCGAACTTGGCTATCAGGAGGAAGGGCTGCTGGAGCTGACGCTCGCGTCCGCGGCTTTGTGGCCAGACTTCGTGGCACCGCTCGCGGCAGCTGGACACTCGGAAACCGGATTTCGGACGACGGCGACGCTGGTGTTGGGAGCGGACGCGGCGGACCGGCAGGCGCTGGCGGATCTGCGGGACGTCCAGCAGGCCCACGGGCTGGATGTGGAAGCGCTGACCATCCGGGCCGCCCGCGCCCTCGAACCGATGCTGGCTCCGCAGCTCTCTTGTGCCTGCCGGGTGGCGCAGGACCATCAGGTGGATCCGCGCGGTTTGGCAGCGGCCCTGCTCGTCCAACTCCAGGTGGTGGCCGCGGCCGGCGGACGGCCGCGGGACGAACAAACGTTGATCCGGTGCAGCGCTGCCGCGCTGCTGCATCGCGACCCGACGGATGCGGATTCCGCTGTTACAGGCGTGCTGCTTGAGGATGGCCGCAGCATCCGGGCCACCGAAGTCGTCGTCGCCAATGGTCTGGGAGCCACCGGACTGCGTGGCCTGCCATCGGAATTGAGGCTGCCACTGCGGCCGGTTTACGGCGACATCCTCCGGCTCCGGGTGCCGCAGCACCTGCAGCCGCTGCTCACCGCCACGGTGCGCGGTTTAGTTCGCGGTGTGCCGATCTATTTGGTGCCGCGCAACGACGGCACGGTGGTAATCGGTGCCACTATGCGCGAGAACGGTCCTTCGGGCCCCTGCGCGGGCGGGGTGTATCAGCTGCTGCGCGACGCGGCGGTGCTGGTTCCCGCGGTGGCGGAGTTGGAACTGCTGGAGGCGACGGCGCGGGCCCGGCCGGGGACGCCGGACAACGCGCCCCTGCTGGGTCGGGTCCGCGCCGGCGGCGCCGGAAATGTTCAGGGCCTGATTATCGCCACAGGCTTTTACCGGCATGGCGTGCTGCTGGCACCCATGGCGGCACAGATCTGCCGCCAGTTGATGAACGGCATAGTCGATCTGGCGTGGACGCACTTCGCCCCGGACCGGTTCCGGGACGACCCGCAGGGGACCGGTGGTCCGCAGCGGCTGCGCGCGGCAGGTCCGACGGCAGTCGGTGGGCGCCACCTGTGCCGCGGCGGGGTGACGCCATGATCGCCATCCGGCTCAACGGGACGCAGCGGGAGCTCGAAGCAGGGGAGACCGTCGGCTCCGTTGTCACCACGGTCACGGGTCGGGCTGTTGGCCCGGACGGCCGTGCCATCGATGGGCGGCGGCTGGGCGTGGCGGTGGCCCTGAACGCCGGTATTGTGCCGCGCAGTCAGTGGGCCGGCACCGTATTGCAGGCCGGCGATGAGATTGAGATAGTGACAGCGGTCCAGGGAGGATGACATGGAAGACGGGACAGTGAGCCAAGTGGACAGTGGGGGTTCGGCGCAACGCGGGGCCAACGAGGCCACCGAGCCGGCCGACACGCTCATGGTGGACGGCGTGCCGCTGGGTTCACGGCTGATCATGGGAACGGGGGGCGCACCGAGCCTCGACGGCCTGGCGGCCGCGCTCGCGGCCTCCGGGACCGAGCTGACCACGGTGGCGATGCGCCGGTATTCGGCTTCCTCGGCCGGTTTGGCTGCCGGGCATCAATCCTTGTTTGGGCTGCTGGAAGCGCAGCGGATCCGTGTGCTGCCCAACACCGCCGGCTGCTTCACCGCCCGGGAGGCTGTGATGACTGCGGAACTGGCGCGCGAGGCGCTCGAAACGGACTGGGTGAAGCTGGAAGTCATTGCGGACGAACACACCCTGTTGCCCGACGCCGTCGAACTGGTAGAGGCGACCGAGCAGTTGGTGCAGCGCGGATTCAAGGTCTTTGCCTACACCAATGATGATCCAGTGCTCGCCTTGCGGCTGGAACTGCTGGGCGCGGTGGCGGTGATGCCGCTGGGATCCCCGATCGGCACCGGACTGGGCATCCTGAACCCGCACAACATTGAGCTGATTGTCTCCCGTGCCTCGGTGCCCGTGGTGCTTGACGCCGGAATCGGCACACCGTCGGACGCCGCTCTGGCCATGGAACTGGGATGTGACGCCGTGCTGCTGGCCAGCGCCGTCACCCGCGCGCAGGATCCGGTGCGGATGGCAGCGGCCTTCAAACACGCGGTGATCGGCGGTAGGCTGGCCGCACGGGCAGGCCGGATTCCCCGACGCCACCATGCGCAGGCGTCCTCGGCGATGGCCGGGCGACCGGATCTGTAGAGGTGTGTCATGTTCTCAGGAGCCACGATGAGTGCAGCGGATGTTTTGACCCAAACCCAGATTGAGGACCAGCTGGCGGCGCTGCCGTATTGGCGTTACCGGCCAACCGGGCTGGCCGCGGTGTTCAAGCTGCCGACCGCGCGGGCTGCCCTGGACCTGCTGGCCCGGATCGGCGACCTGGCCGAACATGCCAACCATCATCCCGACGTGGACTGGCGCTACAACCGGCTCCTGGTAACGCTGATTTCCCATGATGCCGGCGATGCGATCACCAGTCGGGACATGGAGCTGGCCAGACAGATCTCGGCGGCCGGGCGCAATGCGGGAGCGACGGCGGAGCCGGACCACATCCCGGAATGACGACCCAGCGCTCCGCCGCACTCAACTGCGCAGGATCGCCGTCCTGCGGGTGGTGTCGCGGGCCGCACGGCTGGAGCTGAGCGCCAGCGAGGCCAGGACGGACACCGCGGCAGCGCCCGCCAAGGAAACAATCCACGGGATCCAGGTCAGGCCCGGCTGATAGCCCAAACCGGCCGCAACGGTGATGATCCAGATCAGCATGGCGGTCACCACGGCGACTGCGGCCGGAACCAGGATTCCATACTCACCGTGCTTCTTGTCCATACCCCAGACGATGGCCCCGATCAGGAGGGCCAACAACGCGATAACCACCAGGTCCACCATGGCTGGGCCTAGAGTGCGCCGAAGCCCACGCGGCGCGATTCCTCAGCGCCGACCTCAACGTACCCAAGCACGGTTCCGGGCACGATGATGACTCGGCCCTTTTCGTCGGTGAGGCGCAGCTCGGTCTTGTTGGACACGGCATCGGCGACAAGCTTTGTCACTTCCTCGGCTGTCTGCGCCGAATCGAGCACAATCTCGCGGTTCACATTCTGAATGCCGATTTTAACTTCCACCGCGGGTCTCCTTCATACTGCTGGATTGTCTTAGAGCTGGTTTCTGCCGGACTGTCGGGCCGCGCTTCGACCCGCCTACCTATGTTTACTCTACGACTCCTTGGGGAATCGGCTGATTCCGCGCCAAGCTAAACGGTAAATCAGTTCGCTCGCCACCTCGAGGTCGAGGTTGCCGTCGGTTTCGAGCCAGTAGCGCGCGCTGACCTGGGCCATGCCCGCCAGCGCACGGCCCAGCAGCATCGCTTCCACGTGCGGAAGTTTGGTGTCCCCGGCAATGACCGAGGCAATGGCATCGGCATAGGCGGCATTGAACTTTTCCAGCCGGGCAGCCACGTCCGGGTCATTGACCAGATCGGATTCGAAGACAAGCCGATGCGCCCGGCTGTCCTGGGCAATAAATTCGAAATACGCCTTCATGGTGGCCCGGACTCGAAGCTTATTATCCGTCGTCGAACTCAGCGCCGTCAGCAGCTGGTCGGTAAGGTCGGCCAGGTGATTGTCCAAAAGTGCCAGATACAACTCGCGCTTGCTGGGAAAATGTTGGTACAGCACCGGTTTGCTGACCCGCGCAGTTTCCGCAATTTCATCCATCGCCGCACCATGGAAGCCGTTGGCCACGAAAACTTCCTGTGCCGCGGCCAGCAGCTGGATGCGTCGTTCGTCGCGGGGAAGCCGCGCGGGCCGGGGACGGCTGCGCGGCAGGCCGGCATTGTCTTTAGCGTCTTTGTTTTCGTTCATGCGCTGAACGCCCTTCCTGCCCACGCTCAGGGGCGGCGTGCACTCCTACGCATTCTACCGGTCGGTAATATGACGACGCCGCCCGCGCGGGCTTACATTTATTTCTATGGCCCCAACTTTACGGATCAGCACCGACAAGCCGCCGGAAACTTTGCCGGCGCTGGTGGAACCCGGCCCGGAATTGAGCCGGGAAGAAGTGGAACGTTATTCCCGGCACCTGATCATTCCCGAGATCGGTATGCAGGGGCAGCGGCGGCTGAAGAATGCGCGGGTACTGGTGATCGGGGCGGGCGGCCTGGGTTCGCCGGCGCTGCTGTACCTGGCTGCGGCCGGGGTGGGCACTATCGGCATAGTCGACGACGACGTGGTGGACTTGAGCAACCTGCAGCGGCAGGTGATTCACGCGGTGGCGGACGTGGGCCGGCCTAAGCTCGAATCGGCCAGGGAATCCATCCTGGCACTGAACCCGCTGGTTAATGTGGTGCTGCATCCGCTGCGCCTTGATGCCGCCAATGCGCTGGAGGTTTTCGCCGGGTATGACCTTGTCCTGGACGGCGCGGACAACTTCGCCACCCGTTACCTGGTCAACGATGCGGTTGCTCTGCAGGGTAAACCGTATGTCTGGGGGTCCATCCTGCGCTTCGACGGGCAGGTGAGTGTTTTCTGGGAGCAGCACGGGCCCACCTATCGGGATCTGTATCCGGAACCGCCGGCCGCCGGGACGGTACCATCCTGCGGCGAGGGCGGCGTCTTTGGCATGCTCTGCGCGGCGGTGGGGTCGCTAATGGTGATAGAGGCGGTCAAGCTGATCACGGGTGTGGGCAGGACGCTGCTGGGCCGGCTGATGATTTTTGATGCGTTGGCCTCCAGTTGGCGGGAAATCCGGATTTCGAAAGACCCCGAGGCGCAGGCCGTGACGGGGTTGATGGACTATGAGGCGTTCTGCGGACTGCCGGCCACCCCCGCCGTGTCGGGTGATGCAGAGGGGATGCCGGGCAATGCCGCGGGCGGCGCCGGGGGTGCCGGCCACCGGGCCGCGGATGTCATCACGGCTCGCGAGCTGGCCGATCGGCTGGTGGCCCGGGACCGGGGCGATGACCGTTTCGAGCTCATTGATGTGCGCGAGCAGGGCGAATTCGACATCGTCCGGATTCCGGGATCGAGGCTTATTCCGCTCTCCGGCATCCAGTCCGGGAACGCTTTCGCCGGTATTGACCACGGCGTTCCGCTGGTGCTGCACTGTAAGGTTGGCGGCAGGTCGGCGCAGGCGCTGGCCAGCCTGAAGGCCGCCGGATACGACGACGTCGTCCATCTGGAAGGCGGAATCCTGGCCTGGGTGAACGAGGTGGAGCCGGAGAAACCGGTGTACTGATCGCCGGCAACGGCGGCGGGGTTTCCCGCGGAATCTCTCCGGAGCCACTGTTCCTTCGACAGAAAAGAGTCAGCCATGGACCGGTCTTCAGGAGCAGGGTCAACACCGCAACACAGGATCGGTTCAGGTTTTGGAGCTCACGGTCAGGCGAAAACCGCCAGCTCCCTGTTCGCCGTCGAACTGGACCGCCGGGGTAGGACCGCCGGCGTGCGGTCCTTTCGTGACATCGCCGAGCTGACGATCCCCGGCGCGGCAACCGCCCTGACGGCCGGAGTAGACCCGCGCGCCGTGGACCCGGAGGTTGCGGCCGGGCGGTGGGCACCCTCGGCGGACCTCACCGCCGTGAACGCCTTCGGCTGACCAGAGCGCATGCAGCCTCCCGACCAGCCCTGGCTGGCAGCTATCACCGACGCCCTGATTCGGGGTACACCCGTGACTCCTGCTGCCCCGGTGCTCGCCCTGGTCGCTGCGGCCGCCCTTTTGCTGGCCGGACCCGCGGTACTCTGGCGGTACTTCGGCGTTTACATCACGGTGGTGCATGAACTGGGACACGCATTCGCGGCCCTGATGACGGGGCAGCGGCTGCGCGGCATCCGGATCCAGCGCGACCAGTCCGGCAGCACTCACACACTGGCCCGCGGGCGGTTGCCCGCCGTCTGGTCCGGCTTCTGGGGTTACCCGGCCCCCGCCGTGCTCGGAGCGGCTCTGGTGGCCGCCGCCACCGCTGGCTGGCAGCGGGCCACGTTGCTCGTGGGCGCCGTCGTCGTGCTGCTGTCGATAATCTTCGTCCGCAATATTTTTGGCGCCCTGGCTGTGCTGGTCTGCGCCAGCGTGGCGGCCGGACTTTTCTACTTCGCCACGGATATCGTCCAGGGCTACGTCCTGCTGGTGCTCGGGGCCACCCTGGAAGTGGGTGCCGTACGGGCGTGGCTGAACCTTGTCAGTGTCCACCTGCGCCGAGGGCGCCAACTGTCCAGCTCGGATGCTTTCATCCTCCAGCAGCGGACCCGGATTCCCGCTGGCCTGTGGCTGCTGCTGATGGGGGCGGTGATTGGAGCCTGCGTCTGGGGTGCGGGCGGCGCCGCCCTGGCTGCGGCGTCCGGCTAAGCCGCTCTGCACCGGAGACCGGCTCGCCGCCCTGAACCGGGGGCCGGCCAGCGTGCTTCAGGATGGCGCAGGGATCAGGCAGTTCCGATCGCAGCTGCCGGGGGTGCTTCCTCAGCCGGCAGGACGGGGCAATCCCGGGCCGCCAAGTCCGCAGAGCCTGCGGGTGCGGCTCCGGCGGACATTGGCTGTTCCACGGTGATGCCGTAAAGCGCCTCAAGACCGGCAAAGTAAGATTCTTGCTCGCCGGTGGCAGCCAGTTCACGGGCACGGACGGTGGGAATATGCAGCAGCGATTTGACCATCCGCCGCATGGCAAATTCCACTTCTTCAGCCGCTGCGGTGCAGCCATGCTGGGCGCGGACGCGTTCGATTTCGGTATCCAGGACCGAGAGCGTGTGCCGGCGCAGGGCCACGATGGCGCCGTCAACGGAACGCTCGTTCTGCCGGGCCTCGAAGCTGCGGGCGGCCTCGGAGACGATGCTGCTGGCCTGGGACAGCGACTGGGCTTGTTCCTGCGGTGCGGCCATTCGGACTGATTCCAGCGTGAGCAGCTCAACGTCCGGCAGTTCATTGACGGCAGGGTCAAAATCACGGGTCAGCGCCAGGTCAATGATGATCAGCGGCTTACGGGAAGTACGCCGAACGCGGTCAATGTCGCCCGCTTCGACGCGGTGGTCAGAACCGCTGCAGCCGATCATCAGATCGGCGTCGGCCACGGCGTCGGGCAGCGTTGCGCTGGTCAGCGCTGTACCGCCGCGGCTGGCGACGAAGGCCTCGGCCCGGCCCGAGGAGGAGAACACGGCGATGTCGGTGCAGCCGCGCTCGGCCAGTTTGGCCATGGTGGCGCCGGCGTAGGCCCCAGTGCCAAAAATGACTGCCTTCTTGCCGCCAAAGTCTCCGGCGGAAGCGGAGTCGTCGATTTCGGCCGCAAGATCCAGCGCCACAGAGACGATGGAAAGGCCGCGGCTTCCCAAGGCGGTTTGTGCGCCCACATCCTTGGCCGTTTTGGACGCAGCTTGGAACAGCCTGATCAAGGCCGGGCTTGCGGTGCCGTCCTGCTGGGCTCCGATGAGCGCCCTGCGCACCTGTCCGGCAATCTCCCGCTCGCCTACGACGGCGGAATCCAGTCCGGCGCTGACGGCAAAGAGGTGGGCACTTACGGCCTCGCCGCGGCGGGTGTCGAAGGCACGGGAGACAGTGGATTCGGTCAGCCCGCTGAGGTTGCTGATCCGGGCGACGACGGCGGCCCTGGCTGCTTCGACCTCATCCGCGCTGCGGGCTTCGGCGTAGATCTCGTAGCGGTTGCAGGTGGCCACGGCCACGGCACCAAGAATTTCCGGATTGTCAGCGAGCATAGTCGAGGCGACCTTCGAGGCGCCGGCACTGAGGCGGGCGACTGTCTCGAGGTCTATATCGGCGTGCGAAGCAACAAGGGAAAATAGGACCACAGCTCTTCCATAGTACCGACTTCGCAGCGCGGTAGAACAAGCAAGGGTGGCCAAACCCGTTTTTGCGGGCGTGATTCTGCTTACCCGCGGCGCCAATGGTCGTCGTCGTGCTGTGTACCCGCGGCGCAAACGGTCGTCCTCGTGCTGGTCTGCGGCGGACGGCGGTTATCCATTAGAGGCGAACTTCGGCAGAATCAAGGTATGACTCTTAGCCCCGGGCACCCCCTGATGGACGGCCGCACCGCAGATTCACCGCTCATCACCGCCTACCGCGGCGGCAAGCCGTCCCGGCGCCCCGTGTGGTTTATGCGCCAGGCCGGCCGTTCGCTGCCCGAATACCGCAGGCTCCGGCAGGGCACTGGCATGCTCGAATCCTGCCTGAAACCCGAGATGGCCGCGGAGATCACGCTGCAGCCGGTACGCCGGCACGACGTGGACGCTGGAATTTTCTTTTCCGACATTGTGATTCCCCTCAAGCTGGCCGGGGTCGGCGTTGACATCGTCCCCGGCGTGGGACCGGTGCTGGAGCACCCGATCCGCACGGCCGCCGATGTTGCCGCGCTGCCCGTCCTGACTGAAGAGGCACTGGAGCCGATCCGGGAGGCAGTCCGGCTGGTCGTTGCCGAGCTTGGCTCCACACCGCTGGTGGGCTTCGCCGGCGCACCATTTACCCTCGCCGCCTACATGGTGGAGGGTAAGCCCTCCCGGGACCACCTGGGTCCGCGGACCATGATGCATGCAGATCCGCAGGCCTGGCAGGCGCTGGCAAACTGGGCCGCCGATGCCTCCGGGATGTTCCTGCGCGCCCAACTGGAGGCGGGCGCCAGCGCCGGCCAGCTTTTCGACTCCTGGGCCGGATCATTGGGACTGGCCGATTACAGCCGCTATGTTGCCCCCGCCTCCGCCCGGGCCCTGGAGCACGTGCGCCCGCTCGGCGCGCCACTGATCCATTTTGGCACCGGTACTTCCGAGTTGCTGGTTGCCATGCGCGATGTGGGCGTGGACGTGGTGGGGGTGGATTATCGGCTTCCGTTGGACGAAGCGAACCGGCGGCTGGGGGGATCAGTGCCGCTGCAGGGAAATATTGACCCGGCGCTGCTGTCCGCTCCCTGGGAGGTGCTTGAGGCCCATGTCCTGGCGGTGATTGCCGCCGGCGCCGAGGCTCCCGGACACGTGCTTAATCTCGGTCACGGTGTGCCTCCGGAGACGGATCCGGCGGTATTGACCCGGGTGGTGGAGCTGATCCACTCGATTGAACCATGATGACGGGAAGTACAACACCGGGGAACGGCGGGGGAACCGGTGCCGACCCGGTATCCGGGGCGGTGGCGGGCGGCCGCCTCGGTCAGCTGCACCTGCCGCATGTCCATCTGCCCCAACTGCGTAAACCTCTGCCTCCGCAGCCGCAGCCGCTGCGGGCGATAGTGGTCGGCGGCGGTATTGCCGGCCTCGTTGCGGCCCGGGATCTGGCGGCCGCGGGCTACCGGGTCACGGTTCTAGAAGCGGCTGCGTCCTTTGGTGGCTGCGTCGGTCGGCACGAGGTGGCCGGATTGCTGCTGGACAGTGGAGCGGAGTCTTTTGCCACCCGGTCGACGGCGGTGTCGGACCTGGCGGCCGAGCTGGGGTTGGGTGAGCAGATCACCGCGCCGGATCGGGCTGGAGCATGGGTCCAACTGCCGGATGGACCAGTGCCGCTGCCCAAGACAGGTGTGCTTGGCATTCCCGCCGATCCCTGGGCGCCGGAAGTCCGCAGCGCATTGGGGCTTGCGGGCGCCCTGCGCGCCAGTGCCGATGCCCGCCTGCCCACCTCGGTCGGCACCACGGCCGAGGTCATCAGTGTGGCGGACCTGGTGCTGGCTCGGATGGGGCGCCGTGTGCTGGAGCGGCTGGTGGCGCCTGTGGTCGGCGGGGTGCACTCGGCGGATCCAGCCGTCCTGGACGTGGACATGGTGGCTCCCGGGCTGCGCCGTGGCATCGTCGAGCACGGTTCGCTGGCGGCTGCCGTTGCCGCCCAGCGGACGGCCGGCAAGGCCGGCGCCGCTGTCGGTGGCCTGGTGGGCGGAATGCACACTCTGGTGGATGCCCTGACCGCAGCACTGCTGAAATCCGGCGTGGCGCTGCATGCTGAACATCCGGTCACGGAGATTTCGCGGACAGCTGCTCCGGGAGACACAGCCAAAGTCACAACCGGAGACACAGCCAAGGCCGCTGCGGGGAACGCGGCCAAGCACACCGCGGGAGACACAGCTAAAGATACCGTGGGAGACGCTGCCAAAGACACAACCAAGACCGACTCCGGGTCGGCACCCAAAGCCGGCGGCTGGAGGGTGACGGCCGGCCGCTGGACCGGCACCGCGGAGCTGCTGGTGATGGCCACGGACGGCCCCACCGCCGTCGCCCTGCTGGCCCCTGCGCTCCCGTTCCTCACAGCCTTCGCCCCGAAACCTGGACCGGACGTTCGGCTGGTGACCCTGGTGCTGGACCGTCCGGAGCTGGACGTCCAGCCACGTGGCACCGGCATTCTGGTGGCGCCGCAGACCGCAGGCATTGGTGCAAAAGCGCTCACCCATGCAACGGCGAAATGGCCCTGGCTGGCGGCCGAGGCAGGGCCCGGCACCCATGTCCTGCGCCTTTCATACGGGCGGGCGGGGGCAGTGGCCGGGGAGACGCGCGGCGGACGGGTTACGGCCGGAAGAACGGAGCAGGCCGTCGACGGGCGGGCTGCGGACGGCGGCGCTCCGCCCGAGTCGCCGGAGCCGCGACCCGGGGCGGTCGTTGCGGCATCTGGGGCAGAACATGTTTTGCTTGGCGACGATGCGTTGCTGGACATGGCGCTCGCCGACGCTTCCGCGCTGTTGGGTCAGCCTCTCGTCCGCGAGGATTTGCTCGGCTGGGACGTGGTCCGCTGGAGCGGTTCGCTGCCGTTTGCTGCGGTTGGGCACCGACGGCGCGTGGCGCAGCTGCGGGAGCGGCTTCGGAAAGAACCGTCGCTGCTGCTGACCGGCGGCTGGCTTGCCGGGAACGGACTGGCCGCCGTCGTCGCCGATGCCCGCGCCGAGGTGAGGCGGCTACAGGAAGGGTGCCGCGCAGCCTCCGCAGACGGCTGACACACGCGGGATTGCAGGCTGTTTTTGCTTCCGCCAGCAGGACAATGCGGGAGCGGAATTGTGATTTCTACAACTTCTACAGTTTGTAGAGCCGCCCAGTTTCGAGTTTGGCAGGGGTAAGGGGCAGACTTGTACCCATGAGCCACACTTTTGCGGAATCTGTCACTAAAACTCCCGCCGACACTCTCGAAACAGCGCCGCAGATCGCGCCGGACATTGGGCAGGATACGCCCGCAGTGTCCGCATTCACGCTGTGGACCGTTTTCAAACGGGCCGGCCTTCCGGCTGCCGGCGGAGAACAGCAGGCGGCAGCCTTCGAGGAGTTGGTGGAGGAGCTGGCGGAGCGGCGGATCACGCTGCGCGGCGCCTACGACGTTTCCGCGATGCGCAACGACGCCGACGTGATGGTCTGGCTTGTTGGCCCCGATGCCGAGGGGCTGCAGCGCGCGGTCCGTGAGATCCGCCGCAGCGACCTTTTTGCCAGCACGGAGATAGCCTGGTCGGCCATGGGCGTGCATCGGGAAGCCGAGTTCGCCAAGAACCACGCTCCGTCCTACATGGCCAACACCGAGCCCAAAGGCTGGGTCTGCGTCTCTCCGTTTGTGCGTTCCTATGAGTGGTACATCCTGCCGCCGGAGGAGCGCGGACGCATGCTTCGACACCATGGAATGCTGGGCCGCGAGTTCCCCAACGTCCTCTCCAACACCGTGTCTGCCTTTGCGCTGGGCGACTGGGAATGGATTTTGGGCTTGGAGGCCGACGACGTGCTCGACCTGGTGGATTTGATGCGGCATCTGCGCGGCACGGACGCCCGGCTGCACGTGCGCGAAGAAATCCCCTTCTACACCGGACGCCGGATCAGCGCGTCCGGTGTTGCGGAGGTGCTGCGATGACCGTGCGGGATGCGTTCACCCCTGAAACGGTGACCAACCCCGTGACGGAGTCCGGCCGAATGGCGCCCAAGGAGTATGACGGCGTCCTGCTCGCCTCCTTCGGTGGCCCCGAGGGCCAGGACGACGTGTTGCCGTTCCTGCGCAACGTCACCCGAGGGCGCGGCATCCCGGACGAGCGGCTCGAAGAGGTCAGCCACCACTACCGCGCGTTCGGTGGCATCTCTCCGATTAATGCGCAGAACCGGGAGCTGAAGTCGGCCCTGGAGGCCGAACTGTCCGGACGCGGCATCGACCTGCCGGTGCTGTGGGGGAACCGGAATTGGGATCCCTACCTTCCCGCCACGCTGAAGCAGGCGTACGACGACGGACACCGCCGCCTGCTGATGCTTACCACCAGCGCCTACTCCTGCTACTCCAGCTGCCGCCAGTACCGCGAGGACATCGGCATGGCGCTGACTGAAACCGGGCTGGACTGGAGGCTCGAAGTGGACAAGGTCCGGCAGTATTTCGACCATCCCGGTTTTGTTGAACCCTTTATCGAAGGCACCGCGAAGGGCCTGGCGACCGTTCGCGCCAGCCTGGCCGCCGCCGGAACCCCGGATGAGCCGGTGCACGTACTGTTCGCCACGCACTCGATACCTCTGCGCGATGCGCATGCCGCCGGCAGCTCCGAGGGGGAGCCGCGCTCCTTCGACGAGGACTCCGCGTACGTGGCCCAGCACCTGGCCAATGGTGCCGAGGTGATCCGGCGCGTTGACGCGGCCGCGGGAGCTGCCGCCGATGCGGCCGCAGGAGGTGCGGTTTCCGGCGCCGAAACGCCGTGGTCGCTGGTTTATCAGTCGCGCTCCGGGGCGCCGCATGTTCCGTGGTTGGAACCGGACATCAACGATGCCCTGGAAGAGCTGGCTGGTCAGGGAGTCAAGGGCGTGGTCATCGTGCCGCTGGGCTTTGTCAGCGATCACATGGAAGTGGTCTGGGATCTGGACACCGAGGCAAAGGAGACCTGCGACAGGCTGGGTCTGGTTTTTCACCGCGCGCCCACACCCGGTACGCATTCGGCCTTCGTGTCAGGTCTGGTTGACCTGATCAGCGAGCGGACCACCGCCAACTACATTGCCGACCGTCCCGCGATGACCAAGCTCGGCCCCTGGTACGACGTCTGCAGGCCCGGCTGCTGCGCCAATTTCCGTGGCGCGAAGCCGGCCATCGCGGGCGCGGACAGCACCGTTGGGACCGGGCACGACCTCCGCCCCGCATCGGCGCCCAAGGAAGTTCAGTGAGTGCGGCGACGGTGCGGGTGGGGACCCGGGCCAGCAAGCTGGCGCTGACCCAGACACAGCAGACCGCGGACAAGCTGGCCGCCGTCGGCGGCTTCGAGGTTGAGCTGGTGCACGTGAAGACCGAGGGTGACGTGCTGACCGGATCGCTGTCCCAGATGGGCGGAACCGGCGTGTTCGTCACAGCGCTGCGGGACGCGCTGCTGAAGGGACACTGCGATGTGGCGGTCCATTCGCTCAAGGACCTGCCCACCGGTGCGGCTTCCGGCCTTGCCATGGCCGCGGTCCCGGTCCGCGCGGACGTCCGCGATGCGCTCTGTGCCAGGAACTCGCTGAAATTCGCGGACCTGCCCGCCGGTGCCAGGATTGGCACCGGATCACCGCGGCGGGCGGCCCAGCTCCGTGCTGCCCGCCCTGACCTGGTGGTGGTGGATATCCGGGGTAACGTGGGTACCCGCCTTGCCCGGGTTCCGGGGCTTGCGGGTAACCCGCCGGAGGACGGTAACGGTTCAGTGGAAGGCAAGTCCGGTGATTTGGATGCTGTGGTGCTGGCTGCCGCCGGGTTGGCCCGACTGGGGCGGCTGGATGTGGTGAGCGAATTCTTTGCTCCCTCCTTCATGTTGCCCGCGCCGGGCCAGGGCGCGCTCGCGGTGGAATGCCGCAGTCAGGACACGCCGGCCGCGGGCGTTTTGGGCCAGGCTCTTGCCGCGCTCGACGACGCCGACACCCGGCTTTCCGTGACGGCTGAACGGGCCCTGCTGGCCCGGCTGGAGGCGGGCTGCAGCGCTCCGGTCGGTGCGTTGGCCTACCGGAAGGGCAGCACCCTGCAGCTGGAAGCCGTGGTTTGTGCGGTGGACGGCACGGATTCAGTGCGCCTGAAGAAGGCAACGGACGCCCTGACCGAAGTGGGAGCAACCCTGCTGGGAATTGACGTGGCCGAAGAGTTGCTGGCGCGCGGCGCGGCCGATCTGGCGGATCTGGCCGGCACCGGATCGTGAGCCTGCCGCTTCAGGGTCTTACCGTTGCCGTGACCCGCAGTCCGGACCGCTCGGCTGCGCTGGCCACGGCACTCTCCGCGGCCGGCGCCGTTCCGGTTTTGGTGCCCCTGCTGGACTTTGAGATTGCGGCCGATCAGGATGGCTTGGGTGCTGCGCTGGAACGGCTGAGGGCGGGCAAATTCGATTGGCTGGTGGTCAGCAGCATCACCACCGTTCGCGCCCTCAAGCAATGGGCTGCCGCGCACGATACCTCGTTGGCGGACCTTCTTCCGGCGCAGACCCGAGTGGCCACCATCGGCCCATCGTCGCGGAAGATACTGGAGGCGGAGGGAGTGCGCGTGGACCTGGCGCCCCGGGATGTGCAATCCGCGGCCGGCCTGGTGGAACTCTGGCCCGACGGACGGAGCCGGGTGCTGCTGCCGCAATCGGACATTGCCGAACCCACCCTGGCCCGGGGCATTGCGGCCAAGGGCGCCCAGGTGGATTCCCTTCCGGCGTACCGGACGGTGGATTATCCGGCGCGGCCTGCAGCACGCCTGACCACTGCACTGAAGCCGGGCACCTCCTGGCGTCCGCATGCACAGTCGATGGAATTCCCTCCCGCACCGGAAACGGCGCACTCCTTACAATTCGCAGGCACCCCGCACGACGCGGCGCAATCCTCCCCATCGCCGGGCGGATCCACGCCCAGCCCGGAACTGCTGACCCCGGGCGCGGCGAAGACGATGCTCGCGGTCGGCCGGATTGACGCCGTCGTCGCCGCGTCCGGAAGCGCAGCGCGAAGCATCGCCCGGCTGCTGGGTCCGCTGCCGCCGTCGTGCCTGCTGATTGCCATCGGCGTGCCGACCCGGACCGAGTCCGAGAACGTGGGGCTTCTGGTCGCCGGCACCGCCGATGAACCAACGCCGGCCGGGATTGTGGAAGCCTTGACCCGGGCCGTCCTTGCCCTCGATCACCAGGCCAACAGCGCGGAAACGGTCCCTGAATCCATACCTTATGAGATCCCCGAAACAGTGCCCGGGACGGGCAATGAATCGTCCCTTGAGAAGGAGCAGCAGTGAGTTTTCCGCATTCCCGTCCGCGCCGGCTGCGTGCGACACCGGCGCTGCGCCGGCTGACCGCCGAATTCCGGCTTTCCCCGGCGGAATTGATCCTGCCGGCATTCATCCGTGAAGGACTCTCCGGACCCGCCCCGATCTCCTCCATGCCCGGCGTGGTGCAGCACAGCACCGATTCGCTGAAACGGGCCGCTGCCGAGGCGGTGGAGCTGGGCCTGGGCGGCATCATGCTCTTTGGTGTCCCCGCTGTCCGGGACGCCGTGGGTTCGGGCGCGCTGGATCCCGACGGCGTGCTGAATAAGGCCATCCGGGACGTCCGCTCGGAGGTGGGGGATGAGCTGGTCATCATGGGCGATGTCTGTCTGGACGAGTTCACCGACCACGGCCACTGTGGCGTCCTGGATGCCAACGGCGGGGTGGACAACGACGCCACGGTGCAGATCTACGCACAGATGGCCGTGGCGCAGGCCGAAGCGGGGGCGCACGTGCTGGCCCCCTCGGGCATGATGGATGGCCAGATCGGCGTGATCCGGAAGGCTTTGGATGACTCCGGATTCCACAACGCCACCGTCCTGGCCTACGCCGCCAAATATGCTTCGGCATTTTACGGTCCGTTCCGGGAGGCGGTGGATTCGCAGCTGGTCGGGGACAGGCGCACCTACCAGATGGATCCGGCTAACCGGCGTGAGGCCTTGCTGGAAGTGGAGCTGGACCTGGAAGAAGGCGCCGACATGGTGATGGTCAAGCCGGCCATGAGCTATTTGGACATCCTGGCGGACGTCGCCGCCATGTCGCCCGTACCGGTGGCGGCCTACCAGATTTCCGGGGAGTACGCGATGATCGAGGCGGCGGCCGCCAATGGCTGGATCGACAGGCGGCGTGCCATCGAAGAATCTGTGTTGAGCATCAAACGTGCCGGTGCCAATCTGGTGCTGACCTACTGGGCCCCCGAACTCGCCGGCTGGCTGCAGAACCCATAACCGGCGCCAGAACCCGTAACCGGCGGCAGCACCAGCATCGACCGGCGCCAGAACCACCAATTGCAGAATGGAAAGAACCATGGCCAGCTCCAAAGAACTGTTTGCCCGCGCCCGCACCCTGATGCCCGGCGGAGTGAACTCGCCCGTGCGTGCCTTCGGCTCCGTGGGTGGCACTCCGCGGTTCATCGTGAACGCGAAGGGTCCTTATCTCACCGATGCCGACGGTCGGGAATACGTGGATCTGGTCTGTTCTTGGGGCCCGGCCTTGCTGGGGCATGCCCATCCTGAGGTGCTCGCCGCGGTCCATGCCGCCGTCGACCGGGGCCTGAGCTTTGGTGCGTCGACGCCAGCCGAAGCGGAGTTGGCCGCACTGGTCCAGGAACGGGTGCCAGCCGTGGAGCGGCTGCGCATGGTTTCCACCGGCACGGAGGCCACGATGACGGCCGTCCGGCTGGCCCGCGGCTTCACGGGTCGGGATCTGATCATCAAATTCGCCGGCTGCTATCACGGTCACCTGGACGGGTTGCTCGCCGCCGCGGGATCAGGTTTGGCCACTTTGGCCCTGCCCGGATCGGCTGGCGTGACGGCGGCAACCGCGGCACAGACGCTGGTTTTGCCCTACAACGATCCGGCCGCCGTCGAATCCGCGTTCGCCGAACATGGCCAGCGCATCGCCGCGGTGATCACCGAGGCGGCGCCGGCCAACATGGGCGTGGTGACGCCGGCGGAGGGGTTCAATGCCTTCCTGTCCCGTATTACGGCCAGCAATGGCGCCCTCCTGATCCTGGATGAGGTGCTCACCGGATTCCGCACCGGTCCAGCGGGCTACTGGGGTCTGACCGGCGCGGTGGATCCAGCGCAGGGCTGGACGCCGGACCTGTTCACCTTCGGCAAGGTGATAGGTGGAGGCCTGCCGGTGGCTGCGCTGGGCGGGCGGGCAGAGGTGATGGATCGTCTGGCGCCGTTAGGCCCGGTCTATCAGGCCGGCACGCTGTCCGGAAATCCGGTGGCGATGGCCGCCGGCGTGGCCACGCTGACCGCCGCCCCCGCCGAGGTCTATGCCACAGTGGATGCGCGCGCGCTGGAGCTCTCCGCCGCGCTGTCCGCCGCCATGGAACAGGCGGGCGTTGACCATTCCATCCAGCGCGCCGGGAACCTGTTTTCGGTGGCCTTCGGAACATCGGCCCGCGGCGTGCACAACTATGACGACGCCCAAGGTCAGGAATCATTCCGCTACGGGCCGTTCTTCCATTCCATGCTGGACTCAGGGGTCTACCTTCCGCCGAGCGTCTTTGAGGCGTGGTTCCTCTCCGCAGCACATGACGACACAGCGATGAACCGGATCTTCGACGCGCTGCCCGCAGCCGCCAGGGCCGCCGCCGCCGCAGAGGGTCCCGCCTAAGCCGCCGCCTCCGACTGAGTCGCCGCCTCCAAACTGAGTCGCAGATGATGCACTCATTAGCCTTTTTGAGTGCATTACCTGCCACCCAGTTGGGCGAAGGTCAAGGTTGGGTCAGCTCAAAGCACGTCGGAGAGAAAGCTCCTGAGCCGGTCGGTTCCGGGGTCGCTGAAGAGCTTCTCCGGCGATCCGGTTTCGACCACGCGGCCGACATCCATAAAGGTGACGGTGTCGGAAACGTTGCGGCAGAAGTTCATTTCATGGGTGACCACGACCATCGTCATTCCAGCTTTCGCCAGATCTGCCATCAGGGACAGCACGCCCTTGACCAGCTCGGGATCCAACGCTGAGGTGGCCTCGTCAAAAAACATCACCTCCGGTTGCATCGCGAGGGCCCGTGCGATCGCCACGCGCTGCTGCTGGCCGCCGGAGAGGTTGGCCGGCCGGGCGTCCGCCTTGTGCCGCAGCCCCACAAGGTCCAGCTGCTCCAGTGCCTGGGCGCGCGCCTGGTCCTTGGGCAGCTTGCGCAGCTTCCGCAGCGCCAGAGCGACGTTTTCGACGACAGTCTTGTGCGGGAACAGGTTGAACTGCTGGAACACCATGCCGATCCGCTGCCGCAGTTGGTCAGGATTGTCCTTGAGCACGGACTTGCCATCCAGCAGGATGTCGCCCTGGTCCGGCTCGATCAGGCGGTTCATTACCCGCAGCAGCGTTGACTTGCCCGAACCGGAGGGCCCAATGACGGAGGCCGTTGTGCCCTTTTCCACGTGCAGATCAATGCCCCGCAGCACGTGGTTGGATCCGAAGGACAAGTGCAGGTTTTTGCCGGTCAGGGACCCGGAGGAAAATTCACTCACAGCAGGTGCTCCGTTCCGATGGTGGCTGCGGCGTCGTCGGGCTGTTTCTTCTCCTGCCGCCCGGTGCGCAGCCGATGGTCAATGAAATTCACAAAGTGGGTCAGCGGTACGGTCAAGACCAGATACAGCAGGCCCGCAGCCACCAGCGGGGAAAGGTTCCCGGAGTTCGACGCCGCATCGTTGCCGATGCGGAAGATCTCCCGCTGGCTGGACAGCAAGCCCAGCAGATACACCAGTGAAGAGTCCTTGATCAGCGCAATAAACTGGTTCACCAGCGCCGGCAGGACGCGGCGGATGCCCTGCGGCACCACCACCAGCTGCATGGACGCGCCGTAGCCGAAACCCAGGGCCCGGGACGCTTCCAGCTGTCCCTTGTCCACACTTTGAATTCCGGACCTGAAGATCTCGCCAATGTAAGCCGCTGCCATCAGGGTCAAGGCAGCGATGCCCAGCGGATACGGGTTGGTGCTGCCGGTCAGTTGCCGCACGACCGGACCAAAGCCGATCCCAATCAGCAGGATGGTCAGGATCGCCGGCAGGCCCCGGAAAACGTCAGTGTAAACCCTGGAGATCCAACGCGGTACGGGATGGCGGGAGATGCCCATCATGGCCAGAGCCAGGCCGAGAACGGTTCCGAGGATGCCCGAGGATACGGCCAAGATCAGGGTGTTGGGCAGGCCGACGGTCAGAAGGTTGGGCACGATTGCGCCCATCGCCTTCCAATCGAAGAACGTCCGAAGAAGCTGCTGGAATGCGTCCATTATTGTTCCCTACTTCAGGGTTGATGCCTTGCTGCCCGGCTTCCAGGTCTTCGGAGTTTCCCGGTCCGGGTACCACTGCTTGACCAACTTGGACCAGGTTCCGTCCGCCACGACGGCGTCCAGACCCGAGTTCAGGGCGTCGATCAGCGGCTGGTTCTTGGAATTCACGGCGTAGGCCACAAAGTTCAGCGTATTGATCGTTTTTTCGACGATGGCGGTGTTGTCGCCGTCCTTGACCTGGCCGCTGGCCTGCTGCGAGGGGGCCACCCAGGCATCGATCTGGCCGGTCTTCAGGTTGGCATACAGGCTGTTGTAATCGCTGAAGCGGACGGGATCGATCTTCAGGGTATTTGTCACGTAGTCGTCCTGGACACTGCCCTGGACGACGCCGATGCGCACGCCGCTGTTAAGGTCCTTGAACCCCTTGACGTTTGAGTCTTTCTTGGCGACGACTGCCATGTAGCCGAAGTCGTAGCCGTTGGTGAAGCCGACGTTCTGGCGGCGCTTATCCGTGGTGGAGATCGAGGAGGATCCGACGTCGAACTGCTTATTCTGCACCTGGGCCAGCAGCGCCGAGAAGTCGGTGGAAGCGAATTCCACCTTCAGCCCGAGCTTGTCGCCGATGGCGCGCAGCAACTCGTTGTCAAAACCGGTGAACTTGCCGGACTTGTCCAAAAAGATGTTCGGCGGCGCGTCCGAGAGCGTTCCGACGTGCAGGGTGCCGTCGGTGATCAGGCCCAGCTTTGATTTGTCGACCTTGTCAAGTACTGGAACGGTCTTGGTGGTGTATTTGTCCAGTGAAGTCTGATCGCTCCCAGCCAGGGCGTTGGTGGGCGATGAACTGCTTTGTGCTGAGCCGGAGCAGGCGCCCAGCGAAATCACCAGGGCCACGGCCACGGGAGCAGCAGTCAACCACTTAAGGGCTTTGAATTTCATCCGGCAATCGCTTTCGTCAGGTTCTCGGGATCATCATGGTGCGGCGCAGAGCATGCAGCGGGGCACCTCGCGGGGACCGCACATCGATGAGGGGCGCACCTGCTCACAGCTGGAGCGGGGCGAATTTCATTCTGCCACACCGGACCCAAACGGTGCATCGTCGAAGAAAAAACTTCATTTAGTGGGTTTCATCGAAGATAATTTGTCCGATGGGGATGGGTGTTGACTACTCGTGACAGTCGCGGCGAAGCTGTTGGAATCTTAGACGTGGCAGAATCCGACTTCCAGCTCCGAGCGGGCGTTGTGATATTGATCGCACCTGCACCAGCCGACTTATACCGCTTCGATCCTCCTGCGCCGCCATTGCATGTCCAGCAAAGTCCCCCGCTTAGCCCAACACCGGCCAGGTGCCCTCCACGCTGGCCGCCGGGTTGGTTCGTCGAAGGTAACTTTGAAAGTCTGCAGCTTGGGCCGCAGCCCACCCAATCTGCCGTTCATGCAGCCCATGGCAGTCCCCTTGCAGTTGCGGGAAGCGGATAGCCAGTGCTTCCGCGAGGCGGATGGTGGCGACCGCATCCGCCGCCGATGTGTGGGCGTCCTTCAGGCTGACCCCATATTCCTCACACAATGCCCCCAACGTCCGCCGCCCCCGGCGGAACTTATGGGCCTCCTTATTGCAGATGTAGGGGTCAATTACTGGTTTGGCGCCCAGCGCGGCCACGCCGTGCCGGACGGATTCGCGCGCCAGCACGGTGAAGTCATAACAGGCATTGAACGCGATCACCGGCACCCCGCCCGCAAAAAGCGCTCCGAGGACCTCGGCAACCTCTGCGGTCACCCGAGCCGCGGGAATGCCAAATTCGCGGGCCTGAGCCGTGCTGATCCCGTGGATCTGCGTGACGTCAGCGGGGATCTCCATGCCCGGATCGGCAAGCCACTGGTGCTCGGCAACGATCGAGCCATCGCCGTCGACCACCACCACCGAAGCTGTCACCAGTCTCGCCAGGCGGGGATCCCGCCCGGTGGTCTCTACATCGAATGCTGCCCGTGGAAGTGTGTGCCAGCTGCTCATGATGACACGTTACGTCGCAGGTACGACAGGATTGTGGACCGGCCGTTCCCGGGCGTGGGGCGTCGACCCAGATCCGGCCTGCCGCTGTGTGGTGGCGAGGAGCATTAGGCTGAAGAGTGTGCGGGAGGACTATGTTGAAGCGGTACTGGAAGTGGCGAATCTGATTCCCGTAGGGACGGTTTTGTCCTATGGGGACATCGCGGTGTTGCTCGAGACCGGCGGACCGCGGCAGGTGGGTTCCGTGCTCTCCAGTCACGGCGACGGTGCGCCGTGGTGGCGGGTGATAAGAGCGAATGGAAGTCCACCCTTATGCCACGACGAAACGGCGCTGGAACATTACCGCGAGGAACGTACGACCCTGAAAATTTCGGCTGGCCACCGGACTACCGGCGCAGAGCGGAATTGGCGCGTGGACATGAGCAGTGCCCGGTGGAAGCCTACGGAGTCCGAGCTTGACGTCCTTGACATTGTGCGGGACCGGCTCATCCTCGGTATGGCGAGGCCCGACCTCCACGGTATCTTCGGCACGGAAAGAGCGGTTCCAGAAATGTCAGCGCCCCATGATGAAGTGGATTCATGAAGCAATTACCCAGTCTGCGGTTGGTTCCACCACGAAATTCCACGCTGCAGGCACCGGTTTTGAGCATGGACCAGGCCGTCATTGTGGAGTTGAACCCGGGCAGCGGGCCAGTGCTGATCTGGGGTGCACCCGGAACCGGTAAATCCACCGTACTGGTAGAGGCTGCAGTTGGCAGAGTGCAGCGAACCGGGCTGGACCCGGCCACGGTGCTGCTGCTGGGACCTTCTCGGCTGGCCGCGGCCAGGCTCAGAGACCAGTTCAGCGGAAGACTCAACCGCAGCCTGGGCACTTCTCCGGCGCGGACCTGGGCATCCTATGCTTTCGATGTACTGCGCCGCGCCAAGGTCGAAGGCAGGCTTCCGCACCTGGAACGTGCGCCGAAGCTGCTCAGCGGTCCAGAACAGGACCTGATTATCAAGGAACTCCTGCTTGGGCACCGCCAGGGGCTGGGCACGGCGCCTGCATGGCCGAAGGACTTGGACCAGGCGCTGACGACCCGAGGTTTCCGGCAGGAAATCCGGCAGCTTTTCGACCGTGTCATTGAATATGGGCTGGCACCGGAGGAACTGGCGGCGCTCGGGACGGAGAACGGGCGTCCCGATTGGATCGCCGCATCCGGCCTGTACGCGGAGTACCGCGACATCGTTGACTGGGGAAAGTCAGGATCCTATGATCCTGCCGGGATTCTCACCGCTGTCATCGCACTTTTTGAATCCGATCCGGATTATCTCGCTCAGGAGCGCAACCGGCTTGGGCTGGTCCTGGTTGACGACATTCAGGAAGCAAACCAGGCCGTCCATCGGCTGCTGGAGCTGATCGGACAGGACAAGGATGTGCTGGTCACGGCCTGCCCGGATACGGTGGCCCAAGGATTCCGCGGCGCCAGGCCGGATCTCGCCGGCGGTGTCCGGCAGCGGTTGGCCGGGTCCCGACCGGTCATTGAAAAGGTGCTCAGCACTTCGCACCGGCTGACTCCGGATCTGGCACGCAGCTGGGGTGCCGTGGCGGAACGGATCTCCCAAAGCCACGGTGGACACAAGGCACGCGTACTGGCGTGGGAACCGGCCCCGGGCGAGGTCCCGGACCCACTGCCGGACGTCCTGCTGGACCGGACGTCGGAACCAGTTCTGGCAGATCCCCCGACGGGCGGGAATCCGGCACTGACCGTACACCTGGTAGCCTCCGAGGTGCATGAACTGCGTCTGGTGACCGAACGGATTCTTGAGCTCCAGCTGTCCGGAAACCGGAACCTGGCCGACATCGCAGTGATAGTGCGCACCGGTTCTCAACTCTCCGCGCTGCAGCACTATCTCAGCTCCCAAGGTATCGCTGTCAAGGTACCGGTCGCAGAAAATGCGGTGCGGGATGAGGCAGCAGTCCGGCCGTTGCTGGATGCCTTCCAGGTGGCGCTGGATCCCCGGGCTCTCGATGCCGAAATGGCGGTTTCCCTGCTGACCTCGCGGATTGGACGAGGGAGTGCCATCAACCTGCGGCGGCTGCGGCAGGCGCTGCGCAAGGAAGAGTTGGCTAACGGAGGGGGCAGGGCCAGCGATGCTCTGCTTGTGGAGGCCCTGCTGGATCCGGAGAAACTCTTCCCGCTCGGATGGGAAGCACAAAACGCTGTCCGCATGGCCCGGATGCTGATGGCCGGGCGGGATGCTGCCAGCGAGTCAGGCGCAAATGCTGAATCCGTCCTGTGGGCCCTGTGGCGTGAGTCCGGCTGCTCGGATTACTGGGCCGCCCAGGCATTGGCTGGCGGTCAGGCCGGCATCCGGGCGGACCGGGATCTCGATGCCATCATGGCCTTGTTCCAGACCGCCGAGCGCTATGTGGATCAGTTACCGGGTTCAAATCCGCGGCAGTTCCTTGAATACCTGCTGGACCAGGAACTGCCGATGGACACGCTGGCCGCCCGGGCCCAACGCAGCGACGCGGTGGAGATATTGACCCCGGCCAGTGCCGCCGGACGGCAGTGGCCGGTGGTCATTGTGGCTGGTCTGCAGGAAGGCGTCTGGCCGAACACGCGGCTGCGGGGGGAGCTGTTGGGCAGTGCGCTGCTGGTCGACGTGTTGGAACGAGGCCGGACAGCCGCCCAGCAGATGGGACCGGCCACCCGGTTGCGCGAAATCCGCTATGACGAACTGCGCAGCTTCTCACTTGCGGTTTCCCGGGCCAGCGAGCGGGTGATCTGCACGGCTGCCTCCTCGGAGGACCTCCAGCCATCGCAGTTTTTGGACCTTGTCTCCCCTTGGCAGCCACCAGCCGGGAGCAGCGGGCAGTCACGCCCTGTCGAGCCGGTGAAAAGGCCCATGACGCTGCGCTCACTGGTAGCCGAATTACGTCAGCAATCGGAGGCTGCCGCGGACCCGGAAGCGGCGCGGGTGCTGGCCGTACTCGCGGATGCTGGCGTCGCGGGAGCAGGGCCGGAGCAGTGGTGGGGATTGGGGCCACTCAGTTCCACCGGCGCGATCGTCACCGACGACGAGCCGGTGACGGTTTCCCCGTCCCGCGTTGAGGCGGTGCTGAAGTCGCCGCTGAGCTGGTTTCTGACGGCGGCAGGAGGGGAGGCGGCGAACGATTTCGCGCGCAGTCTGGGGACACTTGTGCATTCGATCGCCCAGGACCTGCCCGATGCGCCCGGACATGAGTATCTCCAGGAACTGCAGCGGCTCTGGCCGGCTTTGGGAATGAAGGAAAACTGGGAGGGCCGGATGGAGTTCGGCAGGGCCGAACGCATGGTGCGAAAACTTGCGCTTTATGTTCTCCAGATGCGGGCATCGGGCCGCAGTCTGCTTGCGGTGGAGCAGGATTTCACCGTTGATGTTCCCGCCTCCTTCGGCTCGGGACAGCACACGGCGAGGCTGCGCGGACAGGTGGACAGGCTGGAGATCGATTCCGACGGCAACCTGGTGATTGTTGACCTGAAAACCGGTCGGCATAAGCCAAGCCGCGGGGAGCTTCCGGCCCAGCCCCAACTAGGTGCCTACCAGGCGGCGGTCCTGCACGGCGCTTTCGCCGGCGTCACCGGCTCCACCGACCCCGCAGGCGCGGGTGGAGCGTTGCTCGCCCAACTCGGCGACGAGAACAAATCGATGAGTGTGCAGGTCCAGGATGCCCTGGAGCCGGCCGATGATTGGGCAACCCCGCTCGTGCTTCAGGCCGCCGGGCTGATGGCAGGAGCCAGCTTTGAGGCTATCCACGACCCGAAAAAAGGCAGCTTTACCGGCTCCTGCCCGGTGCCCGAGGTCTGTCCACTGTGCGCTACCGGAAAGCAGGTGACCGAATGAGGACGGAAAGCAGCGTCGATCAACTCATCTCCCCGTACGAGGTGGCCCGGCTTCTGGGACAGTCCCCACCCACCGAGGAACAGGCGGCGATAATCGCTTCGGACTTGGAACCGCTGCTGGTCATTGCCGGCGCAGGCTCGGGAAAAACCACAACAATGGCGGACCGGGTAGTCTGGCTGGTCGCCAACGGTCACGTACTTCCGGAAGAGATTCTCGGCGTCACCTTCACGCGCAAAGCCGCCGGTGAACTGGCCGCACGGATTCGCCGGCAGCTGAGGAAGCTGGCGGTACTTGCCCGCAGCGGCAAGGTGGAACTGGCACCGGCTGCGGCGGCCGAGGATGCGCTGGAGCCCAGAGTTTCCACCTACCATTCCTACGCCGGCGGCATCGTCACCGACTATGGACTCCGGCTGGGCATTGAACGCGACGCGGTGGTACTTGGCGCTGCCGAAGCGTGGCAGCTGGCAAGCTTGGTTGTCGAAGCGTACGACGGGACCTTTGAGCATTTCACGGCGGCAAAATCAACCCTGGTAAAGGCGGTCATCGGGCTGGCGGGTGAGTGCGCCGAGCATTTGCAGAACCCGGAGTACGTCCGTCTGGTGGTTGAGGACCATGCGGAGCAACTCGCCGCGCTGCCGTATTTGGACGGCAAAACCAGGGCCTCCACGGATGCCGCAATGAAGCTGGTGAACGTGTTGCGGACACGAGGCAGCGTTGCGGCCATGGTGAGCCGTTATGCCCAGGCTAAACGCAGCCGCAATGCGCTGGACTATGGGGACCTGGTGGCGCTGGCTGCACGAATCGCCGATGAGGTTCCACAGGCGCCCAAACTGGAGCGGGAGCGCTTCAAAGTGGTCCTGCTGGACGAATTTCAGGACACTTCACATGCGCAGCTGCAGCTGTTCTCCAAACTCTACGGAGCAGGACACCCGGTAACCGCGGTGGGGGACCCGCACCAGTCCATCTACGGTTTCCGTGGGGCTTCGGCCGGGCAGCTGTTCCGATTCCCGGAAATCTTCCGCACCTCGGACGGTGGCTGCGCGGCGACGGCGGAACTTACGACGGCGTGGCGGAACTCCGTCGGAGTTCTCACGGTCGCCAATGCGATGTCGGCCGAGTTGAACGTCCTCCAGCAGCGCAAGACCCGGCTGGGCCGCGCAGCGGGAGAACGGCACACTGGTACGGACATCCGCGTGTCCGCGCTGCGGCAAAAGCAGGACGCCGAGGCAGGGACCGTGGTGCTGGCCCGATACGCCACAGCCAACGACGAGGCGGAAGCCATCGCCGCGAGCATCCTGCAACGAAAACCGGGCTTCGAGCTCCCCTCGGGACCAGCCTCGGGCGATGACAAGGAACTGACGACGGTCGCCGTCCTGTGCCGCCGCCGGGCTCAGTTCGCTCCGCTGCAGGAAGTGTTCGAGGCGCGGGGTATTCCCTGCCAGGTGGTTGGATTGGGCGGCCTGCTTGGGACACCGGAAATTGTCGATCTGGTGGCAACCTTGCGCGTGCTCGCGGATCCGGCACGTTCGGATTCACTGATGCGCTTGATCGCCGGCGCCCGCTGGCGGCTCGGTCCGGCAGACCTGATGGCCTTTGCCGACTGGTCCCGCTATCTGGCCCGCCGACGCGATTTTGCCGCGGCGGCCACTGAAACCGGTTCGTCAACCACTGATGTTGAAAATGATCTGGTGGACAGCTCCAGTTTGGTGGAGGCTCTCGATCGCCTGAGTGCGGACTTTTGGCCCTCGTCGCTGGTGCGGACGCTGTCCCCCGCTGCGTTCACCCGGCTTCTCGCCCTGCGCGATGAACTGCGCTACCTGCGGGGCTTCGTCGGGGACGATCTGTCCACACTGCTGGGTGAGGTGGAGCGGACCATGCTGCTCGATATTGAACTTGCCGCGAAGCCAGGAGCCAGCATCCACACCGCTCGGGGCAACCTGGATGCGTTTCACGATGCCGCTGCCTCTTTCCTGCAGGCGGCTGAACGGGTCGATCTGCTCGCCTTCCTGTCCTGGTTGGAGACTGCCGAGTCAGAGGAAGCAGGCCTGGAAATGGACCAGCCGGAGGTGAATCCGGAGGCCGTGCAGCTCCTGACGATCCATGCCTCGAAGGGCCTCGAATGGGATGTGGTCTACGTGCCGGGGTTGAATGAGGGCGCTTTCCCGAGCGATAAGGCGGATCGTTGGTCCCAGGGAGCAGCATCCTTGCCCTGGCCACTGCGCGGCGACAGCAACGACCTGCCCCAGTGGGATCTGTCTCTGCCCGATCAGAAGGGTTGGCTGGACAGCGAAAAGGACTATGCGGAGGCGGTCAAGGCGCACGGTGAGGAAGAGGAGCGGCGCCTTGCCTATGTGGCATTCACCCGGGCAAAAAGCTATTTGATGTGCACGTCCTCGGCGTGGAGCCGGGGACGGGCCAAACCCGCCGGACCGTCGCTTTTCCTGACCGAACTGGTGGCGCTGGCCGGACCGGGCTCGGGCCACCCGAGCGTGGACCAGTGGATTGAGGACGAGGATTTGCAGGATGAAAATCCGTTGACACTCGGACTGGAGACGGCGTCATGGCCTTATGACCCGCTGGAGGGGCCAGTCATCCGGGGTCGGCCTGGAACCCCCAGAGGTTCCGGGCGCCGCGTCGGCGTGGAAGCCTCCGCCGCCGCGGTCCTCCAAGAGCGGGCCGCTCTACAGGCGGACGCCACGCTGCGCGGTGCGGATCCGCGGCTCCGTAATCCCCGGTGGGGCACCGAAGCAGCTCTGCTGCTGGCCCGGCGCCGTCTCGCCGCCGATTCGCTCGAGGTGGAGCTGCCGGGGCACATCTCCGCATCCCTGCTGGTGGAGCTGGGCGACGACCCGCAGGCGGTGACACGACAGTTGCGCCGGCCGGTTCCGCGCCGCCCCGGGATGGCGGCACGCAAAGGAACCGCGTTCCACGCGTGGGTGGAGGAGTACTTTGGCCAAGCCGGGCAATTGGAGCTGGACGAGGGTCCCGGCGCCGACAGCTATGTGGATGAGGCGTATGGGCTCGACTCTCTGCAGGACGTTTTCAAGGCCTCGAGCTGGGCACAGCGGACACCAGCGTACATGGAAGTGCCAATCGAGACCCGGGTCCGGGACATTGTCGTACGCGGCCGGATTGACGCCGTTTTTCGGGACAACGACGGCGGCTGGGACTTGATTGACTGGAAGACGGGAGCCGCCCCGACAGCCGCCAAGCTGGGCATCCGATCCGTACAATTGGCCGTTTACCGGCTCGCCTGGTCGCGGCTTCATGACATTGAGCTCGAGTCGGTCCGAGCTGCCTTTTATTATGTGGGCCAGGACAAACTGATCCGACCGCACGATCTTGCGGGCGAAGCCGAGTTGGAACGGATGGTGGCCAGAGCCTATGCCGATGGTGGTTCTGCGGGTCGGGAGGACTCCAGCGGAACAGCCTGAACGCCCGAGCCCGTCTCCGTCGCGCCGTCATCGGCAGAGTCGTTGGTTTTCGGCTCGGAGTCGATGTTTGTCCCGCCCTCCGGAGCCGGTGCATCGCTGGGCTTGTCGGCGGCAATCGCTTCGACGGTGACAGCAGCGGTCGCGCCGCGTCCGGCCGCCGCAGGATTCAACCCGGCCGCCGGCGACCCGGCCGCCGGCGATTGGTGTGCCGCTGCCACAGTCGGAGCGCTCGGTGCTACTTCTGGTGTTTCTGTGCTGATTGGCTGCCCGCCGTAGGCGAGGATGTCCCGCTCCAAGGTCCGCAGCATGTCTTCGGCTTCGGCAATCATCTGCGCATTGTTCGACCCGACGCCCTTGACCAGCCACTGCGCCAGCGCGAATTCGGCGGACAGGGCCGCGCGCCGCAGCAGATGCCGATCCGGGGAGTCCTTCCGGCCGGCGGAGTACGCATCCTGCACGGCCTCCACGAAGTGGTGGTTTTGAACGGCGACCAGCCAGGCGAAATCGTCCGCGGGGTCCCCGATCCGCAGGTCGGTCCAACCCGTAATAGCCAGTACGCGCCCGCCCTGCACCAGAATATTGTCCTCATGCAGGTCTCCATGCACCACACAGGGATGGAAACGCCACAGTGCCACATCTTCCAGTGCGTGCTCCCAGCGCCGCAGCAGGGATGCCGGAATCTTTCCCGTGGTGGCAGCCTGATCCAATTCGTTGAGTTTGCGTTGGCGGAATTCATTGGCCGTGTAGCTGGGCAGGTCCGCGTTATTCACCAGCTCCGGCGGCAGGTCGTGGATGGCCGCCATCGCGGCACCCACTTCGCGCGCCATAACCTGACCTCCGGCCGCGAGTTCCTCGACGGACTCGGGCTGGCCTGCCAGATGCGAGTAGACGAACGTCGTGAGGTCGCCCTGCCGCACAGTACCGGCCACAGTGGGCAACAGGAACGGCAGTTCGGCCCGAATGGCGGGAGAAAATGCGCGCAGCACCAGCAGTTCCGTTTCGAGCCGGGTGCTGGCCTCGGAATGCTTTGGCGAACGGACCCTCCATCGTTTGCGGTCAGCGTCCAGCAGCATGGCCGAATCAAAATCCGCCGCATCATCCGGCTCCGGGGCGCAGGCGGTGGGGGTTAGGCCGGGCACGGCCGCGCTGGCCACGGCCGCCAATTCGATGGCTGTCATTCGTCTCACCTTTCTACAGTATGGCCGCCGACCGCCAACGGCCGGGAGTGCCTCGGCGAGTCGGGAGGAAACGCGCGGGGAATGTGAAATGTCGGCCCAACTTAGTACGGTAGAACCATGAGCCAAGTAGAACTGCTGCCGTGGTCTGAAGCCGTTCTGGACCGGGCCACGGAACGGCGGATGGAGGAAGGATTCCTGGACCACCTGCTGGCGGGGTCCGGCGCGCGGGCCATGGTTTTGGCCGGCGGCAGGACGCTGATCCGCGCGGGCGGGATTGTTTATTTGGATCCGGACCGCTTGCCCGCAGCTAATTTGACTGTATTCCTCGGCTCCACGCCCGCGGACGGTTCACAGGCCGGTATCGCTGACACCTCGACCGACGACGGCACGCTGCGCCCCGGATCGGACGTGGTGCTGTTGGTGCTCTCCGACGAGGCTGCGGCGCACGTGCTGTCCTTGGCTCCGGCAGGCACGCAGTGGGCCGGGTTTCGGGAGGCCGCGTTGGAGCTGAATTCCGCGGATTCCGGCATCTTTATTGAAGCGAACGCGATCGCTAACTGGCACCTGAGCCATACGCATTGCCCGCGCTGCGGCACCCGAACCGAGATTGAAACCGCGGGGTGGGTTCGTCGGTGCCCGGCGGATAACTCGCAGCATTTTCCCCGCACCGACCCGGCCATCATCGTCGCCGTCGTCGGTCCGGACGACCGGATCCTGTTGGGCGGCGGAAGCAACTGGGACGCGAACCGGTATTCAACTTTGGCGGGGTTCGTTGAGCCAGGCGAATCGCTGGAGCAGGCCGTGGTCCGCGAAATTGCGGAGGAGGTGGGCGTGGAAGTCCACACGCCACGCTATCTTGGCTCGCAGGCCTGGCCTTTCCCCGCCTCGCTGATGCTGGGTTTTATCGCCCGGACGGAGGACACTGTGGCAACGCCCGACGGCGTTGAAGTTACCCGGGCGCGATGGTTCAGCCGCTCGGAAATCCAGGATGCAGTGAGCCGTGGTGAAGTGGTTATTTCCACGCGTACCTCGATCGCGCGCGCCTTAATTGAACACTGGTATGGGGGCCGGATTGAGGACCTTCAGGTTCAGCCGGTCGCGGCCCCGACCCGGATTGCGGAACGTAATTGAGCTCCGAACCGATGAGCACGATGGATGAGAGTTCGCTGGAGGAGCGTATTCTGGCCGGCCTCGACGACGAACAGCGGACCGTGGCGACGACGCTGACCGGCCCGCTGTGCGTGCTGGCCGGAGCCGGAACCGGGAAAACCCGGGCCATCACCCACCGGATTGCCTACGGCGTACACAGCGGGGTCTACAATCCTCAGCGGCTGCTGGCCGTGACCTTTACAGCCCGCGCAGCGGCGGAAATGCGAACCCGGCTCCGCGACTTGGGGGCAGGGTCGGTCCAGGCCCGGACCTTTCATGCCGCAGCCCTGCGCCAACTGCAGTTTTTCTGGCCGCAGGCCGTCGGAGGAGCGCTGCCTGCAGTCCTGGATCACAAGGCCCAGCTGATTGCGGAGGCCGCCCGCCGGCTCCGAATCAGCACCGATCGCGCCTCCATCCGCGACCTGGCAGCGGAGATCGAGTGGGCCAAGGTGTCCATGCTGACGCCCGAGACTTATCTAACCCACGCGCAGGGCCGCGGTGAGCCGGGGGGATTGGAGCCGGTAGCCATCGGCCGGCTGTTCCAAGCGTACGAGGACGTCAAAACGGACCGCAATGTCATCGATTTCGAAGACGTCCTGCTGATTACGGTTGGAATCCTGCAGGAAGACCCCCGGGTCGCGGCCACAGTGCGGGAGCAGTACAGGCACTTTGTGGTGGACGAATACCAGGACGTTTCGCCGCTGCAGCAGCGCATGCTTGACCTCTGGCTCGGGGGCAGGGAAGAGTTGTGCGTTGTTGGTGATGCGAGCCAGACGATCTACTCTTTCACTGGCGCCACCTCCCGGCACCTGCTGGAATTCCCGGGCCGTTATCCAACAGCTCAGGTTGTTAAGCTGGTCCGGGACTATCGATCCACCCCGCAGGTGGTGCAGCTGGCGAATTCCCTGCTGGCAGCGCGGCGCAGCGGTGGGCCGGCCGCGGATACCGGCTGGTCGTCGCCGCTGGAACTAATCGCTCAGCGCCCAGGCGGTCCGGTGCCGGCATTCGTTGAATGCTCCGATGATGAGGCGGAGGCCGCGGCCGTGGCTGCACGGATCAAGGCCTTGGTGGCAGCCGGCACGCGGCCCAGCGAAATTGCCGTGCTGTTCCGTACGAATGGACAATCTGCCGCGTATGAGCAGGCGCTGGCATCGGTAGGTATCGGCTACCAATTGCGCGGCGGCGAGCGGTTCTTTGCGCGCAAGGAGGTGCGGGATGCGATTCTGCAGCTGCGGGCGGCCTCGCGTTCGGTTGACGATGAACCGGTGGGCCAACTGGTCCGGGACATTCTGGCTACGCTGGGCTACACCGCCGAGCCGCCTCAGTCCGGCGGAGCGGTTCGCGAACGCTGGGAATCCCTCGCGGCACTGGTTGCCCTCGCCGATGATCTGGTTGCCGCCCGCGGAGCCTCAGACTCAGGTTTCAGCCTGGCCGACTTCGTCGCGGAACTTCAGGAGCGTTCGGTGGCTCAGCACGCACCCACAGTGCAGGGCGTGACCTTGGCATCCCTGCATTCCGCCAAGGGACTGGAATGGGACGCCGTTTTTTTGGTGGGACTAAGCGAAGGCCTGATGCCGATCTCCTTTGCCGATTCGGCTCAGGCCGTCGATGAAGAGCGGCGGCTGTTGTATGTCGGAATAACCCGGGCCAGGGAATTCCTGAACCTTTCCTGGTCCACGGCCCGCACCCCGGGCGGGCGGGCGAACCGGAAGCCCTCGCGCTTCCTGGATGGTCTGCGGCCGGATTCGCAGCAGCACTCCGGCCGGTCGTCCGGCTCCGGCACAGGCACCAGTGCGCGGGGGAAACGTGGGCGAAAGACTCTGGAATTGGCCGCCTGCCGGGTCTGCGGCAGCATGCTGTCCTCCGGGGCGGAGCGTAAAGTGGGCCGCTGTCAGAATTGTCCCCCGAGCTACGAGGAAGCCACCTTTGATGCGCTGCGGCAGTGGAGACTCCGGCAGGCAAAGGAGGCGGATGTGCCGGCTTTCGTGGTCTTCACGGACGCGACGCTCGTGGCGATTGCGGAGGCCCGTCCCCAGTCGCCGGCAGAGTTATCCCAGCTGGCAGGTGTGGGTCCGGCCAAGCTGGAACGGTATGGCCCCGCGGTTCTTGAAATTCTGGCTCCGGACAGCGACAGCTGAGGCCTCACCCGTCCCATAATTGCAGGTTAGCTGCGGCTTGGCGCTGCAGCTGGCAGCCGCAATCCGGATGCTGGGTGTAGCGGTGCTGCCGCCATCCGCCGTCGGCGCCGCGGAACGTGAGCACGGCGGACCAACTGGCTGGCCGGTTGGTTCCGTCCAGATACAGCAGCGCCTGGTAGGCAGCCGAGCCCGCCAATTCCAGAGCCATCGAACCCTCTTCGGCCGCTGCCTGGTCCTCCAGCTGGCGGCGGATCTGTGGCCAGTCGGGGTCCACTTCGGCCAGTTGCCGCTCGATGCACCCCTGACAGGCGGTTTGTCCTGGAATAACCAGGGGGCCAACGGCGCCGTCCTGTTCGCGGAGCAGGACCACCAGATGCGGCTGGTCGCGGCCCATCAGTTCGGCCAGGACGTTCGGGTCCGCCACATCCTGGCCCACGTACACCGCAAGGTCGAGGGACGAAAAGACCTGACCGCCGCTGCTGACCGGATGGATCACATGCGCTTGGCATCCCGGATCCGCGGACAGCAGATGACGACGCAGCGCCGCGGCTCTGTTCATGCCGATATCCGCAAGCCGGAAAGCCCCCGGTCCCACATCCGAGGCCGTTACCGCCCGCTCGTCCTGCAGGAGCAATGTCCGGACCCCGCCACCAAGCAGGGCCTGAGCCACGGCGGCCCCCGTCCGGCCCAGACCAATGATCCGGACGGCAGCCCTTCCGCGCCGGCTGAGGATTTCCGTGGATTGCCTGCCATACACCGCGAACAGTTGCCGGATCTCCCCGGCCAGTCTGTCGCCGCGGAATCCTGGCGGGCGGAGGGGAAAAGAATCGTCCACCAGCACCGTGGCCAGCGATTGAAGGATCTGTTCGACCCGATCTGGCGGAACGTTGGCGTTGGCCGCAGCCGCAGCCACGGAGGCACCGGAGGTGCCCGTGCACAGGAGCTTCACGAAGGTGCGGTCTTCTGCCGTAAGCCCCTCCAGGATGACCCCGCCGCCACCCACACCGATCTGAATGGTCTGCGGATTGCGGAATACCGTCCGCAATCCAGGATTGATGATCATGGCCGCTCCTGCCGCGCTATGCTTCTGACGCATCACCCCGGCGCCTCAAGGTGGGTTGCCGGCCGGTGTGCTTAGCAGAAATACTGGCACGGCCGGGAGCGCACCGGGAGGTTATCCACACCACACACCGGTGGCTCGGATTTGTCTGGCCCGAACTGTAACGTCGAGGTATGTTCTTCCCCCGATCGGCCGGCACGCCCATGCCTTCCGTCCCAGAATCTTCCGTCCCGGAATCTTCCGTTCCAGCCAAACTTGAGCGGGATGCGCCGGTGGTTGTGCGCCGTTCCAGTCGCCGACGGCAAACGGTAGCGGCATTTTGGGAAGGCGGCACAGCCGTTGTGGCGATCCCGGGGCACTTCAGCGCCGCCCAGGAACGTGAGTGGGTCGCTAGAATGCTGCTGAGGCTTCAATCCAAGGGCGACAGGTCGGGGAAGGGTTCGCCCACCGGACGCGGTCGGTCCGACGACGCGTTGATGACGCGGGCGCAGGAGTTGTCACTGCAGTATTTTGCGGGCCGGAGCAGGCCCGTTACGGTCCGCTGGGTCAGCAACCAGAACTCCAGGTGGGGATCGGCGACCCCCTCCGAGCGAACCATCCGCCTCTCGCATCACCTGCAGGGCATGCCGGGCTGGGTCGTGGACTATGTCCTGCTCCATGAACTGGCCCATTTGCTTGTGGCAGGTCACGGCCCCGCCTTCTGGGCTTTGCTGGAGGGATATCCCCAGCTGGAGCGCGCCAAGGCCTTCCTCGAAGGCGCTGCCTTCGCGACCTCGAGGGGACTGGACCGCATCGGCATGGACCCGAACGGACCGGAATTGGACTGATCCGGGGTTAACCGGCGCCTGGTACTGACCACGCGGAGGCTGGCTTCCACCTGCGGAAGGTGTCCCTCGGTTTCCGGCGGAGTGGCGACGGTGGTGTGGTTATGAGCCGGCCGGAGCTCCCGGTGAGCCGCCGTCGTCGGAAGCGTCATCGTTCCTGGACGTGCCGTCGTCGGTCTTTGCAGGCCCGGAAGAGGGCCCGGATGTGTCCGAACCGTCCGCGTTGGGCTCGCTGCCAGTGCCGGTATCCTTCGGCTCATAGTCGCCGGCGAGCAGTTTCTGCAGCGCCGCATCCACTTCCGAACCCGATGCTTCCAGCAGTTGTCTGCGGGCTCCGAAGCCAGCCGGATCGTCCAGATCTTCCGCCGTGGGCAGCAGATCCGGGTGCTCCCAGATGGCGTCCCGGCCGCTGATGCCGCGCTGTTCCTTCAGCGCCGCCCATAATGCCGCGGCCTCACGCAGCCGGCGCGGGCGCAGCTCCAGGCCGACCAAGGCGCCGAAGGCATGCTCGGCCGGGCCGCCCGTGGCGCGGCGCCGTCGAACCGTTTCGCGCAGTGCGGAGGCCGAGGGCAGATTCCGGGCGGCCTCGAAACTAAGCTCGTCGACCCAACCTTCAACCAGGGCCAGGGCTGTTTCCAACTTTGCCAATGCGGCGTCCTGCTCGGCAGTCCGCTGCGGCATGAAGACGCCCTCGGACAGCGCCGCCTGGATGGTCTCGGGATTGCTCGGGTCCATGTCCCTGGCCAGCTCCTCCATTCGGGACATGTCAATGTGGATGCCGCGTGCATAGGACTCAATCGCACCGAGGAGATGACCGCGCAGCCAAGGGACATGCACGAACAATCTGGCGTGCGCCGCTTCGCGCACCGCGAGGAAGAGCCGGACATCCTGTTCCGGCACGTCCAAGCCCGCGCCGAAGGCGGCGACGTTGGCCGGCAGCAGTGCCATTTGGAGATCCGCCAGCGGCACCCCGATGTCGGTGGAGCTGACGACCTCGCGTGCCAAAGCGCCAACGGCCTGTCCCAGCTGCATGCCGAAGAGGGCCCCGCCCATATTCTGCAGCATGGACGCGGCGCCGCCCATCATCGAGGTCATTTCCTCGGGCAGCTGTTCCGCCAGGGTGCTCGAGAGTGCGAAGGCGATGCTGTTGGCCACTGGTTCGGTCAGCCGTTTCCACGTACCCAGCGTTTCCTCGACCCATTCGGCCCGGGACCAGGCCTGACCTATCAAGCCAGTGCTGGGCAGTTCGGTCACGGGGTCAAGCCACAGCTCGGCCAGCCGGAGCGCTTCGTCGATTTCACGGCTCTGCGCGGGCGTTACCGAAGGATCACCTCCGGCGGCGGCCTGCCGGGCATTGTCGTGCGCCAGTTGCCAATTGACAGGCCCCTCGCTCTGGCCCATCATCGCCTGCACCTGCGCAAAAATCTGCGAAAGTGCCTGTGGATCGTCCGGCAGGCCCGCCGCCTTGGCCAAAGCCGCCGGATCGAAGCCCTCCATCCCCTTGCCGCCCATCAGATTGGCCAGCATCTCGGACAGCGGGTCCTTGGGGGTGTCGTCGTCGTTATTGGCTGGGTTGGAGCTCATCTTCGGCCGATCTGTGGGAGACGTGCTGACTCTTCTCACGTTACCGCCGGGCACCTGGCTTGTCTGCCCGACGGCGGGGACGTTCGCTAAAGGCAAAGCCTTCCCGCTGTGCCCTGCCCGCCGTGCGCTCCGCACTCCCGCTGCGCCGCCGGCGTTCAGGGAAACGTCGGCCGGACCACGTAGGCTAGGGATTTGAACTCATCAGGTACCGTGGCAGCAGCTGCCAGCGAGAGGTAGAGGTTTTGAGCGATCCGAATACAGGGCAGCGGGCCACGCCGTGGACCGGCCAAGCCGCGCTTGCCTCTCCGCAGCGCCCGCGCGACGGACGCTTCGCCGCCATGGTGGTCTCCGGAGTGCTGGCCGCAGCGCTTTGCGTGCTGGCCTTGACGCTGCCGGTGCCCTATGTCGTCGAGTCTCCTGGGCCCACATTCAATACCTTGGGCAAGGACAGCGGCAAGCCTGTCATCCAGGTCAGCGGGCATCCCACCTACCCAGCCGACGGCAGCCTCGATTTGGTGACGGTCTATCTCAACGGTGGCCCAGGAAACAACCTGAACATCGTCGCTGCCTACCGGGCCTGGCTGGACAGCAGCAAATCCGTCTATCCCAAAGAACTGCTGTTCCCGCCGGGCACCAGCCAGCAGCAGGTGAGTTCACAGAATGCCGTGGCGATGAGCACCTCCCAGGAGGACGCCACCGCCGCGGCGCTGACACAACTGAAAATCCCCTATACGACCTCGCTGGCGGTCTTCGCCCTTCCCGACACTTCGGCTTCCAAAGGGAAACTGAAGCCCGATGATGTGCTGCTCACGATCAATTCCCACCCGATCACCGACATCACAGTGATCCAGGATGCGCTGGCCTCCGGCGCCGGTAAACCCGTCACCATCAGCTTTCGGCGCGGCGGGAGCACGAGCGAGACAACCATTACGCCGCAGCCGGGGGCCGCCGGAAAGTTCCTGTTGGGCGTGCAACTGCAGAGCAAGTTCACGTTCCCCTTTGACGTGTCGATTGCGCTGAGCAACGTCGGAGGCCCCAGTGCTGGAATGATGTTTGCGCTGGGCATCATCGACACGCTGACGCCGGGGAACTTGACCGGTGGCAAACATTTCGCCGGCACCGGGACCATCGATGCGGGCGGCAATGTGGGCCCGATTGGCGGTATTGACCAGAAGATGATCGGCGCCAAGCACGGCGGCGCCACAGTGTTCTTCGCGCCGGCATCGAACTGCAATGAAGTGGTGGGCCACGTCCCCGACGGCCTGCGGGTGGTCAAGGTCAGCACGCTGCAACAGGCCTACGACGACGTCAGGCAGATTGCGTCCGGCAAGGACACCTCCGCGCTGCCCAGCTGCACGGCCGGCTGACAATGCCGAAACCCGAGCCAACGCGCCAAACCCCCGCAAAGCCGCAGGGTTTTGGGGGGAGTGCCGGGGTTTCGCGGAATCGGGGCACAATGGCATCAGAGGAACTTCGCCACGGCACCGTTCGTGGCACTCATAACAGAACGTCCCGCATCACCGGCATCACCTGTCGCAGCGCAGGTGGTACAGGCGGTAATAGCATCACCAGCATTACCAGCACCAGCAGCACCACCAGCATTACCAGCAGCATCGGCGCTAACAGCGCGACAACACCAGATTGCACCTTCAAGGTTAAATAGAGGTAAGCGTGACTTCCCGTCCCAGTTCCAACGCCCGACCCACCAGCACGCGGCGGCGGCGGGGGCCGCTGTTGCCCACGCTCATCGTCGTGGCCCTGCTGGTGATCGGCTTCGTCCTGTTCGCCAACCTTTACACCGAGGTGCTCTGGTACAACCAGCTGGGCTTCCTGGAAATGTTCTGGCGGGAGAATTCGTCCAGAGCCGTGATCTTCCTTGTGGGCTTCCTGGTCATGGCCGGTGGCGTCTACGCCTCTATCCGGGTGGCTTACCGGGCCCGGCCGGTCTACGCCCCGGACAGCGAACTGCAGGACAGCCTCAATCGCTATCAGGCCCAGCTTGAGCCGGTACGCCGGCTGGTTATGATCGGTGTTCCCGTTGTCTTCGGGCTCTTTGCCGGTACCGCTGTGGCCGGTCAGTGGCAGAAGGTGCTGCTGTTCATTTATCAGGTCCCGTTTGGTCAAAAGGACCCCCAATTTGGGCTGGACATCAGCTTCTACACCAACACGTTGCCGTTCTTTGGCTTCGTCTCGGGATTCTTGATCAGCGTCGTCGTCGTTGCGGCGATCGCCGGTCTGCTGACCCACTACCTCTATGGCGCCATCCGGCTGCAGGAACGGGGTCTGTTCACCAGCCGGGCGGCGCAAATCCACGTGGCCGTACTGGCCGCGGTTTTCCTGCTGTTGATCGGGCTCAATGCCTGGTTGGACCGGTATTCGACACTGCAGGACAACAGCGGTCTTCGCTCGGGTGCGCTGTACACGGACGTCAATGCGGTGATTCCCACGAAGTCCATCCTCGCCGTGGCGGCCCTGATAGTCGCCGTGCTGTTCATCATTACAGCTGTGGTCGGTCGGTGGCGCCTGGCCATCATCGGCACCGCGATGCTGATCGTTACTTCGATTCTGGCCGGGGGAATCTACCCATGGGTGGTGCAGCAGTTCCAGGTCACCCCATCCGAGGCCACGCTGGAGGCACCGTACATCCAGCGCAATATCGATATGACCCGCGGGGCGTACGGACTGGACAAGGTGGAGGTCACGCCGTATGACGCGACGACGAAGGCCACCCAAGGTGCGCTGCGTCAGGATGCCGCGACGACGGCCAATATCCGGCTGCTGGATCCGAATCTGGTGTCCTCCACTTTCGCCCAGCTGCAGCAATACCGCCCGTACTACAAGTTCCCGTCCACGCTGAACGTGGACCGTTACACCATTGACGGCAAGGTCCAGGACACGGTCATTGCCGTCCGTGAGCTTAACCCGGACGGCATCAACCCGGACCAGCAGACTTGGTACAACAAGCACCTGGTCTATACGCACGGTTATGGTGTGGTGGCCGCCTATGGCAATACAGTCACAGCGGATGGCAAGCCGGTCTTCATTCAGTCCGGAGTGCCCTCCACCGGCAAGTTGGGTACCGACACCAGCTATCAGCCGCGGATCTACTTCGGCCAGTCCTCGCCTGACTATTCCATTGTGGGCGCACCGACCGGCACCGCACCGGTGGAACTGGACCGCCCGCAAGGCACCAGCAGCAGCAGCGACTCGCAGACCACCTTCACCGGCAGCGCGGGCCCGAGCGTGGGTAACTGGTTCAATCGGCTGCTGTATGCGATTAAGTTCCAATCCTCGGATCTTTTGCTGACCAACGGCGTCAATGACAAGTCCCAGATCCTTTACAACCGCACGCCCAAAGAACGGGTGGCGAAAGTAGCACCCTACCTGACCATCGACGGCAACCCCTATCCCGCCGTCGTCGATGGCCGGGTCAAATGGATCGTGGACGGTTACACCACCAGCTCCGCGTACCCGTACTCCCAGCAGCAGCAGGTCGAAGCAGCCACCACGGATTCGCTGACCCAGAAAAACGGGACGGGGGCGCTGCCGAACGATTCCATCAACTACATCCGCAACTCGGTTAAAGCCACAGTGGACGCTTACGACGGTTCAGTAAACCTGTACGCCTGGGATGACCAGGATCCGATCTTGAAAGCCTGGCAGAAGGTCTTCCCGAGCACCATCAAACCGTACAGTGAAATGTCAGGGGACCTGATGAGTCACGTGCGCTATCCGGAAGATCTCTTCAAGGTTCAGCGCGAACTGCTGGACCGCTACCACGTGACCAACCCGGCGGAATTTTACAAAAATACGCAGGCCTGGAGCGTCCCGAACGATCCCACCGTCAGTGCGACGGTGAAACAGCCGCCGTACTACCTCTCGTTACAGATGCCGGGCCAGTCCAAGCCGGCCTTCTCGCTGACAACGTCCTTCATCCCGCAATCCGTGCAGGGGACCGAGTCTCGGAACGTGCTGTACGGCTTCATGGCTGCCGACGGGGATGCCGGGAACAAAAAGGGCGTCAAGGACCCCGCCTACGGCAAGCTCAGGCTGCTGGAGTTGCCCGCGGATACCCAGGTCCCGGGTCCGGGCCAGGTGCAGAACACCTTTACCTCCGATCCCTCCGTTTCCCAGCAGCTCAACGTGCTTCGCCTGGGCCAGTCCACGGTGATTAACGGGAACCTGCTGACTCTTCCGGTGGGCGGCGGACTGCTCTATGTCCAGCCGGTCTACGTGAAGTCCAATGGCGAGACGTCCTACCCGACGCTGCAGCGCGTGCTGGTGGCCTTCGGGGACAAGATCGGTTACGCAGCGACGCTGAACGAGGCGTTGGATCAGCTCTTTGGCGGTAATTCCGGTGCAACGGCGGGGGATTCGCAGAAGCCCGGTACGACGACGACGTCTCCCGGCTCGTCGGGGACCGGCGGCACTACGTCGAACCCGACGGAGCAGGCCAAGCTGTCCAAGGCACTGTCCGACGCAAACCAGGCCATCAAGGACGGACAGGCCGCCCTTGGCAAGGGCGACTTCGCCGCTTACGGGGCGGCGCAGAAGCGGCTCAGCGCAGCAATCGCCGCGGCGATGGCTGCGGAGGCAAAAACGGGCGTTCCACCGTCCGCCGTTCCCTCCGCCGGTGCCAGCGAGACTTCCACCAACAATCCCCCGGCAACGTCCTCGGCCAGCCCGAGCAAGTAGCTGGCAAGGTTCTGGCGGGCCGTTTTGCCACCCCGGCCCGCCAGAACCGGCTGTCCAGTGATCAAATCCCGACGGTGGGAGGCAGCTCACAGGCTGCCGATTTGGCGTCAGGATGGTGCGCAGGTAGAGTTAGTAATGCGACGCGGGGTGGAGCAGTTCGGTAGCTCGCTGGGCTCATAACCCAGAGGTCACAGGTTCAAATCCTGTCCCCGCAACCATGAGAAAGACCCGAACCGGTGGAAACACCGGTTCGGGTCTTTTGCTTTAAGCTGGTGGTGGGGTCAACCCCGGGGTCCGGGCAGGTTCCCGATCCCGGGAGTGAGGAGTCGGTAATGGTCAGCGAAGCCACGCGTGCCGTGAATGCCTGCAGACCGGTTGAGGTCCGCAGCCATCCCGGCCTGTGGCCCCTGCCGGGTGGGGCGCTTTGAGCAACCTGGAGGCGGCGCCCGACGAACTCCTTTGCGTTGGGACGGACAATGGGGCCGGCGTCGAAATCCTGGCGCCACGGGATGTACCGCTGGGCGGCGTGCGGGCGATGTCTGTGCGGCGCACCCTGCCCCAAAGGAGGCGCAGTCTCATCGGCTCCTGGTGTTTCCTGGATCACTATGGGCCAGATCCGGTGAGCCAATCGGGTGGTATGACCGTCGCGCGCCACCCCCACACCGGCTTGGCGACGGTGAGCTGGCTCTTCACCGGCAAAGTTGCCCACCGCGACTCGGCAGGCTTCGAGGCCATCGTGCGCCCGGGAGAGGTCAACCTCATGATTGCCGGGCGGGGGATCTCGCACCAGGAATTCTCAACGCCCGACACCACCGTGCTGCACGGAGCGCAGTTGTGGTTCGCCCTGCCGGGGGCCACCCGGCACATGGCCCCAACATTCGAACACTTCGCCCCGGAACCGGTGGTCGGGGACGGCAGCGAACTGCGGGTGTTCCTCGGTTCGCTGGCGGGGTCGGCGTCACCCGTGAATACCTACACGTCACCGCTTCTCGCAGCCGAAGCCACCCTGCGGCCCGGCGGCATGCTCCGCCTTGAACTGGACCCGGGATTCGAACACGGGATCCTGCTCGACACCGGCGATCTGGCTATGGACGGCATCCCGATGAAAGTTGACCACCTCCACTACCTGCCTTTGGGTCGGGGAACGGTAGTCCTTCAGGCGGGCACGGCGCCGGCACGGGTGCTCATCCTGGGTGGGGAACCGCTCGGCGAGCAGATCGTGATGTGGTGGAACTTCGTCGGACGGACTCATCAGGAAGTGGCCGACTTTCGTGCGGTTTGGCAAGCCGAAATTGGAGTCGAACCGACTCCGGCGCCGGCCGGGGATGCGTACCCGGACGGCGCAGCCTACCCGCGGTTTGGACCCTATCCGGACGGTCAGCCGGCTCCGTTGCCGGCCCCCGTCCTGCCCAGTGTTCGATTGCGTCCCCGCGGCTGAGCCGGAGAGCCGGCAGGACGGGCGGCGAATCCGCCGGCACGGTTTCCCTGCCCGGCGTCGGTCTCTTGTCTGCCGAATTCCACGCGGACGGCGTCGTTGTCCGGCAGGACGACGACGGTGCCGCGGGCGAGTGTCCAGCCCTCGGGCAGCAGGAAGAAGCGGCCGCCGCTGAGCACCAGCAGGTGCAGGCCGGTGTATTTGTAGACGGGGGAGGCCGCCGCGCCCATCGAGGTCCGCGTCACTCCCGCTGCCCCGATGGCCAAGTCCGAATGGCTGTAGACGTCCGCGCGGGGCAGCAACGTCACCTGTGCCTCGATGTCCGCGGCCAGGCCGCGTCCCACCACTTGGGCAAAGTCGGACGCGCCCCAGAACAGCAGGATGGTGACGAGGGTGAAGACGAACGTCGCCTCCAGCGCCCGGCCCTGCAGCCCAGTCCGCCCGACTGCCCGGGCCGGGCGGTTCAGCGCAAGGCGGCGCAGCCGAAGCCCCCAGTGGGCCAGCAGGACGCCGGCCGCCATCAGGAATGGAATCACCAGGAATGAGCCCTGCGGTCTAACCAGTGCGATTAGCCAACAGCCTGCGGCCAGCACCGCGCCGCCAATAATCGCGGCGATGGAGAGACGGACCACCAGCAGGCGCCAATGTCCCGGCCTGAGCTGACTGCGCAGCCAGTCGTCGGCGGCAAGCCACAACAGTCCCGCGATCAGGATGCAGACCAAGGGAAAGAACAAGGACCTGATGCTGCGCAGCGCATAGTCCTGGACGGAGTAGCCGAACAGGCTGACATCAAGGCCCATCGCCCTGGACTGCGCATCAGATCTCGCCCAGCCGAAGTACACCAACAGGGCCGTGGCCACGGTGACCGGCGGCCCAATGGAAGAAACGACCGCCAGGACTTTCGCGAACGGGGTCTGCTCGGCGGTATTCCGGGCCGCGGCTTCGCTGGCCGTAACGCCGTGGTCGGCCAGCGGTCCGGCTTCTTCAGTCCCGGGATCGGCTTCGCTGCCTTGGGCCTCCATCACCCCCCACCTGTCGTCGTGGCATCAGTCGTGGCATCGGTGGCGGTATCGGTGGGGGAAGAGGAGGGGCTGGCGCCCGGTGGTTCGGTCGCGCCGTCGTCGACATAGGTGAATGTAAGCTCGCCCGGGACCATCCCGCCGCTCCCCTCGACCATGATCGTGACCGCGCCCGCCGTTGGAGCCGGCGGAAGGACGACGTTCCAGCGTCCCGGCAGGTTCGGGTCCGCCGCGGGCAGAATGTGCTGCCCGTCCACCAGCACCGCGACGACGTCGAGGAACCGTCCGACGAGCTGGAATGTGCCGCCGGCCAGTCCGCTCGATGGCGATACGGTCGGTCCCGTGCCGTCCAGCGCATCCAGCCCGGTCAGGCTCAGCGGGCATGCCGTCCCGTTCCCCGGCACGGGCGACGGCGTTGCCGTGGGGTTCTGCAGATGGAGGGCAACCAGTCCCGCAACAACGTCATATGCCGCGCGGTCAAGGCAACGGTCGGGCGTCGGCTGGACCAGGGCCGGCAGGGCAGCCGCGGCTGCAGTCCAGCCGGAAGGCTGGCCCTGGTAAACGGCGCGGCAGATTGCGGTGGCAGCACTCCAGAGGACAATTCCATCGGCAGTGGTGGCGTTGCCGGCATCGACCGCAGCCGCCAATCCATCACAATCCATGCGTTGGAACAGCGCATACCACTGATTTTGCGGGGGATCGGCCGGGTCCACTGGACCGGGTGGCACCCAGGCCACCGGCCCGGCGTCGGCGTTGCCCGGCGGGTTGGCTGTTGCTGCCGTCGGCGCCGGGCCGGCGGTGGGTTCAGTGGTGTGCTGGCCGGAGGAGGAGGACGACTGGCCTGACGCGGAGGATGCGGAGGACGACGGCACGGGCGAGGAGCCTGACGCGGAGGACGACGGCACAGACGAGGAGCCTGACGCGGAGGACGCGGAGGTCGACGGGGCGGACGCGGACGGCAGCGCAGGCGTTCCCTGCGGCGAGGGGCCACACCCGCTGAGCAGAAGGAGCGCGGCGGCCGCCGCGGCCAACGATCCGTGTCCTTCTCGTGCCCACCACCGCATGGTGACTCCCTGAACAGCGCCTGAACCGGTGAACGGCCGACGATCGCTGTCGCCAGACAGGGAGGGAGCTCGTTTCAACCGTGGAATTCATTATCCTCGGTCCGCCGCAACTGACAAGGCCAGGATCCCATCGCACGGAGTTGGACGTTGCCCGCGGATGGTTTTTCCAACCCAGGTTCTGTGATCTGATAAAGCTGCATGCACCAACAGGGGATGGAGACAGCAATGGCGGACGGCCAGAGACTGGAGCGTTTCGTCGCCGCGCAGGACGCCGGTGGCACGTATGACCGAGCGCTCGCGGAGCTGCGGGCCGGTCAGAAAACCAGCCATTGGATGTGGTTTATCTTTCCGCAGATCGCCGGTCTTGGTCGGAGTCCAACGGCCCGGATATATGCCATTACCAGCCTGCAGGAGGCACAGGATTACCTGCAGCACCCCGTCCTCGGGCCTCGGGTGCTGGCCTGCGCCGGTACGGTGGCAGGCATCAGGGGACGAACGGCGCTGCAGATCTTCGGCTCAATCGATGCGCAGAAACTGCGCTCATCCATGACGCTGTTCCAACGTGCCGCCGTGGAGGGAACCGCGCCACATCGCGACGCGGTTCCCTCGGACGTGTTCAGCGCCGTACTGGAGCGGTATTTCGACGGCTCCCCGGATCCGGAAACGGATCGGCTCTTGGACGTGTAACGTCCCGGGCCGGTACCGGACCGGTGCCGGTATGCGGAAGCCTAAAAACCTGCAAGCCGGTGCGGAATGTACTCGGCATCCAGCTGCGAGAGCTCGTCCGCACTGAGTTCGATTTCCAGCGAGGCGACGGCGTCCTCCAAATGGCTGAGTTTGGTGGCTCCGACGATCGGTGCCGTCACCACGGGATTGGCGGAAACCCAGGCCAGGGCCACCTGCGCCCGCGGCACACCACGTCCAGCAGCCACCGCAGCCACGGCCTCGGAAACCTTCCGGTCCGCCGCTTCGGCCTGACCGTACAGCGTCTGGCCAAACTCGTCCAGGCCGGCCCGGTTGGTTTCGGTGTCCCAGTCGCGGGTCAGCTTACCGCGGGCCAGCGGGCTCCAGGGCAGCACGCCAATCTGCTCATCGGCGCACAACGGGTACATCTCCCGCTCCTCTTCGCGGTTGATCAGGTTGTAGTGGTCCTGCATTGTGACGAATCGTGCCCAGCCGTTGGCCCGCTGCGTGTGCAGGGTCTTGGCGAACTGCCACGCGTACATCGACGATGCGCCCAGATAGCGCACCTTGCCGGCCCGCACGACGTCGTCGAGCGCCTCGAGTGTCTCCTCCAGCGGCGTCAGGGGATCCCAGCGGTGGATCTGGTACAGATCGATGTAGTCCGTGCCCAGCCGGCGCAGGCTCTCATCCACCTGCCACAGAATGTGCTTACGGGACAACCCCGCTCCGTTGGGACCAGGAGCCATCCGGCCGTGCACCTTGGTGGCAAGGACCAGTTCCTCGCGCCGGCCGAACTCAGCCAGCGCCCTGCCCACGATTTCTTCGCTGGAGCCGTCCGAGTAGACATTCGCCGTGTCGAAAAAGTTAATACCCAGTTCGATGGCGCGCTGGAGGAATGGCCTCGATTCTTCCTCCGGCAGAGTCCAGCCGTGATTGCCGCGACCGGGTTCGCCATAGCTCATGCAGCCCAGCGCAAGGGCTGATACATCGGTTCCAGTGTTGCCCAACTTCAGGTATTTCATGCACCCGCCCCAGTGGAATCGCGCCAGCTGTACTCCGGTTCGAAGCCGAGCAGCCGACGCGCCTTGTCGATGGAGAGCAGGGTTTCATGCTCGCCCACCTCCTTGGTGACCTTGACCCCGGGGAAGACCTCCGCGGCCAAGTCCGCACTGGAGCGGCTCATTACGGTATCCGCGGCAGCGATAATAAAGGCTTCGAAGCCCGGCTTCGCGTTCTCCAGTGCCCGCAGCACCGCCTGACCGCCGTCGCGGCCGTCAATGTAGCCCCAAAGGTTCCACTTGCGTGCCATGGCGTCCGCGTCGAAGGCTGGAAAGGCGGCGTAGTCAGCCGGGTCCATCACATTGGAGAAGCGGAACGCGCTAATGCTCAGTTCCGGATCCCAGCGCGTGAGCTGGATCGCCATCTGCTCCTCGAGGTGTTTCACCAGCGAATAGGTGCTCTCCGGCCGGGCCGGGTACTCCTCGTCCACCGGGATGTAAGGCGGGTCGATGTCGAACGGCAAGCCCAGGACGGTCTCGCTGGAGGCGTAGACGATCCGTTTGATACCAGCCCGGCGGGCGCCCTGAAAGACGTTGTAGGTGGAGAGCATGTTGTTGTGGAAGGTCGCGGTGTCCGGCAGGATCCCGGGTGCCGGAATGGCACCTAAATGGACGACGGCGTCGAATCCGGTATGCCTGTCATCAATCCCGAGGAAGGCGTCCACCACCTGGCCGTAATCGGTCAGGTCAATCTGGATAAAACCGGGCTCCCGGGCTCCCGTGCGGTCCAGATTCATTACCTCGTGGCCTTCGCCGCGCAGCCGGGCGAGGACGCTGCGGCCGAGTTTTCCGCTTCCTCCGGTGAGGGCTATCTTCATGGTGATTTCCTTACGCTTCGCGGGTGGCGGGTGAGCTGTCCTTGGTCTTTTCGGCATCGCGCTCGGCGAGGGAACCAATCGCGTCGTCGATCTTGGTCATCACGGACGAGTCGAGAGTGACGCCGGCGGCCTTGACATTGGAGTGGACCTGCTCGGGGCGGGAGGCCCCGATGATGGCCGAGGCGACGTTCTTGTTCTGCAGCACCCAGGCGATGGCCAGTTGGGCCATCGTCAGTCCGGCTTCTTCGGCGATCGGCTGGAGCTTCTGCACGCCGGTGAGGACGTCGTCGGACATCCAACGCTTGATCATGTTGGCGCCTCCCTTTTCATCGGTGGCGCGGCTGCCCTCAGGAGCAGGCTGACCCGGCTGGTATTTGCCGCTCAGAACACCCTGGGCGATCGGGGACCAGACGATCTGTGACAGTCCCAGTTCTTCCGAGACCGGGACCACCTTTTCTTCAATAACGCGCCAGAGCATGGAATATTGCGGCTGATTGGAGATCAGCTGAACACCCAACTCCTTGGCAAGCTGAGCACCGGCACGGATCTGTTCCTCAGTCCATTCGCTGACGCCGATGTAAAGGGCCTTGCCGGAGCGCACCACGTCCGCGAATGCCTGCATGGTCTCCTCCAACGGTGTCTCCACGTCAAAGCGGTGCGCTTGGTAGAGGTCAACGTAGTCCGTTTGCAGCCGTTTGAGGGAACCGTTGATGGATTCGAGAATGTGCTTCCGGGACAGCCCCACATCGTTGTGCCCCTTGGGGCCGGTGGGTCCAAAGACCTTGGTGAAGATTTCGACGGATTCGCGCCGCTCGCCCTTCAGAGCCTCGCCCAACACTGTTTCCGCCGCGGTGTTCGCGTAGACATCCGCCGTGTCGAAGGTACTGATGCCGGCGTCCAGGGCGGCCCGGACACATTGCGTGGCGACGTCGTTTTCCACCTGCGAGCCATGCGTAAGCCAGTTGCCGTACGTGATTTCCGAAACTTTGAGTCCGCTGTTACCTAAGTATCTAAAGTCCATAATTCGATGCTATCGGGGCCCACCGCGCCGCGTACAGGCTCTGCCCAGCCCTGCGAGGCCCCCCCAACTGCGGCCGCGCGGCCTATTTCGGGGCATGCATGATCCTGGCCAACTGTCTCAGGGCAAGGCAGCAAGGTGCACGGAGAGAATGCGGTCATCGCCGGGCCGCGGTGTCCCACGTCCATCCGTGTTGTTCGTCAGGACCCATAATCCGCCGTCGGGCGTGGCGCGGACGTCGCGGAGCCGGCCGAACCGACCGCTCAGGTACGCCGAGGCTGCGGCGGTGGCAGCGTCGTCGCTCGGTTGGATGACCCACAGCCGTTCACCTTTCAGCGCCGCCAGGTAGATGGTGGTGCCGCGGATGGCCATTCCACTCGGGCTGGCCTCCGACGTGGCCCACTGCAGGACCGGATTCGTAAAGCGGGCGTCCGGGTGGGCATCGATACCTTCCACAATCGGCCAGCCGTAATTGTGTCCGGGCAGGATCAGATTGAGCTCATCCCAGGTGTTCTGCCCGAATTCGGCCGCCCACATCCTGCCGCGGCTGTCCCAGGCGATCCCCTGTGAGTTCCGGTGGCCGAGCGAAAAGACGGGGTTCCCTGGAAAAGGATTGTCCGCCGGGACCGTGCCGTCCGGTTTGAGCCGGAGGATTTTCCCGGACAAGGAGTTGCGGTCCTGGGCCGCCTGGCCGTTGCCGGCATCCCCGGTGGTGATGTAGAGCAGTCCGTCCGGGCCGACGGCGATCCGGCCGCCGTCGTGATTGGAGGCCTTGGCGATGCCGGTGAGCACAGTAGTTACACCGCTGCCCAAGGTGTAGGAGCCCGCAGCGCCGTCCAGAGCCAGACGCAGCACCCGGTTGTCCTCCTTCGCTGTGACGTAGACGAAGAGGAACAGACACGGTGGCTGGCTTGCAGTATCCGCGCATGGACCCTGCCAAGGAGCCAAACCCAGCAGCCCACCCTCGCCGCCGGGAACGACGCCATCGACCTTTCCCACGATGCGCGTTGCGCCACCCGCAGTGATTTCCTTGATCAGCGCCGAACCGCGTTCGCTCACCAGGAATGACCCATCAGGCAGGAAGGCCATGGACCACGGAGCGGCCAGGTTCGTTGCCACATCCGTCGGCTCGCCGTCCGGCACGAGCGTCCCGACCGGTAACGAGGCCGGTCGGCCGGCGGACGCCGGCACAGCGGGAGCCGGTGGGGACGTACAGCCGGTCAGCAGCAGGGCCAAACCGACTACAAACACGAGTGCCGTGCGGCGTGATCCGAGCCAGGCCGGGATCGTCCTGGCGCTCCCGGCGCCAGTCCGGGTCAGCACCGAGCCAGTCCGGAACCGGACCGAGCCGGTTCGGACCCCGACCGAGCCAGTCCGGCCCCCGACTGAGCCGGCCCCGACCCGTCGAGCTCCCGCACGGTCCACGGCGATCCGGACAATCCGTCTGATTCGGCTCCCGGGCTTCACGGGACCGAGCCTACGCCGGCTGCTGCCGAAACCCCAGCACTCCCGCGAAGCCGCAGTGACCTTGCTGGGGTTCGCGGCCTCGGTGGGGTTTCGGGCTTCGGGGTGGACGGCCTAAGCTGATGAGCGCTAAGAGCCGCGGGGCTGAGGATGACCGGCACCGATCTGGCGCCAGCAAGCAAGGAGTTGGGATGGCCGGTAGAGAGCCAGGGGTGGCCGACGGGGAATTGGGGACGGTGGGATACCGATCGGCTCCGGATCGGCCGCCGGTGATGAAGGACGTGGCTCGACTCGCCGGCGTCTCGCATCAGACCGTCTCGCGCGTCCTCAACGCCCAACCCAACGTCAGTTCCAAGGCGCGTGAGCTGGTGGAGCACGCGATCGCCGAATTGGGGTATCGCCGCAATACTGCGGCGCGGAATCTGGTGACGCGCCGTTCGCGGACCATCGGGGTGCTGGGCAGCGAGATGTCCCAGTACGGGCCGTCCAACACTTTGCTCGGAGTGCAGCAGGCGGCCCGGGACGAGGGCTATTTCGTCAGTATCGCGGGCCTGCGTGATGTCAGCGCCGAGTCGATAACGGATGCGGTTGGATATTTCCTGGACCAGGCGGTGGACGGCGTCATCGTTATCGTGCCGCATCCGGGAACGTTCGAGGTACTGCATCGCCTCGGCCCGGACGTGCCCCTGGTGGCGGTCGGCTCCGGCGGGGGAGAGGGCATCAGCGGGGCTGGTGTGGATCAGCGGCTGGGCGCTGAACTTGCGGTAAACCACCTGATTGACCTGGGTCACCGGCAGATCGCCCACTTGTCCGGGCCCAGTGGCTGGATTGATGCGGCCGGCCGGGTGGCTGGCTGGCGGGGAGCGTTGGCGGCGGCCGGGCTGGAGGCAGCGGTGCTGCTGGAAGGGGATTGGAGCGCCGGCTGCGGCTACCGAGCCGGCCTGCGGATTGCCGCCAACCGCGACGTGACGGCGGTTTTCGTGGCGAATGACCAGATGGCCTTGGGCATGCTGCGGGCGTTCTCCGAAACCGGTGTCCGCGTGCCCGAGGACATCAGCATCGTGGGCTATGACGATCAGCCCGAGGCCGCGTACTTCCTTCCACCGTTGACTACGGTCAGCCAGGATTTCGAGGAGCTGGGCCGCAGCTGCATGCGCGTTCTGCTCCGGGCCCTGCGGGAAACGTCCGCAGAGTCGGATCCGCTGGTCAGGCCGCGCTTAGTGGTTCGTTCGACGACGGCCGCGCCGAATCGTCCTTGGCAGGGTAGATGTTAGCGCTCACAATTGAGTCAGCTTCCCACCCTTGAATGGACCGGCGGGAAGTTCCACGACTCATTGTGTCCGGCAGTGCGGCCTCCGCGTGCCGGAGGAGGACCGTATGAACACTCCAGATTCCGCCGCATCTTCGGGCTCACCGCAAGGTTCCGGCACGCCGCATGAGCCAGGCGCTCGGCCGCAGCGCTATGTCATCGGCGTCGATTACGGCACGTTGTCCGGCCGGGCGGTGGTGGTTCGGGTATCCGATGGGGCCGAGTTGGGCAGCGGGGTATTTGATTATCCGCATGGCGTACTGAGCGAGTCGCTTCCCGATAGTGCACGCCGACTGCCCTCGGATTGGGCGCTTCAGGTTCCCAACGATTATCGGGACGTGCTGCGCCAGGCGGTGCCGGAGGCGATCCGGGCAGCCGGTGTCAGCGCCGCCGAGGTGATCGGAATCGGGACCGATTTCACGGCCTGCACCATGGTTCCCGTGCGTGCGAACGGCACCCCGCTTAATGAGCTGGAACAATTCGAGGACCGCCCGCATGCCTACGTCAAACTGTGGCGTCATCATGCCGCCCAGCCCCAGGCCGACCGGATTAATGCCCTCGCCGCCAAGCGCGGCGAGTCCTGGCTGCCCCGCTACGGCGGCCTGATCTCCTCCGAATGGGAGTTCGCCAAGGGGCTGGAGCTGCTGGAAGAGGATCCGGAAGTCTACAAGGCGATGGACCATTGGGTGGAGGCGGCGGATTGGATTGTCTGGCAGTTGACCGGTGTCTATGTCCGCAATGCCTGCACCGCCGGCTATAAGGGCATCTACCAGGATGGCAGCTACCCGTCGGCGGATTTCCTGGCGGCTTTGAACCCGGAGTTCGGTAATTTTGTCAGCGCCAAGGTGCAGCACCGGATCGGGCGGCTGGGTGAGGCAGCGGGCACACTGAGTGCTGAGGCGGCGGCCTGGACGGGGCTGCCGGCCGGCATCGCCGTGGCGGTGGGCAATGTCGATGCGCACGTGAGCGCTCCGGCGGCGAAGGCCGTGGCGCCAGGCCAGATGGTGGCCATCATGGGCACCTCGACCTGCCATATCATGAATGGGAACCAGCTCCGCGAGGTTCCCGGGATGTGCGGGGTGGTCGACGGCGGCATCCTCGACGGACTGTGGGGTTATGAAGCGGGCCAAAGCGGTGTGGGGGACATTTTCGGTTGGTTCGTGAAGACCGGCGTTCCAGCGCGCTATTACGACGACGCCGCGGAACGCGGCTTGGGCATCCATGAGCATCTGACCGAACTGGCGGCCGGTCAGCGGATCGGTCAGCATGGCCTGCTGGCACTGGACTGGCAAAGCGGAAACCGGTCGGTCCTGGTCGACCATGAGCTTTCCGGACTTATCCTCGGCCAGACGCTGGCGACCAGGCCGGAGGACAGCTACCGAGCTTTGCTGGAGGCCACCGCCTTCGGCACCCGCACCATCATCGAGGCCTTCAACTCCTCGGGTGTTCCGGTTACCGAATTCGTGGTGGCCGGCGGCTTGCCACGGAACCGGCTGCTGATGCAGATTTACGCCGACGTCATCAATTTGCCGCTTCGCACGCTCGGCTCCAGTCAGGGCCCTGCGCTCGGTGCTGCCATCCACGCGGCCGTCGCCGCCGGTGCTTATCCGGATGTGCTGGCCGCGTCGGAGGCGATGGGCAGTGCACCGGCCGATGTCTACCTGCCGGTGCAGGAGAACGTGCAAGCCTACGATGCGCTGTTTGCCGAATATACGGCTTTGCACGATTATTTCGGCCGCGGCGGCAACGATGTGATGCACCGGCTCAAGGCCATTCAGCGCGCGGCGCTGCAGAGCCAGGTGGCGGGGGACGCGGCAGGGACGGCAGCAGGTTCTGACGCGGAGGCTTCTGCCCTGCCGGACTCCTTCCTGTCGGTCAGCGGGGACGCTCGATGAGCGCGCTGCTTGATGCCATTGCGGCAACCCGCGCGGAGGTTTGTGCGCTGCACGGCGAACTGACCCGCTGCTCGCTGGTGGTCTGGACCGCGGGGAACGTCTCCGCACGCGTGCCGGGCGCTGACCTGATGGTGATTAAACCCTCCGGTGTCGCCTATGACCGGCTTACCCCGGAGTCGATGGTGGTGACGGACCTTTTCGGTACCCCCGCGGATGGAGACTGGGGCAATCCCGGACTGTCGCCGTCGTCGGACGCCGCCGCCGCCGGCTACGTCTACCGCAGCATGGACGATGTGGGCGGCGTGGTGCATACGCACTCCACCTACGCCACCGCCTGGGCCGCACGGGGGGGGCCCATTCCGTGCGTACTGACCATGATGGCGGACGAATTCGGCGGACCCATCCCGGTTGGTCCGCTGGCCCTGATCGGCGACGACTCGATTGGCCAGGGCATCGTCGCCACGCTGCGGGATTCGAACTCGCCGGCCGTGCTCATGCGCAATCACGGCCCATTTACCATCGGCAGCGATGCCCGGGCAGCGGTAAAGGCCGCGGTGATGTGTGAAGAGGTGGCCCGAACGGTGCACATTTCGCGCCAGCTCGGGGAACCGCTGCCCCTGGACGCGGAGGTAACTGCCGCGCTCTTCGCCCGCTACCAAAACGTGTACGGCCAATAGCAGACCCGGGGTACCTGCCACCCGGCCCCTCCAGAGCGTTCCACAGCCCCAGCAATCCAGGAGAATCATGACCGGATTTCAGCCCGCCAACGCAGCCTCAACGTCCCTGGACGGGTATGAGGTGTGGTTCCTCACCGGCAGCCAGCACCTTTACGGCGAGGAGGTGCTGAACCAGGTGGCGGAGCAGTCCCAGCAGATCGTCCGGACGCTGAGCGGTTCAGGGGACGTGCCGGTGCGGCTGGTGTGGAAGCCGGTCCTGACGGACGCGGATGCCATCCGGAGGCTGGCAGTGGAGGTGAACGCCGCGGATCACGTCATCGGTGTCACAGCCTGGATGCACACTTTTTCGCCGGCCAAGATGTGGATCCAGGGACTCGATGCGCTCCGCAAGCCGCTGCTGCACCTGCACACGCAGGCCAATGTGGAGCTGCCGTGGAAGGAGATCGACTTTAATTTCATGAACCTGAACCAGGCCGCCCACGGTGACCGCGAGTTCGGCTACATACAGACCCGTCTTGGCGTGCCGCGCAAGACCGTGGTGGGCCACGTCTCCAACCCGGAGGTGGCACGAAAGGTGGGAATCTGGCAGCGGGCTGCCGCCGGCTGGGCGGCGGTCCGGAGCCTGAAACTGACCCGCTTCGGGGACAACATGCGCAACGTTGCGGTCACCGAGGGGGATAAGACCGAGGCCGAGCTGCGCCTGGGTGTTTCGGTGAACACCTGGTCGGTGAACGAACTGGCGGAAGCGGTGGACGCGGCGGCGGACACCGATGTGGATGCGCTGGTGGCCGACTACGAGGAGCTCTACGACGTGGCTCCCGAGCTGCGCCGGGGCGCTGACCGGCACGGATCCCTGCGCTACGGGGCGCGGATTGAGCTTGGCCTGCGGTCCTTTTTGGAGACCAACGGCTCCGCGGCCTTCACTACGTCCTTTGAGGACCTGGGCGCGCTGCGGCAACTTCCCGGTCTCGCCGTGCAGCGGCTGATGGCCGATGGCTACGGCTTCGGCGCCGAGGGCGACTGGAAAACGTCGATCCTGGTCCGCGCGGCGAAGGTGATGGGATCCGGCCTTCCCGGCGGGGCCTCCCTGATGGAGGACTACACTTACCATCTGGTGCCCGGCGAAGAGAAGATCCTGGGCGCGCACATGCTGGAGGTCTGCCCGTCACTGACCACGTCAAAACCGACCCTCGAGATCCATCCGCTGGGCATCGGCGGCCGGGAAGATCCGGTGCGGCTGGTCTTTGACACCGATCCAGGTGCCGGCGTCGTCGTCGCACTTTCGGACATGCGGGACAGGTTCCGGCTGGTCGCGAACGCGGTGCAGGTGGTGCCGCTGGATGAGCCGCTTCCCAACCTTCCGGTGGCCCGGGCATTGTGGCAGCCCAAGCCGGATCTTGCCACCTCCGCGGCGGCCTGGCTTACCGCCGGCGCCGCGCACCACACCGTGTTGAGCACCGCCGGCGGCGTGGAGGCTTTTGAAGACTTTGCCGAAATGGCGCAGACTGAGCTGCTGCTCATTGACGAATACACCACGCTGGGCCAGTTCCGCAAGGAAATCCGCTGGAACCAGGCGTATTACAAGTTGGCCGGAGGGCTGTAGCCGTCGCCGAACACACGCTGGCCGCCGGGAATTACACCGCAGTCATCACGGCGCAGGGAGCGGCTCTGCGGCGGCTGCAGCACTGCGGCCGGGACCTGGTGGTGCCCTTTGCGGCGGGCGGACCCATCCCGGATTACCGGGGAATCATCGCCGCGCCCTGGCCTAACCGGATCGCCGACGGGTCCTATCGTTCCGACGGCACAGTGCTGCACCTTCCCATCAACGAAATCGCCCGCAATACTGCGCTGCATGGTCTGGTCTTCGACCGGACCTGGACGTTTCAGGAGTTCGACGGCGCGGCGGTCACCTTGGGCTGCGAGCTGGAACCAACGCACGGATATCCCTTCTCGCTTGCTCTGCAGGTCCGCTACTCGCTCGACGACGGCGGGCTGCACACCGAGGTGACGGCCGGCAATACGGGCGGCCGGACTGCGCCCTACGGCGTCTGCCCTCATCCGTACCTGGTGGCCGGCAGTTCGCCGCTGGATGAGTGGGTGCTGGAGTTGGCGGCGGAAACTTTTTTGGCAGTGACCCCCGATCGGTTGCTGCCCGTCGCTCGGGTGCCGGTGCAGGGGCACCCCTTCGACTTCCGCACCCCACGGGCGCTGGGAGCGGTGGAAATCGACCACGCCTTCACCGACCTGCGTTTCGCCCCCACCGGCCGGGCCGAGCTGCTGCTGCACGATCCGGTGGGCACAGGCGTTGGCATGAGCTGGGATACCTCCTGCCCGTGGCTGCAGGTGCACACCGCGGACAAACCGGCGCCGCAGCGGAGCCGCTTGGGCCTGGCGGTGGAACCAATGACCTGCCCGCCGGATGCCTTCAACAGCGGTACCGACCTGGTCCTGCTGGCGCCCGGGGCGAGGCACCACGCGGGCTGGAGCATCTTCGCGCGCTGATCAAGCATGCCGCAGCGGCTGGCTTGCCATGGGCGAATCTGGACCCCGCAGGCGAAATAGGATGGAGTAATGACTGCAACACTGGTGGCCAAGGACCTCTCCGGCGGGCACGGCCACCGCACCCTGTTCACAGGCCTGAATCTGACGGTGGCACCGGGAGACGTGCTTGGCGTCGTTGGAGCGAACGGAGCCGGCAAATCGACGTTGCTGCGTATCCTCGCACGGATCGCTGAGCCGCTGGCCGGAACGGTGACTCTGGCCCCGGCGGATGCCTTCATCGGGTGGCTCCCGCAGGAGCACGAACGCTTGCCGGGGGAATCCGTAGCCGCTTATCTTGGCCGCCGCACCGGCGCCACCGAAGCGACGCACACGATGGAGGCGGCCGCCGTCGCCCTGGGTTCCGAAAGTAAGCGTGCGCAGGAGGATTACGCCGTCGCTCTGGACCGCTGGCTGGCCAGCGGCGCCGCCGATCTCCAGGACCGCATTCCCGCGGTGCTGGCCGAACTGGGCTTGTCCATCAATCCCGAAGACGAAATGACCGGCCTCTCGGGCGGCCAGGCCGCGCGGGTGGCCTTGGCAGCCCTGCTGCTGAGCCGCTTCGACATCGTCCTGCTGGATGAGCCGACCAACGATCTGGATCTGGCCGGCTTGGCCCGGTTGGAATCATTCGTCCAGGGTCTGCGCGGCGGCGCCATTCTGGTTTCACACGACTGCGCGAATTCCTGGCCCGGTGTGTCACGCGGGTGGTGGAACTGGACCTGGCCCAGGACAAGGTGGCCGTTTACGACGGCGGCTACGACGCCTATCTTGCCGAACGCGCGGTGGCCCGGGTGCACGCCAAGGAGGCCTATGAAGAATTCGCGGACAAGAAGGCGGACCTCGTGTCCCGGGCCCGGACCCAGCGCGAATGGAGTTCCCAAGGGGTCCGCAATGCGATGCGGAAGTCGCCGGACAACGACAAGATCCGCCGCCGTGCAAGCATGGAGTCCTCCGAAAAGCAGGGACAGAAGGTCCGCCAGATGGAGTCCCGGATTGCCCGCCTGGACGAGGTGGAGGAACCGCGCAAGGAATGGCAGCTGCAGTTCACCATCGGTGCCGCGGGCCGCTCCAGTTCGGTGGTCGCGACGCTGAACAATGCCGTTGCCCGGCGCGGCAGTTTCACCTTGGGACCGGTGTCCCTGCAGCTGAACGCGGGGGAGCGGATTGGCATCACCGGCCCCAACGGTGCAGGAAAATCCACGCTGCTGCGGTTGCTGTTGGGCCATCTGGCGCCCGATGCCGGCAGCGCGAGTTTGGGTGCCAGCGTGGCCATCGGCGAAATTGACCAGGTCCGCGGGCAGCTGGCCGAATCGGAAAAACTGGCGAACGCCTTCGAATCGCTCGTTCCCGAGATGCCGGGCGCCGAGGCACGGACCCTGCTTGCGAAATTCGGGCTCAAGGCGGTGCAGGCCGCCGGCCTGGTCGGGAGTTTGTCGCCCGGGGAACGCACACGGGCGGCGCTGGCCCTGCTGCAGGCACGCGGGGTGAACCTGCTGGTGCTGGACGAGCCAACGAACCACCTGGATCTGCCCGCCATTGAACAGCTGGAGGAAGCACTGGACAGCTATGCCGGTGCGCTCCTGTTGGTGTCCCATGACCGGCGGATGCTGGAAAACGTGCGGCTGGACGCACGGTGGGAGGTCAGTGGCGGGCAGGTCTCCGTTTCGCTGACCCGTCCCGCTCACTGAGTCACCCCGCCCGGTGGGCAGAACCGGTATCTGCTTGAATTCTAGGGGTTGTTGCAACACCCGGGTTTAGCTGGCTCTTAGTAGATCACGTAGTTGTTCGGCTGGGGTATTCCAGCCCAGTGTTTTGCGGGGGCGGGCGTTGAGTTCCTGGGCGACGTGTTCGAGGTCTTCGGGTC
>NZ_JADPVH010000021.1:59391-61926 GCF_026932795.1 Paenarthrobacter sp. Z7-10 | reverse complement strand
CCCAGCTCGGAGGCGACGGTGGCTATCGGACGGCCGGAAGAAATAACGAGATCAACGGCATCGGCTTTGAATTCATCAGAAAACGTTTGACGGGCGGACATGGGCACAATCCTTTCAAACTGTGTCTCACATCAGTAGTACACCTCAGGGGACGGGAGTGGGGACAGGAGTGGGGCGGGGTGGGCGACGGAACGACTCGGCGGCCGTTTCCGTTCTACCTCTGATAGCCCGATGCCAACCGAAGGACAAAACCGATGACCGGACGCACCATAGTGATCACCGGAGCGAGCGATGGGATCGGCGCCGCCGCGGCACGTGCCCTGACGGCCGCGGGCGAGCGTGTCATCGTCGTCGGCCGTTCGGAGACGAAAACGAAGGCCGTCGCCACGGAACTGGAGGCGGATTACTTCGTGGCCGACTTCGCGGACCTTTCGCAGGTGCGCGCCCTGGCGTCGGCGCTGCGGGAGAATTATCCACGGATCCACGTGCTGGCCAACAATGCCGGTGGCATTATGGGGCGGCGCGAGCTGACGGTGGACGGGCATGAAAAAACGTTCCAGGTGAACCATCTGGCGCCGTTCCTGCTGACGACGCTGCTGATGGATGTGCTGGCGAACAGTGGTGCGCGGGTGATCAACACCTCCAGCGTGGCGAACCGCATCTTCGGCCGGCTGGACATCGCGGATCTGGACGCCGGGCAGAAGTACGCGACCAACCGCGCCTACGGCAACGCGAAGCTGGCCAACATCCTCTTCACTAGGGAGCTGCATCGGCGCTACAGCCGTCAGGGGATCACGACGGCGGCGTTCCATCCGGGCGGGGTGGCCACGAATTTCTCCGCGGAGTCGAACAGCCCGATGCGCTTCGCCTACACCACCGTGCTGCGGAAGCTGATGCTGTCCCCGGAGCAGGGCGCGGATACGTTGGTTTGGCTCGCGGGTGCGGAGCCGGGCAGGGACTGGGTTTCCGGGGCGTATTACGCCAAACGGCGGATCATCAGGGCCAACAAGCAGGCCGACGACGACGAACTTGCCCGTGAGTTGTGGGAGCGAAGTGAGGCGATGCTCGCCGCGCAGCTGGAAACCGACGCACGCTAGGGCGCGCTGGACCTGGGAACAGAGCTGGGCAGGGCGCTGGGCTGAGCGCCGGGCACACAGCTGGGCACAGAGCTGGGCAGGGTGGTGCTGGACAATTTGGAGCAGTGTAATCCGGTGCTGGGCAACCTGGACTGGGCAGGGAGAAGTTGGGCATGCTGGCGGTGGTGCAGGAGGAAGCCGATGCCGCGTCGGCGGTCCAAGGTCAGGGCACCCCGCTCCGAGGTGCCGGCCGGGAGGGGGCACAGAATGGCTGAACGGTGGATTTTCCGCGGCCATATCGCCGGGGTGGGAACGGCCTCAGGGCTGCGCGCCGTGGTGGGGCTCTGGGACAAGACTCCTTTTGGACCCTTCTCGGATGTGATGGTGGAACTGCCGTCCGGGCACCGAGTTCTGCTCGCACCGGACCCGGAAACAGCCGCGTTCATTGAAGGCACCTACGATTTCGACGAAATCCGCGTGCTGAAGGTAGGGACGCGGCTCAACGCCGAAAGCCTGGAGGTGGATGCCGGTCCGCTGCACATTTGTGCCGGCCTTGGCGCGAGGACCGGGCTCGGTCAGTTGCTGGCGCGGGTGCCGCGGCGGCTGGCCGTCCATCCGTGGTGGCTGCGGGCAGTCAACCCGGCGGTGGCCCGAATCAGCCCGGGGACTCAAACCGCTGGGGAGGCCAAGGATGGACGGCGTGAATTTTACGGCGTCACGGACCTGGTCGGCATCGATTCCGCGGTGGTCAGCTGGGAAGGCAAGGACGCCGGGGGCCTTCGGGACATAACGCCGGCGGTGCGGTTCGGGTTCAGCAGCATGCCGCCCCGGCCAAGCCTTGCAACAGTGCAGACAACGGTGCAGACCACGGTGCAGGTCCATCCGCAGACCGGCGTGCAGAAACCGTGAAGAAACGCTGTTCGCTTTGTCGAAACTGGAGTTCATAAGCAAACTGCGCAATGCTGGGGTAATGACACAGAACGAAGGAAAACTGACAGTTGACCGTTCGATCGATGCTCCGGCGCAGGATATCTTTGCTGTCCTGACGAATCCGGAGAACCACGCCAGCCTTGACGGCTCGGGCATGGTGCAGTCCGAAGAGAAGACGGACCGCGTCACAGGCGTGGGGCAGGTCTTCCGAATGAACATGTTTTGGGACAAGCTCGGCGGCGAGTACCAGACGGACAATCACGTGGTCGGGTTCGATCCGAACAAGCTGCTGGCGTGGAAGACCGCCGATGCCGGGAAGGATCCGGCGGGCTGGGAATGGGTCTGGGAACTGGAAGCAACCTCCCCGGATTCGACGAACGTTACCTTGACGTACGACTGGAGCAAGGTCACGGACAAGGATGTCCTGCGGCAGGTTCCCTTCCCCGTGGTGGAAGCACACCAGCTGGAAGGTTCATTGGCGAAGCTCGCCGAAATCGTCTCCGGCGCGCATCAATAGACGGTAACTTGA
>NZ_JADPVH010000021.1:0-59385 GCF_026932795.1 Paenarthrobacter sp. Z7-10 | reverse complement strand
AGACGGTAACTTGAGGTAAGACAGGCAGTGCTTTAAGACAAGCGGTGCTCTGAGGCGGCAGGGCCGGAGGTTCTCCGACCCTGCCGCCCGTTAATGCCTTGGGTAATGCTTTGGGCCGTCCCCCATTCCGAGACCATCGCCTGTCCGGAATAGAGCCTGTCCGGAGAGCATCGCCTGTCCGTATGGGGCTCTATGCGATCCTCGATGACGCCCGAACAATGAGTTCCGGCTTCAGATGCTCCGAGACCACGCTTTGGCCGGCCATGATGTCCGCCAGCAGTTCAAGGGCCCGCCGGCCCATCACGTGCATGGGGGAGCGGACCGTGGTCAGCGGTACCAGCATTTCGGCTGCTAGGGGTGTGTCGTTGTAGCCGACTAGGGCGACGTGCTCCGGAACGCTCAGGCCATGGTCGCGGAGGGAACCAAGGGCGCCAATAGCGGCGAAGTCGTTGGTGGCGAAAATGGCGTCGGGATAGCGCCCGGAACGCAATACCGCGTTTGCCGCGGCACGGCCGCCAGCGGCATCGAAGGGACCGTGCACGATCCGGTCCGCCGAAATGCCGATTCCCGCTTCCTTGAAAACGTCGGTGACACCGCGGGTCCGGTCCCGGGCGGTGGACGCAAAGGGCAGGCCTGCCAGAATCGCGACATTCCGGCGGCCAATGGACAGCAGATGTTCGCCAACGAGCCGGCCGCCCAGGTAGTCGTCGCCCGTCACCGAAATATGCGCCCCTGTGTACCGGCTGACCAGCACGAACGGAATATCCTGCGCTGCTATTTCTTCCAGGAAGGAATCTTCCAGGTGGGCATCCCCGAAGATGAGTCCGCCCACCCGGCGTTCGATCATCATGGACGTCCGTGCCCGCCGGTTGTCGGCCCGGTCCAAGGAGTTCGTGACGAAGGTGGAGAGCCCGTGCTCTATCGCCGCTTCCTCAATCCCCTCATAGACCGTCGCGAGGACGTAATCCTGAAGCCGCGGCACAATCACCCCCACCAGGTTGGACCGGGCCGTGCGCAGGTTCGCCGCATAGACGTTCGGGTGGTAACCGCGCTCGGTGGCCAGGTTGCGGATGCGCTGGACCGTTTCGGCCGCCGCCCATTTCGAAGGGTCACTTCCAGAAGCATTGAGGACGCGCGACACCGTGGACGGATGGATACCCAGCTCATCGGCGATCATCCTCAGCGTGACGGTCGGGTTGCGGCTCTCGCCCACTGTCGCCTCCTCGAAATATTTGCCAGATTTGGCGGTCATCAAAAGTCTAGCGTCGCCTGAGCTGCTCCAGGCCAACGGCCGGCGGGGAAGGCTGCGCACCGCGCTGATCACACGACACTGCAATGCCCAATCATTTGGGCAACATTACACAATCGATTGCGTAAGTCCATGGAGCAGTGTTACCTTTTTCCGTAACGGGGATCACAACGGGGTCCTCAGAGAGGACCGGGGTCCTCAGAACGGACCGGGGTCCGCGGAACGGAACGCGGCCGCAGAAGGCCGCCGGCCCCTCAACGCCAAGTGGCCCCCGTCCCCATACGGATATCGAGAAAGGCACTTCCATGTCCCACGGACGCGCAGAGCTGTCGCCGTCGCCCTCACAGCCGGGACGTCAGGCCCGCTTCAAGCCCAACTACCGCTACACCGTCTTTGCCATGGTCGTGCTGATCACTGTGATCAACTACGTGGACCGCGGAGCGATTTCCTACGCGGCGAACCCCATCATCAGCGAATTTGGGCTCAACAAGGTCCAGTGGGGTGAGGTCCTCGGTTACTTCGGCTATGGATACATGGTGGGTGCGCTCTTCGGCGGCGCGCTCGCGGACCGAAAGGGCCCGCGCTGGGTCTGGGGCTGGGCGGTGCTGCTTTGGTCCGTCTTCGAAATCGGCATGGCATTTGCGGGCAACATCGGCATCGCCATCTTCGGCGGGTCAGCTCTGGTGGGTTTCGCAGTCTTCCGCATCCTTTTCGGCGTGGCCGAGGGACCCACGTTTTCCACCATCAACCGCACGATGGCGAACTGGGCCACCGTCAGGGAACGCGGCTTCGCAGCGTCCCTGGGACTGCTCGGCACGCCGCTGGGCGCTTTGCTCGCCGCGCCCATTGCGGTCTTCCTGCTCACCGTCACCGGGCAGTGGCGCTGGATGTTCGTCATTCTGGGGCTTTTGGGCCTGGTCTGGCTCATTTTTTGGCGGCGGATCTTCACCAACCTTCCGGAGGACAACGCCAAGGTTTCGCCGGACGAACTGGGCGTGATCCGCAGTACCGACGGCATGCTCGCCGACGAGCGGAGCCTCTCCACCGAGGAGGAGAAGGTGCCCTGGTGGTCCTTCTTCCAGAGCCGCACCCTGGTGTTCAACGCCATTGGCTACTTCGCGTTCCAGTACGTCAACTTCATGATCCTGACCTAGACGCCGAAATACCTCCAGGATCAATTCGGCTTCAACCTCGGCTCGCTCTGGTATCTCGGGATGATCCCATGGATTGGCGCCTGCTTCACGGTGCTGCTCGGAGGCAAGATCTCCGATTGGCTGCGCCGTCGCACGGGCAGCCTATGGATTGCGCGCAGCGGTTTTGCTGCCGGTTCGCTGCTGCTGACCACCGTGTGCTTCTGCCTCATCCCCACGGTTCACAGCGCCGGCGCCGTGCTGCTGCTGATGGCCATCGGCAACGCACTCAATTCGCTGCCGAACGCGGTGTACTGGATCGTCGTCATTGACACGGCCCCCACCCGCGCGGGCACATTCGGCGGCATCAGCCACTTCATTACGAACATCGCCACCATCGTGGCCCCGACGCTCACCGGTTTCCTGGTGGCCCTGCACGGCTACAACTCGATGTTCATTGCTACGGCGGTGGCAACGGCCGTCGGCATGCTGGCCATGATCTTCGTCCGGCCCGGCGTACGCTCCTCGAAGTCAAGGTCAGGGGCGGCGGTATGAGAGCGGACTCGCTGGCCGGGACGGGCCCCTTTGGCCAGGTGGGCATCGCCGAGGTCGCTGGCCGGATCCGCGGAGGCGAAATAACCGCCGTCGAAATCACCGAGCAGGCGCTGGCTGCGGCGCACGGCCTTGGAACAGAGCTGAATTGCTTCGTCACGGTCGACGACGACGGTGCACGGCGGGCGGCGCGGCTCGTCGACGCGGAACTTGCCGCAGGTTTGGACCGCGGTCCGCTGCACGGCATTCCGGTGGGCATCAAGGACATGATCGCCACTGCCGGATTGGCCACCACCATGGGTTCACGGCACTTCGCCGGGCATGTTCCCCACATCGATGCAGCCGTGGTCAGTTCCCTGCGCACCGCCGGGGCCGTGATTCTCGGCAAAACCCAGACCCACGAATTCGCCTACGGCCCGACCAGTGACCGTGCGGCCACGGGTGCGGCCCGCAACCCGCAGGATCCCTCCCGAATGACCGGCGGGTCCAGCGGCGGGTCTGGTGCGGCCGTTGCTGCTGGAATTGTTCCGCTGGCGCTGGGTACCGACACCGGTGGATCCGTCCGGATTCCGGCGGCTTTGTGCGGAACGGTGGGGCTTCGCCCGAGCCAGGGAGCCGTGGACGTGCAGGGCGTCTTTCCGCTCGCACCCACCCTGGATGTGGTGGGCCCCCTGGCCGGTTCGGTAGCGGACGCGGCGATCGGCTGGTGGGCGTTGTCCGCAAAGCCGGAAGGCTTTGGCGCCCGGTGGTCGCAGTGCACGCCGCCCCGGCTTCCCGACGGCGAGCGAGTACGCAATCTGCGCATCGCCCGCCCGAACTGCGACCTGACCGAGCGGGTGGAGGCAAGCGTTCGGACCGCTGAGCAGTTGGCCGTTGATGCCCTTGACGGGATTAGCACCGTTTCGGGATCCGGCTCGGTTGCCCACGTTGCCCACGGTGCTCACAACGTCCATTTCCTCCACGGCGGTCTGCCGCTGCCGGAGATCGATGAAACCGAGGGCCCGTACTACGACATCCAGTCTGCGGAAGCCTATGCGGTCCATGCCGAACGGATGCGGAAGGCACCGGAACTCTTTGACGCGGAGGTCCTGGAACGGTTGCAGGCTGCTGCGGAAGTGCCAGGCTGGCGTTATGTCCAGGCACTGGACATCCGCCGGCGGCTGCGGGCCAGCGTGCTCGAGCGAATGTCCGCCGTCGACGTCTTGTTGATGCCGACCGTACCGCTGGAGGCGCCCGAGATCGGACAGCGGGACCTCGGACAGCTGGACCTTGGCCAGCTGCACCTTGGCCAACTGAACAGTAGCCAGCTGAACAGCAGCCCGGCAACTGGCTGGACCGGAGTTCGTGCGGCTTTGCTGGGTCTGACGATCCCATGGAGCCTGCTCGGCTTCCCAGCCATCAGCGTCCCGGTGGCTCTGCCGGGTGCGGCCATGCGTGGATCCGTCCAGCTGGTGGCCAAACCTGGCCAGGAGCTCCTGCTCCTCGACGCCGCGGCTCTGTTGGAGAGCAGCCTCGCGGCCCACGCCGTCAACTGATCCGCTGGCACGACAACTACCCGAAAGAACCCATGACGACTTCAGCCGCCGCAACTTCCAATGCTGCAATCTCCGCCGACAGGACTTCCCCCAGCTCCACCGGTCCGACCTCTGCAGGTACGACCTCCTCCGCGGGTACGACCTCCGCCGGTACGACCTCCGCGCTGCCCAGCTCCCGCACCCTTGAGTGGGTGAACAAGCTTGTCTCCTTCGATACGACCAGCCGCAATTCCAACCTGCAGCTGATCCACACGATGGCGGAGGAGCTCACGGCCCGGGGCCTGACACCAGTATTCGTTCCCAACGCGGACGGCAGCAAGGCAAATCTTTTCGCCACCATTCCGGCGCACGACGGTTCCGTCACGGGCGGCATAATGCTCGCCGGCCACACCGACGTGGTACCTGTAGACGGCCAGGACTGGGCCAGCGACCCGTTCACGCCCGAAGTCCGCGAGGGCAAACTGTATGGTCGTGGAACCACGGACATGAAGGCCTTCAGCGGCGTTATCCTGAGTCTGCTGCCCGAGTTGCTGTCCCGTCCGCTGGCGGAACCGCTGCATCTCGCCTGGACATACGACGAGGAAGTGGGCTGCCATGGCGCCGTCGTCCTGCTCGCCGAAATGGCGGCACGCGGTATCCATCCCCGGCTGAGCTTCGTTGGCGAGCCGACCAGCATGCGCGCCGTCTCGGCACACAAGAGCAGCCAGCTGTACCGGGTGAGCGTGAGCGGGCTTGCCGCGCACTCCTCGATGACCTCCACCGGCGTGAACGCGATCGAATACGCCGCCCGGGCCATCGCCTTCATCCGCTCCCTCGCCGATGAGCACAGGCTTTCCGGACCGTTCGATGAGAGCTTCATTGTTCCTTACACCACGGCCAACGTGGGCGTCGTCGAGGGCGGTGTCGCGGTGAATACCGTCGCCGACAGGTGTGACTTCGAATTCGAGTTCCGGACCATTCCGGGAGTCAATCCGGACGCCGTGATCGCCCGGATCGATGATCACCTCGGGACGCTCCGGGACGAGATCCAGCGGGAGAACCCGGCGGCCAACATTGTGCTGATGCCGCTTGGATCCGTCCCCGGCCTTAGTCCGGAGGGCCCCCGCGAAGCCCTCGAACTGGCGCAGCAGCTCACCGGCAGCTCCGCCGAGGAGACCGTCGTCTACGCCACCGAAGCCGGCCTCTTCCAGCGGGCAGGCATCGACACGGTGGTCTGCGGACCGGGTAGCATGGACCAGGGTCACACGGCCAACGAGTTCATTGAGCTGTCCCAGATCGCCGCCTGTGAGGATTTTCTGCGGGCCCTCGCCGCTCATCTTGCCGCTAACTGACCTGGCCGGCGGCGCAGGCAACTGCGCAGCCGCACTTCCCGAACGGAACGAAACCCAATGACCCACGAAGCAGTCGACAGTCTCGAAAAACAAGGCACGAGGCAGCCGGCACAGCCAGCCGCCGTCGTCGCCCTCCAGCGCCGGGACGCCCGTAAAGCCGTCGTCGCAGCCTCAATCGGCAACGGCCTTGAATGGTTTGACCTCATTGTCTACGGCACATTCGCCGTCGTCATCTCCAAACTGTTTTTCCCTACCACCAATGAAACGGCGTCCCTGCTGCTGGCCTTCGCCTCCTTCGGAGTGTCCTTCATCATGCGGCCCCTCGGCGGCATCATCATCGGCCGGTACGCGGACCGGGCCGGCCGCAAGGCGGGCATGATGGTTTCCATCCTCGTGATGTTCATCGGCACCCTGCTGATTGTGCTGGCACCCACGGCGGCCGCCATTGGCGTCACAGCGAGCATTCTTGTTTTGCTGTCCCGGCTGCTGCAGGGCTTTGCCACCGGTGGTGAATTCGGTACCGCAACGGCTTTCCTGATCGAATACGCGCCCAACCGCAAGGCTTTTTACGGCAGCTGGCAGGTGGCGACCCAGGGCGCAGCCATCCTGCTGGCCGGAATCTTCGGCTTCGTTCTGAACACCTACCTGAGCGCCCACGCCGTGGAATCCTGGGGCTGGCGGGTCCCCTTCATCTTCGCCCTGGCCATCGGTCCGGTGGGCTGGTACATCCGGTCCAAGATGCGCGAGACCCCGGAGTTTCTGAACACCGAACGGTCCGCGGCACCACTGAAGGAAACCTGTATTGGCAACGGCGGCCGGCTCTGGGCCATCGTCGGAGTCGTCTCGCTGGGATCCGTGGGGGTTTACATTGCTCTGTTCATGCCCACTTACGCGATCGTTAATCTGGGCATGCCCAAGGCTGCGGCATTCGTCTCGACCCTGATCTTCGGCGTGGTCATGAGCATCGGCTCGCCCTTTATTGGCACCTTGGCCGACCGGGCCGGAGCGGCCCGCGTCATGACCTGGGCCGCTGTCGGAACGCTGATCTTGGGAGTTCCGGCATTCATGCTGCTCATAGCGGCACCCGCGCTGCCCACCATGATCCTGGTCGAACTGGTCCTGTCTGTGCTGGCCACCGCCTACTTTGCGCCGCTGCCGGCCATCATGTCCTCAATGTTTCCTGCCCAGATCCGCACCACCGGGCTGTCCCTGGGCTACAACATCGGGGTCACTGTCTTCGGCGGCTTCGCCCCCTTCGTCCTCACCTGGCTAATTGGCAGCACCGGTTCCCTGCTGGTGCCCGGCTACTACCTCGTCGCCATTGCCGCTGTCTCGGTGGTGAGTTTGGTCATTTCCCGCCGGGTGTTTCGTCAGGCCTGATCCCTGCAAATCATCTGCTGGCGTTTGGCCAGGCCTGATCCCTGCGAATCGTCCGCTGGTGTTTGGCCAGGCCTGATCCCGTTGACCGCAGACGCCTTCAGTCGGCGGAGGCCTTGGCGCCGGCGTAGACCTTGGCGCCGGCGGGTGGCCCTATACCCGCGAGGGGCCTGCAGCTCGCGGCGGACTCGTTGGGGCCCTCGGGGGGCCGCGGTCGAAGGATGGGGTGGCGGCTACGGAGATTGGAACGGTTGTGTTGTTGCCGGAGCGGGGTGGGGCGGTAGATGAGTTAGTTGCTGTGTAAAGCTTGTGCCCAAGTTCATCAGCATCGAGGAAAATACCAGCAGGAAGATCAGGACGCCTGCGACGCCCAGGCATCCGAGTTGTGGCTTTGACGGCCGACGGGCCCTGGAAGACGCCGGCCGTGACCGTTGGCCCGAATGGGAAGTGGTTTGTTGCTTTGCTTGGAATTGCCGGGAAGGAGCGGATAACTGGAAACCGGCCCGCGGGTTTGTCTTCGCCTTTGCGTTGCCAGTCCAGGCTTTTCCAAGCTGGGCGCTTGTCAGGAGCGAGGGACTTGCCGCTCCGGTGAGGAGTTGCTTTAGATAGGCGTGAATAGCCTGCACCTCGGCTGGCTCAAGGACGTTCGGCAGGGCGTTGATCGCATCCGTCAGGGTACTTAGCCCCTGGATTCTCACCCCGCTGCTGCTGATGGCCTGCATGTCCGGCTGCCGGACCATGCATAACCAGCCATGAACCCGTTGACGATGCTTCGGATCCAACAGCACCGTCAAGGCTGCGACTTGCTCCAGCACACCAATAGTTTCCCTGATCCGGGTGCGCCCCTCCTGGAACAGAACACCCTCGCGCACTTCGATGCGGCCGGTCCAGTTCTTTGCATCAATGACGAGGACCCCGCCGGGCCCGACCAAAACGTGATCAAGGTTGGCCTTGGGTCGTCCCGGCCAATGAACATCGTGCAGCACGAGCCAGTCAGAAGGGTTCAGGGTCTTGAGTTTTTCTCCCACAAGAGCTTCACCGGCTGCTCCGGCAATCCACGCACGTTCATCCCGTTCGGCCTGTTGCAGCTGACGTTTCAGCCGCGCTACCCGATCTGCGGCCATCTGTGCCTGTTCGGAAGCCCCATCTCCTGCCGCCACGCCCCACGCTCCCCGGTTTGCATGATCCACCACCTGCAGCAAGCTGCAGGAATTACCCGGTAACTCCCTGGAAACGATTTAGGGCCGGATTCGTGGCTGAAAGTGAATCCGGTCGAGCTTATTCAGTGTGCAGCGTTACAGTCTTCTGGCGTGCCGTCCATCATGCCGCGGAGAAAGAAGATCGTAACGACCGAAATCGGGTCGACCACTATTGATAATCGGCAGCGGATGACGATTGGTAACGAACAAAGTATTACGTCGCCGGCTTTGCGGTCTTCTTGCGTCGCAGAGTGTTGATTCGCTCATGCTTAGGTCCCGTCCACCTGCGGCTGTGACAGCGGTCCGCTCACCGGTTCGCCATGAATTCTCACCGTTCGTTTCGTGTCGACGGCGATGACCGCGCCGACGATGACCATGGACAGGGCGATCGAGGCGGAAGTGTCGCTGATCCAGTGGTATCCGAGGTAGAGCCTGCTCACTACTTGGGCGAAGATGCCCAGTACGGCCAGAGCCACCGCCGCAAAGGTGAACACCGTCTTCTGGCGGCGGCTGGCGATCAGAAGGGCCAGCATGAGCAGGAAGTCGGAGGTTCCAAGGACATGGCCCGAAGGGAAGGAGAAGGAGGTATCGGGGCCGAAAAGCATCAGGTCGATGGGAGGGCGGGGATGTTTAACGAGGGGAGCGAGGATCTCCGCGAGGATGACGCCCAGAAGCATGGCGGCGGCGAGCAGGAGTGGCCGCCACGCGTGCTTGGCCAGGATGGTCCAGCTCACGGTGACCACGAGGACGATGATAGGCAGCGCGATGGGTCCGAAGATGATGGCGAGGGCAATCATGAAACCGGTGGTGCTTGGGGCCCGCTGGGCGTCAAACCAGTTCTCGACGGGCTGGTCCAGTCGTTCAAAGCCGGTATAGGTCAAAACTGCGGCCAGCAGAATCAGGAATCCGAGAAGTCTGACGGCCATCAGCACCGTCGAGGTGAGATACAGCCGGCGTCGCGCAGCAGCCGGCAGCCGGCGCTCTTCGACGATGAACTTCTGATGCCAACCGGCATGCTTCGGCCTGTCCACTGATCCGTTCCTCTTCATTCTGTTTCCTGTCCACCGGTCGTTGGAGCGAGTAAGTTGAATCCTAGTCAGAACCTCACAGTCGCCCTACTGCTGCTGCCACCGCGGTGGACTGGATGGATTGTCGTCTCCGGTCAGGACCACAGTCGCCCTACTGCTGCGGCCACCGCCTTGGCTTGTTCGCGCCCGGCGCGGGCCGCTGCCGCACGGAATGCGGGATTGAGTGAGTTGCGCCCCATCGCCTGCTTGGCGCCGCCGTCGGGCGTGATCAGCAGCGTGCGGACCTGCGGTCCGAGGGTTTTTAGCTGCGCGGCTGCCGACCAGCGCTTGCGGAGTGCCCCGGGAATCGGAGCCAGCACCAGGACGAGGTCGGCGCTGCCGCCACCTTGGTCGTAGCTGCTGCCGCGGCTGTTGCTGCCACCTTCGTCGTTGGCGCTGCCGCCATTGTTTATGCGGGCGAGGTCGGTATTGGTGCTGGAGAGGACGCCGCCGTCAATATAGCGGGCAGCACCGATGCTGACGGCCGGCCAGACTGTAGGGACGGCGCAACTGGCGGCGACGGCGTCCACGAGGGAAACGCCGCTGTCCCGGGTAAAGACCCGCCGTTCTCCGGTGCTGGCGTCGATAGCGGTGATCAGCAGTTCCTTACGCGGCCATTCCTCCCCGGGGACGCGCTGGGCGATGATGGCGCGGCGTTCAGATTCACTCACGGTTGCGGTGCGCAGCGCGGCGCGGCCGATCCGGCGGGCGATGGCTGCGTCACTGCCGGGCAGCAGTTGCGGACCCAGCAGGCCGACGACGTTGCGGAAGCCGAAGGCGGCCGGCACTTCGTGCGCGCCGCCGTCGAGCTGGGCACGATATGCCTCCTCCGGGGCAACGCCACAGGCGAGCCGGGCGCCGACGGTGGATCCGGCGGAACTGCCGATGATGCGGTCCGCGTCGCCCAGTTCGATGCCCTGCTGCGCCAGCCCCGCTATCAGACCGGTCTCCCAGCCGATTCCGGTTAGCCCGCCGGCGCCGAGGACGAGAGTTCTGATGTTGCTCATGGGTTTCCTTTTTCGCTGCAGTTATTGTCGGATGCATTCGCGGGGCCGCCGCCGCGCCAGCTATTCCGTCAGGGGTTTTCCACGCAGTTCCGGTAACGCGAAGGCGGCGCACGCGGCGAAGACGAAAACGATCGCGAAGACGATGAAGAGCAGTAAGGTCCCGCCGAGAACCAGGAGCGGCGGGACCAGCAGTGGGGCGGCAATTGAGGCAAGGCGGCCGAAACCGGCGGCAGATCCGGAACCTGATCCGCGCAGGCGGGTCGGGTACAGCTCCGGCGTCACGGCATACAACGCTCCCCACGCGCCCAGATTGAAGAACGAGAGGAGCATGCCGCTGGCGATAATCTGGGATTCGCTGCCATTGACGGCGCCGAAACCGAAGGCCGCGGCAGCGATGGCCGAGCCGACCAGGAAGGTGGACAAGGTGATGCGCCGGCCCCACTTTTCCACCAGGGATGCCGACGCCGCATAACCTGGCAACTGCGCGAGCGTGATGATGAGCGTGTATTCAAAGGACTTCACCAGCGGGAAGCCCGCCGAAACCAGGAGAGTCGGCAGCCAGATGAACGCGCCGTAGTACGAAAAGTTCACCAGGAACCAGACCGCCCAGATCAGTGCGCTCCGCTGCCTCAGATCCGGCGCGAACAGGTCCATCAATCGGGTGCGAACGGGTGCTTGCCATGCTGCCAACCCTGATGCGGGCACGGGGGCGCGCCCTACTGCAGCCACCGGCCTGTGGTCCTGGGCGGCAGATGCGGTGCCGGCGGAGGCTTCGAATTGTCGAACAACTTTCTCGGCCTCTGAATGCCGCCCCTTGGACTCCAGGAACCGCACCGATTCCGGCATCCTGAGCCGGACAAAGACCGCCCACACCGCCGGCAGCACGCCAATCAGCAGCGCCCAGCGCCAGCCGTCCGGACTTCCGGGGATCACCAGGTATCCCACCAGCGCCGAGCCCACCCAACCAACCGCCCAAAAGGCCTCCAAGACGACGATTCGGCCGCGGATACGGCGCGGGGCGAATTCGCTCACCAGCGTCGACGCGACCGGAAGTTCCGCCCCAAGGCCCAGGCCGACGATAAAACGCAGCAGCAGCAGCACTCCCACGGACCCCGCCAGAGCCGACGCGCCGGTGGCCGCCCCATACAGCAGCAGAGTAAGTGCGAAGACCTGCTTGCGGCCCAGCTTGTCGGCCAGCAGGCCGCCAACAGCAGCGCCGATCGCCATTCCGGCAAATCCTGCTGACGCCACCCAAGACAGCGCCGCCGCATCCGATTTCCAGGTCACCGACAGCTGGGCAATGACAAAGGAAATCAAACCGACGTCGAAAGCATCCAGTGCCCAGCCGACGCCGGACCCGGCCAGCAGGCTCGCATGACGGCGTGTGAACGGCAGTCGGTCCAGGCGTTCGGTCAGCGAATTCCGCGGAGGACTGTGCAGGGTCTCGGACATGGAAGCGTTCCTTCGGGGGCGAAGATAAGGCCGGCGTCAGATACGGCCAACGAAGATAAGGTCATTATGACCCAGACTAGTCGCCGGTGGCTCCCAGACGACAGCTACCTGTCCCTTTCCCCGTTCCTTTCCCTGCGTTCGCCCGGCCGATGGTCAGATACAGATGCTGGACGACGGTGTGCCGCTTTTGTAGGTTTGAGACGTACCTGCACATACTCGCCGGAGACCTGAAGGAGACAACATGCAGATTGACAAGCAACAAATCATTGACCACCTCAAGAGCCTTGGTGACCACGACAAGGCGGACCAGGCCCAGTCTGAACTGCCTGACAAGGTCGATACGGACAACGACTCGGGCCTGCTCGCCAAATTTGGCGTCAATCCAAAGGATCTGCTGGGCAAACTTCCCGGCGGCCTTGGCGGCCTTGGCGGCCTTCTGGGCTGAGGTGCGGTGCGCCCTTGGGCCGGGCCGTTGGGTGGAAGGCGCTGAGCATGAATGCTGAGATCAGCGCGGAGCATCATGAGGCCGAGACCGCGGTCAAGTAGTCTCGTGCCATGAATGGACAACCCAGCACATGGACAGCGCCCAAATTTCCGCTGGCCGAGGACGGGCCTTTGGTCGGCGCCGACCGGCCCATACTTGAGGGCTTCCTTGCCTGGCATCGAAGTACGCTGCTCAGGATCTGTTCCGGGCTGACAGGTGACCAGCTGGCCTCCCGTCCCGTACCGCCGTCGGCCCTGTCACTGCTGGGTCTGGTGCGCCATATGGCGAAGGTGGAACCCACTTGGTTCCGCCATCGCGCCGGCGGTCAGAATGTGGGTTCACCTTACGACCCGGCCAAGGGTAAGAACGCGGATTTTGATGACTTGGATCCGGCCGAGGCTAAGGGCGACTTCGAGCGGTTTGACGCCGAGTGCCGGCTGGCCGACGAGGCGGCCGCTGCGCTGGACTTTGACGACACGTTCCTCCTGCACGGCGAAGAGTATTCGCTGCGATTGGTCTCTGTTCACATGATCGCCGAGTACGCCCGCCACAACGGCCACGCCGACCTGCTGCGCGAATGTATTGATGGGACCACCGGGATCTAAGGCTGTCGGCACAATTGGTCGCTCAGACGCCATTTTTTCACCCAACTTGAATCCTCAAGCGAGCTGAACACATCACTTGAAACCTCAAGCTATGTGAAATAGTGGGTGTCATGAGTGAACCAGGCTGGCTGACTGCCCAGGAGCGTCAGGCATGGTTGGCGCTGCTCTCCACCATGACGCTGCTGCCCGGCGCGCTCGATGGGCCCCTGCAGCGACAGGCAAAGCTTTCGCTCTTTGACTACAACGTCCTGGCCATGTTGTCCGAGGCGGGGAACCGAACTTTGGCTATGAGTGAGCTGGGGTCCCGGACCAGTGCCTCGCTCTCCAGGCTTTCACACGTGGTCAAGCGGCTGGAGGGACGCGGACTCGTGCTCCGGTCCGCGCAGGAACAGGACGGCCGGGTCACGACCGCTTCCATCACGGAGGCAGGAATGGACCTGATCCGGCTGCTGGCGCCCCGGCATGTGCGCGATGTGCGTGAGTTGGTGTTCGACCAGCTGGACGCGGGGGATGCCGCCGATCTGGCGCGGATCGGGCGCAAACTGGTGCGCGGCCTGAATCCGGACCACTGGATTCTTCGGCCGCCCGAAGCCTGACTCTGTCCCGATCGTGCCCCTGTGTCCGCACAGATCGCAGTGTGGCTGCTGAAGCTCTAGAATTAGTCTAAACAGTTGACTTAAGGAGCTGCCCGGTGGGACGAGGTTCGAATCTGGAGCGCGTGGGAGGGTTCAACCAGGCGGTGGTGCTGGACGCTATCCGCAGGGCACCGCACGGAATCAGCCGCGTTGAGCTGGTCCAAGCGACCGGTCTGTCCACCCAGACCGTCTCCAACATTGTCCGCAAGCAGCTGGACCTGGGTCTGCTGAATGAAGGGCACAAGACGGTGACCGGGCCAGGAAAACCGCGCACACCGCTGACCATCGAGCCCCGGAGCCGGTTCGCCGTCGGCGTGCATCTGGACCCTTCTGTAATGACGTTCGTTGTTCTGGATCTGGCCGGCGACGTGGTGGCGCGCTGCCGGCACGAGATGCCCGCGGTCGCGGACCCGGATACCACCGTCGCGCGGATGGCCGCGGCCATCGACGGGCTGGTCCGCACGGCCAAGGTGCCGCGGGACCGGGTGCTGGGCGTCGGGATTGCCTCGCCGGGTCCGATCAACGAGGACCGGGGGATTGTCGTGGACGCTCCGCTGCTGATCGGTTGGCAGGCGGTCCGGCTGCGCGAGTCCCTGCGCGGGGCCACCGGTCTGCCGGTACTGCTGGACAAGGACGTGATGGCGGCTGCACACGCGGAGCTGTGGTCCAGCAGCCGCGGGGAAAATGAGAACTTCGCTTTTATCTACTTGGGAACAGGCATCGGCGCGGGGCTGGTGATCAACGGCCAAGTCATGCGCGGAGCCTCCAATAACGTCGGCGAAATCGGGCACTTCTCCACCGGTGAGGACGGGCCGCTGTGTGCCTGCGGGCGGTCCAGCTGCATCGGGGTCGCCGCGATGCCAGCCCATCTGGTCGAGACGGCGGTCGCGGCCGGAGTGTTGGAGGGGCCGGCGAGCGGAGCAGATCCGGAGTTGATCTCGGCGGCCTGGGTCAAGCTCGGTGCGCTGGCGCTGCAGGGCGACGCCGGAGCCCTGGGCATCGTTGACGCCTCGGCGCGGCGGTTGGCGCGGGTGGTTGAGGACATCGCGAATCTGATGGATGTGGAGCGGGTCATCTTTGGCGGACCCATGTGGGCGCCAGTGAGCGAGCGGTACCTGGCGGTGCTGCAGCCGACGCTCAGTCAGCGCTCCGCGGTGAGTGCCATTCACGATCTGGAGGTAATTGGCTCCGCTCTGGGCGAGGATATCGCCGCAGTGGGGGCCGGCTGCGCCATCCTGGACCACATCCTCGCGCCCAAACAGATGGGTCTGCTGCTGCAGGACTGACGCTGCAGGGGCCTGTATTCCCGCCCCCGAAGGGGATGCGCTTACTGGTGCGGGCATTACCCAGCACCGGCCTGCAGCCGCGCGCTGGCCGGCACCGAAATGTTTTCCTCCGCCCTTGACTTTAGTTACTCAATTAGATTTACATAATAGCTAAGCCATGTGCCGCACCTCACAGTCACGGCTGAGACCACCTTCGACTATTCCGGGCACCAGGAGTGCTCCGGCTGGAGTCGGGAGCGTTTCGGCCAGGAAGGTAAGAGTGGGCAACCTGCCATGGACAGCCGAGGTTGGATGCGAGGGAGCATCGTGAAACGAACCATTCTGAATCGAAATCCGAAACGAACCGGCACGAAAAGAAACACCATCATCCGGAGAACACAGTTTGCGGCGCTCGGTCTCGCGGCGCTGACGCTGCTGGCCACCGCCGGCTGCGGATCTTCCGCCGGGGCGTCGGATGGCAAGACCATCAAGGTGGCCTACCAGAAGTTCGGCAATTACAAACCGCTGGAAAAACTGCTCAATGCGGCCAAGTCGGAGGTCGAAAAGGCGAATCCGGGGACCACCGTCACTCTGCTGCCCATTGAGGCTTCGGAAAACGACTATTACACCAAACTGTCCCTGATGAATAAGTCCGCATCGACAGCTCCGGACATTGCTTATGAGGACACCTTCCTGATTAAGTCCGACGCTGCTGCGGGGTACCTCCTGCCGCTGGATGACTATGTCAGTAAGTGGGCCGATTGGAAGCAGTTTGTTCCCAATGCCCAGGACGCCGGCAAGGGCGACGACGGTAAAACTTACGGTGTCTCCATGGGCACCGACACCCGGGCCCTGTGGTACAGCAAGGATCTGTTCAAGAAGGCCGGGCTGCCGGTGCCGTGGCAACCGAAAACCTGGGACGACATCCTGGCCGCGGCAGACACCATCAAAGCGAAGCTGCCCGGCGTAATTCCGATGAACCTGTATTCCGGAAAAGCCGCCGGTGAGGGTGCCTCCATGCAGGGCTTTGAGATGCTGCTCTACGGAACAAACGATCCGCTTTATGACGAATCTTCCAAGAAGTGGGTAACCGGCTCGCAGGGTTTCAAGGATTCACTGAACTTCGTCAAGAAGATCTACTCGGACGGCCTTGCCCCAACGCCGCAGCAGGCCCTGGACGCGCAGATTGTTAACATCGCCACCGATACCTGGCTGCCGAAGGGCAAGCTGGCCATCGATCTGGACGGCTCCTGGCTGCCGAGCAAGTGGAGCGAGGGTGGGTCCAGTCCCTGGCCAACCTGGCAGGACACCATGGCGACGGCAAAGATGCCCACCCAGGACGGTTCAGATCCGGGGGCTGTCAGTCTTTCCGGCGGCTGGACGCTGGCCGTGGGCTCCAAAACGAAGAGTCCCGACCTGGCGGTGAAGTACCTGGAAACGGCGCTGAACCAGAAGAACTCGCTGACCTACGACATCGAGGGTGCGCAGATCGCGGTCCGCAAGGATGTCATGGACGCCCCGGAATACAAGAAATCCAGTTCCTCCTTCGGGATCCTCTCCGATGTGGTGGCGGTGACCAAGTTCCGGCCGGCGAATACCGATTATCCGAAGGTCTCCAACAACATCCAGGTGGCGATGGAGGGTGTCATGACAGGCCAGAAGTCGGTGGATGAGGCTGCCAAGGCCTACGACGAGGCCGTTACCTCGGCCGTGGGTCAAGACAAAACCACGGGCGGTCAGTAGCAGTGGCCGGGGCCGGTATTCTGCCCGACCGGCAGCTGGCAGGCCCGACGGCGGGCAGCCCGCCTCAGGCGCGCCGGAAAAAGCGGTCCCGGCCAACGCGGGTGCTGCCGCTGCTCCCGGCGGTCGTCCTGCTGGCGTTGTTCCTGCTGGGGCCGGTGGTGTGGTCCTTCTACGGATCGTTCACCAACGCCGCGCTGACCGGTGCGGCGGCCAACAACACATCCTTCGTCGGTCTGGACAACTACATCTCCCTGTTCGGATCGTCGGTCTTTCCGACGAGCCTGGTGCTGACCATCATTTTCGTTTTCGCCTCGGCCGTGGTGGGCCAAAATCTTCTCGGACTGGGCCTCGCCGCGCTGATGCGCAACGGAAACAAGGTGGTGCGGGCCATCGTTGGCGCGGCCGTGGTGGCGGCCTGGGTGCTGCCGGAAATCGTGGCGGCGTTTGCGTCCTATGCATTCTTCAGCGACACCGGCACGCTGAACATGATTCTGGCGGGCGCGCACCTGCCCACCATCAACTGGCTTTATGACACCCCGATGGTGGCGGTGACATTGGCCAACATCTGGCGTGGCACCGCGTTCTCGATGATGGTGTACTCAGCCGCGCTGATGAATATTCCACCGGAGATCACCGAAGCCGCCACCGTGGATGGGGCCGGCGGCTGGCAGCGGATGTGGAACGTGACCTTGCCGATGATCCGGCGCAGCATCTCCACGAACATGATGCTCATTACCCTGCAGACACTCTCGGTGTTCACGCTGATCTGGGTGATGACCGCCGGAGGGCCGGGAACGAAGAGTTCCACACTGCCGATCCTGGCCTACCAGGAGGCCTTCCAGTTCTCCAACCTCGGCTACGGCACGGCCATCGCCACCATCCTGCTGGTAGTGGGCGCAGTCTTCTCCATTATTTATATCCGCGCACTGAAACCGGAGGTGGACTGAATGAGTGCAGTCAGTATTTCCCGCGTCTCGCTCTCCGCTCCACGCCGCAACGGCGTTGGCTGGCTGACCAATGGACTGCTGCTGATCCTGGCGGCATGTTTCCTGTTGCCGATGGCGTGGCTGGTGCTCGCATCGCTGAACGCCAACGCCACGCTGGCGGTGGCGCTGCCCGATCAGTGGTCGCTGTCCAACTTCAGCAAGGTGCTGACCCCGGAACAGACGCTGCTCCCGCTGTGGAACTCCGTGGTCCTCTCCGGCGGCACGGCCCTGATCACGGTGCTGTGCGCCGTGCTGGCCGCCTATCCGCTCTCGCGGTATTCGCTGCGGATCAAGAAACCGTTCCTGTATGGCATCCTCTTCGGCACCGGCCTGCCGGTTACGGCGATGATGGTCCCGGTCTACAGCCTCTTCGTGACCTTGAACCTGCTGGATTCCCTCGGCGGGACCATCTTCTTCATGGCAGCGACCTCACTGCCGATGGCCATCTGGATGACGAAAAACTTCATGGACGAGGTGCCGATCGCGCTGGAGGAGGCGGCCTGGGTGGACGGCGCGTCCTCGATGCAGACGCTGCGCACCATTGTGGTGCCGCTGATGCGCCCGGGCATCGCCGTCGTCTTCATTTTTGTCTTTATCCAGGCCTGGGGAAATTTCTTCGTCCCGTTCGTGCTGCTGCTCTCACCCGATAAGCAGCCGGCGGCCGTCTCCATCTTCAATTTTTTTGGCCAGTACGGCGCGGTGGCCTACGGCCAACTCGCCGCCTTCTCGCTGTTGTATTCAGTGCCGGTCGTTGTGCTGTACGTTGTGGTCCAGAAGTTCCTGGGCGGCTCGTTTGCCATGGCTGGCGCCGTCAAAGGCTAATGTTCCCTTCCGAAATTCCAGGAGTTCCACATGCATGATCACCGTTTGATCACCGAAGGCCGGCTCGACAGGTTCGTCCAGGACCGGATTGGGCCAGCCATCTACCCGCGAACCGCTCAGCTGGATGTCCAGGCCTGGGAGGTGCCGGATGAGCCGGTTCAGGCCGCCGAGGCAATCGGGCAGGACTATTCGCCGTTCAAAGTCGGCGAACCGTGGGGACGCCCGTGGGGCACCGTCTGGTTCCACGTGACCGGAGACATGCCGTCTGGGTTCGGCAAGGCGTCCGGGCGCAGCGTGGAGGCCGTGGTGGACCTGGGCTTTGACCCGGCCTTCCCGGGCTTTCAGTGCGAAGGCATCATCTGGCGTCCGGACGGCAGCATCGTCAAGGCGCTCTCGCCGCGCAACAGCTGGGTGCCGGTGGACGGCGGCGACATCGACTTTTACGTCGAGGCCGCAGCCAACCCGAACGTGGGCCAGGCGTTCAACCCGACGCCGATGGGGGATAAGGCCACCGCCGGAATCGAGCCGCTCTACCGGCTGCGGCAGGTGGACATTGCGGAGCGCGATGACACGGTGTGGGAGCTCAACCAGGACGTCTGGGTGCTGCGCGGACTGATGCTCCAGCTTGGCGTGGATGTTCCGCGCCGCGGGGAGATCCTGGCCGCCCTGGAACGGATGCTTGATGTGATGGATCCCGAGGATGTCGGTGGCACGGCGGCCGCCGGGCGGGCCGAGCTAGCAGCCGTGCTGGCCCGGCCGGCCTACGCCTCCGCGCACCACATTGTGGCCACCGGTCACGCGCACATTGATTCCGCCTGGCTGTGGCCGGTCCGGGAGACCATCCGCAAGTGTGCCCGCACGTTCTCCAACGTTGTGGCCCTGATGGACGCGGATCCGAACTTCGTTTTTTCCTGCTCCTCCGCCCAGCAGCTGGCCTGGATGAAATCCTCCTATCCCGAGCTGTTTGAACGGATAAAAGCCAAGGTGGCCGCAGGGCAGTTCGTGCCGGTCGGCGGCATGTGGGTTGAGTCGGACACCAACATGCCCGGCGGCGAGGCAATGGCCCGGCAGTTTGTGGCCGGCAAGTCCTTCTTCCGCCGGGAATTTGGCGTGGACCCGCAGGAGGTATGGCTGCCGGACTCCTTCGGCTACTCCGGTGCGCTGCCGCAGATTGTGGCCGCGGCCGGAGCCAAATGGTTCCTGACACAGAAAATCTCCTGGAACCAGACCAATAAGTTTCCGCACCACACCTTTGACTGGGAGGGTATCGACGGCACCCGGGTCTTCACCCACTTCCCGCCGGTGGACACCTACAATTCCGAGCTCTCCGCCGCGGAACTGGCACACGCGCAGCGCAATTATCGGGAGAAGGGCCGTGGGACGGTTTCGCTGGTGCCCTTTGGCTGGGGCGACGGCGGTGGCGGACCGACGCGCGAAATGATCGCCGCGGCGGCGCGCACTGCGGACCTGGAAGGCTCGCCGGCGGTGCGGATAGGAACCGCGGCCAGCTTCTTTGAACAGGCGCAGGCCGAATACCCCAATCCGCCGGTCTGGGTGGGTGAAATGTACCTGGAGCTGCATCGCGGGACGTACACCAGCCAGTCCAACACCAAGCGCGGCAACCGGCGCAGCGAGCACTTGCTGCGTGAAGCCGAACTGTGGGCAGCCACCGCCGCGGTCCGGAACGGAACCCCCTACCCGTACGACGAGCTGGAACGGTTGTGGCAGCTGGTGCTGCTGCAGCAGTTCCACGACATCCTGCCCGGCTCGGCCATCGCCTGGGTGCACCAGGACGCGGAGCGGAACTACGCCGCCATCAGCCGGGATCTGGAGGCGTTGATAGCCGCCTCGGCCACGGCTGTGGTTGGCGAGGGCACCGTCCCGCTGCTGCTCAACGCCGCCCCGCATCCGCGCTCGGGCGTGCCGGCGCTCGCGGCCGGTGCCGTAGTGGACGCCGCGGCGGGTTTGGTTGCCGGAACGGCGTCAGGCACGACGGCGGCAGGGGTGACGGCGGCCAGCACGACGGCGACGGGCACAACGGAGCCGGGGGTGACGGCGACGGGCACGACGGCGGCCATCACGACGGCCTCAGGGGTGACGGCGGCAGCGCGTCCCGGCGGAGCCGTAAAGGCCAGCACCGCCGCCGACGCCCACACGCTGGACAATGGCGTGATCCGGGCAACCATCGACGACGCCGGCCGGCTGATCTCCCTGCTGGACTATGCCAGCGGACGTGAATCCATCGCCCCGGGCGAATTTGGCAACCACCTGGAATTCCACCGTGACATCCCGAATCAGTGGGATGCCTGGGACATTGACGAGCACTACCGGCGCTCGGTGCGCAGCCTTGACCAGGTGATCGCCCCAGTGGAGCTCGTGCAATCCGAAGCTGAGGCCGCCGTCGTCGTCAGCCGTTCCACCGGCAAATCCACCATTACCCAACGCCTCTCGCTGACCCCGAACGCCGCGTCCCTGACCATCGTGACGAACATCGACTGGAAGGACGAGGACAAACTGCTCAAACTGGGCTTCCCGTTCGACGTCCGCGCCGATCGGTCCGCCGCGGAAACGCAATTCGGCCACGTTTACCGCGCCACGCACGAGAACACGTCGTGGGAGGCCGCGAAATTTGAGATCTGCGCGCACCGCTGGATCCATGTGGGCGAGCCGGGTTATGGCGTCGCCGTCAGCAATGACGCCACGTATGGGCACGACGTCACGCGCAACGTTCGGGCCGACGGCGGCACCACCACGCGCGTGCGGCTGTCCCTGCTGCGCGCCCCGCGCTATCCGGATCCGACCACCGATCAGGGGCAGCGCACCTTCACGGTCACGGTCCGGCCGGGTGCGGCGATCGCCGACGCCGTCGAGGAGGGTTACCGGACCAACCTGGTTCCGCGCATCGTCAATGGTGCGCATCCGGTGGAGCCGCTGCTGACGGTGTCCAACCCAGCCATCGTGATCGAAGCCGTCAAACTGGCTGAGGACCGGTCCGGAGACGTCATCGTGCGGCTCTACGAGTCGCTCGGTGAACGGTCGACGGGCTCGGTCACCGCCGGATTCGACGTAACCTCCGTGCAGGTGACGGACCTGCTGGAGGATGAGATTGCTGCTCCGGCGGGCATTGGAACAGCCAGCGCAGGAGCTGATTTGACGCTGCGGCCCTTCCAGCTGGTGACCCTGCGTTTTGTCCGGTGACGGGCCGCGGACCTGGGATCACGCCGTCGGCCGGCTCCGGCCGACGACCGGACACGGAAAGGAGAGCGAACACCGTGAACAGGAGCGGCGTCCCTGGAGCTGCGACAGCTACGTAGCCCAACGGGATGCGACCGCGGCGGGGGGCCTGATCTTCGGTAAAAACAGCGATAGGCCGGCCGGCGAGGCGCAGCCCCTGCGTCTGATTCCGGCGCGGGAAAAGGGGGACGCACTTCAGTTGGCCTACGCCTCCATTCCGGACGAACCGGCCTACGCGCACCTGGGTGCTGCACCCTTCTGGTGCTGGGGCTGCGAATTCGGCGTCAACGAACACGACGTGGCGATCGGAAATGAGGCCCAGTTCACCCGCTCCTGGGCGGAGAACGTACAACACGCCGGGAACGGGAATTCCCCAGCAGGCGGCATTCTCGGCATAGAACTTGTCAGGCTCGGTCTGGAGCGGGGACGCTCCGCACGGGCTGCACTGGATGTCATGACGTCGCTGCTGGAACGCCATGGTCAGTGGGGCTCGAGGCTGTTCGGCAAGGACCCGGTTGAGGGGTCTTATGACAATTCGTACCTGATCGCCGACCCATATGACGCCTGGGTGCTGGAGACCTGCGGCAGGGAGTGGGTGGCGCGGCAGATAAGATCCGGCATCTGCTCGATCAGCAACGAGCCCTCCATCAGGACGGAATACGACCTTTGCAGCGCTGGCTTGCTGGCAACGGCCCAAGCCCGGGGATGGACCAGCCCTGACGCACCCTTCGACTATGCCTCAGCCATACCGATCCCGGGACACCGCTGAAGGTGTCCCATCTGCGTCAGCGGCGCTCGCAGAGCCTGCTCGAATCAGCCCGGGTACGCGGAGCCGTCGATCTGCACAGCGCAAAGGCGGTGCTGCGTGACCATTTCGAGGGTTCGTTCCTGGACGGTCCCTATTTCAGTGCGGCCCGCCCCGATTTCCTCACGCTGTGCATGCACGAGCACACGGCGGGATTCACCTGGGGAAACACCGCCGGATCGTTGATCGTGGAGATGCGCACGGACGCGGAGGACCTCACGGTGATCTGGTGGACACCGCTGCCGCCCTGCATCGGGGTCTACATTCCGGTCTTCCTGGCATCCGGGCAGATTCCCGGGGAACTGCAGCTTCCTGCTCCCGATGCGCTGGTGCGGCCGCCCGAGGAATACAGCCAATCTCCCTTTGACCCGGCATCCTACTGGTGGCGTTTTCAAAATCTGCTTGACGCCGTCAAAGGGGACAGCGCAGGAACGCAGTTCACCGAACGGCAGAGATCGGTCCGCGCCCGCTTTGATCCGCTCGAAGCCCGCTGGCATGAGGCAGTGGACGAATTGAGACGGGTCTGGAAAAGCGCGGACGGTGCGGCGCGGGGCCACCTCGTCGACGGCTTCCGCGCCTTAACGGCCGTGGCAGTGAGCGACGCCGGTGCAGTGGTTGATGCATTCCTCCTTGAGTACGAGCCAAGAGGAAGGACGGAATCGATCGATCCCCGCTGGGCCGTGGCGGAGCGGCGTTGAGCGATATGACCCGATGTGACGCGGTCAGGGCGGGCGGGACACGCGAGTTAATCGGCAGGAACTCCCGGATAGGGGCCGGAACTGGCAAACTGGTAGCACATCAAACTTGCCAGGAGGATAGCCGTGAGCATCGATATGCGGGAAAACACCAACCGTCGGTTGAAAGCCGTGCTGGATATTATGGCTGCCGGAGTGTGGACGGGCCAGGATGTCGGTGGCGGAGCGGTGTTGGCGGAAGCTATTGTTCAGGTCCCGCTTAACGCGCAGGAGAGCGAGCTGCTCAGCGGTGGAATTCCCCGCGGACACAAGAACCTGACGGCTGCCACCGCAAAACTGGTCAAGGCCGGCTGGCTGCGCAAGGCCGGTGGCTGGAGCATCACCGACGACGGCATGCGCGCTGTGGTGGCCTTCCCGGATGCGAATTCCCTGGCCTCGGCGCTCGATCAGGGTACCCCTGTTCCGGCAGACATGCCCGTTCCCACGGCTCCCATTGAGCAGCCGAAGGCAGCCAAAGCCGCCACGACGGTTAAAAAGTCCCGGCCCCGCAAGGCCGAGTCGGCCGCGGCCCCCGAGCTTTTCGAGCTCGACGACGTTGCCGCCGCCGGCAAGCCGCGTGCAGCTTCCACCCGCAGCTCCAAAAAGCGGACGACCGCCGTTGCAGCCGCAACGGCGCCGTTGGACGGCCCGTCGCAGGAGCCCGCACCGGCGGCGCTGAGCGTTCCGGCCTCCGATTCTGTTCCGGCATCGAAAACCACCTCCAGCCCCCAGCCGCGTGCTCAGTCGGGCGCTCCGTCGGATGCACAGCCGGACGCCCATCCCAACGCCGGAACCGACGCGCAGCCGGACGCCGTAGCGATCGCCGGTGACTTCAGCACCCTGCTTGGCGCTCCGGAAAACTGGGTTCCGAGCTTTGACGAGGTGCAGATGACGCTGGACACTTCGGATCGCCTTTGGACCCTGACGGCGGACATGCCGGCCGGCTATTACAGCTACAAGGTGGCCATTAACCGCGGCTGGGATGAAAACTACGGCGCCTTCGGCGTGCCGGACGGCGCCAACCACGAACTGCACCATGCCGGCGGGTCCATCACCTTCCGCTACGACCACAACACCAGGGACGTCAGTACCGACTGACGCGCCCGGCTCGGCGTAGCATCGTGCCATGACGGCCAACGATGGCGCAACGCAGAAGGTTTTCAACCAGCCGCCGGTGCGGGTGGACGTCAACGAGTTTGCCTGCAATCAGGTACTGGCTGAGTTTGTCCAGACCATCGGTGGCGCCGCCGACAGCGCGGGTCTTGAGGAGTTGCACCGAATCGGGGCCTTGGTCGGCTCGGCCGACTTCCAAAATGATGCACGGCTGGCCAACGCCAACCCGCCCGTGCTGCAGACGCACGACAGGTACGGCCACCGGATCGATGAGGTGGAGTATCACCCGGCGTACCATCGAATCCTTGGCGAAGCCGTCCGGACCGGCGCGCACACCGCCGCGGTGGCGCGCCCGGGTCCGGGAGCCAGCGCGCAGCGGGCGGCGGCCTTCATGCTGTTCGCGCAGGTTGAACCAGGCCATGCCTGCCCTGTATCGATGAGCCATGCCGCCGTCGAGCCCTTAAAACTTGCGCCTGAACTGGCCATTGACTGGCTGCCGCGGCTGTACTCGACCAGCTACGATCCGCTGCTGCGGCCCGGCAAGGCGAGCGCGCTGATCGGCATGGCAATGACGGAGAAACAGGGCGGATCGGATGTGCGGGCTAACACTACAACGGCAACTGCCACGCTGGCGGGCCACCATATCCTGACCGGGCACAAATGGTTCTGTTCGGCGCCGATGTCCGACGCGTTCCTGGTGCTGGCGCAGGAAGGGACGACTACTGTCGGCGGGGTGGTGCAGAACGGGCTGTCATGCTTCCTCGTACCCCGCGTACTGCAGGATGGCGCCCGCAACGTTTTCCGGATTCAGCGGCTCAAGGACAAGCTGGGCAACCGGTCCAACGCTTCCTCGGAGGTGGAATTCGCAGACACAGTGGGATTCCGGGTGGGGGACCCGGGCCGCGGGGTGCGCGCCATCATGGGAATGGTGGGCCGCACCCGGCTGGATTGTGTGCTTGGGACCGCCGCCGGGATGCGGCAGGGCGTGACTGAGGCGCTGTGGCACACCCGGCACCGGGCGGCCTTCGGGCGCACGCTGGCGGAGCAGCCGGCGATGGCCAATGTTCTGGCGGATCTGGCTCTGGAGTCGGAGGCGGCCACGGCCACGGCGATGCGGCTGGCCCGCGCTTACGACGAGCCGGCTGGTGGTGCGGCCGACGGCGGCTTTCACGCTGGTGGTGCCGACGGCGGCTTTCACGCTGGTGGTGCGGCCGACGGCGGCTCCCGCGACCATGATGCGGGCTGCTTTCACGCTGGAGGTTCGGCCGACGGCGGCCGTCGCGGCCGTGGTGCGGAAGCGGAGACGGGCAGTTCGACGTCGGAGCCTGCCTTCCGGCGCTTGGCCACCGCTGTTGCCAAATATTGGGTTTGCAAGCGTGGACCGGGGCACGCCTACGAGGCGATGGAGTGCTTGGGCGGCAACGGCTATACGGAGGCCTTCCCGCTGGCGCTGCGCTACCGGGAACAGCCGGTGCTGGCCATCTGGGAAGGCGCGGGTAACGTCGTCGCCCTCGACGTGCTCCGTGCTATGGCGACCGAACCGGAGTCTGTGGACGCGTTTATGTCGGAATTGCGCTTGGCCCAGGGTGTGAACGTGGTTTTCGACGGGTACCTTGGCGCTCTGGAGCAGCAGCTGATGGCCGTGATGCAGCGACCGGGGGATTTCGGCGCGTCTGCCCGCACCCTGGTGGCGATGCTGGCGCTCGCGTTCCAGGCCTCCTTACTGATCCGCTGGAGCCCGTTCTGTGTTCGGACACGAACAACTTTCACCGTTGTCTTTGATGCCCCAGCCGGCGCTGCGATCCTGCCGGTCCCCTGCGAACCGGCCTGCTCAGCGTGGTTCAATCCGGCGCCAAGGGTGGCTGACCGTCCACCCGATCGGGTCAAATTCAAAATAGTTCCCTGACCAGCCTGATCGTAATTGCGGCTGATCGAGGTCCCGATGAGGTCGCAATTGAGCAGGGTGCGTGCCCACCGCGCCGTGCGAAACGAACTCGCTTGGGGGCAGGAACCCCGTCGCGGATCGATCGTTTTCACATAGTTCCGGGTCGGTTGCGAAACTGACACCGGTCAAATCAGCGAGGATCGCGCCCGTCTCCCGCGCTTTCTCTTCGGTGCTTGTGATGATCCGTTGAAGCCGGCCCAGCCAGTTGTGGCTCGCGAGGCCCGCTGCGCGGATTCGGCCGGCGTCCGACAGCCCCCACTGCTCGACGGGAATGTACGGATCGGCGTTGACCTCGGGATGCGTGATGAAATACGAATGCATGGCCTCAACCTATCCGCCGATCGTGCTGTCCGGGGTGTGAAGGTGCCGGGGTGTGAAGGTGCGGGGTGTGCGACAGGATGGCAGGTTAGGGAGCCTGACCCGCCGTTGGCACTTTCTTGTTATGTTGTGAAATCCATCGAAAGTTCAAGGGTCGGACCGTCATGACGGAAGAACGGAATTGGGCGGGCAACCTCCGCTATCGGGCGGCCGCTCTGCAGCGTCCGCGCAGCGTCGAGGAACTCCAGGAGATGGTGGCCGCCGCCTCAAAGGTGCGGGCTCTTGGCTCGAGGCACTCCTTCAATGACATCGCGGATACTTCCGGAACTTTGATCTCCCTTGAGGATATTGACGCAGGTGGCACGGGCATCGTCGTAAATTCGGACGCCCGCACCGTCACCGTGACCGGCGGCCTCAGGTATGGAGCGCTTGGCGAGGAGTTGGAGCGACGGGGTTTTGCGCTGCACAACTTTGCCTCTTTGCCGCACATTTCCGTGGCAGGTGCCATCGCCACCGCAACCCACGGCTCTGGTGACTCCAACGGCAACCTTGCCAGCGCCGTCGTCGGCCTTGACGTGGTGGAGGCCAACGGGGAACTTCGCACATATTCCCGCGCGGACGCACCCGACTTTGCGGGCATGGTGGTGAGTCTCGGCGCCCTGGGCATCATCGCCCGTGTCACGCTGGAAATTCAACCGACATTCCTGGTCCGGCAGGATGTCTTCGAAAATCTTCCCTGGACGCGGGTGCTGGAGAACTTCGACGCGGTGACATCAAGTGCCTACAGCGTCAGCTTGTTTACCGACTGGCGCGGCGAAGCGGCGAGTCTGGCTTGGCTGAAGAGCCGCGTCACGGACTCGGCGCCTGCCGCTGGGCGGAGTGACTTCTTTGGCGGTACACCGGCGCTGCAGGGCCGGCACCCGCTGCCCGGCGTTTCAGCCGTGAACTGCACTGAACAGCTCGGTGTGCCCGGACCGTGGTCGGATCGGCTGGCGCACTTTCGGATGGCGTTTACGCCCAGCAGCGGCGATGAACTGCAGACCGAATACCTGGTTCCGCGCGGGCATGCGGTTGGGGCAATTGAGGTGATGCGGTCCATGTCGAAGCAGATCAGCCCCCTGCTCCTGGTCTCGGAGATCCGCACAATGGCCGCTGACGACCTGTGGCTAAGCGCCAACTACGGTCGGGACGGAATCGGACTGCACTTGACCTGGAAGCCGGAACAGGGGGCCGTTGAAAGGCTGCTGCCGCTGCTGGAAGAAAAGCTGGCTGCGTTCGATGCGCGGCCGCACTGGGGTAAGCTCTTCCACGCCGAAGCTGCCGCGCTCGAACCTCTCTATCCGCGGTTCACGGACTTCAAGGCCATGGCCGAGCGGGTCGATCCAGAGCATAAATTCCGCAATGCGTTCCTGGATCGCAAGGTCTTCGGCGTTTAGGCAGCCCACAGGACCGCAGGCTGTTCCCATGCCCCAGCGCCGACGTGGACCGGCAAGTGCCTGCGTGAGGGCCCCGTGTCGGAAAAAGAACTACTTGGTGGAAAAGGCCGAGTCAAAGGCGGCGGCCGACGGCGTGATCCGACCCAGAGAGCGGACCAGTGCCAAAGCTTCGGGGCCACCCACCAGCCGGTCCATGCCGGCATCCTCCCACTCCACACTGGTGGGGCCGGCGTAACCGATCGAGTTGAGCATCCGGAAGATCTTTTCCCACGGCACGTCACCGTGCCCGGCAGTGACGAAGTCCCAGCCCCGGCGCGGATCACCCCACGGCAGGTGTGAACCGAGCCGGCCGTTGCGCCCGTCGAGCTGCTTGGTGGACTCCTTCACATGCACGTGGTAAATCCGGTCCCGGAAGTCGGCAAGAAAGCCCACCGGGTCCAGGTCCTGCCAGATAAAGTGCGAGGGGTCAAAGTTTAAGCCGAAGGCCTCGCGGTGCCCGATCGCCTCAAGGGTGCGCTTTGTGGTCCAGTAGTCATAGGCGATTTCTGAGGGGTGCACTTCCAAAGCGAAGCGCACGCCGACCTCGTCGAAAACATCGATGATCGGATTCCAGCGGGTGGCGAAATCCTCGTAACCGCGTTCGATCATGGCATCCGGTACGGGAGGGAACATAGCCACACACTTCCAGATGGAGGATCCGGTGAAACCTGTCACGGTCCTGACGCCAAGCCGGGCTGCGGCCCGGGCAGTGGTCTTAAGCTCTTCCGCGGCGCGCTGCCGCACGCCCTCGGCCTCGCCGTCGCCCCAGACCCGGGTGGAGACGATGGCCTGGTGCCGTTCATCGATGGGGTCATCGCACACAGCCTGGCCGTTGAGGTGGTTGGAGATGGCGTAGACCTTGAGGTTGTTCCGCTCAAGGATGTTCAGCCGGTTCTGCAGGTAGGCATCGTCTTCCACGGCACGCCATGGATCCAAATGATCTCCCCAGCAGGCGATTTCGAGCCCGTCATAGCCCCATTCGCCGGCAAGGCGGGCCACTTCTTCGAACGGCAGGTCGGCCCACTGGCCGGTGAAGAGTGTTACGGGGCGGGGCATCGGATCTCCTTTGTTGGTTGCTGTGGGTGCCACAGCTGTGTTCGCTTCTGCCACACTATCCATCCTGCGGAGCGCGCTGCTAGCGATCGTCCAGCTTTCTCTGCAAGACTCGGCAAATGGGAAATATGATTTCGCTCGGCAACGGTTTACCCGCCTACCTCAGCACACCGGAAGGTTTCACCGATGGTACGGCGCAGGAGGGCGGTCTTATTAAGGGCGCCCTGATTGTCATTCACGAGGTGTGGGGGCTGGTGGAGCACACAAAAGAGGTGGCGGACCGCTTTGCCGCGGAGGGCTATCTGGTGTTGGCACCGGATTTGCTGGCCGACGAGCGGATGCAGCCCGAACTGGCGGCGGAACTGCAGGACAAACTGTTCGATCCGGAAAGCCGGGCAGAAGTTCAACCCAGGCTTCGGGAGGCCACGGCACCGTTGCAGGCCCCCGGCTTCGGCGAGAAAACAGCCGCAGGGATGCAGACCTGTTTTGATTACCTTGCAGCCATCGGGGCGGTGGGAGAACGGATCGGCATCACCGGATTCTGTTTTGGCGGCAGCTATTCCTTCTCGCTTGCGGTCAGCGAGCCGCGGCTCAAGGCGGCGGTTCCTTTTTACGGTCATGCCGATTTCAGCACCGACCAATTGCGGAGCATCGCCGCTCCGGTGCTGGCGTTCTACGGGGACAAAGACGAGGCGCCGGTCTCGAAGTTGCCCGCGCTCAAGGACTCCATGCGTGAGGCCGGGGTGGAATTTACCGCAATCGTCTATCCGGATGCCGGCCACGCCTTCTTCAACGACACCAACCGGTGGACCTACCGCCAGGACGACGCGGCGGACGCATGGCGGAAGACGCTCGACTTCCTGGATAAGAACCTTCGCTAGCACCTTTTCCCAACTGAGTGACAGATAACGCACTCAAAATCCCGAATGAGTGCGTTATCTGCCACTTACTTTGTTTGAAGCCTTGCGCTCGGAAGATGAGGGCGGGAGGGGCCGCGGGAGAGTCAGGGCGCGGAAGGGGCCGCGCGAGTCAGCGGTATTTCCGGTGCTGATTTTCCTTGCCGGATGGCCCGGGGGCTGCGGCCGCGATCCAGGGCCCCGTCCCTTCGGACACGTCGATGATGCCCTGCTCGAGCCAGCCGTAATCCCCGGCGAGGACGCCGGACGAAAGGCGGCGATCGCCGTCGTCCGTGTTGTGCCAGAGGTCGGTGAACAGGGCGTCCACCCGAATCCTGGCTTGGCCGCAGAAGGCATCCGCCAGTTCGAGTGCGTGCCGACCGCGGGTGGGATCGTCCAGGCGCAGCATTTCCGCCCGGCTGCAGCAGGCCGCCATGGCGAAGAGTTCGGCGCCAATATCAACGATCCGTCCCAGGAAAACCTGCTTGTATTCCAGTTTGGCTTGCCAGCGGCCCATGCCGTAGAACGTCTGCCGGGCCAGCTTGCGGGATTCGCGCTCCACGTAACGCAGGTGTTTGGCCAGCGGACCGAACTCATTGTAGGACCGCGGATCCATCCCCTTGCCGACGGCCAGCTGGGGCAGCCACTTGGCGTAGAAGCCGCTGGCCGCCATCGCCGCTTTCCCCTTTTGGGCCATGGAGGCGGTCGTGGACGCCAGATCACCGGCAGCGTTCAGATGCGCATCCACGGCTTCGCGGGCAATGAGCAGGTGCATGATTTCCGTGGAGCCCTCGAAAATCCTGTTGATCCGCATGTCGCGGAGCAGCTGCTCCGCGGGAACCGCGCGCTCTCCGCGGGCAGCCAATGATTCGGCCGTTTCGTAGCCGCGGCCGCCGCGGATCTGCACCAGCTCATCCGCGCAGCGGTACGCCATTTCCGACGACCACAGTTTGGCAAGCGCGGCCTCGATCCGGACATCCTTCATGCCCGAATCGGCCAGCGCCGCCGACAGTTCGAAGACTGCCTCCAGCGCAAACGCGGTCGCGGCCAGGAAGGCTATCTTCTTGCCCACCGCCTCATGCTGACCAACCGGCTTGCCCCACTGAGTGCGGGCATTGGACCATTCCCGCGCGATTTTCAAGGTCCATTTCCCGGTCGCGGCGCACATGCCGGGAATGGACAGCCGCCCGGTGTTCAGCGTGGTCAGCGCGATCTTCAGCCCCTGGCCCTCGCGGCCCAGCCGGTTGGCGGCGGGCACACGGACCTGATGGAAGCGGGTGACTCCGTTCTCGATGCCGCGCAGGCCCATGAAGGAATTGCGGTTTTCAACAGTGATGCCGGGTGTATCGGCCTCCACGATGAAGGCGCTGATGCCGCCCTTAGTTTCCGTTCCGTCCGGCAGGGTGCGCCCGGGGACGGTGGCCATGACGACGACGATTTCGGCGATGACCCCGTTGGTGGTCCACAGCTTGACCCCGTCCAAAACATATTCGGAACCGTCAGCGCTGGGTACGGCGGTGCAGCCCATCCGTGCCGGGTCCGAGCCCACGTCCGGTTCTGTGAGCAGGAACGCGGTAATGGCACCGGCGGCACACCGAGGCAGGTATTCCTTCTTCTGCTCCTCGGTGCCGAAAATTTTCACCGGCTCAGGCACGCCAATCGACTGATGGGCTGAGACAAGCGCGCCGAAGGCCGGGTGAACTGAACCGAGCAGCTGCAGGGCCCTGCCGTAATAGGTCAGCGACAACCCGAGTCCGCCGTATTTGCGCGGAATTTTCATACCGAAGACGCCCAGCTCCGTCAATCCCGCCAAGTACTCGTCCGGGATCAGCCCGTCCCTTTCAATCCGAGCGGCGTCCAGCGTTTTGCAGTAGGACTGCAGCTTGGCAAGGAACGCGCCGCCGCGTTCGGCTTCCTCCCGCGAAGGTTGCGGATGCGGGTGGATCAGGGACAGGTCGAAGCTGCCGAGGTAGAGGCCCTTGGCGAAACTGGGCCGGGTCCAGCTGGTTTCACGGGCGTCCTCGGCCACCTGGCGCGCTTCCTGTTCGGTCACGTGCGTTGCAGTGGCGCCGTCCGCGGCGGGATCTTCAACCTTGGTACTCATGCTGACCTCTTCCAACGGCGACTCTTCGCCGGTGCCTGCAGACGACCAAGGCCGGCGGTGTCACTCATGCTACTCGCGGGTAGCCAAGGAAGCTATGGATCGTATGCCAGTGATTACCGGGGGATTGTAATGGCGCCGCCGCCCGGATGCCGCAGGTATGTCGTGGCAGCCAGTGAACGTGCCGGAGCTCCAGCGGAAGGCGGCATAGGCTGGGTGCATGATCCAACATGCCAAGGGCTTCGCCGCCGAGGGGTTTGCATCCGTCCGCCGGGACTTCGACGCCATGTTCGCCGCGGACCCCGCGTACAGTGCGCAGCTTGCCGTCTACCATCACGGACGCAAGGTGCTGGATCTCCACGGCGGCCCGGATATCACCGCGGATTCCGTGACTGGGGTGTTCTCCTGCTCCAAGGGAGTCGCCGCACTCGCCTTCGGCCTGCTGGTACAGGAAGACCTGGTGGATTTGGACGCCCTTGTCACCCGCTATTGGCCGGAGTTTGGCCAGCACGGAAAAGATGCATTGACGGTCCGGCAGCTTTTGAGCCATCAGGCCGGTTTGGTGGGCGTGCTGGGCGGGTTCGGCATGGAGGAGTACAACGATTCACCGGCGGTCGCCGCCCGGCTTGCCGGGGCTGTTCCGTTTTGGCGACCCGGCAACGCCTTTGGCTATCACGCACTGACCATGGGAGTGTTCCTGGAGGAGCTCTGCCTCCGCCTCACCGGTCAGCGGCTGCAGGACGTTTACGCCGAACGCATCCGCGATCCGTTCGGCATCGACATGTTTTTGGGACTCCCGCAGGAACACGAGCACCGTTACCGCAACGTCCTCTTTGACGAGGATGCGGTGCAGCCGTTCGTTGACCCGGCCGGGATTCAGGGCATCTCCGGCAATGTGGTGGCCGGTAATCTGCTGGCACTGCCAAACATCCGGTCCGTTCGCGAGGCGGGCAGCGCCAGCGGGGCCGGCTCAGGTTCCGCGGAAGGGCTGGCCAGGTTGTATGCCGCCGCATCCACCGGTGTGGACGGCGGCGAGGCGTTCCTGACGCCTGCGACGATTGCGGCGATGAGCCAGGAGCAGGTTTGGGGCATCGATCGTGTCTTCAGCCAGGAAAGTGCCTTCGCTGTCGTGTTCATGAAGTCGCACCCGAGGTTGGATTTCGGCAGCCAGCAGGCTTTCGGGCACGACGGCGCCAACGCGGCTTTGGGCTTTTCGGATCCTGTGTACGGGCTTGGCTTTGGTTACGTGCCGCAACGCGCCGAGGAGGGTGGCACACCGGGACATGCCATGCAGCTCAGCGCCTCGGTTCGCCGGGCCGTGCTGGCGCTGACGGGATGAGTTTGGCCTGCCCATGCCTGAGCGGTGAAACGTATGCGCAGTGCTGCGGGCGCTATCACGGTGGGCTGGCGGACCCTCCGACGGCCGAAGCACTGATGCGCTCGCGCTACTGCGCCTTCGCCCGGAACGATGCCCCATACCTGCTGGCAAGCTGGCATTCCTCCACCCGTCCGGCAAGCGTTGAGTTGGACCCGACCTTGCAATGGCGGCGGCTGGACATCGTGACAGTCAGCCGGGGCGGGTTCGCGGACAACCACGGGACGGTGGAATTTAAGGCGCACTACCGTCAGCATGGCCGCTCCGGGGTGCTGGCCGAGCTGAGTCGGTTTGTCCGGGAGGACGGGCGTTGGGTCTATCTCGACGGCGAACCGCCAGCCCCATTCCCGTCAACCCGCTCCCAACTGGGTGACAGCTAACGCACTCAAAAGCGGTTTTGGGTGCGTTAGCTGACACTTAGTTGATCGCGGACTAAACGCCATTCAGGTTCGGTCTCTGCTCTGACAGACTCCGCCGGGACTGCCTAGACTGGAGCCATGAGCGAATCGGAAGCCAGGTCCACAACCACCTCCACGCCCGCAACGGCTGCGTCGCCCGCAGCCGCGGAATCCGGGTTCAGCACCAAGGGTTCCTATGTCACCGGCGGACAGGAATTCAGCCGGGATACCAATTACATCGAAACCCGGATTACCCGTGACGGCCGCGACGGCTACCCGGTGGAACCCGGGCGGTACCGCCTGGTGGTGGCGCGTGCCTGCCCGTGGGCACACCGCTCAACGATTGTGCGCAGGTTGCTCGGCCTTGAGGATGCCATCTCCATCGGCGTCTGCGGGCCTACGCATGATGCGCGTTCCTGGACCTTCGACCTTGACCCGGGCGGCATGGACCCGGTGCTGGGCATCGAGCGTATCCAAGAGGCGTACTTCAAGCGCTTCCCTGACTATGCGCGGGGTATTACCGTTCCGGCCCTGGTCGACATTCCTTCCGGGGCCGTGGTGACCAATAATTTCCCCCAGATGACACTGGACTTCTCAATGCAGTGGTCCGAATTTCACCGCGCCGGCGCACCACAGCTGTACCCGGAACCCCTGCGCGCAGAGATCGACCAGGTCAATAAGCGGGTCTTCACCGAGGTTAACAATGGTGTCTACCGATGTGGCTTTGCCGGTTCCCAGGAAGCTTATGACGCCGCTTATGACAGGCTTTTCACGGCAATGGACTGGTTGGAGGGGCGGCTGGCCGACCAGCGCTACTTGGTGGGGGACACGATCACCGAGGCCGATGTGCGCCTGTTCACGACGTTGGTCCGGTTCGATGCCGTTTACCACGGGCACTTCAAGTGCAACCGCTCAAAGCTGACGGAAATGCCGGTTTTGTGGGCGTATGCCCGGGACTTGTTCCAGACGCCCGGCTTCGGCGACACGGTGAACTTCGAGCAGATCAAGGCGCACTACTACAAGGTGCATATTGACCTGAACCCCACCCAGATTGTGCCCAAGGGGCCGGACGAGAGTGGCTGGCTCACCGCGCACGGGCGCGACAGCCTGGGCGGGCGGCCGTTCGGCAATGGCACGCCGCCGAGCCGACCGGTCGATGCCTGAGCGACCTACGCTAAAGACGGACAGGTCGTAGTGGGGCAGTGGCCCGCTGAGTACAGCTAGCTCAGGGCCTCGTTCACCTCTGTTGGTTTGGCATACTGCCGGTCGGGCAGGTTGCGGAGCGCGTCCAAGACCGAGTCGTCGGCTCCGGACTGCTCAGCCTTTTGAACCAGATCATTCCGCGACGCCGGGTAGTCCACGCTGCCCAGAGCCTTCTGAACGGCAATCGGATTTGGTTTATCTGCCATTGTTTTCTCCCTTTTTCTCGATCATGCATTTGGTGTTTGGTATTGAACCGCGGGTAAACGTGCCGGGTGCTCAGAATGCAGCTGTCAGGAATTGGCTCCGTCCAAGCTGACTCGCGATCCGGAGCCACTGCGGATCCGCTGCACTACCGCCGTCGTCGACTGTTCCGCGACGTAATCCAGAATGTGCACGCGGCCGCCGTAACTTTGCACGACCTGCGTTTCCCGCAGCATCTCCGCCGTGTAGTCCCCGCCCTTGGCATAAATGTCCGGCCGCAGGCCTGCGATCAGCGGAATCGGGGTATCCGTATCGAAGATCGTCACGTAATCAACGCAGCTGAGCGCGGCAATAACGGCCGCGCGGTCGCTCTCCGGGTTGATGGGGCGGTCCGGGCCCTTGAGCTTGCGGACGGACCTGTCACTGTTCAACGCCACGACCAGAACGTCGCCGAGCTGTTTGGCTTGCGTGAGGTAGCGGGTATGGCCGCGGTGCAGCACGTCGAAACAGCCGTTGGTCAGCACAATGCGCCGGCCGTCGGCGCGTTCCGCCGCAATCCGCCGCTCGAGCTCCGCGGGCTGCAGTGCGGTATCGGCGAAGCTGGCCAGGTGCCGCGTCAGGTCAGCAGTGCTGCAGACGGACGTGCCGGGGGAATGCACGACGACGTCGGCCGCGGACTGGGCGAGGTCGACGCTGGTGGTCAGCGGCAGTTCACACGCGCGGGCGATGGTGAGCGCCGCGACGAACGTATCGCCCGCTCCGGACGCCTGCTTCTCCCTGGCCGGCCGTGCCCAGGTGCGGTGCGTGCTGCCGTCGGCGCTCAGCAGGACTGTGCCGTCCCGATCCAAGGTCACGACGACGGCGTCCGCGCCGGCAGCGGTCAGCAGTTCCTGCCGATGGTTGGTAACGACGTCCGCACGTTCTGCGCCGGCTCCCAGCTTTCGGCCCAGCAGGCCGGCGGTCTCCCGGGCATTGGGTGTCACCAGATCCGGCGACAGCGCGGCCCAAGGGCGGGGATCGTGCGCATCCACCACGATGATGGGCCGACGCGGTGGGTCATTGGGGAAGGCGCTGCCGTCGCTTTTGGCGGCGACCGCTGTCCGCCCCTGCATTGATGTCGGGACGGCTGGCTGGACCTGTGCCAGGTCTGTTGGCTGGATTTGTGCCGGCGCGGTTGGCCGCACCGCCGACTGAAGGGCCGCGTGCACGGCGCCCTGGAGTGCCCCGGTCCCGTAGTCGCAAAGGACCAGCGCCGCACACTCCCGGAGCAGCCCCGGCACGGAGGCGGCGAGACTTTCCAGAGCACTGTTGGGAAAATCCCGTGATGAATCATCCATCCGCAGCAGGATCTGGCCGTCGCTGAGGACGCGGTACTTGGTTGTGGTGGTCACCCCGGGATGCTCCTGCAGTCCGGAGACATCCACGCCGGCATCCGTCAGCAGGGCTTTCAGCATCGCTCCGGCAGGATCGGCGCCAATCAGGCCGCCCAACCGCACCCGCGCCCCCATCGCGGCGAGGTTCATGGCGGTATTGGCGGCCCCGCCCGGGGCGTAGTCGCGGCGCTGGATTTCGACCACTGGCGCGGGCGCCTCCCGGCAAAATCGTTCAATACTTCCACTCCACCAGCCGTCCAGCATGACGTCGCCCAGCACAGTGATCCTGGGGGCCGAGTCAGCGAGGCGCTGCGGCACCCAGTCCGCCAGCGCACGCTGCCTGGACAGCGGCTCCCGGAAAGGATGCCCCGCGTCGCGGCGCCCGGGGGAATTCACGATTGGCCTCCGGGGGCTGCAGATCGGGCGGGAGGGATGCCGACGTGCACCACCTTGATCCTGCTGAACTCGTCCATCAGTTCCGGCCCATAGCCGAAGCCGTCGCCGCTGTCCGCCCGAGGCCGGGCTGCCCCGCCGGGTGCCCCGCCAAAGACGGCATTGATCTTCACGGTGCCTACCGGCAGCGCCGCGATGGCGTGATGCGCGTGGTCGATGCTTCCGGTCAGGACCGTGGCGGCCAGTCCGTAATGTCCACCGGCAGCGAGCCGCAGGCCTTCCTCGAAGCTGTCCACGACGGTCACAGGTGCCACCGGTCCGAAGGTCTCCTCGGTCATCACCGTCATCCGCTCGGTGCAGTCCAGCAGCACGGTGGCGGGATAGTGTGATCCCGGACCGTCTGGAATGGCACCGCCGGTCACAGCCCGGGCGCCAAGCTCCAGCGCTTCGGCGACCTGTGCATGCACGGCATTCCGCAGCCTGGTGTCCACCAGCGGGGCCAGCGGTGCTGACGTGTTCCGCCGTCGAGCCTGCTCCACCAAGGCATCGCAGAACGCCTCGGCCACGGCGCGGTGCACGTAGATGCGCTCCACGGAGGTGCAAATCTGGCCGCTGTTGCTGAACGCGCCGATCGCGGCTTGCTCCGCAGCCCAGCCCGGGTCGACGTCGGCATCCACCAGCAGGGCATCATTGCCGCCATTTTCCCTGATTACGTGCGCCCCGGTCAGCACGGCTGCCCGCGCAATTCGCGCTCCAGTGGCGCTGGAACCGACGTGCGCGTAAACGTCCACGCCGTCGAGGTTGGTCAGCATAGTTCCCACGTCGGCGCCGCCGGTCAGGGTGGTAAGTACCCCGGCCGGAAAGGCATCGGAGAGGGCCTCGCCCAGCGCGATGCCCAAGTGCGGGCAGCGCTCGCTGGGTTTATGGATCACGGTATTTCCAGTGACCAGCGCGGCGCCGATTAGTCCGGCGGCCACCGCCACCGGATCGTTCCACGGGGTAAGCAGCACTGCCACTCCGCGCGGTTCCGGCACGGTGTAGTCAGCGGCCAGTGCGCTTCCGCGCAGACTGTGGCCACGGTGTACCGGACCTAGCTCGGCATACTGCTGCAGGGTGGACACCCCCGCCGCGATGCCAGCCAGCGCTTCATCGACGGGGCGCCCGGTTTCGGCGTGGTTGAGGTCCGCAAGTAATTTCGCAGCGGCGGACAGCCGGGCGGCGGCTGAGCGCAGCAGCCGTCCCCGCTCGGCCGGATCAGTCCCAGCCCACTCCGCAGCCGTCGAACGGGCCAGCGAAACGGCCAGGGCGACCTGCTCACGGGAGGCGCAGTCCACGCTTCCCACCAACTTTCCGGTCCGCGGATTGTGGACCGTGAGCACCGAGTCTCCCGCCGCGGGAGGGGATGCCCCCGTCGCCGCGGCTGCCGGTCCGTGCGCCGATGCGAGTTCGGTTGGTGTTTCTGCGGTTTCACTTACTGGGCACATAACGCTCCTTGGGTGGCTTCGACCTAGGCCGCAGCGGGCGTGCTTTTCCTTCCTTCGTTACCCCGCTCTGAAGCCCGCTACACGGACCCCAAGCAAGGTTTGTCATGCCACAAGCCTTAGGGCCAGGACCCTTCCTCCTCGTGGCAGATCAGCATCTCCCGCACCTCGCAGCCCGTCGGCTGGGACAGCGCGAACATAATGGCCTGTGCGACCCGCGCCGGATCGTTAAGCCGTGAATCGTCCTGCGGCTTGTACTGCTCCTCCCGGTCATCGAAGAAGTGCGTCTTCATGCCTCCGGGGATGATGGTGGTCACGCCAATCTGACCACCTGTTTCGGCTGCGAGCGCCTGGCTGAACCCGAGGACGCCGAATTTCGAGGCGCAGTAGGCCGTCGCGTCCGAGACGCCGCGCTTGGCTAGGGTGGAGGCGATGGTGATCACGCGGCCGTGGGATGACTTGAGGTACGGCAGGGCTGCCCGAATCACCGACACCGTGCCCAAAAGGTTCACTGCGATGACGCGCTCCCAGTCGTCGGCCGGAACGTCGTCGAGCTTGCCGCAGCGGTCCGTGCCGGCCGCGGTCACGACGGCGTCCAACCCGCCGAGGGTCTCGGCGGCCTCCTGCACGGCCGTTGTGACAGCCGCGCGGTCCGTGACGTCCACCTCATAGGCTCTGGCCGCGGCCACGCTGCGGATGTCGCGGTCCAGTACGACGGGCGTGCCTCCGGCTTGCAGGACGGCATCGACGACGGCGGCGCCAAGACCGGAGGCGCCGCCGGTGACCAAGACCCGGCCGGGATTGAAGGCCGGATCGATGGTTGAGGAAGTCATGGTTCCCTGCTTTCTGTAGTGCGGAATCTGTAGCTGCAATTCGTGCTGTGGAAATTCGTGCCGTGGTCCGTGCCCTGCGTGAATTGGTGCCGTGCCGGTTCAGCCTGCATGGGCTTGGCCTGTGCCGGTGACGCCGGTGTTTTCCAGCGCTGCAGCCAGTTGGCTGGTGGAATGCGCCGGATAATACGGAACGGTCAGGGTCTGCCCGCCCCAGGAGCTGACCAACTCCGCCTCCGGCAATTGCCCAATGGTGTAGTCGCCCCCCTTGACCCACAGGTCCGGCCGCAGCCGTTCCAGGCAGGCATTCGGAGAGTCCTCGTCGAAGACCAGTACCGCGTCGACGCATTCCAGCGAGAGCAGCAGCTCGGCCCGCTCAAGTTGACCGATGATCGGCCGTCCGTCGCCCTTAAGTCGGCGGGTGGAATCATCGGAGTTGAGGCACACGATCAGGCAGTCACCCAAGGCGCGGGCGGCGGAAAGGGTGCGTGAGTGTCCTGCGTGCAGCAAATCAAAGCAGCCGCCGGTAGCCACCACGGTTCCACCGCGTTCCCGGGTCTGCCGTGCTATTCGGAGGGCGTCAATGCCGTTGCTGTGCAGCTGGCGTGGTTGCACCGGCTGCAGCAGGGACTGCACGCCTCCGTCGGCTAGGAAGGCCGCCGCTTCCCGTACCGCGGTGTCGGCGGCCGAATGCAGTTCCACTCCACGTCCGAGCTGTACGGCCAGGCTGGCGGCGAAGCGGTCGCCCGCGCCGCACGGATCATTGAGGTGGACCTGCGGTGCCGGCACCATGTACGGCAGAGCGTCGTCGCCCGCGAGGACCATCGCGCCCCGTTCCCCCAGCGTGACCACCATTGCCATGGCCTTCCAGCGCCGCAGCAGCACGGTTCCGTCCCGTGCAGCGCCGGCCGTTCCCTCCGCGGCACCGTCCACCATTGCGTCCGCGGCACCGTCCACCGGACCTGCGACCGAACCCGTTGGCGGCGCGTCAACCGCGTATGGTCCGCCGGCTACAGCTGCCCGCCGCGCCTCCGAGCGGTTGGGCGTGACGGCGGCAACGCCGGGGACGGGCGCCGCGCCGGACGGATGCGGATCCCAGACCACGGGTACCTGGCGGGCCCGGAGCTCCAAAAGCTGCCGGAGTTCCGGATTGGCGGTGAGTCCGCGGCCGTAGTCGGAAACCAGCAGCACGTCGGCGTCCTGCACGGCGGAGATCATGGCAGCACTGATCGCGGGGACGTGGGCTGGCGCGCACCCCTCGTCGAAACGCACAACCGGTTGGCCCTGGACGCGTATCCGGGTTTTCACCGGCGTTGGCGCTCCGGACGGGCCGGGGACGACGTCGATGCCAGCCAGCGACTCCCGCACTGATGCGCCCGCGCCGTCGTCGGACAGAACGGTGACCAGCCGAACCTGCTCACCATCGCGGGCGAGCATGCGGGCCACTAATCCGGCGCCGCCAGCCCGCCGGTCCACGTGGGTCACATCCACCACGGGGACCGGCGCGTCCGGACAGAGCCGTTCCGCGTTGCCGTTCATGTCGACGTCCAGCAGGACGTCCCCCACCACCACGATGTTCATCGATCCTCCTCTTCCTGCGCCAAGTGAGCGCGGTGAGCCGGACGGCCGCCTTGAGCGGAAGCACTGACCGGACGGCGCCGTGCCACTTCGGTGTCGAAGGCCCGGCACAGTGCGTGCAGCGCTATCAGGTGACCCTCCTGCGCGTTGGCGGCTTGGGCATCGATGTCGACGACGTCGTCGCACAGCAGGGCAAGCGGATTGGGTGCCCTGCCGGTCAGTGCCCAGGTGGTGACTCCCAGCGAAGCGGCCGCTTCCACTGCGTGCAGAAGGTTTGGGCTCCGGCCGCTGGTCGAAAGCAGGATCAGTACATCGCCGTGGCGGCCATGAGCCCGGACCTGGCGGGCGAACAGCTGATCGTAGCCATAGTCATTACTGATGGCCGTTACGGCCGAGGTTTCCGCATGCAGGGAAATCGCGGAAAACGGTTCGCGCTCGGCGTCGAAGCGGCCCACCAGCTCCGCCGTCAAATGCTGCGCCTCCGCGGCCGAGCCCCCATTGCCCGCCGCAAGCAGCCGTTGCCCGGACATCAGCCGCTGAGCCAGTTCCACACCCCAGCCGGAGAGCCGGTGTGCGTGCAGCCGGAGCGAGCGCAGCGCCGGTGCCACCTCGTCCAGGTGCGTGATCACGGACAGAAATGCCGGATCAATGTCTGGAACAGGTGTTGGAACGGGGGCAAGCGCCCAGGGCGCTGCTTGTGACAGCAGTGATTGTGACAGCAGTGATTCTGACAGCAGTGATTCCGACAGCAGTGCTTGGAGTGGCGCTGTCTCGGGTGGCGCTGTTTGAGGTGGGGCTGGACTGGGTGGCGCTGATCCGGGTGGCGCTGTTTGGGATGGCACTGTCTGGGGTCGCGCCTGTGATGGCGCCGTGAAGGTGCCTGGAAAGACGGGCGCGGTGTTGGGTTCGGCCTTCATAGCGCGGTGCCCTCCATCGGTTGCAGGCTGTCCTGGCGAACGGCTTCATTGAGGGTGATCTGATACGCTTTTTCGGTTTCCGCCGCGACCCTGTCCCAGGTGTACCGGGAGCGCACCCGGGTAACTCCAGCCCGTCCCAGCTGGCTGCGCAGATCCGGGTTTCCGAGCAGTTCGGCGACGGCGGCGGCGATGGCTTCAGGGTCGTTGGCAGGCACATGCAGCCCGGTGCGCCGGTCCACCACGGTGTCGATCAGTCCGCCTACCGCGGCGGCCACCACCGGGACGCCGCAGGCCATTGCCTCCAGCGGAACGATGCCGAAGGGTTCGTACCAGGGAGTGCAGACCACCGCATCGGCGCTGCGGAGCACCGCTGGCATCGCTTCGCGCGGCACCTGGCCGCGGAGCGTGAGCCTGTCGGCAGCACCGAGTTCATCGGCCAAGGCCAACAGCCGGCGCACTTCGGGATCCGTGCGCATGCTGGTTGAGTCCCCGGATCCACCCACCACGACCAGCTCCACATCGTCGTAGCCAGCCTGCCGCAGCAGAGGCAGTGCGCGGATCACCAGATCCACGCCCTTGCGCGGCACCAGCCGTCCCACGGTGAGGATGCGGTAACGTCGGCCTTTCGGCTCCACCGGGCCGGTGGGAGAAAATAGTTCCAGGTCAACGCCGCAGGGCGCGATGGACACCTTACCGCCGGAGACACCCATGGCTTTGAGTTCGAAGATCTCGTCGGAGCAAGTGGCAATCACCCGGTCGACGGCGCGGCCCACGGATGGTTCGTACCAGCGGCGCTCGGCCGGACTGGTGTCGTGGGCTCCCTGATGGCGGCGTTTCACGGTTCCAAGGGCATGAAAGGTCTGCACCACCGGCACTGAATATCCGCCGTCGTCGAACCGCCGGGCCGCATCCAATGCTGCGATGCCGGACATCCAGAAGTGCCCGTGCACGATGTCCGGCGGCCGGTCACCCCAATCGGCGGCGACGCCATCGGCCAGCGCTGCCATGAACGGCAGCAGTTCATCCTTGGGTATGTGTTCCGCGGGTCCGGCGGTGACGTGGACAACCTCCAGGCCGGGCCCCACCAGTACCCGTGCCGGCAGCTCTGTACTGTCGCGGCGGGTATAGACGGTGACGCTGTGCCCCCGCCGCGCCAACGCCATCGACAGTGCGGCGACATGGACGTTCTGCCCACCCGCGTCCACGCCGCCCAGCGCAGCCAGGGGACTGGCATGCTCCGAAACCATGGATATTTTCACCGTGGGCTCCTCTCCCTCGCTGCCAAAAGCGCGCCGCTGCCAGCGGCCGGGTGCGTTCCCGCGTCACCCAGCACGTTGTCCCAGGCGCGCAGGAAGGCGGCCAAACCATAGTGCGCCAATGCCGCCTGACGGGCGATGTTGCCCCGCCGCCGTGCTTCCTCCGGGTCCGCCAGCAGCATCGCCGCTGCCGCACAGAGCTCGTCCACGTTGGTGGAAATTGCGCCGGCCTCCGGTGGCACGGCGCGGCTCGCCTCGGTGCTGGCCAACGCCACCACCGGCATGCCCAGATGCATCGCCTCCAGCAGTGCCAGCCCCAGCGAGGTCCAGCGAAGTGGATGCAGATATACCCGGCATTCGCTCAGCTCCCGATGCAGCCGGTCTCCGGGCAGGTCACCGCGGATGGTCAGCGCGTCCGGTCCCAACCCGATGGCGGCCGGCAGCAGCGCGCCGCCCATGCCGAAAACCTCCAGCGGAGCGACCTGCGAAAAGCGCGCCAGCAGGTCGGTGCCGGTGACCCGCCAACGTCGCACCGGTTCGTTGATCACTACCCCCAGCCGGGGCAGCCGGCCGGTATAAAGCTGACCGGGGTCTACCAGGCCGTGCTCGATCACGAGGGTGGGTGCGGCGCCGGTATCCCAAAACAGGCTGTTGAAGTGCGTCACGTGGACCACCGGGATGTCAGTCCGATCCGCCATTGGATGAACCGAGTTGGGGACATTGCCCTTGGGCGTGTTGTGCTCCAGATAAAAGGCGGGTACGTCGCGTCCGGGCCGCCGGCCCAGCAGGCGCTCGCAGGCGGCGAGCTCCTCCGGACGCTGCAGGATGACCGCATCCACCTCAGCGTTCCGCAGCGCGGCCGGATCGACATTTCGAACGTTGGCCGGCCAGTCCCGTCCGGCGCGGCCAAGGCCCCAGACACCGCCCTCGGCCGTTGCCGGCAGGAGGTAGTCGTGCCCGCCGCGGACAAATGCGTCGGTCCAGCCGCCGTGAACATGCCAGAGCAGGATTCTCATCGTTTTTTTACTTCCCGCCGCGTCCGCAGTGACGCCAGCCCGCTGAGCAGCCTCGCCACGGCCTCCGTCACTTCGTCCGGGCTGACGGAGGACAGGCAGGGATGTCCCGGCACCGGGCATTCCCTGGCGCGGCTAAGCCGACAGGGCGCGTTCTGGTCACCCAATAACTCCAGCGGCACGCCAAAGGGGGCCCACCGGACCGCCGGCACCACCGGCGAAAACAAGCTGACCACCGGCGTCCCCACCGCAGCGGCCAGATGCGCCGGTCCGGTATTGCCGGTGATCACGGCGGATGCTCCGGCCAGCACGCCGGCCAGCATCGGCAGGTCTGTCCGGCCACCCAAATCCAGGGCCGCCACCCCCGCCACCGTCGCGGTGAGCGCCGTTTCACTGGGGCCGCCGGTGACGATGACACGGTAACCGGCTCCATCGAGGAGTTCGACGGCGGCCGCGTGATGCAGCGCGGGCCAAGCCCTGGCAGGCACCGCCGCTCCCGGGTGCACGACCACATAGGGCTGCCGGCCCACGAGCTCCGAAGCATCCGGAACGCCCTTGACCCGCAGCCGGCCGTCGTCGTCCGGCGGCAAGTCATAACCGGCCGCCGCCGCGATGGCCAGCGCCCGCTCGCTCTCGGGCTGGTCTTCCGCCAAGTCCTCGCCCGGTTTGAGCCTGATGTCCAGCAGCGAGCCGGGATAATCCGTGGACGCCCCGGTGATTTGCTGCACGCCTGCCAGACGCAGGAGCAGGGCCAACGGCAGCGGTGATTGGTGGAAGGAGGTCAGGATGACGGCCTCATCAATGCGCGCGCGCCGGATGAAGCCGTCCAACTCGGCCAGCAGGCCGGCGGTGGCAGGCGGGGCCGGATCAATAATCCACGGGCAGCGCCAGGTGTACTGCTCGCTCACGCCAGGCAGCAGGGCACCGGCCGCGGTGCCGTGCGGTCCGCAGAGCAGGACAACGTCGCAGCCTCCGGTCCGGCCGGAACCGCGGCCGCGGCCGCCGGCGACCGCCCGCACGGCGGGGCCCGCCAGCAGGACGTCCCCTGCGCTGTCCAGCCGCGCCACCAGAACGCGCCTTTTCATTGGCTCATCCCCCGGGGTGCTCCAGGCGTTTCCACATGCTCCGGCAGGGAGTAGGTCAGCGGGAGCTGGCCAGCTTCCCATCCCATCAGTGCGCTGACGGCGGCTTCAAGACTGGGAGCCACCAGTTCCGCCGCAGCCACCTCCTGCGCCCGGGTAACAGGCGTCGGAACCAGTACCCCGGTAGCGCCTGCCGCCGTGGCTGCTTCGACGTCGGCACCGATGTCACCGATCACGGCAATTTCCCCTGGCTCCAGACCCAGCTTCCGGCAGGCCCGCAGGATCATGCCCGGAGCGGGTTTCCGGCAGCTGCAGCCGTCGTCGGGACCGTGCGGGCAGAACTCCCAAACATCGAACGGGCCCAGAAGATCATCGACCCGCCGGTGCACGGCCAATACGTCGGCCACGCTCAGCAGCCCACGGGCAACGCCGGACTGGTTGGTGACTACGCCTATGGGAACAGCTGCCGTCCGCAGTGCCGCCAGGACCCCAGCTACGCCGTGGAGCGGGCGCACCAACGCGGGCAGCCGGTTGTACGGAACGTCCACCACCAACGTGCCGTCCCGGTCAAACAGGATGGCCTTAGGCGCAGGTGCTGCCGGATCCCGCAGTCCTGGATACCCACGTGCGGGTTCATCGGCTCCATCGGCGAGTTCCATAGCAGCGCTTTCCCCCGAATGAGCCGGCTCTAAACACCCGGGTACGGATAACTTCTCCCGGCGATCTGGCTGCAGCGCCAACAGCCAGACACGCCGTCAACTGGTCGTCGAGGCTCAGGCTGCCGGCCGGGTGGCAGGCAGCCAACTGCGCCGTCAGCTGGTCTTCGAGGCTCGGGCTGCCGGCCGGGTGGCCGTCCGCACCAGCTCAGCGGCCGGTGGTTCCTCCGCTTCCAGCAGCCGGTTCTGGAGTTTGATCAGGACCCGTGCCAGCAGGCGGGAAACCTGCATCTGGGTCATTCCCAGCTGGTGGCCGATCTGTTGCTGTGTCTCCTCATGGAAGTAGCGGCGGAACAGCAGTTCCCTTTCGCTGCTGGGCAGTTCGCGGACCGCGTCCCGGAGCGCGAGAATATCGTCCGTGCGTTCCGGTGCACCGTCGTCGTCGAACATGGTCTCCGCCAGCGTGAGGCCTTCATCAGTGACCGGCGCCTCCAGTGACTCTGGCCGCAGGCTGCCCTGGCAGTTCAGTGCTTCGGCAACATCCTTCTCACTGTGCTCCAGATGGTCGGCCAGCTCACGCAGGGACGGTTCACGCTGCAGCCGCTGTGCCAGACGCGGCCGCTCCTTGGCTGCCAGGGTGCGCAGATCCTGCAGGAAGCGCGGCGGCCGGACCACCCAGCAACTGTCCCGCAGATAGCGTTTGATTTCACCGGAAATGGTCGGAATGGCATAAGCGGTAAAGTCGGTTCCGCGAGCGGGCTGGAAGCCTTGGACAGCCTTTATCAGTGCCAGTGCGGCCACCTGCTGAAGATCGGCGAGGTCCCGTCCCCGGGTGGCGAATTTGCGTGCGATCGAGTCGGCTATATCCATATGCCCGAGGACCAGCTCATTCTGCAGGGCCTGTTTCACTGCTCCGGTTGACTCTTTGGCACGGCTGAATGCCTCAATGCTGGCGCCGCGATTTCTTGGATACGTCATGTTCCAACAGCTTCCTGAACCGGTGAGGTGAGGCAGGTGCCTGCGCGCTCTTTCAGGAAATCAGAAGCATACTTATTGTGCAAGGCCCTTGACTGGTCCCGGGTTGTCTGTCTGGGGAGGAAAATGGCTCTGCCCAGTGCGAAATGGCGCCCCCGGGTCGGAAAAAAATCCCTCTGTGGGGGGGAGGGAAATGGCCCTGCCAGGGGAGAAAAATGGTCCTGGCAAGAGAGGGAAATGGCTTGGTCTGGTCGAAAAAAAGACTCTGCCATGGCAGCCATGCGGCATGTTCCTCAATCACATGGCCGGTGCACAGCACTGCCACAGCCACTGCCACAGGCGCCCCGATGTGGCAGTTGTCTGAGGATGAATCCAACTCGACGGCGGCAGGAGAACCCAGCCAGCCGCTAATGCTGAGGCCGCGGGCCGGGCGGACGCCCCAAACGCCGTTCCGTCGGCTGATCCGGCTTAGTCTTCGGTCAGTCCGCGCTGCGCCCGGTCCACGGCTTCATTGGTGCCCGGAGGCAGCGGGTCGGTAGCCGGCGGGACCTCGTTCGGCGCGTAGTCCTCGAGCCCGGCGTCAACCCGCTCCTGTTCGGTCGCGGCGGCCAGTGCGTCGTCGTCGAGCCTTTCAGGCATTTTGCCGTGTCCCGAGCGCGTCGGTCCGGGCAGCGCGTCGTCGTGAGATTCGATGACGCCGTCAAGATCCGGAGCGTTTTCATCGTTGGAGCTGGACATGGTGTCTCCAATCATTGCTGGTGCGTATTTGCGCCACGCTACCACCGGCGTTACGCAGCGCCGATGCCGGGCGTGGCTGTGGCTGCGGAACGCTACCAGGGACGGTAGCGGTCTCCGACCGGGCATTCGAAGGAGCTGCCCGCGGACAGGCCCACGGTATTGAGGTAGCGCACCACAATGGCGTACGAGGCAATCAGGTTTGTTTCCGTGTAGGGAATCGCATGGGACCGGCAATGCTGCCGGACGAGGGTGGCCGCGCGGTGCAGGTGCGGGCGGGCCATGTCCGGGAACAGGTGATGTTCGATCTGTCGGTTGAGCCCACCCATCAGTACGTCCATAAATCTGCCCCCGGCGATGTTCCGGGAAGTGAGGACCTGGCGGCTGAGGAAGTCCACCCGGCTCGAAGCGTCCAGCACGGGCATGCCCTTGTGATTGGGGGCAAAGGAGGCGCCCATGTAAAAACCGAACACGGCTACCTGCACGCCAATAAAGGCGAAAGCCATGCCGAGCGGAAGGAACCAGAAAACGATCGCCAAAAAGCAGGCGTAACGGCCCATCAGCACAGGGATCTCCACCCACCGGTGATCCACCTTCTCCCGGCTCAGGAGGAACCGCACCGACCGGCCGTAGAGGGCCAGACCCAGCAGCAACAGCAGCGGAAACAGGAAGTAGCCCTGCCGGCGGGTAAAGAACACCATGGCTCCACGGCGGGAGGCCGCACCGCCCGGGTAGAAGGCAACGGTGCCGGTCTTGATGTCGGGGTCCTTGTCGACGGTATTGGGATAGACATGGTGTTTGGTGTGTTTCTGCACCCACATGGCGTAGCTGATGCCGGTCAGGCCCGTTCCGATCAGGCGGGCGAACCACTCGTTGGCGCCCTTGGTCGAGAAGATCTGTCCATGCGCGGCCTCGTGCGCCAGGAAACCGAATTGCGTGCAGAGAGCCCCCAAAGCTGCGGCGATGAACAGCTGGCTCCAGCTCTCGCCCAGGAAGCCGAATCCGGTCCAGGCGGCTCCGAACAGCAGCATGAGCACCGCGAACAGGATCATGTAGTAGCGCCTGTGCCGGCGCAGCAGTCCGTCCGAGCGGACTGTTTTCAGCAGCGTCGAGTAGCTCGCGATCAGGGGATTCGATGTCGGGGAGGAACGCCGGACGACGGCGGAACGCGGCTTCGCGGCGCTGGATACCTCCAGTGCGAATGGGTGATTGTCCATGCTGCCTCCAGTCATTCGGCGTTCTCGGCGGCCCCTGCGCTTATCTTCAGAATAGGCGTATGGTGCCGAACCGGACAGTGGCGTGTCAGGCGCAGCAGTCAGGCGGCGCGGCGGGCCACGAAAACTGACGCAAGGGACAGCACCGCGGCCAGCCCGAACGGAACCACAAAACCCAGCCCGCCGGTGCTCAGCAGGGCCGCGAAGACCGCGCCCACTACGCCGAGCAGGGCGGACGTTGTCAGCGTCTCATTGAGCTGCAGGGCCGAGGAGTTGCTGCCTTGTTCGGAGGCTGCCGAGAGCTCGAGCAAAATGACCGAAAGGCTGGGGTAGGAGATGCCGATGCCCAACCCGGAGAAGCACCAGCCCAGCCAGGCCACCCACACGGGCACAGCGGGCAGCACCACCAAGGCGGAAACGAGCACGCCCAACAGCAGTGCCACTGCGCCCAGCTGCAGGCGCAATCGCGGCGTCATCACCCCACGTCCGGCGAGCCAGGATCCAGCGAACCAGGTGATACCGCCCACGGTCAGTGACAGGCCCGCCAGCCACGCCGGCATGGCGCGCTGCTGGATCATCAGCAGCGGCAGGTACACATCGCCCAGCGTGAAGGCGGTGCCGATCAGCGCGCGCATCAGCACCACGGCGGGCAGTCCGCGCCGCGCCAGCCAAGTACCGCGCGGCAGCAGCTTCGGCGCCGTAAGTACCAGCACGACGACGGCGGCGGCCAGTTCGCCGGGCCACCACGGATGCGCGCGCAGGCTGGCGTCACCGAGCAGCAGCACCGCGCACGCGGCAGCGAGGGCCAGGAGCGGCCGGTACCAGATGCTGTTTGTCCCGAAGTCGCTCCGGGGGGCGGTAGCTCGGCTGTTCCCGCTTGCGCTGCCGGTCCGCGCGGACAATCCGGGCTGGCCGTCGTCGTCGGCCCGGTCGAAAGTCTCCCCGGCGTCCATGCTGGCGCCGCGGGTCCCGGCCCGGACCAGCGCGACGGCGCCGACGGCAACAACCGGAACCGTGACAAAGACCCAGCGCCATCCAAACTGGTCCGTGACTGCACCATTGATGGCCGGACCGATGATGGACGGCAGCACCCAGGCCGCCGAGAGGGTGGCGAACATTTTGGGCCGGATCGCTGCCGGGAAGACCCTGGCGATCACCACATAAAGTGCCACGCCCTCCAACCCCACGCCGATGCCCTGAACCGCCCGGCCGGCTACCAGCACTTCCATGGTTGGTGCCGCGGCGGCCACGAGCAGCCCGGCGCAATCCACCGCGATGCCGGCCATCAGTGCGACGCCGGGTCCGGCGCGTTCAATCCAAGGCGCCGCGAACGTCATCGCCACCACCGACGTGGCCATTGTGACGGCGAAGGCCAGACCGTACAGATTGAGGCCGTGCAGTTCATGGGCAGCCCGGGGCATCGCTGTGGTGATGGCCGAGACGGAGTAGGCCACCAAAAAGGCGAGGCTGAACAACCCCACCGTGGCGCTGCGGTACGCGGGGCTCCAAATCGTGGCCGGCGGGTTCAAGGCTTTCAGCGCGTCCTCTTCGTTGTACGGTCGCGCGGTTGCTGGCCGCGTTTGACGTCCCAGAGTCGCCGGTAACCTTGGATGAGCATATCCAAATCCGTTGTGCGGAGGTTCAGCATGGAGTTTTCCACCCGATTCGTGGCCCTTGGCGACTCATTCACCGAAGGCGTTGGAGACGACGACGGCACCCTGCCCAATGCGGTGCGCGGTTGGGCGGACCGGGTGGCGCAGGAGCTGGCCAGGGTTGATTCGGGACTCGGGTACGCGAACCTGGCTATCCGCGGCCGCAAGCTGGGCCAGATTATGGCCGAGCAGGTGGAGGCCGCGGTGGCGCTGGCACCCACTCTCGTCACCCTCTACGCCGGCGCGAATGACATTCTGCGCCCGTCTGTGGACATTGATGCCCTGATGCTCAAGTACGACGACGGCGTGGGACGGCTGCGTGCCTCCGGAGCCACCGTGGTGCTGTTCTCCGGATTCGATGCCAAGGGCTCGAAGGTTTTTGGCACGATGCGCGGGCGGACGGCGATTTATAACGAACTGGTACGGGACATCGCGGACAGGCACGGTGCCCTGATTGCCGACTTCTGGCGCTTCAGCGAGTATTACGACTGGCGGATGTGGGCGCAGGACAGGATTCATCTGTCCACCGCCGGGCACATCAACATGGCCAAACGTGTGCTGGCCCTGCTGGAGCACGAGTCCGATCTGCAGGTCCCGGATATCGAACCGGCGCCGGAACTGAGCCGCCGCCAGGCGCTGCGGGCCAACGCCCGGTGGGTCCGCCAATATGTCGGCCCCTGGGTGGGCCGCCGGCTGCGTGGCGTTTCCTCGGGCGACAGTCTGAATCCGCGCTGGCCCCAGCTGCACGCACCGGGAGCCACTGACGGAGCCACCGATTGGTCTTAAACTGCGCTGGATCATAGAATAGGTAGGCGCCAGGTGGCGCGGAGCGTGCGCAGTTGCTCCGGTTGGCGGGAATTCATTTCCCGCGGGCCGGCAGTTAGGGGCTCAAGTTGCGTGCATTCCCGTATTCGTCCAGTAATCAAAGGTTGCCGATCCCGCGGACTTCGTTGCGGAGTTCCACACGCCGGGGCCGGAACTGAGGGCGGACGTCACCTGCCGCGCGGGAGCGCAGGAGCACTGCGACCCGTTACATTCAATTTTTTATAAGGAGAATCATGGCAGCTCACTGCCAAGTGACTGGAGCCGAGCCGGGCTTTGGACACAGCATTTCGCACTCGCACCGCCGCAATAAGCGCCGGTTCGACCCGAATATCCAGAAGAAGCGCTACTGGGTTCCGTCCCTTCGCCGCAACGTCACGCTGACGTTGTCCGCGAAGGGCATCAAGACCATCGACGTCCGCGGCATTGACGCGGTCGTGGCACAGATCCAGGCACGTGGGGTGAAGCTCTAATGGCAAAAGCCCAGGACGTACGTCCCATTATCAAGCTCAAGAGCACCGCGGGTACGGGTTTTACTTACGTCACCCGTAAGAACCGCCGGAATGATCCGGATCGCATGGTTTTGAAAAAGTACGATCCCAAGATCCGCAAGCACGTCGAATTCCGAGAGGAGCGCTAAAGACTATGGCTAAAAAGTCAATGATTGCAAAGAACGAACAGCGTAAAGTCATCGTCGAGCGTTACGCTGCGAAGCGTCTCGAGCTGAAGAAGACTCTGGTTGACGCCAACGCCACTGACGAGGCGCGTGAAGCCGCACGCCTCGGCCTGCAGAAGCTGCCCCGCAACGCCTCGCCGATCCGGGTGCGCAACCGCGACACCATCGACGGCCGGCCGCGCGGAACGCTGCAGAAGTTCGGCATCTCCCGTGTCCGCTTCCGCGACATGGCGCACAGAGGCGAACTGCCCGGCATTAAGAAGTCCAGCTGGTAACTGCAGCTCCGGTGGCCCGCTGAGGCTGGCTGTGCACTGCTGATGAAGGGGCGGTGGCCATGAGGCCACCGCCCCTTTGCCATGCTCCGCCCCCTGCCATGCTCCGCCCCCTGCCATGCTCCGGCCGTATGTTCGACGGACCACAAATGCGCCGCCGACGGCGCAAAACCCCCCAATTGGCGGGAAAAACTGCGCAAAAACAGGGAAAACTGCTGGCGCGGCAAGGCTTAGCTGGTATGTTCGGAAACAGTGGTTGGCACGCATCCCGCGTTCAACTCCATTCATCTGAGGTCCAGGAGGACATAAATGGCTAAGAATCGTAGTGAATTGGTTGCCGAAGTTGCTGCTAAGGCTGAGACCAGCCAGACCGCGGTGAACTCCGTTCTGGACGCCCTTTTCTCGGTGTTCGAGAGCTCGGTCTCTGCCGGCGAAAAGATCACCATCCCCGGCTGGCTGTCCGTCGAGCGGACCGACCGCGCTGCCCGCACGGGCCGTAACCCGCAGACCGGCGAGGCCATCCAGATCGCCGCCGGCCACAGCGTGAAGCTGAGTGCCGGTTCCAAGCTGAAGGCTGCTGTCTCCAACAAGTAGTCACACCAGGGGCAAGGGTCCCGATTGGGATCCTGCCGGAGGACGGTTGCCAGCGGGCGGCCGTCCTCCGCCGCTTAATCGCAATGGTGTAAGCGCCCCGGTTGCTGTTGCCTCGCCCATCGTTCAGCGGCCCTGATTCGCGGTATGCGCGCCGGGTGCAGGACAATGAATAGGTGGCATCAGCAACAGCAACTAAGAATCCATCGCCCGGTACCGCCGCCGCGCCTCGGGCCGGTATCCGTGGGCCGTGGCTGTTGGCCGGAGCCCTCATCACAGTCCTTTCGCTGGTGGCCGCGCTGATCTTCTCCGGGGCTGCCGCCTCGGGTCGGTTGCTTGACCCCGGCGCGGTGACCCGCTGGGGTTTGCCGATAGCCCTGACCGTGCACAACGTCGCCGTCGCCACCGTCGTGGGCGCTCTGCTCTTTGCCGTGGTTCTGCTGCCCAAGGAACTTAAGCCCCTGCGCTCCACACCGGCGGGCCGGCTGGCCGCCGTGGGGACCGCCGCTCCGCCGGCACCCGAACACCCGGCGTTCACCAGAGCCTTGACGCTGGCTGCTGTTGCCGCCGTCGTCTGGACGCTGTCCGCCATCGTGGTGCTCGTCCTGACCTACTCGGACATAGCGGGGCTCCCGCCGTCCTCCGGCTCGGACTACACCGCGCAGCTGGCGTTTTACATGACATCCCTGCCCACCGGCCAGGCCTGGCTGGCGATCTGCATCTTTGCCGCCGTCGTGGCCACGCTGTGTTTCGGTGTGCGGTCGCTCAATGCGTTGGCCATCACCTTGGTGCTGGCGCTGCTGGGACTGACCCCGCAGGCCCTGATCGGACATGCCTCCAGCGGTTCGGACCACGAGGGGGCGGTCAATTCCCTGCTGCTGCACCTGACCGGGGTGGCACTGTGGTTTGGCGGCATCATAGCGCTGGCGGTGATTTCCGGAACCCTGAACAAATTGACCGGCCCGGTGCTGAAGCGGTTCTCCACGATGGCCTTGTTTGCCTTCGTCACCGTCTTTGCCTCCGGCGTGATCAACGCAGCTATCCGGATCACGAGCTGGAACGAACTGTTCACCTCCGCCTATGGCCAGCTGATCCTGATCAAGACGGCGGCCACCATAGTGCTGGGCGTCATCGGTTACATGCACCGGCAATGGATACTTCCGCGGCTGGAAAGCGGCCGGGGATCACTCTCCGCGCGTCGGGTGCTGTGGCAGCTCATTCTGGGCGAACTGATCATCATGGGCTCCACCAGCGGCATCGCCGTGGCCCTAAGCCGATCCGCGCCACCGGAACCCACCAGTTACGCCCCGGATGCCACGCCCGCCGTGCTCCTCACCGGCTATGAACTGCCACCGGCGCTGTCACCGTCGCGCTGGGTCACCGAGTGGAGGCTGGACTGGCTCTGGGTCGCCTTCGTGCTGGTCGCCACCGCGGCCTACCTCGCCGGCGTGCTGAAGCTGCGGCGCCGGGGCGATGGCTGGCCGCTGCTGCGGACCGTTTCCTGGCTGCTGGGCATGGTGGCTCTGACCTATGTGACCTCGGGTGGCCCGGCGGTGTATGGGCGCGTGCTGTTCAGTGCGCACATGGTGGACCACATGATGCTGATGCTTGTCTCGCCGCTGTTCATGGTCCTCGGCGCCCCGATATCACTGGGACTGAAAGCCCTGAGGCCACGCGGTGACGGCAGCCGCGGGGTCCGCGAGTGGATCCTGGTGCTGGTGCACTCCAAGTTCTCGGCCTTGGTGACGCACCCGCTGTTCGCCGCGGCAAACTTTGCCGGCTCACTGGTGCTGTTTTACTACACCGCGGCCTTCGGCTATGCGATGCGTGACCATGTTGGCCACGAGCTGATGATGCTGCATTTCACCATCACCGGATACCTCTTTATCCTCACCATGATTGGCTCGGACCCGATTCCGCGCCGCGCGCCTTATCCACTGCGGTTGTTGCTGCTGCTGGCGACTATGGCGTTCCATGCGTTCTTTGGCGTTTCGCTGATGAGCGCCACTGCGCTGCTGCAGGGCAGTTACTTCGGGAACATGGGCCGGACTTGGGGCGCTTCGGCGCTGGCGGACCAGCAGACCGGCGGCGGCATCGCCTGGGGGATCGGCGAAATCCCAACGTTGCTGATCGCCATTGGCGTCGCCATGATGTGGTCCCGCTCGGACGAGCGTGAGACTAAGCGCAAGGACCGGGCCGCGGACAGGAATAATGATGCGGACCTGACCGCTTACAACGATATGTTTGCCCAACTGGCCGAGCGCGACACGAAACTCCATGGCGACGCCGTTCCGGGCGGGGACACGATGCAGCAGGCGAAGCAAGGAGAAACCCCGTAGTGGATGCGAAGACCGCAGAGACGAAGACCGCAGAGATGAAGACCGGCGAAACTGAGGCCACCGCAGTCAAGGCTGCAGAGGCGAAAACTGTGGAGACGAAGACAGCAGAGACGAAGACAGCAGAGACGAAGACAGCAGAGACGAAGACAGCAGAGACGAAGACCGCCGGGGCCAAGGCTCCGATGGCGCACCTTCGAGTGCGTGCCTCCGAGCTGGAGGGCCGCGGCTGGCTGAACACCGGCGGCAAGCCGCTGGGCCTGGAACAGCTGCGCGGCAAGATCGTGCTGCTGGACTTCTGGACCTTCTGCTGTATTAATTGCCTGCACGTGATTGACGAACTCCGCCCGCTGGAGCAGCAATATGCGGACGTGTTGGTCACCGTCGGGGTGCACTCGCCCAAGTTTGAACACGAGGCGGACCCAGTGGCGCTCGCCTCCGCCGTCGAACGATATGAAATCCGGCACCCGGTCCTGGACGATCCGGAACTGCTCACCTGGCAGGCCTATGCGGCGCGCGCGTGGCCAACCCTGGTGGTGATCGATCCCGAGGGGTACATCGTTGCCCATCTATCGGGGGAGGGGCACGCCGCTGGACTGGCCTCGCTCATTCCCGAGCTGATTGCCAAGCACGAGGCCAAGGGCACGCTGCACCGCGGGGACGGTCCGTATGTTGCTCCCGAGCCGACGGCGGGAGACCTGCGTTTTCCGGGCAAGGTGCTTCCGCTGGCGGGCGGGAACTTCCTGGTTTCCGACACCGGACATCACCGTTTGGTTGAGCTCGGACCTGACCTGCTGACCGTGGTCCGCACCATCGGCCAGGGAACCAAAGGGCACCAGGATGGCCCGGCGGAGGCCGCGCGATTCAATGAACCGCAGGGTCTGACGCTGCTGCCCGCCGCGGTCGCCGCCCAGGCCGGGTACGACGTCGTCGTCGCCGACTCGGTCAATCACCGGTTGCGTGGGGTCAACCTGGCCGAGGGCTCGGTTCGCACGCTGGCTGGGAGCGGAGTGCAGCGGCTGCTTGAGGCGGGACCGGCAAGGGTCGACGACGACGGCGCGCCGCTGGCGTCCGGGGATCTGGGCATGCGGCCGCTGGAGGTCGCACTTTCCTCGCCCTGGGACGTGGTCTGGTCCCGGCAGCTGAACCGGGTGGTGGTTGCGATGGCCGGCGTGCACCAGATCTTCGGCTTTGATCCCTTGACCGGGCAGCTCACGATCGTGGCTGGAAATGGGTTGGAAGGCTTGCTGGACGGGCCGGCCGAGCAGGCGTGGTTCGCCCAGCCGTCCGGCCTAGCGGAAGACGCGGACGGCAGTATCTGGGTGGCGGATTCCGAAACCTCGGCGCTGCGCGTGCTGCGATTCCCCTCCTCCCAAGTGAGTAACAGCAAACGCACTCAAAACCCTTCTTCCGTGCATCAGCTGCCACTTAGTTCCGACGAAAGCGCTTCGCTGACCGTGGAGACCGCCGTCGGTGAAGGCCTTTTCGACTTTGGTTTCCGCGACGGCGCCGCGGCTCAGGCCCGGCTGCAGCATCCACTCGGGGTCACCGTGCTGCCGGACGGCTCCATCGCCTTGGCGGACACTTACAACGGTGCGGTGCGCCGCTACGACCCGGTGAACCGGAGCGTCAGCACGCTGGCCCGGGGGCTGTCCGAACCCTCCGATGTGCTGCTGGATACCACCGGCAGGACGCCGCTGCTCATTGTCGTGGAGGCCAATCAGCACCGCCTGGTGCGGCTGCCGGTGCCAAAGGAAGCCTTGCAGGTCGATGAGGGGGCGGTTCAGACGCAGCGTCCGAAGACTCCTGTTGCAGCGGGTGCGTTGGAGCTGCAGGTGCGTTTCACCGCGCCCACGGGTCAGAAGCTGGATTATCGCTGGGGGGATCCCACTCAACTGAAGATCTCGGCCACCCCACCGGAACTGCTTCGCGACGGTGGCGGAACCTCCATTGGCCTGACCCGGATATTGACGCTGGCCGACGGCGTGACCGAGGGGGTTTTGCACATCACCGCACGCGCGGCCGCCTGTGATGGCACCGAAGACGCCGACGGCGAAATCCCGGACCATGCGGCCTGCCACCTGTACCAGCAGGACTGGGGAATTCCGGTGCTGCTCGATCCGGCCGGCGCTTCCGAACTGACACTGGACCTGCGCGGAATGGATTAGCCCCGCGACCCACCCCGCCCACGGCCCGGCAAATCTAATTAAGTAACAGCAGATGCACTCAAAACGTCTTTTCCGTGCATCAGCTGTTACTTGGTTGGGAAGGGGCGGCGCGGGGTGGACTGAGGCCCAGAAGCCCGCCTAAGGGGTTAGTACTCCACCACGGGGTATTTGCAGTCGACAAAGGGATTAGTACTCCACCACGGGGGTGACGCTGATACCTGTCTCACTGACCTTTAACTTTGCGGTGAACCCGAAGTCCTGGGCCGTTTTCACCTCAGAGATGGCTCCCGAGTAGAGCTGTTGTTCTTTGTAATCCACCTGCGCAGTGACGGTCAAGGGCGCCAGCACCCATTTCCCGCCGTAGGCTGAAATGTTGATCTTCGGATAGCTGACAACACTCCAGTTAATGGGACCCAGTACCCGGTTGTCCGTTCGGTTGCTGAACGGGCAGGCGGCCGGCAGCAGCACCTCCTGCTTGGCGCAGCCGTCCAAATACTGGTGGACCTTGCTGTTCACCTGCGTCAGCAGGGCGCTGGTGGGTTCGGTGTCGAGGGCGACGGCGGCCGGCTTGCCGTTGGCTGAACTGACGGTGGAGGTGACGGCCGGAGCCCGGAAGTACTGGCTCTGGAATTCCGCGGTATAGCGGCCTGGATAGAACACCGCGAAGCTGTTCCGGCCCGAGGGCATGTTCACCTGCACGCCGTTCAGGGCGGCCTGAGTTTCGTTCACCACCGATACATCCAGTGTGGGCAGGGTGGTCGGCACTAAGTCCCAGGAGGTGAAGAAGAGCCACCGGGTGCCGGTCGGTTCCAGCAGAAAGTTGGTGGACAACGCGGTGCCATCAATCGTGTAGTCAACGTCGATCTTCACCCGACCGTCCGGCTGGGATGCCGGGTTACCCAAATGCACATTGCTGGTGCCGGCGGCAGCAGCCTTAAGGCCCTCGCCGTCCAGCACGGCCGCATTAGCATCCGGAACGGTGGCCTGCAGCAGACCCAGGGCCTTGGCTCCGTCGCCGTCGTGGAGTGCCTGGAGATACTCCTGGACCCTCTGCTGCGGACCAAAATAGTTGGTGTTAACCAGTTGAATGGTGATCACGGCGGCCGAAGCGGCGAGTAACAATCCGAGCAGCCAGCCGGCCGCAATCTTAACTAGCCCGGACCTGTTGTGCACGATGCCAACGATACCGGTTGCCTGAGTACAGTCCGTGCAATGCGCGCCACGTTACCGTCGTCGGACTGCCGTCGTCCGCCTACCCGCCTACAGTCGTCCGCCTACTCTCATCGGCACCGGATGAGTGCCGTCGGACTGCACGCTCTTCCCTTGCGGGCCGGCGTCTGCGCCCACAGGGTCCGGGATCGCAGCGGACATGGCGGACAGCGTGGAAGGCCGGGCTGAAGGTGAAATTGTTCTAAGGGTGACGGAGCAAAGCGTGGATGGCATCAGCAACGCCGGGGCGGTGACCTTCCCGGGGGCTCGACGATGCACGTGTCCGTTTGACCGTGACGCTGACGTGGGGAACCGGTAACCTTTAAGGGAAAAGGTGGGATCCGCCGTTGGCATCGATGCCCGGCAAGTGAAGTCCGGTTTAAGCCGGTGAAAAGGATTTGCGGAAGGGCACGGATTGGATATGGAAGCAGCGGACAGGAAAGTTGAGGCGCCGGACGCCCCCGCAAATCCGGGCGAGGACGCGGTGGCTCCGCGGGTTTCAATGGCCGGTGGGCTAGACAGCCCTGCTCCCGGTTCAGAATCGGGAGATGTGCTTCCCACCGGAGCCGGCGACGCAGCAACGGGAGCTCATGGCGACGGCGGACCCCCTAGTCCGGACACCGGCCAAAACCCCAGCTCCCCGCTGCTGGACCCGGCAGTGGACGATCCGGACTCCGGCTCAGCCAGGGAATACCGCGGCTAGCTTTGCAGGCCACCGTCTAGATGAATAATTCCAAGGGTCAGTGATCGTAGGCGGTCATGGAGCGACGCACAGCTTGGCCGATCCGATCGTTGTGCCAGATCGCTGCGGTCAGGGCCAGCAGGCGTTGGACGACGCGGGCGGTGACGCCGGCGGGTGTCCGCCC
>NZ_JADPVH010000020.1 GCF_026932795.1 Paenarthrobacter sp. Z7-10 | reverse complement strand
ACGCAGAATGTGATGGCACGGATCGTGGAGGCGCTGAGCCGTGTTTTCGTGGCGCGCGCGTTCACCACTGCAGTGATGACCAGTGCCACGGCTCCCAGCGGTTGGACCACGGTGAGGGGTGCAAGGAAGAGGCTGATCAGCTGAAGTAGGATCGCCAGGCCGAGCATTAGCGTACCGGCGATCCACGATGGTCGGCGGACCAGGGCCAGGAGTTGGCCGGAACGAAGGCCGTTTCGGGCGTCTGTCGAACTCGCGGCCTCTACCTTGTTGACGCCCCGGTGCTGGAACTGTGCGCCGAGGGCCAGAAAGACTGACCCCACCAGAGCCACGGGGATACCGAGGGTCTGCATCGGTGACAACGAAGTTAGCTCCAAGGCCATACGCCCACGTTACCTCCAACGCGACAGCATCAGCGTCAGGCCAAGTTTCCAGTCGTTTCAGGTGGTCGTTGTCCTGCGCCCTGTGCTTCACCTACCCGAACGAGATTAGCTACTTCAGCCGCCGGCAACGGTTCCGTGGCTACAGCAAAATTCTGCCGCCGCACCCTTGGGAATCGTACCGTCGTCTTCGCGGCGTACATGGACAGGGCCGCGGGCAGCATCTTATTGGCTGGTTAGGCCCAACGGCTTGGCCAGGAAGTTCAGGGCCAGCGGTAATGTCTGCGTTATCATGAGCCACGAATGTCCACCGGGCACTGCCGTCACGGTGGTTCGCATGCCGGCTTTCTGCGCTGCCGCGTGTAAAACGTGGACGTTGTCGGTGTATACGTGGTCGGACTCACCTGCCGAAAACCAGCCCCGAACCCCGGGATATTTGTGGTTGGCCAGTAGGGTCAGCGGCAACTCGGCATTAAAGGCTGCAGAGTTGCCGTTGAATGCCAGCGCGATGGTGCGCTGCCGGTTCGCGGTCAGCGCCGGCTCCCGTTCCGGGGACATGGCGGCGAATGTGGGGTAGAGGTGCGGGTGCCGGGTGCTCATCTGAACCGCACACGTCCCGCCGAAAGAGAAACCGCCGACGGCCCAATGCTCGGTGTTGCGATCCACTGCCAGGGTCGAGGTGATCCAGTGCGGCACATCGACGGACAAATAGGTATCGGCGCGGGCCAGACGGGAATCCATGCACATCGTATTACCGGCGTTAGCACCGTTGGGATCCGGCATGATGACCACCGGGGCCAACCCATGATGGGCTGCGGCAAACGCGTCCAGAGCCTGTGGAAGGTCGGCTGAGGTAAGCCAATCGGAGGGACCACCAGGTTGACCGGAAATGAGCACCAGCACCGGCAACGCAGGCCGGTGCGCGAGCAGATAGGCCGGTGGAAAGTATACCAATGCCTTGCGGGCATGGAAGCCGGAAACAGTTCCCGGAATCACTACTTGGCGCAGGGTCCCGTTGTGGGCCATTTGTGCCGGGGCATGCCAGCTCCGACTTACCGGCGCCACACGAAAGGGGTCAGCTCCGGGCTTCTTGGCCAAGAATCTCGAAATACCCGCGGTCACGGTCGGCGGACCGTGGATTAGGTCTCCGAGGTTGGTCAGCGCGCCGAAGTAGGCGTTCACCTGCGACGCTGCCAACGCAACCACCAAGGCGGCGGCAACCGGCGCTCCAAGGCGATGCCGGAGAGTGGCCCGCACCACCACTGTGCCACCGGCCAACAACACCGCCCATACAGCGACACCGACCCATACCAGGACCTCCGCCGGAAGGTCCTCAGGCCAGACGTACCAGACATGGATGACGGCCCAGCCCAGCAATACCGTCAGGCCCGCGCCCGCGCCAGCGGCCAATAAATTAAAGACCCACCACCGCCAGGATCGACGCACCAGCAGGAATGCCAGCGCCAATACACCCACCAGGAAGACAGTCGAGGGTAACCACCCAGCCAGCAAACTGACATGGTCAATCCAATGACGCACAGCGCCCTTCCGAATCCAAGTAATAGAGCATATCGCCGCACAGGACATTTACAAACGAGGACGCTGACCACGAAAACAAAACAGACCGACGGGCGTTACCCCGGTCCAGCCCCAGCATAGGGATCCCCGCTGAGCATCAGCTGAAAGGCATCAACCAAAGCACCACACCATGTAACGGCGAATGATTGTGAGGATTATGGGCAACGGGGGAGTTATGTTTCGGAGACCTGGAGACCACGGCCGGCCATGGAAGCGGCCCTGACTTGCAGTTGGCGACCATCGCTTGGCCTGTCCGCCGTTGCGGTCAGGATGGCAGCACGGAGCGCAGGATCGCCTCCATTTTGTCTCCCAGGTAACGCTGGCCTTCGGCGCTCGGGTGGTCACCGTCCGGGCCGATCAGCGCCTGCGCGTTACCCATAATCCAGTGTTCCTCGATTGGATCGATGTAGAGGACTCCGGCTGCCTGTGCTGCGGCGCGGTCCTGGTCCCGGACCTGTAACCGGGCCGGTTCCGGGTTGTCGGTGTAGGAAGGCGGCCCGACGACGACGATCGCCGCCTCGGGCGCGTTGGCCCTCACGGCGGCAAAGGTATCCGCGGTGGCCTTCGTGAGTTGGTTGTTGTCGGCTCCAATGTCGTTTTCGGAGCCGAAGATCAACACCACTTTAGTTTGTCTTGACACGGCCCCGGTGACCTCGGAGAGGAAAGTGGCGCCGCCGTCGCCCGCGCTGACGTAGCCGCTTCCATTGACCGAGGCGTTGACCATGTCCAGCGGATGACTGCCTGTCTTGAATGTGTTCGCCAGCAGGGCGGGCCAGGCCGTGTCCGGGCTGGTGCCGTATCCCGTACTGAGTGAATCCCCGATCACCACAACCTGGTCCGCCGCCGCGCTGGTTGGCGCGGGGGTGGCAGCAGTTGTTGTCGGGCCAGCCGGGGTGCGCGTCGAGAATGACGCCTGACCGTGTGCTGCTCCGGACGGCGCGGGTTCCGGCGTCGCTGCCTGCGATGCGGTGCAGCCGGCGCAGACAAGCACCGTGGCGAGGACGGGCGCGGCCCGCAGCAGCGGTTTGAGCCGCAGCAGGTTCTCGTTCGGGGGACGGATCATGGCTGTGAGGCCTTTCGGTGACTGCGTTGCGGGCGCAGGATTCTCTTGGCCAGTGAGAGCCGCTGCCGGATGGAGACCTTTGGGAGGTAGGCGCGGGTAATGGCATTGGCGATGCTCGGCAGGGCGGCCGCGTCCGGGTAGACCATGTACAACGGATGGTAGCGGGGCTGGAACTTCGCTTTAAAGGCCAGCAGCGAACGGAAGCCGTACACCGGCTCCAACGTCGCGCCCAGCCAATCGAGCAGCCGGTCCAGCGCACCCGAACCTTGGCTCGGGACTGGGCTTCCCACGGACTTGACCCGTGCCAGCGGAGCACCTGAGAGGCTGATGAACTCGAACCCTTCGGACTTGAGGGTGAGGGCAGCCGAAGCGATCAGGAATTCCATGCTGGAGCGGAAGCCGGTGCTGCGCCGGCGCATGTAGTCAAGAGTCCAGCCCCGGATTTCTCCGCCGCGGTACACCGGCAGCCAGGAGGTTACCGCGTGCACGGTGTGCTGGTCGTCGATGGCCAGCAAACACCTTACTTCGACATCGTTGATTTCCTCGATGCCGCCGAGAGTGAAGCCCATCTCGGGCATCTCTTTGTCCGCCACCCATTCCTCGGAAATCGCATGGATCTGGTCAACAATGGCCAAAGGAGCGCCAGGATAGGTGGTCCACTCGGCCCGGATTCCCTGCTTGGCAGCCTTATTCAGCGCGGTCCGGATGTCCTGGAAGTTCTTGCCGGTGAAGGCGATGTTGTTGAGGTCCAAAGCCGTTTCCTGAGCTACCTCCACTGATCCCCAGCCAAGGGCGCGGGCCGCGGTTTCGACGTCGCTGGTTACGGAGTAGAGGCAGGGGTTCCAGCCGTTGACCCCGCAAAAGTACGTGAAGTCCTCTATGTACTGCCGCTGAGCTTCTGTGGGACCGATCGGGCCGCCGAGGGTCAGGGCGATCCCGGAGAGCACGCGGTAGGCGATGAAGCCTTGACCGTCAGGGGAGAACCAGTAGCTGTTGCCGTCCCAGGTCGTCATGTAGGCTATGTCGCTGCCGTACGCTCGGCGCAACAGCTCCCCGGCGCGGTCCTTGTCCCGGCTGTGTCCGGTCCGGGCTGGCCGGCGGAAAGAGAGCAGGAGCAGCCAGCCTGCGACGGCCCAGAACAGAACACCGATGCCCTCGTAAAGCAGCACAGCCGGTGTACTTTGGGGGAAGAAGGCCGGCGGAACGTCGAAGTTGTAACCCAGCGGAAGGAAGCGGTCGGGAACATCGGCCAGCAGTTGCGCCAGTCCGGGAGCGGGGGCGAAGCCGCCGGAAAGCTGCAGGCCGGCCAAAATATAGCCTCCCGCAAGTGTGGCTGCGACTCCGATGAGCACGAGGCCCAGCCGGCTGTAGGTGCGTGCTGGTGCCGGAACGGTGAAGAGCCCCCGGGTTGCGACCAGCGCCGCGAACACGATGACCGGGAGCAGGAGCGGGAGCACGATGCTGAGCGGGTGATGGAATCGGTTGAGATCCACCCCGCCCATGATTTCACCAGGAGCCCTGTCGGCGCCGCGAGGCAGCAGGAAGCGAACGATGAAGGTGCCGGCCAGAGCGGCGAGCAAGCCCTGGAGCACGAGGGCGAGATGCCAGGCAAAACGGCGGCCCCGCCTCAGCCCATCCGCCGCAAGCAGCAGCAGGACGGACGGGAGGATGGACATAAAGATGCCGCCGGCACCGGCACGCAGCTGAAAGTGGACCGCCGCGCAATCCTGGATCTGGGTCGGGTCGGAGCACATCGTCTGCAGGGTTTCTGGATCCACGGGCTGGATATTGGTGAACAGGAACTGCAGCACCGACAGGGGTCCCACGGGGTGCGGCAGGAGCCCCGCCAGCACAGGCCCCACGGCTGAGGCAGCGAGGACGATGGCGATCAGGACCCGTGCCTCGCGGCGTGAGCTGGTTGGCAGGGCCGGGTGGGGGTATCGGTCGAAAAAGAGCGGCCCGAGCAACAGGCCGGCACCAGCCGCGGCAAGACGGACGACGTCGGGGAAGGATCCGCTGTACAGTGCCAGCAGGATCAGCAAGGCCATGGTGAAAAGGCGCAGACGTCGGCGCCACAAAGTGCCCATCGATGCGGTCGCGACCATCCCGGCTCCAAAGACGAAAGCACTGGGACCCAGATAGGCGTGGGTTCGCAGCATCTCGGACCAGCTGCCCATCAAGCCACTGAAGGACCAGGAAAAGGCGATGGCTCCGACGATGCCCAGGAAGTGGGTTGCCCCGGAAGCTGCGGCAAATCGTCGGGTGCCCATCCGGTACTCCACCGGTATGCCGATCAGCACGACCAGGAGCGTTGCGGCGCTATAGCCGCCGGGCGTCCCGGCCCAGAAAGCGGAGGTTAGCAGTGACCACCAGTGGGTGAGCATATTGCCGGCGGAGACGGCGTACAAACTTTGGACGTCGCGTGCCCCCAGTACGATGTGGCCGCGGATCAGGATACCGGGGGAAATAATGCCGAGTACCCAAAGCGCGACCAGGTAAGACCAACTAAACGGCGCCCGCAGCATAGCCCGCCAGCTCCCATGGAGCAGGCGTGCCACCGCGCCGACTGGCTGGCGCACGTCGGGGAAGGCGGGTGCGCTCACCGACCGCCTCCGGGCGCCACGGAACCATTCCAGTCAATCATGGGCCAGATTCTACCGACCCCACCTGAGGGTCTGCCGACGGCTCTACACGCCGACGGTTTCCTTGGGACGGGGCTTGGCCTCTTGGGCAGCCTCACGCCGTTTGCTGCGGCGCACGGCCCCGACTCGGCGCTTGTTGAAGACGTCGAAGGCAACGGCGGCCAGCAGTACCAGGCCCTTGATCAATTGCTGATACTCCGTTCCGACGCCGAGGATGGACATGCCGTTGTTCAGCAGGCCGATAATGAGGCCTCCGATGATGGCACCCATGACGGTACCGATGCCTCCCGTGACGGCAGCACCACCGATGAACACGGCGGCAATGGCGTCGAGCTCAAAGCCGTCTCCAGCTTTGGGATTGGCCAGGTTCAGTTGGGCGGTGAAGACCAGTCCGGCCAGCGCGGCCAGGACACCCATGTTGATGAATAGGGTGAAGGTGACACGCTTGACCTTGACTCCGGACAGTTCGGCAGCGAAGCGGTTACCGCCGATCGCGCAAATATGACGGCCCCACACGGAATTAGTCATCACCGCGGAGTAGATAACCGTCAGCAGGCCAAGGACGATGAGCACTACAGGAGTACCACGGTAGCCCGCCAGCAGATATGTGATCAGTAGGATCAGGGCCGCGGTGAAGACCAGCTTGGCGACGAACCAGGCCAGCGGCTCGTCTTCCAGGTTGTGCTTGCGGCGTTCCGCGCGCTGGCGCAGGTCCTGGAACACGAGAGCGGCGGCGGCGACGACGCCGAGGATCACCGTCAGCGGTTCGAGGGCCGATGTTCCTCCGCCGAGGTCCGGGAGGAACCCGCTGCCGAGGGCGCGGAAGGCGTCGGGGAAGGGCGAGATCTGCTGGTTCTGCAGGGCAATCTGGGTCAAGCCGCGGAAGGTGAGCATGCCCGCCAGGGTGACGATGAAGGCTGGAATGCCGAAGTAGGCGATCCAAAATCCCTGCCACATGCCCACGACGGCGCCGAGGGCCAGGCACAGAACGATGGCGAGCCACCAGGGCAGGTGCCATTGGGTGATCATGACGCCGGACATGGAGCCGACGAAGGCGACGACGGAACCCACCGAGAGGTCGATGTGGCCGGCGATGATCACCATAACCATGCCGACGGCCAGAATCAGGATGTAGCTGTTCTGGACGATCAGGTTGGATACGTTGATTGGAGCCAGGGTGATTCCGTGGGTTGTGACCTGGAAGAACAGGATGATCACGATCAGGGCGATGAACAAGCCGATCTGGCGAAGCTGGCCGGCGAGGTAGTTGAGGGCGGTGCGAAGAGCGATCATCGGGCGTCCTGGACCTTTTCTTGAGTCATGAATTGCATGAGATATTCCGCTGTGGCTTTCCCGCGCGGGATGTCGGCAGTGATCCGGCCCTCGGCGAGGGTGTAGATTCTGTCGCAGATTCCAAGCAGTTCCGGCAGTTCCGAGGAAATAACAATGATCCCTTTCCCTTCATCCGCAAGCCTGTTGATGATGGTGTAGATCTCGTACTTGGCCCCCACGTCAATTCCCCGCGTCGGCTCATCGAGGATGAGGACATCCGGGTTGGCGAACATCCACTTCGAAAGAACCACTTTCTGCTGATTGCCGCCCGACAGTTTGCCGGTGATGGCCGCAACCGTTGCCGCCTTGACGTTCATGCTCTTTCGATAACCGTCGGCGACGATATTTTCCTTGTTGCTGTCCACCCAACCCCAACGCGAAATCTTGTCCAGGGCGGCTCCGGAGACGTTGCGCATGATGTTGTCGAGCAGGTTCAGGCCGTAGTGCTTGCGGTCTTCAGTGGCATAGGCGATGCCGTTCTTAATGGCGGCCGAGACGGTGTTGGTCCGGATCTCCTTGCCGTTCTTGTATATCCGGCCGGTGATCCTGGTGCCGTAGCTGTGCCCGAAGATGCTCATGGCAAGTTCGGTGCGGCCGGCACCCATCAGTCCGGCAATTCCGACGATTTCTCCGGCACGGACGTGGAGATTGGCCTGCTTGACCACCTGGCGGCTCTGGTCCACCGGGTGATGGACGGTCCAATCCTCCACCCTCAGGATTTCGACACCGATGCGCGGAGCGTGGTCCGGATATCGGTTGTCCAGGTCCCGACCCACCATGGCCTTGATGATGCGCTCTTCCGAGATCTCATCAGCGTGCATGTCCAGCGTCTCGATGGTCCGGCCATCGCGGAGAATCGTGACCTTGTCGGCAACCGCCTTGATTTCGTTGAGCTTGTGGCTGATGAGGATGGACGTTGTGCCCTGCTCCCGAAGATGTTTGATCAGGGACAGCAGGTGCGCGGAATCCTCGTCGTTGAGCGCCGCGGTGGGCTCGTCGAGGATCAGCAGTTTGACGTCCTTGGACAAGGCTTTGGCAATCTCGACCAGTTGCTGCTTACCCACCCCCAGATCTGTGATCTTGGTAATGGGATTGTCGTTCAGACCGACCCTGGCCAGCAACCGGGAGGCTTCCAAGTTGGTCTTGTTCCAGTCCACAAACCCATGCCTGGCCTGCTCATTGCCCAGGAAAATGTTCTCCGCGATCGAAAGGTATGGACTTAGGGCCAGCTCCTGGTGGATGATGACGACGCCGGCCGCCTCGGATCCTTTGATGTCCTTGAACTGGCAGAGCTGATCTTCGAAGCGAATTTCCCCTTCATAGGAACCGGCCGGATAAACGCCGGAGAGAACCTTCATCAGAGTGGACTTTCCCGCCCCGTTCTCGCCGCAAATCGCGTGCACCTGTCCGCGGACCACTTCCAGGGAAACGTCCTGGAGCGCTTTGACGCCCGGAAAAGTTTTGGTGATGCGGCGCATTTCGAGAATGTTTGATGTCACGATCGGTCCTAGTTCTAGCGCTTGGTTATCCGGAGTCGGCAACGCCGTGCGGAAGCAGGCGGGGGCCGCGGCGGCAACGTCCGCCGCGGCCTGTTGGCTACTTCAGGTCCGATTCCTTGTAGTAGCCGCCGTCGATCAGGATTTTTTTGTAATTATCCTTAGTCACGACCACGGGTTGCAGCAGGAACGTCGGAACGATCTTGGCTTTGTTGTCATAGCTGGTGGTGTCGTTGACCTTGGGCGTCTTGCCCTTGAGCAGGTCATCGGCCATGGTGACTGCCTGCTTGCCTAGCTCCCGGGTGTCTTTGTAGATGGTCGAATACTGCTGGCCGGCGATAATGGACTTCACGGAGGCTGCCTCGGCGTCCTGGCCGGTGATCACGGGCAGGGCATTTGTGGCGTAGCCGGAGCCAGTGAGAGCGGAAATGATCTGGCCGCTCTTGACCACCAAGGCGCCGTCGTCAAGGTACTTCTTCAGTGTCTTCATGGCACCGTTGTAGAAGAACGTGGCGTTGTTGTCATCCGGGCTGCCGGCGAACAGTTCAACGTTGAAGGGACCCTTCTTACCGGTTTCCTTGCCGTCTTTGTCCAAGACGCCAAGTCCGGTCAGCAGCGACGTAGCCTGCTGGACGCCCACTTTTTCGTTGTCGAACGTGGTGTAGTAATCCACGTTCCTATTACCGTTGATCAGGCGGTCATAGGCGATGACCTTGATGCCCGCCTTCGCCGCGCTGTCCAACTGGTCGCTCAACGCGGCTCCATCAATGGATGCGACGATGAGAACCTTGGCGCCCTTCGTAATCATGTTGCTGATCTGCTGAACCTGCTGCGGAATCTTGTCGTCGCCGTATTCGAGGTCGGTTTTGTACCCAAGCTGCTCAAGGGAGGCTTTAATGGCGTCCCCGTCTTTGATCCAGCGCTCCGACGTCTTGGTCGGCATGGCAATGCCCACCAGGGCACCGCTGTTGTCTCCTCCCGCTGCGGGGGCGGCGGCGCCGCGGGTACCGCAGGCGGCGGTTCCCAGGACCAGACCCGCGGCCAAGGCTCCAACGATCAACTTCTGAAATTTCATAGTGTTTCCCTTGATTGCTGCTGAGGATTCCGCAGCGCTGAGATAACCCCTGCGGCTTGCACACACTGGTTGCTGCTGCGAACACCGTTCTGTCCTAAGTGACAGATGACCGAGTGACCCACGCCATATTTGTTAGCGCTCACATGGATAGGCTGCAGTTTAGGCGATGGGCTCCCGCCGGTGTCGATAGGGAGGTCTAAGTTTGTTCGGCTCCGTTACCGGCCACGGACTCCCGCGACCCGCATTCGTGGTTGCCCAACCGGATCCCGCACAATTAGCCCATGACAAAAAGCATCGGGCGAGCGCCGCGGCTTGAGGACGTGGCGAAGCGGGCCGGCGTTTCCCACCAGACCGTCTCGCGGGTGATCAACAACCATCCGAGCGTGAGCGCGGTCACCCTGGCAAAGGTTGAAGCTGCCATCTCTGAACTGGACTACCGCCTCAACAGTGCAGCGCGGAGTCTCGTAACCCGGCGTTCACAGACCATCGGTGTCCTGGGCAGCGAGCTGGCGCAGTACGGGCCGGCCAGCACACTGCTCGGCGTCGAGAAGGCGGCCCGGGACGCTGGTTATTTTGTGAGCATTGCGGCGCTGAGATCTGTCAGCCGAAGGGCGATTTTCGACGCTATCAGGCACTTGATGGTCCAGGCAGTCGACGGCATCGTTGTCATCCTGCCGCATTCCGAAACCCTCCTGTCCCTTACCGAGCTCAAGCCCGGTGTTCCCGTGGTGGCAGTGGGATCGCTTGGAAATGCCGCCGTGAGCGGCGCCATGGTGAACCAGAAACGGGGAGCCCAGCTTGCCGTCGAGCATTTGATTGAACAGGGACATCGCCGCATCGGGCACATCGCTGGGCCTCTCGACTGGATAGACGGCGCCGCAAGGGCCGAGGGCTGGAGCTCGGCGCTGCTTTCCGCCGGTCTGGAAGACGACCTACTGATAAAAGGCGACTGGAGCGCCAACAGTGGCTACGAGATCGGCAGGAGACTCGTCGTCGAACGCTCTGCAACAGCAATATTCGTCGGCAATGACCAGATGGCGCTGGGACTGCTGTGCGCGCTCAATGAATTTGGCGTGCGGGTACCCCAGGACATCTCCGTGGTGGGCTTCGACGATCAGCCTGAATCAGGTTTCTTCACACCGCCGCTCACAACCGTGTGCCAGGATTTCGAGGAACTCGGGCAGCGCTGCATGGACCTTGTATTGACCGCCATCGAGGACCCCGGAGCGACCGGCAGTGTGATCGTTGAGCCACGGCTCGTGATCCGTCGAAGCACCTCCGCCCCGGGCTTCGACGACAAATCGGTACCCGCGGCGCGTTCAGCTAGATCGAATTGCGCCTAACGGTGCAATCACGGCAATGATCCCATCCATCAACTAACCAGGGGACATCTTGACTCAAATCATTCACGACAAAGCTGAGCAGCTCGCACAGATAAACGCGGGCCTGCTCCAGGGTGAAACCGTCTACGCCGTCTACGATTGCATCGGCGTCGGCACCGGCTTCGTCGGTATAACGAACATGCGGGTCATCCTGCAGGACAAGAGTTTCGTCGGCAACAAGCTCGCCATCGTGTCCGTGCCCTACAGGAACATCCGTTCCGTCTCCATGCTCTCCAACAAGTCGATGATGGGACGGTTCGCATCGACTTCCAGCATCGGGATCGATACCGGCGGGAGCGTCAAGGAAGCGGACTTCCGCGGCGACGACAAGGCCAGGCACGCCCATGACCTGATCCTCTGGAACGTGCTGAACACCAAATAGCTGTCACCACAGGAAAGGGCGGCCGGACACTCCGCCGCCCTTTCCTGTTTCCGGATCCGAGGTGGTCCGCGTCTGTAAGGCGACGAGCACCACAACCGGGACAGTCACTGGCTTGCCAGGTTCTGCAGCAACACCTAAAGGGGACAAGGTCTTCAGTATGGCGGGAGCGCGTCCTACCGTCGTTCAACAAACGATGAGTTACCTGCTTCACTCAAAACAGGACATTATCAAATGTGATAAAACGTTTCTATGGTCAAGTCCGATGAAACAAAGCACCGCCGCGGCGCTGACCAGCCCAACGAGGGCCAGTTCTCGGTGGCGGAGCACGCTGAATCGATATTCGTGCTCCCTGCCCGTGCGGCGCTGTACCCGGACCTCGCTGAAGTCTTTGAAACGGCCGCCCGGCTTCAAAAGCTGGTATCCGACGCTGTCCTTGCCGGCGGCAGCGCGGTGGCGTTGTACGTCGGACATAGGGCCTCTTGCGACCAGGACCTGACCATTCTGCGGGAGAACTTGGAAATCGTTCTGGACGCGGGGGAGGCCGACAACGGATGGGCCACCAACAGGCTCACGCCAGGGAAAATCATTCTCGGTGAGCTGGGTGGCATCGAAACGGGCCTCCGCCAGCTCATACGTCGGCGCCCACTGGAAGTCGTCGTCGTCCAGCTCCCGTCCGGCGCGACCATGAGGGCGCCCACGAACCAAGAAACCCTGCGCATCAAGGCTTTCCTCATCACCAGGCGAAACCAGACCCGGGACTACCTTGACGTTGCCGCCATGGCCGCCGGCATGGGGATCGCCGATGCAGCGCGGGTGCTGGGCGGGATGGACGACTATTACGCGGACCAGAACTCCGATGGTGCCGCAGTGTCCACCCAGGTTGTCCGGCAATTGGCCGACCCGTCGCCGAAAGACTCCCGCACGACCGCACAACTGAGCACTTACAAAGGACTGGCCGCGCGATGGCACGATTGGTCCGAAACGGTCTCGGTCTGTCGGCAGTTGGCCGTCACGATAGTGGAAGGAGTCGATGATGGTCCTGAAATTCCGTAACCTCGACATCGATCCCACTGACCCGATCGACACATGGGGCGTTGAAGGCATCCTTGCTGCCATTGACCGCGGGGACTTGAGGGACTGGAGGCGCATTGGCTCCCGCCTGCGCGCTCAGCCACGGGGAAAGGTTGCCGGCGACCTCCAGGAGGTGCTGTCCCTGGTGGAAACCCCGGCCATGGTCAACCTGTTCACCGATCTGCTGGCCCGAGCCAAGAGCCGCCAGCAGCAGCGCGAACGGGAAACCGTGGTGGGACTCCTCCGCAGCGCCCTCCAGTCCAGTGGCCTCACGCGTGCCGACTTCGCTGCACGGCTTGGCACGTCCGGATCGAGGCTTTCCACTTACCTCACCGGGAAGGTGATGCCGTCTGCGACCCTACTTGTCCGGGCGGCCAACGTCGCTGTCCGGGAACTGGAGGAGGCTACTCCGCCTCGACCACAGGGCTAGAGGACGATGTTGCTGGTGTAGCCGATCTTTGCCGCCGCCGCCACAACGTCGGCGAGGATGCCCGGTGAATTCAGTGGGTAGGAGAATTCCGGAGCCGGCGGGATTGCGTCCTCGGTCCAAAGGGTCACGACCCTCCGGCTCAGGGCCATCGCCGACAGGGAGTACACGCCGTCGGCGGCCGGCCAAGCGTCGTGAATGGCGCGTGCCCAGGCGCGCGTCCGGGCCTTCTCCCCGAAGGCGACCTGGGCCGAGGCTCCGGCGGGGAGCAGCCAGTCTCCGGTGAGGTCAACCAACTCCAGGTCGCGGGTTGTGCGAAATGCTGTCACATAGGGGCATCCCGGTCGACGTCGACGAACCGGGTCAATTGGAAGACCTCGGCCAGGCAAGTCAGCACATCTTCACCGAGGTACGCAGCGCCTAAGGGTGCGGCGTTCCCTGGAGGCAGCGGGTGCGGGTCCCAGCGTGAACCCGGAACTGGTCCCCAGGTCCGCAGCCGGTTCCACGGTACAACCCTGGCCGATGCGGTGATGTGCACCCGCCAGAGCACAGTGGAGGCCGGAATGATTTTTGTTTCGCGACCTTGGGCTCGAAGGGCAGCCGTATCCGGCGGGTACTGGTCAGCCATCAGTAGTCGGCCGTCAGGCCCTCGGCTAGACCGACGACGGGCTCCTTGCTACCGCCGGCTTCCAGCCATGTCTTGGCCGACACTGGCTCGCAGTTCAGGACCAGGTCAGGCTGGGGCGTCAGGAAGAACCCGGCCACCGCTTGCGGGTGCATGTCAGCGGAGAGCGAGTTGAGGACGACCTCCAAGGCGGGGATTGATTTGTCTCCGGCGTCGTTGAACTGCCAGTTCGGGAACGCCAGCTTTCCGTTGACGAGGTAGGAGTAGAGCTTCCGCGCCGCCTTGTAGTGCCGGATGGTGGATGCGGACAGGTGCATGCGCTCAGCGACCTCGGCGGCCGTGACGGCAGATGAGTCGGATAGAATCCGGGCGGCGGCGTTCATTACGGACGCGGTGGCGATGGCTGCACCCGCGGTTGCAATTCCTGAATTCCGGGCCCAGAAGCCACGGTCGCGAGCAGGCAGGGCAGCAGCCGTGGTGTTACGCCTCATGTCCTCGAGGGCGGCGACCAAGTCCTCTTGTGAGAAGGAGAGGTCAACGGATGCCATCCACTTGTCCAGGGTGCCGGGCTCCTTGCGCGGCTTCGCCCGGCTGTTGCTGTCTTTGACGGCCATGATGACTCCTTATCGACTCCCACAGGCTATGCCACTGCTGATGATTGTGGGAGTGGGTTCCGGGCTTCGCTGTATCTGCATCAGCCTTGCAGCGCGTCGACCGCCGCTACTGCTGAGCGAATGCTCTTGATGCCGCGCTCGGCTGCGGCGATTGTGCGGGCCTCCAGGGTAACGCCCTTGGAGAGCAGAACGGCCACCAAGGTCGCGTTCACGACGTCCCCGCGGAGTTCAGTAGGCAGGGGCCACGGACGGCTGGCATCGCAGGAATCCGGGCGGCATGGCGAATACCAGCGGGCAGTCCTGGCGCGCAAGGGTTTTAGGGCCGGAAACGGGCTGTCAGGCTAGGACATCCGAGGTCGAACGCCGAAACCTACTCTGGCTTTTCCTTGGACAAGGCGATGATCCAGTCAGGCGTGACGTCGCCGGTGAGCTTGTCCAAAGTGATCCGCGCCTTCGCGGCGGCAATTTGGACCTTGCGGTCCTCCGGACTCACCGATGCGGGGCGGCGTGAGGGCGCAATCGAGTCCACGCTGGATTCAGCGGGCCTGCGACGGGTTACCGGGTGTGCCATAGCCATCGTCGACCTCCTATCTGCCTGTGCCGTCATTGTGGTCCCCTTCATTGTCGCGCGTCGTTCCGGGGCCGTCCACCCTTGTGATCGGTGCCTCGACCGCGTCAGAGATGGCAGCAGTGTCAGCAGCTTCTGCCAGCCGTGCACTGTTTGCTGCTTCGAGTGGGTCCTCGGTGCCGATTTTCAGCAGAGCACCGTCCTCCGGGTTGCCAGCTTGCTCCTTCCCAGGAGATTGATGGCCTCCTGGCCCATCTCGGCCCGTTTCAGCTGGTCGGACATGGAAGCATCCAGGGCCCACTGGGCGCGGCGCCACCATTCCGCCCGGTTGTCCGCGCGGCGTCTCTGCCACAGCGCTGCAACGGCGATGAGTGCCGCTACGATCGCTGCGAGCAACGGAGCGAACGCAGCCCACACCTGCCAGTCGGCGGCAGGAGCAGTATGCACGAAGACATCGAGCGGGCTCGGGCTGGGTGTCGGGTTCACAGACCCAGCCTAAGCCGCCTCACCGACGGCAACCGGGGCGGAGGCCGGCGCGCATGTTCACGACCCCCACAGAGTGGTCACGGGACCAAAGTGACCCCCAAAATGAACCTTTGGCGAAGGCGGAGCAAAAAACCCCGCCTCTGCCAGCCGCTAGGCCAATAAAGACGGGGTTTTCGCTGGTGCACCCCTCGGGACTTGAACCCGAAACCCATTGATTAAGAGTCAATTGCTCTGCCAATTGAGCTAGAGGTGCAGATGGCATATTGCAGAATTTTCGGCGGAATCTCCTCCGCTGACGAACTCCGCAACGACATGTAACTCTACATGGTTTTTTCATTGCCGCGAAATCGGCTCCGGACCATTGTCCGGTGGGCCATCGTCCCGAGCGCGGCGCGCCCGGGGTCCGTTATCAGCCGTTTCACCAGTCGTTGCATCGGCCGCTCCACCGGCCTCTCCGCCGGCCGTCCGGCAGGCAGCTTTCCGACGGTGCCGCCGACAGTTACAGTCGGATCATGGCGCCCCGTTTCCCCGTGATCAAGACAGTCAGTTTTCCGGATCAGCAGCTGCTCGACGCCGTCGGACCGCTGCCGGACGGGCTCACTGCCTGCGTTTGGGATTTCAGCGCGGATCCGCTGGGCGTGCCGCTGCAGGAGCTGGATGTCGCGATCCTGCCCTACATGGCGGATAAAGGGTCGTGGCGCGAGGAGCTTCGCCGCGCTGCGGGTTTAACGCTGGTCCAGTCGCAGTCAACAGGTGTCGACGGCGTCTCAGAGGCGGCGAGGCCGGGTGTGGCGGTGGCGAGTGCGGCGGGAGTGCATGCTGCGTCGACGGCGGAGCTGGCGGTGGGGCTGATGCTCGCCTCGCTGCGGGGAATCGACGTTGCCGCGCGCGATCAGCTCACGGGTACGTGGCGGCAGCAGCGGCGCACTTCGCTGGCGGACCGCCGGGTGTTGCTGGTGGGGGTGGGCGGTATCGGCGCGGAGATTGCCAAGCGCCTGGCCCCCTTTGAGGTCAAGCTCACCCGGGTGGGGAGTACGGCAAGGGAAGACGACGGCGGCCACGTCCACGAGGCGGCCGACCTGCTCCGGTTGGCGCCGGATCACGACATTTTGGTGGTCATCACCCCGCTGACGGAGGCAACCCGGCAGTTGGTGGATGCCCCGCTGCTGGCCGCACTTCCGGACGGGGCACTGGTGGTTAATGTGGCCCGCGGCGCGGTGGTCGATTCCGCGGCGCTGACCAGCGAGGTGGTTTCCGGCCGGCTGCACGCCGCGGTGGATGTGTTCGATCCGGAGCCCATTCCCGCGGACCATCCGATCTGGCGGGCTCCCAATGCGCTCATCACCCCGCATCTGGGCGGAGACACCTCGGCCTTTCCGTCGCGCATCGTCGCACTGCTGCAGCGCCAGCTTGCGGCCTTCGCGGTGGGGGAGCTGCCGGAAAATCTCGTGGTTCCCGGCCCCTATCGCGCGGACCGAGAGTAAGCCGGATCCTCATGGTTCCCGGAACCTGTGGGATGGACGAGGCTAAGCCGCCGCGAGAAACGATTCGATGAATTCGGCGAAGTCTTCCGCGTCGTCTATCTGTTCCAGCTCCCGGGATATGCCGTGCGCGTCGGGTAGCTCGCCGTACGCCTGAACACCGAAGCGGAAGGTCTGGCCCGTGCTGGTGCTGATCTCGACGTCCCCGTTGGCCAGTCTCAGCGCCGAATGCAGGTTGGTCATATTGATGGCGACCGCCGCGCTGCCCGCGGTGAGGGTGGACGCATTGAAGGGGGCGATCACGATTTCACTTGGCCGCCACCGGTATCCGAGGACGTAGCAGCGCAGTTTCATCTCTCCGCCGCTGGCCGCCTCGGCCGCCAGAACCGCGCGGCTGTTGCTGGCGAAAACGAGGTTGTAGTCACCGTAATTGGGGATCTGGGTGTCGAAAATCCGGCGCAGGGATTCCTTGAGCACTTCGCTGGTGGTCACCTCCCCAGTCTACGAACAGCTGCCGCACAACCTGATTCGCCCTGCCGCCAGCCGTAATGTTGGACCGATTTAGGCCGTCAACGCCTTCCAGGTTGGTCCGGCGCCACGCCACAGCCCTAGACTCAAGGCATGAGCGTGGAGACGAATTCGCAGACACAAACGGCCGGTGCGTCGGACGGAAAACCAGACATTAAACCGCGGAGCAGGGTCGTCACGGACGGCATCGCAGCGGCTCCCTCCCGGGGAATGCTGCGCGCAGTGGGGATGGGCGACGAAGACTTCGCCAAGCCGCAGATCGGCGTCGCCAGCTCATGGAACGAAATTACCCCATGCAACCTTTCGCTGAACCGGTTGGCCCAGGGAGCCAAGGAGGGCGTGTTCTCCGCCGGCGGATTCCCCATGCAGTTCGGCACCATCTCCGTTTCGGACGGCATCTCGATGGGCCACGAGGGCATGCACTTCTCCCTGGTGTCCCGCGAAGTCATCGCGGATTCGGTGGAGACGGTCATGGAGGCCGAGCGCATCGACGGCTCGGTGCTGCTGGCTGGCTGCGATAAGTCGCTGCCCGGCATGCTGATGGCCGCGGCCCGCCTGGACCTGGCCGCGGTGTTCCTCTACGCCGGCTCGATCATGCCGGGGTTTGTGAAGCTCGAGGATGGCCAAGAGAAGGAAGTCACCCTGATCGACGCCTTCGAGGCCGTCGGAGCCTGCGCTGCGGGGAAGATGAGCGAGGAGGACCTGGGCCGGATTGAGCGCGCCATCTGTCCCGGCGAGGGTGCCTGCGGCGGCATGTACACCGCCAACACCATGGCCTGCATCGGCGAGGCGCTGGGCATGTCGCTGCCCGGCTCCGCCGCCCCGCCGTCGGCAGACCGCCGCCGTGATGTGTTTGCGCACCGGTCCGGCGAGGCCGTGGTGAACCTGCTCCGCCTGGGCATCACCGCCCGGGACATCATGACCAAGAAGGCGTTCGAAAATGCCATCGCCGTCACCATGGCGTTCGGCGGTTCCACCAATGCGGTGCTGCACCTGCTCGCCATTGCCCGCGAGGCGGAGGTGGACCTGACCCTGGAGGACTTCAACCGGATTGGCGACAAGATCCCGCACTTGGGGGACCTGAAGCCTTTCGGCCGGTACGTGATGTTCGATGTGGACAAGATCGGCGGCGTGCCGGTCATCATGAAGGCGCTGCTGGAAGCCGGCCTGCTGCACGGCGATTGCCTGACCGTCACCGGCAAGACGGTGGCGGAAAACCTGGCAGAAATCAATCCGCCGGATGTGGACGGGAAAATCCTGCGCGCTTTGGACAACCCAATCCATAAGACTGGCGGCATCACCATCCTGCACGGTTCGATGGCTCCGGAAGGCGCCGTGGTGAAGAGTGCCGGCTTCGACGCCGATATCTTCGAGGGCCCGGCGCGGGTTTTCGAGCGTGAGCAGGGAGCCCTGGCCGCACTCAAAGAGGGCAGCATTAACAAGGGGGACGTCGTCGTCATCCGCTACGAGGGTCCCAAGGGCGGTCCCGGCATGCGCGAGATGCTCGCCATCACCGGCGCCATCAAGGGTGCCGGCCTGGGCAAGGACGTGCTGCTGCTGACGGACGGGCGCTTCTCCGGTGGGACCACCGGGCTGTGCATCGGTCACGTTGCACCGGAAGCGGTCGACGGCGGTCCCATCGCCTTTGTGCGCGACGGCGATCCGATCCGGGTGGATATAGCGGCCCGGACCTTTGACCTGCTGGTCGATGAGGCGGAACTGGAGGGGCGGAAGATCGGCTGGGAGCCGCTGCCGGCGAAGTTCACCAAGGGCGTGCTGGCAAAGTACGCCAAGCTGGTCCACTCGGCCTCCACCGGCGCCTACTGCGGCTGACGGGCCGGCGCCTCCCGCAGCTGGGCACATCGTCCGGATGCGGGAGGCGGGAGCGCAAGAGTAATCTCAGATAGTGAGACGAGGAAGTCTCCGGTTGACACCCTGCGGCGGGAACGGAAAACTACAGATATGCAGCTCGTATCTGTAGTCCTTCTTACCAGGCGCGTGATCGGATAGCTTTACAAAAGCTACGGTCCGGCCGGTGATACAGATTTGATCACTGCCACGCGCAAACCCCTCGCAGAGCCCACCGGCTGAGGGGTTTTTTTGTTTCCACCATCAGCGGCGACTTACCAGCAACTCGAACCAGGACCACTCGAACCAGGACTATTCGAACCAGGACCATTCAGCAACCAGTGTGAACGCTTGTTCCATGAAGGAAGAATCCGATGAGTAAAGGATCGCCCATCAGTCCAGCACTGATGGCCAACAAGTCGCCAGGCCATGCCGCTCCCGCCGCGGGAACGCCGCTTACCGGCACGCAGGGAACAGTGGCCGCTGCCTCGCCGGTGCAGGGTCCCAATAACGTCGTCGGACCCACGCAGATGAGTGGCTCGCAGGCCATTGTGCGCTCCCTCGAGGAGCTCGGCGTCAAGGATATTTTCGGACTTCCCGGCGGAGCCATCCTGCCCACCTACGATCCGCTGATGGCCTCGTCCATGAACCATGTGCTGGTCCGGCACGAGCAGGGCGCCGGCCATGCCGCCCAAGGGTATGCGATGGTCACCGGAGAGGTCGGCGTGTGCATTGCCACCTCCGGCCCCGGCGCCACCAACCTGGTCACAGCGATCATGGATGCGCACATGGATTCGGTGCCCATGGTCGCCATCACCGGCCAGGTCTCCAGTTCGGTGATTGGCACCGATGCCTTCCAGGAGGCGGACATCGTGGGCATCACCATGCCCGTGACCAAACACTCCTATCTCGTCACCGATCCCAACGAGATCCCGCGGGTGCTGGCTGAGGCCTTTCACCTTGCCGGCACCGGGCGGCCCGGACCCGTGCTGGTGGACGTGGCCAAGGATGCCCAGCAGGGACAAATGACGTTCTCCTGGCCGCCCACCATCGATCTGCCCGGTTACCGTCCGGTGTCCCGTGGGCACGCCAAGCAGCTGCGGGAGGCCGCCCGGCTGATCGCCGAGGCTAAGAAGCCGGTGCTTTACGTCGGCGGCGGCGTGATCAAGGCGCACGCCTCGGTTGAGCTCCTGGCGCTGGCGGAACTGACCGGCGCACCGGTGGTCACCACGCTGATGGCCCGCGGTGCCTTTCCGGATTCGCATCCGCTGCATGTCGGGATGCCCGGCATGCATGGTTCCGTCTCGGCCGTCACGGCCCTGCAGCAGTCAGACCTGCTGATCACCCTCGGAGCGCGCTTTGATGACCGGGTAACCGGCGTGCTGCACACGTTCGCGCCCTTCGCGAAAATCATCCACGCCGATGTTGACCCCGCGGAAATTTCCAAAAACCGGCTGGCCGACGTGCCGATCGTTGGCTCGGTCAAGGAAATTATCCCCGATCTGGCCGACGCGGTCAGGGCGGAGTTCGAGCAGAAGGGCCGGCCGGAGCTGACCGACTGGTGGGCTTTCCTGACGAATCTCCGCGACACCTACTCGCTGGGCTGGACCGAGCCCGACGACGGCCTCTCCGCCCCGCAGCGGGTCATTCCCGACGCGGTCTATGTTGCAGGCGTTGGCCAGCACCAGATGTGGGCGGCACAGTTCATCAAGTATGAGCGCCCGCACTCCTGGCTGAACTCCGGCGGCGCGGGAACCATGGGGTACGCGGTGCCGGCGGCGATGGGTGCCAAGGTGGGAAACCCGGACCGGGTGGTTTGGGCCATCGACGGCGATGGCTGCTTCCAGATGACCAACCAGGAACTGGCCACCTGCGCGATCAACAACATCCCGATCAAGGTCGCGATCATCAACAATTCCTCCCTCGGCATGGTGCGGCAGTGGCAGACCCTGTTCTACGAGGGCAGGTATTCGCACACGGACCTGAACACCGGGCACAACACGGTGCGCATTCCGGACTTCGTGAAACTGGCGGAAGCCTACGGCTGCGCCGGTCTGCGCTGTGAACGTGACGAGGACATTGACGCCACCATCGAAGCCGCGCTGGCCATCAACGACCGGCCCGTCGTCATCGACTTCGTGGTCAGTCCCAACTCGATGGTGTGGCCGATGGTCCCCTCCGGAGTCAGTAACGATCAGATCCAGGTTGCCCGCAACCTGACCCCGGCGTGGGAAGAGGAGGACTAGAGATGACCAGGCACACACTTTCGGTGCTGGTGGAGGACAAGCCCGGCGTTCTGACCCGCGTGGCCAGCCTTTTTGCCCGGCGCGCCTTCAACATCAATTCTTTGGCCGTGGGCCCCACCGAGATCACCGGGATTTCCCGGATGACGGTGGTGGTCGACGCCGAGGGTGACCTGATTGAACAGGTCACCAAGCAGCTGAACAAACTGATCAATGTAATCAAGATTGTGGAGCTCGTTTCCGACAATTCCGTGCAGCGCGACCACATCATGGTCAAGGTGCGTGCGGACGCCGCCACCAGGCTGCAGGTCACCCAGGCTGCAGACCTCTTCCGTGCCTCCGTGATCGACGTTTCCACCGATTCGTTGACCATTGAGGCCACCGGCCACCCGGATAAGCTCGCCGCGCTGCTGAACGTGCTGGAGCCCTTCGGCGTCCGGGAAATTGTGCAGTCCGGCACGCTGGCCATCGGACGGGGATCGCGTTCCATGAGCGACCGCGCGCTACGGTCCGCCTGAGCACCCCGGCCATCCAAACCACCGCACCCATGTAAGCCATTCGACTCATACAAGCCACACCACCCATTCAAGCCATTCGAAACACCGTAACTATTGAGGGAGTAACAAGTGACCGAGCTGTTCTATGACGATGACGCCGATCTGTCCGTGATCCAGGGCCGCACCGTGGCCGTCATCGGATACGGAAGCCAGGGACATGCCCATGCCCTGAGCCTGCGTGATTCCGGTGTCGACGTCCGCGTCGGCCTGAAGGACGGCTCCAAGTCCCGTGCCAAGGCCGAAGCCGAGGGCCTGCGCGTGCTCAACGTGGCCGACGCCGTCGCCGAAGCGGACCTGATCATGGTCCTCACCCCGGACCAGGTGCAGCGCCATGTTTACGCCGATGACATCGCCCCGAACCTGCAGGCCGGCGACGCGCTGTTCTTCGGCCATGGCTTCAATATCCGCTACGGCTACATAAAGGCTCCGGCCGACGTCGATGTGGCGCTGGTGGCTCCGAAGGGTCCGGGGCACATTGTGCGCCGCGAATTCGAAGCCGGCCGCGGCGTGCCGGACCTGATCGCCGTCGAGCAGGATCCCTCCGGCAAGGCCTGGGAACTGGCCCTGTCCTACGCCAAAGCGATTGGCGGAACCCGTGCCGGCGTCATCAAGACGACGTTCACCGAAGAGACCGAGACTGACCTTTTCGGCGAGCAGGCCGTCCTGTGCGGCGGCGCCTCGCAGCTGATCCAGTACGGCTTCGAGACCCTGACCGAGGCCGGCTACAAGCCCGAGGTTGCGTACTTCGAGGTGCTGCACGAGCTCAAGCTCATCGTGGACCTGATGGTCGAGGGTGGCATCGCCAAGCAGCGCTGGAGTGTTTCCGACACGGCCGAATACGGTGACTATGTCTCCGGCCCGCGGGTCATTGACGCCCACGTGAAGGAGAACATGAAGGCGGTGCTGAAGGACATCCAGGACGGTACCTTCGCTCAGCGCTTCATCGACGATCAGGATGCCGGTGCGCCGGAGTTCAAGGCGCTGCGCCAGAAGGGCGAGGATCACCCGATCGAAAGCACCGGCCGCGAGCTGCGCAAGCTGTTCTCCTGGATCAAGAACGAGGACGACTACACCGAAGGTTCAGTCGCCCGCTAGTCCCGCAACTGCGGACGACGACGACGGCCATCCGCGGGTGCCGATGACTGCCCCGCCCGTCCCCAGCTGCTCCCAACACTCGCAAGCTCGTGTCGGGGCCCTCGCAGCTGTGGGCCCATCGCGGGCGCCCGAAGCCGCTCCCGGGCAGCACATCGGCACCCACTCAAAACGGGCCGTCGTCGTCGGCCACCCGTTCGGCAAGGAAGCCGGGCTCCTTCAGCAGGGGTCCGGCTTCCTCCATACTCCTGATCCACGAAAGCTAAAGAGGTTCCCGGTGACAGTTACCAAGCCCGTTGTACTCCTTGCGGAAGAACTTTCGCCCGCCACGATCGAAGCGTTGGGCCCGGATTTTGAGATCCGTCACTGCGATGGAGCGGACCGATCCGCGCTGCTTGCCGCCATAGTGGACGCCGACGCTATCCTGGTCCGCTCCGCTACGCAAGTGGATGCCGAGGCCCTTGGTGTCGCATCGAGGCTGAAGGTGATAGCGCGCGCCGGTGTGGGGTTGGACAATGTGGACATCAAGACGGCCACGCAGGCTGGTGTGATGGTGGTGAACGCGCCCACCTCCAACATCGTCTCCGCCGCGGAGCTGACCGTTGGTCACCTGTTGAGCCTGGCCCGGCACATCCCGGCTGCGAGTTCCGCGCTCAAAAACGGTGAGTGGAAGCGCTCCAAGTACACCGGAACCGAACTTTATGAGAAGAAACTCGGCATCATCGGACTGGGACGCATCGGCGCCCTGATCACCGCCCGGGCGCAGGGATTCGACATGGAGGTGCTGGCCTACGACCCGTACATCACCTCCGCCCGCGCCGCCCAGCTCGGAGTCCGGCTGGTGACATTGGATGAGCTGTTGGAGCAGAGCGACTTCATCACCATTCACATGCCCAAAACTCCGGAGACGCTGGGCATGATCGGCACGGAAGCCTTCGACAAAATGAAGGACACCGCGTACATCATTAACGTCGCCCGCGGTGGCCTGGTTGACGAGCAGGCCCTGTACACCGCCCTGACCGAAGGCAAGATCGCCGGCGCCGGGATTGATGTCTTCGTCAAGGAGCCCAGCACCGACCTGCCGTTCTTCGCGCTGGACAATGTGGTGGTCACCCCGCACCTTGGCGCCTCCACGGATGAGGCACAGGAGAAGGCGGGCGTTTCGGTGGCCAAGTCGGTCCGGCTGGCGCTGGCCGGTGAACTGGTGCCCGACGCCGTCAACGTCGCCGGCGGTGTGATTGCCCCCGAAGTTCGGCCGGGCATCCCCCTGATTGAGAAGCTGGGACGCATTTTCACCGCGCTCACGCATGACTCAGTCACCCAGATCGACATCGAAGTGGCCGGCGAGATCGCCGTCCATGACGTCAAAGCCCTGGAACTGGCCGCACTGAAGGGCGTCTTCAAGGACGTCGTCTCCGAACAGGTCTCCTACGTCAACGCACCCATTCTGGCCGAGCAGCGCGGCATCAACACCCGGCTGATCACCTCGACGGAGTCCAAGGACTACCGCAACGTGCTTACCATCCGCGGCGCGCTATCCGACGGCTCGCAGATCTCCGTCTCCGGGACGCTGACAGGTCCCAAGCAAATCGAAAAGCTGGTCGGCGTCAACGGCTACGACGTGGAGATTCCGATCAGCGAGCACCTGGTGGTGCTTTCCTACCAGGACCGTCCCGGTGTGATCGGCAGCCTGGGCCGCATTTTGGGCGAAAACGGCGTCAACATCGCCGGCATGCAGGTGGCCCGGAACTCCCAGGGCGGCCAGGCACTGTCCCTGCTCACCGTGGACAGCTCCGTCCCGCAGACCGTGCTGGACGTCATCCGGACGGAGATCGGCGCCACCATGGCCCGCGAAGTGGACCTGGAGGGCTGAATCCGGGGGCCTGGCCGTCAGCTGGACGGAAAGACCGGATTTAGAGGACAGCGTGCGCGTTAGCTCTGCGGGTTGCTATCGTCGGCTGCGGCGGGTCCGGTTGCTGCAAGGAAGACGCCGGTTCGTCGAAATTGGTGGGCCAAGGATCCGACAAGCCCAACCATAACCAACAGGACCGCGATTATCATGACATCGAAGCCGGACCTTATTCCTCGGGCCGCAGCTTGCCCGGAGAGAAAAATCACGATCCCCGGCGAGGTGAGCAACTGTTTGGCCAGTTTCTCCCGAAACTGAACAGCAGCTGCTTTGAGGACCGTTAGCTGGGTTAAATCGATTGGATCTTTTGCCAGTATCTGACGCCGGACATGCTTGACTTCGTCACCCTTCAGGCCGACTGTAACACCAATCTGCCGGGGCCGGACCATAGCTCCGACGGTCCTGCTCCTGTAGACCAAACCGACGACAGAGACACCGACACCTGCCAGCATAAGGCCCAGATAGACCCCCGTATGAAAGAAATCATCGTATATCTCGGGCCAAAAGGCTGCTAGGGCGAATCCAACTCCCAGCGCGATTACAAAGGTCAGCGGAACGATCACCAAGAAGTACCGCCGGACGGCACCGCCGATACCCAGGTCGGTCAAGCCCTCTGCCATTTGGGCTGCTCTGTCCCAGCGCGCCTGGGCACCGGCATCGGCTTCGCGCATTCGCTCCCCATTCCGTGATCGCCTTTGGTGCAATTGTAGGCAAGGCCATCGGAACCCCGCGAGCGGAAGTACCGGGGCGGGGCATCCAGCCCCACCACCGGAGCCGGTGGCTGCCCTCGGAGATGCTAATCCCGGAGATCCAGAACCGGGATTCCATAGCGGGAGAACATCTTATCTGCAGTGACCACCGTCAGATTATCCGCCTTGGCCTGCGCAATGAGCAGGCGGTCGAAGGGGTCACGATGAAGGAACGGCAGCCCCGGGAGGATTTCCAGGTGTCGGTCCTCAATACCAAGACGCAGGGCGCCATTCGCTTGGAAGCGTGATGCCAGCTCGGGAATCGGCGCGAGCTTCTTCAGGGAAACTTTAATGGCGATCTCCCACAAGGAAGCCACGGAAAAGATCACTTGTTCCGCAGTCTCCAAACTCGTGCGGACTCTCCCGCTGACGGAGGGGTCGCCCGCGGCTATCCAAAGCATGGCGTTCGTATCCAGCAGCAGCTTCATGACCGGTCTTTGCCCCGGCGGTCCAAGGCCGCCTCGAACATCCTTGCGATCTCCGCGTCGCCGTCGTCGTAGTCGGACGACAATTGGATTTTGCCCCGCAGCGATCCAAAGAGACCGCCGGTGGCGGGGCTATTTGCCGGTTTGAGCACAAACCTGTTCGAACCGGAGCCCCTGCGGGTAATGACCACTTCTTCACCCCGGTCGGCAGCATCAAGGAGTTTGGACAGGTTCGTTTTTGCCTGGTGAACATTGGCGGTGACCATGTAGCTATTCTAGCTAACTCCTGGGACGAGCGCAGGGTGTCGTGTGCTCACCGCCGCGGTCCCTCCATAAATGCGGAATTCCATCCAAAGCAGGGTAATTTCTTAACGTGACACCGACACCTGAGCCCAAGACTCCGTATTACCTCACCACCGCCATTACGTACCCCAACGGCGTTCCGCACATCGGGCACGCCTACGAGTACATCGCCACCGACGCGATGGCCCGGTTCAAGCGGCTGGACGGCTTCGACGTGATGTTCCTGACCGGCACCGACGAGCACGGCATGAAAATTGCCCAGGCCGCCGAGAAGGAGGGCATCACGTCAAAGGAGTTGGTGGACCGCAACGCGAAGGTTTACCAGGAGGCACACGGCGCCCTGGGTATTTCCTACGACCGCTTCATCCGGACCACGGACGCGGACCACTACGCCGCCTCCCAGGCCATTTGGAAGAAGATGGAAGAGGCGGGGGACATTTACCTGGGCAAGTACGAGGGCTGGTATTCGGTCCGCGACGAGGCTTACTACGGCGAGGACGAGACGGAACTGCGCGGGGACGGCATCCGTTACTCGAAGTCCACGGACACGGAGCTGACCTGGACCGAGGAGGAGAGTTACTTCTTTCGGCTGTCCAACTACCAGGACAAACTGCTGGCGCTCTACGCGGATCATCCCGAATTCGGTGCGCCGCGAAGCCGTTTCAACGAGGTCATCAGCTTCGTTAAGGGCGGGCTGGAGGACCTGTCCATCAGCCGGACCACCTTCGACTGGGGCGTTCCAGTGCCGGGCAATCCGGACCACGTGATGTACGTCTGGGTGGACGCCCTGACCAACTATCTGACCGGCGTCGGCTATCCGGATACGGACTCGGAGGGCTTCCGGAAGTACTGGCCCGCCGACGTGCACATCATCGGCAAGGACATCTCCCGCTTCCACGCGGTGTACTGGCCGGCCTTCCTGATGTCCGCCGGGATCGCGCTGCCCAAGCGGGTAATGATCCACGGCTTTCTGCAGAACAACGGGGTCAAGATGTCCAAGTCGCTTGGCAATGTCGTTGCCCCTGCGGACTGGGTGGCCCAGTACGGGCTTGACCAGGTGCGCTTTTTCCTGCTCCGCGAGGTGCCCTTCGGGGCGGACGGTTCATACAGCCACGACGCCATCGTGGGCCGGATGAACGCCGACCTCGCCAACAACCTGGGCAATCTGGCCCAGCGGTCGCTCTCGATGGTGGCCAATAACTGCGAGGCTAAGGTGCCCGAGCCGGGGGAATTCACGGCTGCGGACCAGGCCCTGCTGGATCAGGTCGGTGCGCTGCTGGAATCGTCCCGCGCCGCCTACGAGCTGCAGGATTTCCATCGTTCGCTGGAGCAGATCTGGACCGTGCTGGGGGACACCAACGCCTACTTCGCCGAGCAGCAGCCCTGGGTACTGCGCAAGACTGACCTCGCCCGGATGAACACCGTCCTGTACGTAACGCTGGAAGTGCTGCGGATCGTGTCGATTCTGGTGCAGCCGGTAATGCCCACCGCAGCGGCGAAGTTGCTGGACGTCCTGGGTCAGGGCACAGCGGACGACGACGACGCACGGCTTTTCGCGGCGGTCGCCACTCCGCTGGTGCCCGGCACGGCCCTCCCGGCTCCCGCGCCGATCTTCCCCCGGTACGAAGAGCCGGCACCGGCCGAAGGGTGATCGGGATCAAGGGCTGATGAGGCCGACCGCCGCTTGAGTCAGGCCGAGGCTTGAGCGGTCCTGCCCCGCGTATGGCATTTTTAGCTGTTGGATGCCGCATACATTTTTCGATAGCTTGAATCGTACACCTTTCAAAAAATAACTATCCGACTCCGGACCCACTATTAGCCGCCGGTTCCGGTCCACTTGTTTGCTGCCCGTTTCCGGTCAACGCGCTCGTTAGCCCATCGGGAGCCGCGTCTATTCGGCTGCGAGGCCTTCCACGGGGGGAGAGGCGGGCCGCACGCCGGGCTGGGATGACCGAGGCCGCCAAGCCGGCTCCAGCGGCAATCAGCACCACCAGCAGCACCTGGCCCCAAGGCACGGTTGCCGTAACAGTGGCAAAGGTTCCGAGGGCGGATTGAGCCCCGAGCCAGCCGTAGAGGACACCTAGAACGGATCCCATGACGGCGGCCACACCTGCAATCAGCACGGCTTCGATTGCCAGCATGGTGCGCAACTGGCTCCGCGTCAGACCCAGGGCGCGCAGCAGCGAATTTTCGCGGGTGCGTTCCAGGACCGACAAGGACAGTGTGTTGGCCACGCCAATCAGCGCGATCAGCACTGCTACCCCGAGCAGGGCCGTCACCACCAGGAGCAGGAGGTCAACTACCTGACCAAAGGTGGCCTTTTCCAGTGCCCCGCCTTGGACCTGGTAGTCATCGACGTTGAGGGTCTGGGCCAGTTGGCTGCGCAGGTCCAGCAGTTGTTGCTGGTTCAGGGAATCGTCAAGCTTCAGCCAGACCAGATTCGATGCCCCAGCTGTCGACGTGCCTGCAGCCTCAGTGCCGGAGCCCGGCGCGCTGGAGCCCGCCGCGCTGGAGTCTGCTGTACTGGCCGCGGCTGGCAGCGTCTCCAGATTGACCAGCGCCGGGAACTCCCGGGTGCTGGCTGCCTGCACCGGCAGCTGCTTGGTCACTGAGCCGGAGGTCACGGTGGTACTGGTCGCGGTGATTCCCTTCGGCGCCAGCAGGACGCCGGGTGCGACGGGGTTGGCTGAGGTCGCCAGCATGGCGGCGGCATCGGCGCTCGATATCCCGTAAACCGGCACCTGACCGCCGTCGAGCGTGGCAACACCGACGGTCGGCAGCAGGGCAGCGGCCTGCACTCCGGCCAGCCGGGAGGCGGCCAGGACTTGGTCCTGAGTGAGCGCGCGCCCGTCCCGGGCAGGACCGGACACGGAGGCATCCACTGGGTAATGGGCGTTAAGGGTACTGTCGAAGGCATTCCTCGCGGTGGCCGCGCCGGTCATCATCATGGTCACCAACGTCACGCCGATCAGCAGCGCTGCGGCAGTTGCGGCGGTTCGTGCCGGGTTTCGGACCGCGTTGACGGCGGCAAGCTTGCCTGGCACACCGAAGGGTGCCGCAACCCGCCCCGCAGCGGCCACAACGGCCGGAATGAAGAGGCTGGCGCACAGCAGCACGCCCACGAAGGATGCCGCGCCCCCGGGCAGCGCCAACAGCAGCGTGGAGCTGGCGGAACCATAGACAAGTGCCGCACCGCCGACCAGCACCAGCAGTGCCCCGCTGCTCAGCCGTAGGACGCCGCGCCTGTTCTTCAGTGACGCATCATCGAGGGGACGCAGGGCCGCCAGCGGAGCAACTGCCGTCGCCGCACGGGCCGGCACCAGTGCAGCGACCAGGGTCAGCACGGTACCGGCCACCAGTCCAGCCGCGATGGCTGTGGGCGGCACGGCCAGGGTTGCGAACTGGTAGTCCGGATTGTTGCGCAGCACGGCGATGAGGGATGCCATCACCCCGACAGCCGCGAGCACGCCCAGCACGGACGCAGTCAGGCCCACCAGCAGGGCCTCGAGCAGCACCGAACGGCGGATCTGCCCGCGCCCGGCGCCCACGCAGCGCAGCAGCGCCAACTCCCGGGTGCGCTGGGCTATCAGGACCGAGAAGGTGTTGGACACCACCAGCGCGGAGACCACAATCGCGATGCCGGCGAACGCCAGCAAGATGATGGTCAGTTGGTCAGCGCCGCCGGTGAAACCGGCCACGGCGTGGGTGGTTTGCTGGTCCGCGGTCAGCACGGTCGCTGCCGGGAATCCGGCGCCCCGCAGCGCCTGCTGTATGGCCTGGACCGCGCTCTGGTCCGCTGCCCCGGAAAGCTTGAGCTGGATGGTGCTCACCAACGGAGGAGCAGACGCAGACGACGCCGCTGAGGCTGCGGAGGACGTGGCGCCAGCAAGTTGCGTCACGGTGTCCGTACCGGCGACGAACTGGGACTCGGCAGCGAGCCGTGGATCGTGGCTGGGAGTCATGATGCCGACCACTGTTACGGGGATAGCGGCAGGGCCGGAACTGGCGCCCTCGTTGTGCAGCGCGGAGAGGCTGATCGTGCTGCCCAGCTGGAGGTGCTGCCGGGAAGCGGTGGTCGAGTCAACCACTACCTCGTCGGCGGAGGAGGGGAGCCGGCCTGAGGTAACAACGGTGGCTTCCAGCGCTGGAGTGGGCGAAGTGTTAGTGATGGTCCCGGACAGCGTACCGGAGTCCGTGTTGACTTGGATGGGGCTGGTGATCTGGGCGTAACTGGACTGCACCATCCCGAGTTTGCCTACGGCCTCTGCGGCTGCGAGGTTCAGCGTTTTGCCTGCCGGGGCGGAAATGATCAGGTCTGCCTTGGCGAAGGCCTGACCCACGCTGGCTTTTAGGGTCGCTTGGGTGGAGGAGCTCACCATCAGCGTGGCGGCAAGGAAGGCAACGGCCAGAAGCACCGCCAGCGAAATCGCGATAAAGCGCCGGGCATGCGTTTTCAGCTCGGCGAGGGCAACGGTGAGCATGCGTCAGGCCGCAGCTTCGCCAGGGCAGCCAGGACCGACTCGGCCGTTGGTTCCAGCAGCTCGCCCACCAATTCGCCGTCGTTCATCAAGACCACCCGGTCCGCGTAGGAGGCGGCGATCGGATCGTGCGTCACCATGATGATGCTCTGACCCTCCTCCCGGGAGCTGCGGCGCAGCATGCCCAAGACCTCGGCGCCCGCGCGGGAATCCAGGTTGCCGGTCGGCTCATCGCCGAAAATGACATCCGGGCGGGTCAGCAGCGCCCGGGCAACGGCTACCCGCTGCTGCTGTCCGCCGGAAAGCTGGTGCGGACGGTGTTTGAGCCGGTCGGTCAGACCCAGCGAAGTGGTCACCGAGGCAAACCATTCCCGGTCCAGCCGGCCACCGGCCAGCGACACGGGCAAGGTGATGTTCTGCTCGGCCGTCAGCGTGGGCACCCGGTTAAACGCCTGGAAGACGAAGCCCACCCGGTCCCGGCGCAGCATGGTCAGTGCCTTGTCCGACAGGGTGGTAATTTCGGTTCCGCCAATCCGAACGGATCCTGCGTCCACGCTGTCCAGACCGGCCAGGCAATGCATCAGCGTCGATTTGCCGGAGCCGGAGGGACCCATGATGGCGGTAAATTTGCCGGCATCAAAGTCGATGTCGACACCCCGCAGGGCGGCTACTTGGGTCTCTGCCCGGCCATAGGTCTTATGCAGTCCCTGGGCCGCGACGGCGGCGGAACGGGTCGTGCCATGCTGCTGAATTTGTGTGCTTCCTGTCGTCATAGCTCCACGCTAAGACGGGGGTAGTGCCCGGCGGATCGGTCCGCGGGCGGAGTTGCCGGGCTGCTGCGCCGACCGTTTTCCGCCCAGGGGATGAGAAGCCATAGAACCGGGTCAGCCGGGGGAGACCACGCCCGTCTCATAGGCGATGAGCACTAGCTGCACCCGGTCCCGCGCTCCCAGTTTGCCGAGGATGTGGCCCACATGCGTCTTGACCGTCGCCTCGGAGACAAACAGCCCGGCGGCGATCTCCGGATTGGACAGTCCCTGCGCAATAAGGATGAAAACCTCGCGCTCGCGGGTGGTCAAAGCGTCGACCACGCTGGCATGCCGGTCCTTGGTCGGGCTCGGAGTGCGCAGCAGCGGTGCCACATGTTCCAGCAGCCGCTTGGTGGTCGATGGCGCTATCACGGCATCCCCGCGGTACACGGTGCGGATCGCCTCCAGCAGCTCCTCGGGCGGGGCATCCTTGAGCAGGAAGCCGCTGGCGCCGGCCTGAATCGCGGCGAGGGCGTATTCGTCCAGGTCGAAGGTGGTCAGCACCACGATCTTCAGCTCGGCCAGCCGGGAGCCGGCTGCGGCAGTGCGGATGCGTTCCATCAGTTGGCGGGTGGTTTCGATGCCGTCCATCGCCGGCATCCGCACATCCATCAGGACGACGTCGGCGCCCGTCACCGCGAGCGCGGCAAGGGCCTCGTGGCCGTTGCCGGCCTGGACCACCACCTCCAGGTCAGGCTGGCTGTTAATGAGCATCGTGAAGCCAGAGCGAACCAGCTGCTGGTCATCCACCAGTGCCACCCGGATGGGCTGGTGGCCGGAGCCCTCGGGCGTGGGCAGGGGGGTGGAACTCAAAGTTATGCCTCCGTATAGGGGATGAATGCGCTGATCTGGAAGCCGCCGCCGGTCCGCGGCCGGGCGGTCAGTGTTCCATCGTAAAGCTTGGTGCGCTCGGCCATTCCGCGGATCCCGTTGCCGCCATGGACGCCGCCCGCGACCGAATCCGCTGCGGCGCCGCGGCCGTCGTCTAGCACCTCGATCGCCAGACCCCGGCTCTGCCAGCGCAGCGAGGCACTGGCCGTTGCGTTCGGGCCGGCGTGCTTGAGCACATTGGTCAGGGCTTCCTGGACCACGCGGTAGGCGGTGAGTTCGGCACCGGGAGGCAGTGCTCGGCGCGGCTTACCGCCCTGTTCGAAGGTGAGTTCCAACCCGGTGGCCCGGAAGCTCAGGAGCAGGTCATCTATGTCCGCCAGGCCCGGGAGCGGCCGAGTGGACGCCTCCTCGCCGCCGCGGAGCACACCCAGCAGCCGGCGCATTTCCTGCAGCGAAGCCCGCCCAGTGTCCGCGATGGTTGCCAGCGTCGCAGTGGCCACGGCGGGATCCGCCGCACCGGCGTACCGCCCGCCGTCGGCCTGGGTGATGATGACGGAGAGCGAGTGTGCCACGATATCGTGCATTTCGCGGGCTATATGCGAGCGCTCATCCGAGGCTGCCAGCGCGCGTTCCTGCTGCTGCTCAACCTCCAGCCGGTGGGTGCGGTCCTCCAGCGCCTGCAGCCGCAGCCGCCTGGTCCGCGTCAGATCTCCCAGAGCCCAAGCAAAACACACGAGGGCCCACAACAGCACCACCAGCACTGCCCCGTAGGAGAGCACGGACAGCACCGGGTAATTGTTGCGTGCGTAGAAGCGCGAGACCAGCAGGACAGCGCCGGTCAGGGCCAAAACGAATCCGCCCAGACTGGCCCACCGCGGGCCATAGGCCGCCAAGGCGTAAACCATGAGAATGACGGCGACATCGGCCGCCAGCGGAGTGATCCCCACAGCCCATTGTCCCAAGGCCACGGCGGCCACCAAGATGCCGGCGGGCACCGTTCGGGCCCGCCGCCAAGCCAGCGGCACAACCAGCAGGACCGTAGTAACCAGCACGGCTGCGCCGATGGAGCTGGCCAGCCCCACGAGGAGCAGGAAAACCAGGAGCAGGCCCATCAGGCTGACATCCACGACGAAGGCGTGCCGCCGGAACCAGTCGTAGATGCGATGCATGGCCATGTCGAACCATTTTAGGGCGCAGTCCACCGGCCCGGCGTCATGCCACAGTTGGAGTTTGCACAATCAGAGTGTGCCTCGTGGACCTGCGGCCTAGCAACGCAGGTCCATTGGGCCGATCCAGGTGTCAGTCTTTCTTCAGATTCTCGGCGAGCATCACGAGGACTCCGCTGGGACCGCGGAGGTACCTGAGTTTGTAGGCGTCGCCGTAGGTCGCCACGTGATCACTCAGCTCTTGGTCTCGTTGGGGTGCCTTGTGTGGACGTGCTCAAGAAAGACCACTTGATCCACGACGTAGAACCAGATGCGGGCATCACCCTTGAGTGTTGGCTTGTGCTGCCACCGCTCATGGGTGGCCCCGCCGCGCTTCACAAGACCCAGCTCGCCGCGAAGAGGGTAGTTGAAGGGTGTTATCTGCTCAGGGGTGTGCGTCAGAAAATCCCAGGCGTCAGCCAGGGGATTCCTGATCGTGGCTTTCAGATCTGTCCAGCCACGCTTCGCCTGGACAGAGGCGAACTGAAGTTCATACTCACTCTTCTTTGTCGGCCGCTCAACCTTTTCGTTCTTCTCACCCTTCGCCATGCTTCTACGGACGCTCGACGGCTTCTGCGTCGTCGAGCCACTCGACAGGTTCCTTGCCGAGGCCGGCTGCGGTGGCCGTGGCCGTTTCACGCCATGAGGTCAGTTCTGCAATGGCCAGATGGGGCTGATTGGTGGCAAAGGACGCCCTCGCTGCCGCTAGGACGTCATTGGCACAAGCCTCCTGGTCAGCTGGGCTCAGGGCAAGCATCCACGGGAAGCGGTCGCTCATGCGGGCTGCAAGCGTTCCCTCCGTGCTTGTTGAGACGGCAACGAGCTGGGCTGCCAGTTCCAGCAGCGAAATGCGTGCCGAATCTGCGCTCTCGGACATCAGCACGAGTGACTCGCCGTCACGGCGGGTGACCCGGACAGGGTGGTCTGCCGCTGCAGCAAATACATCAGCGGAGGAGCGGCTCAGTTCAGAAGACTGGAACGAAGTCCGGGTGTTGAAGGGCTGGGGTGCCACTGGGCTTTTGGAAGATGGGAAGGTCTTACCTGATTTTGTTACTGCACTCATTTACCAAGACTAACTCAGAACGTGTTCTGAAGTCTATGAACGCTTAGCGTCGGAGATGAACCGCTAACTCGCGTCCGTCCGCAGTGTGAGACGCGTTGCCCATCATGTGGATGGTCTGGCTACCCTGAATACCATGAGCGAATTCCTGAATCTTGCTGTCATTCCCGGTGATGGTATTGGCCCCGAGGTCATTGCCGAAGCCGTTAAGGTGCTGCGGAAGGTCACGTCGGACGCCGGCGTGGACCTGCAACTGACCGAATACCAGCTTGGTGCGGAGCACTGGCTGCGGACCGGCGAAACCCTTCCGGCCGAAACCCTTGACGCGCTGCGCACGCACCAGGCGATCCTCTTCGGGGCGGTAGGCGCAGCCCCGGGGGATACCCGGATCCCGTCCGGACTGATCGAACGCGAAATGCTGCTCAAGCTGCGCTTCAGCCTGGACCACTACGTCAACCTGCGTCCCTCCCGGCTCTATCCCGGCGTGGCTAGTCCGCTGGCGGATCCGGGCGCAATCGATTTCATCGTGGTTCGGGAAGGAACCGAGGGCCCGTACGTCGGCAATGGCGGCGCCCTGCGGGTGGGCACACCCCAGGAAGTGGCCACCGAGGTGTCCGTCAACACCGCTTTCGGTGTGGAGCGAGTGGTCCGCGATGGCTTCCGCCGGGCCAGCGCCAGGCCGAGGCGCAAGCTCACCTACGTACACAAGCACAACGTGCTGGTCCACGCCGGGCACTTGTGGAAGCGGACCGTCGAAGCTGTGGCCGCTGAATTCCCCGAGGTTTCGGTGGACTACCTGCACGTGGATGCGGCGATGATTTTCCTTGTCACCGATCCGGCCCGCTTCGACGTTATTGTCACGGACAACCTGTTCGGCGACATCATTACCGATCTGGCTGCCGCGGTCAGCGGCGGTATTGGGCTGGCGGCGTCGGGCAACCTCAACATGGACCGCACCGCGCCCTCCATGTTCGAGCCAGTGCATGGCTCCGCACCGGACATTGCCGGCCAGCAGAAAGCGGATCCGACGGCGGCCATCCTGTCCGCGGCCCTGTTGCTTGAGCACCTGGGCCACGAGGACGCCGCGCAGCGCATTGTCGCGGCAGTGACGGCGGACATCGCCGGCCGGACGGATTCACCGGCGCCACGGCGGACCGCGGAAATCGGCGACGCCATCGCCGCATCCGTCTGAGCTGGGTCCGTCCGTCCGACCGACGTCCGGCCTGAGCCGCGTGGGGCGGTCCCCCGTCTGAGCTGGGTCCGTCCGTCCGGCGCCCGGCGTCAGTGGGAGCTGTGTCCGGGAGTAGGCTTGAATCGTAAAACCGCGTGCACGCAGGCGTGCACCACGATGTGGAGGAACCATGACCCCGACAGTCAGTGAACTGGAATTCACGCAGCAGTTGTCTGCGAACCCGAAATCGGCCCAGGACCGGGACGCCATCCTGGCCGCCCCCGGCTTTGGCGACTACTTCACGGACCACACGGCCGTCGTCGACTTCAGCGTCGACGCGGACGGCCAGGGTAACTGGAAGAATGCCCGGATCGAGCCCTATGGGCCCATTACGCTGGACCCGGCGGCAGCCGTCCTGCACTACGGGCAGGAGATCTTCGAAGGCCTGAAGGCGTACCGGCATGCCGACGGCACCATTTGGACCTTCCGGCCCGAAGCTAACGCCGCACGCCTGAACCGCTCGGCCGCGCGCCTGGCCCTGCCGCAGCTGCCGGAGCAGGTTTTCCTGGACGCCATCCGCGGGCTGGTCACAGCGGACCAGGACTGGGTTCCCACCCGCGACGGCGACAGCCTCTACCTGCGCCCGTTCATGATTGCCACCGAAGCATTCCTGGGCGTCCGCCCGGCGCGCGAGGTCTCCTTCCGGGTCATCGCGTCCCCGGCTGGCAACTACTTTGGCGGCGAGCTCAAGCCGGTCTCCATCTGGATCTCCCGTAACTATGCGCGCGCCGGCCGCGGCGGAACCGGTGCTGCCAAGTGTGGCGGAAACTATGCCGCGTCCCTGGCGGCCCAGCTGGAAGCGGAAGCGAACGACTGCAAGCAGGTGCTGTTCCTAGACAGCTTCAATGACAACGCGGTGGAAGAACTCGGCGGCATGAACGTCTTCTTCGTCTTCAAGGACGGCCGTCTCGTCACCCCCGCGCTCACCGGCACCATCCTGGAGGGCGTCACCCGCTCCTCGGTGATGCAGCTCGCCAGGGACCGCGGGCTGGACGTGCAGGAGCGCGAAATCACCCTCGATGAATGGCGCGACGGGATTGCCTCCGGAGAGATCAGCGAAGTGTTTGCCTGCGGCACGGCGGCGGTCATCACGCCCATTGGCCTGCTCAAGGACGAAAGCGAAAGCATCGGCGCCGCGGACGCCAAGGCCGGCGAAGTCACCATGAGTATCCGTGAGCAGCTGCTGGGCATCCAGACCGGTACGGTCGAGGACACCCACGGCTGGTTGACCAGGCTGGCCTAATCCGTCTCGCCTGACCATACGGGCGTCACTGGGCCGGCCGCTGCGGCCGGGAGCGACCGGTCCGCTTGTCCGGGCTGGCTTTGGAAAGTACGACGGCGGCCGTCTCCCCTTCGCGGGGGAGGCGGCCGCCGTCGTCGTGCTGTGTCCGGTGTGCTCAGCCGGCGGCAGCGACGGCAAACAGACCGGCGACACCGACGGCGTAGAGGATCAATACCACCAGAGAATCGGGGCCCATCCGGGCTATCCTGCGCTTCGGACGGAACAGCAGCCCCAACAGGTAGACCAGCGTCAGCAGAATCGCCAGCGCGGTCAGGTAGATGTCGGTGGCGTGCGCCTGCGGCAGGACGGACTTGCCGGAGATCAGCACCGCCAGCAGGAACAGCACGGGCAGGAAGGCATTGCCGCCGAAAATGTCGCTCATCGCCAGTTTGTAATCGCCTGTCTTGACCGATGCAAGCCCGGTGGAAATTTCCGGCAGCGAGGTGGCCAGTGCCAGGACCGTGGCTCCAAACAGCACGCCGGAAAGGCCAATATGGTCCGCAGCGGCGCTTCCGCTTTGTTCCAGGACGACGCCGGCCACCAGTGTGGCAATGGCTGCGCCCACGAAAATCAGCACCGCGGCGGTGGTGCTTCCCTTACTGGAGTCCGTGGAGCTTTTTTTGCTGTGCCCCTTGGGTGCGGCACTGTCCGGGGCCTCACCCTGTTCCTGCCACGGCAGGCCCTTTTGTGCGCGCTGGACCAACAGCAGCCCCACGACCCAAATGGCCGCGATCAGCACCACGTCGGGCGTCAGCCTGACGAAGACCAGACCCGGGGGCAATTGGCTGCCGGCAACGACGACGGCCAGCACACCGATCACGGTAACGGCCTCGATCACCAGTGTCAGCGAAGCGGCCTTGTAGGTCAGCGGGTGCTTTCCCTTGACGCCGAAAACGTCCAGCACCACCAGGACCACCGTCTGCAGGGCAATGCCACCGAGGATATTGCCAACCGCGACTTCAAGATCCCCGGACGCCGCGGCACTGATGGTGATGGCCAGTTCTGGCAGGTTAGTGGCAATCGCCAGCAGAATCAGTCCTCCCAGGGCCGAGCCCAGATGGAATCGCTGATCGAGGATATCCGTCTTCCGGGACAGCTGAATCCCGGCAAACCAAATGACGACAGAAGCGCCCACGAAAATCAGGATAAGCAGCCACAACGGTAACGACGACATCAGACCTCCCAGTTCGTAGTATGGAAGGAGGCGCCCGGTGCACCGGTCCGCTTCCTTTTAATATTTGCAATAGCGCAATGATAGCGTTATCGCAAATACAAAATATATGTGGGCAATGCAACTCACGCCTACCGTTCACCCTAAGAATATGGAGGAAACTGCCATGGCAGGTGTCCCAGTTGCCGTTTTTGAATGGATTTGTTGGTCCATCGCCTTCGTCTGTGTGGGGATCGCCCTGATTCGGGCCGGAGTGGTCTCCAGTGGCCGGGTGGTAGGCCTCCGTCAGAAGAGCGGCATGGTCCTCGGACTGTGGGTGCTCGCCATCATCTTCGGCGTAGCAGGCTTTGTGCTGGCTGCGGCCGCGGTGCAGGCCGGCGGCGCCTAATGGAAACCCATTAGAGTATTGAGCATGCGTATAGCCCGGTTTGTTGTTGATGCTGATCCCATGTACGGCGTAGTCGAGGGGGAGCCCGGCCGTGAAGAAGTCACTGTAATCAAGGGTGACCCCTTCTTCAACGGCGTGGAGCGGACCTCGATCCGGCACAAGCTGGAAGACGTCCGCCTGCTGGCTCCCATCATTCCCCGCAGCAAGGTGGTGGGGATCGGCCGGAACTTTGTTGAGCATGCGCACGAATTGGGCAACGAGGTCCCCAAGAAGCCGTTCATGTTCCTGAAACCGAACACCTCCGTGGTCGGTCCGAACGATCCGGTGGTGCTGCCGGAATTTTCCGACGAGGTCTCCTACGAGGCTGAGCTGTGCGTCGTGATCGGCCGAATTTGCAAGGACGTTCCCGAGGAGCGGGTGGACGAGGTAATCTTCGGCTACACCTGTGGCAATGACCTCACCGCCCGTGACGTGCAAAAAACGGACCAGCAGTGGGCCCGCGCCAAAGGCTTTGACACCTCGGCTCCGCTGGGCCCGTGGATTGAAACCGAGCTGGACCCGGATGCCCTCTCCATCAAAGGCTGGCTCAATGGTGAGCTCCGGCAGAATGGCAATACCAATCAGATGATCTGGGGCGTGCGCGAACTCGTCTCCGCGGTCTCCAAAGCCTTCACTCTGCTGCCCGGCGACGTAATCATGACCGGCACCCCCGCCGGGGTTGACCTGGTCAAAGCGGGGGACCGCTACGAGATTGAGGTCGAAGGGATCGGCCGGCTCTCCAACCCGATCGTTCGCCGCTGAGCCGACAGTCATCCCCAGTAATGTAGCTGGAAAATTGCATTATCCTCTATAAAGAGCGAAAATAGCTACATTAGAGGAGGGCAAATGCTCGAAGCCAGGAAGCTCGGGGCCAACCTGAAGGGCCGTAGGATTATTCTTGGTCTGTCGCAGGAGCTGGTTGCCGTACGGGCCAACATCTCAAGGGCCACCCTCATGCGGCTGGAAGCCGGGGAGGGCGGCAAGGTTGAACACCTGATGCTTGTCGCCTCGGTGTTGGGCGTCGCCCAGGACCTCATCAATGCCGTAGATCCGCTCAACAGCGACCTGGGCAGGGCCCGCACCCATCTCCTCAACCGCCAACGCGCCCCGAGGAGGGATTAGTGGCACTCCTGTGGCTCCGGGCCGGTTCTCGCTAACGAGAACCCATCCAGGGGGGGGAGTGAATCGTAGATTTCGAAGATGGCGCGCCACGATTCTTCCTGTTCGGTAAGCATTGGGGGCAGTTTAATGCCCATGGAGGACGCGGCTAATGGCGGGGACAAGAAACCACTCGGATCTGAGATGATCCAGCTGATCTCGTGAAATGTACGCTTCAATTTCGTTACCTGGTAACAGCCCGGATCGGGGATCGGCGACGCCCGACAGCTTGATCCTGGGATCTTCTCGCAGCTCAGAGATGTCGGAGCCGCCAACAGTGTATTCCAGAGGTTGCGCACGGGCTGAAAGCCATGACTGCAGTTGGCTTTTCGGGTCACTGTGGGTGAGGAGGTTCCGGATACGTTTATGGAGTCGGTGTTTCTCGACGGCGCTCAGATCAGAAGGCTCCACGGCCTCCAGCTCTTGGGCCAAGGCTATGGCGCTCTTGGCTGACATGGGCCGTCCTGGGGACTTGAGCCAGACTTTGTCAGAGAGCGCGCTCTCGTCGGTAACCCAACGGCTGCCTACTTTTTGGGCATCTATGCGTCCGTCATGAATGAGTTTGAGCACCCGCTCCGGCCGGACGCCCATTCTCGTCGCTGCGGCTTGCTGGGTTGCTGGCTGGATCCAGCGGCGCCGCCGTCGAGCGGTAATATTAGAACCACTATGACTACCTCTGCCGCGCTTCCCCTTGTCACCGACGAAACTCCCGTCCGCGTCCGGTTCTGCCCTTCACCCACCGGCACGCCGCACGTCGGGCTGATCCGCACCGCCCTGTTCAACTGGGCCTACGCCCGGCACACCGGCGGCAAGCTGATCTTCCGCATCGAAGATACCGACGCGGCGCGGGACAGCGAGGAAAGCTACCACCAACTGCTCGAGGGGCTGCGCTGGCTGGGGATCGACTGGGACGAGGGCGTGGAGGTGGGCGGTCCGCACGGGCCGTACCGGCAGTCCCAGCGCGGAGACATCTATCAGGCCGCCATCGAGAAGCTGATGGCCGGCGGGTTCGTCTACGAGTCCTACTCGTCCCCGGAGGAAGTGGAGGCCCGGCACCGGGCCGCCGGCCGGGACGTCAAGCTCGGCTACGACAACTACGACCGCGACCTCACCGTCGAGCAGATCGCCGCCTTCAAGGCCGAGGGACGACTGCCCGCGCTGCGCCTGCGGATGCCGGACGAGGACCTTACCTTCACCGACCTGGTCCGCGGCGAGATCACCTTTAAGGCGGGGAGCGTCCCTGACTACGCCCTGGTCCGTCCCAATGGCGCCCCGCTGTACACATTGGTCAACCCCGTCGATGACGCGCTGATGGGCATCACGCACGTGCTGCGCGGGGAGGACCTGCTCAGCTCCACCCCGCGTCAGGTCGCGCTCTACCGCGCGCTGATCGCCGTCGGCGTGTCGGAGTACATGCCCCTCTTCGGCCACCTGCCGTACGTGATGGGCGCAGGCAACAAGAAGCTCTCCAAGCGGGACCCGGAGAGCAATCTGTTCCTGCACCGTGAGCGCGGCTTCATTCCGGAGGGCCTGCTGAATTACCTCTCGCTGCTGGGCTGGAGCCTGTCCGCGGATGAGGACATCTTTACCGTGCAGCAGCTGGTCGAGGCCTTCGACATCCACGATGTGCTGGGCAACCCGGCTAGGTTCGACGTGAAGAAGGCTGAGGCCATCAATGGCACGCATGTGCGCATGCTCGAGCCCGCCGACTTCCGCAACCGCCTGCTGCCCTACCTGCAGGCCTCGGGGCTGCTGGGGGAGGGGCTGACGGAGCGCCAGGAGGCGATCCTCACCGAGGCCGCCCCGCTGGTGCAGGAACGGATCACGCTGCTGGGCGAGGCGCCGGAAATGCTCGGCTTCCTGTTCAAGGCCGACGACGGCGTCGACGTCGCCGACGATGCACGCAAAGGACTGCCGGAGAACCTCCCGGACGTGCTGGACGCCGCCCTGGCTGCGCTGGAGCCGGTGCAGGACTGGACCGCGGAAAACATCCAGGCGGCCCTGCGGACCGCACTGGTGGACGATATGGGCCTGAAACCGCGCCTGGCCTTCGGTCCGGTGCGCGCTGCCGTCTCCGGCCGGCGGATCTCCCCGCCGCTCTTTGAGTCGATGGTGATCCTGGGCCGAGAGTCCTCGCTGGCACGGCTGCGGGCCTTCCGCGGCTAGCGCTGTGAGGAGCCGCCGGTTTTGTTCTCGCCGCCGGAATCGGGTAGAGTTTCTTGTCGGCGCTAGAGCAACTGAAAGGGTCCGGGAAACCGGATTTCGACGGTGAAAAAGTGCCTTTGGGGTATGGTGTAATTGGCAACACACTGGTTTCTGGTACCAACATTCTAGGTTCGAGTCCTGGTACCCCAGCGTCGGAAGCTCCGCGGTTTCAACCGCGGGAGCCACCGGCAAAATGCAGGAAAAATTGTATTAGGGCCCCATCGTATAGCGGCCTAGTACGCTGCCCTCTCACGGCGGTAACGCGGGTTCGAATCCCGCTGGGGTCACCATTTCCCCCGGAACCTCAGGTTCCGGGGGTTTTCTGTTTGACGGTGGTGCTTCAGCTTCCGGTCGCAGGACAAAGCCCTCAGCTTCAGGGCAAGCCCCAGCTTCAGGACGGCTGCATGGCGTTGGCCGCATCGGCAACCTTTATCAGGGTGCGGAGATTGCGCGTCGTGGTGACGGCCTTGAATTTCGCCTTGGAGGCGATCTTGCTGAACGGGCTGTCCAACGTTCCGCCCACCGGAGCCAACCACGCCAGGGCTTCCGGGCCGAGGCGAACCCCGGTTCCGCCGTCGAGCTTTGCCGCCGCAGCGTCGAGCTCGTCAAGGACCCCAAGATCCGAGCTGAGTGTCACGTAGCTATGCTGCTCGGCGGAATCTGCGGGAAAGGGACAGGCGGCGACCAGCTCCTTCAGGCGTGCGGCCGTCAGAACCACAACCCAAGCGTCATAGCCAAAGCTGCTTCGCAGGCAGTCCTCCACCAGCGACTTCACCTCAGGGGCGGATGACTCCGCTTCGCAGACAATATTGCCCGTGGCCAGCAAGGTGGAATAACGGTTCAGGGGAAGCGTACCCAGAGCCTTGCGCAGGTCCGCCATTTTGATGTTGACGCCACCAACATTTATGCCGCGCAGGAAGATCGCGTAGATAGTCGCAGAAGCCATGAAGGCAGACTACTCTGCTGATTTGCCAACGGTCTCGCTCAGGCCACGCGCGGCATTACAGACTACTTCCGCGTGAAGGCGGCCGGGCTGGCGGGTTAGGCGCTCAATCGGGCCCGAAATGGACACAGCGGCGATGACGCGCCCAGAGGGCCCCCGGACCGGGGCGGAAACGGATGCGACCCCGAGTTCACGCTCACCAAGGCTTTGGCCCCAGCCGCGGCGGCGCACGCCGGCCAGGACGGTGGGGGTGAAGCGGGCATTCTGCAGACCTTCGAGCAATCGGTCGTGATCCTCCCAGGCCAGCAGGACCTGGGCGGCCGAGCCGGCCTTCATGCTCAGTTGAGTACCCACGGGGATGGTGTCGCGCAGCCCAATGGGCCGTTCCGCCGAGGCTACACAGACCCGCCAGTCGCCCTGCCGCCGGAAAATCTGCGCACTTTCACCCGTACTGTCCCGCAGTTGGAGCAGCACCGGACCGGCGGCGGCAATCAGCCGGTCCTCGCCGGCCGCGGAGGCGAGTTCCACCAGCCGGCTCCCGAGTACAAAGCGGCCTTGCATGTCCCGGCTGACCAGCCGATGGTGGATTAGGGCGAGCGCCAGCCGGTGAACGGTGGGTCGGGCCAATCCGGTGGCGGCAACGAGCTGCGCCAAGGTGGTGGGACCGGCCTCCAAGGCATCGAGAACCTGAGCCGCTTTATCGATGACGCCAACACCGCTAGAATTGTCCATGTAATGATATTGCCGTCTCAACATATGAGATGCAAGTCAATTTGCTGGCGCCGCTTAAGGTGCTGCTGATTGAGTGGACGGCATAAAGCCACAGGATTGAGCCGCTGCCGACGCGACAACGCGGCACGGTCGTAGCCATCGATGAAGGGAGCTGGCCGGAATGAATGCAGGGACATTTGCAGCGCGGACCGCCAAAACACTGGCCGAGAAGGTCTGGGATGATCACGTTGTCCGCAAGGGCGAGGGCTTGGGCGAGGCAGCTCAACCCGACCTGCTCTACATCGATCTTCATCTGATCCATGAGGTGACGTCTCCGCAGGCCTTCGAGGGCCTGCGCCTGGCCGGCCGCCCGCTGCGCCGCCCGGATCTCACGATCGCCACTGAGGACCACAACACACCCACGCTGGAAATCGATAAGCCGATCGCGGATCTGACCAGCCGCACGCAAATTGAGAAGCTGCGGGAAAACTGCGCGGAGTTCGGCGTGCGGCTGCACTCCCTCGGTGACGCCGAGCAGGGGATTGTGCACATCATCGGACCGCAGCTGGGTCTGACTCAGCCCGGCATGACGGTGGTCTGCGGCGATTCGCACACCTCCACGCACGGCGCGTTCGGCGCGCTGGCCATGGGTATCGGCACCTCCGAGGTGGAGCATGTAATGGCCACCCAGACGTTGCCGCTGAAGCCGTTCCGCACCATGGCCATCAACGTTGAGGGCACCCTGCGTCCCGGAGTGAGCTCCAAGGACATCATTCTGGCCGTCATCGCCAAGATTGGTACCGGTGGCGGCCAGGGCTATGTGCTCGAATACCGGGGCTCGGCTATTCGGGCGCTGTCCATGGAAGCGCGGATGACCATCTGCAACATGTCTATCGAGGCGGGTGCCCGTGCGGGCATGATCGCCCCGGATGAGACCACCTTCGAATTCCTCAAGGACCGTCCGCACGCGCCGCAGGGCGCTGACTGGGATGCCGCCGTCGGCTACTGGAAAACGCTCCGGACCGACGACGATGCCAGCTTCGACGCCGAGGTGGACCTGGACGCTGACACGCTGGAGCCGTTCGTGACTTGGGGGACCAACCCCGGCCAGGGCGTGCCGCTGAATGGCAGCGTGCCCTACCCGGAGGACATTGCCGACGAGAACGCGAAGGCCGGCGCCGAGCGCGCGCTGGCGTACATGGATCTCAAGGCCGGGACTCCGATGAAGGAAATTCGGGTCGACACCGTGTTCCTGGGCTCGTGCACCAACTCCCGGATCGAAGACCTGCGCGCCGCGGCGGACATTGTCCGCGGCCGGGAAAAGGACCCGGACATCCGCATGCTGGTGGTGCCCGGATCCGCGCGGGTCCGGCTCGAGGCGGAGGCCGAGGGGCTGGACATCGTGTTTAAGGACTTCGGTGCGGAATGGCGGTTCGCCGGCTGCTCGATGTGCCTGGGCATGAACCCGGACCAACTCGCAGAAGGGGAGCGGTGCGCCTCCACATCGAACCGGAACTTCGAAGGCCGTCAAGGTAAGGGCGGACGCACCCACCTGGTCTCGCCCGTCGTCGCTGCGGCGACGGCCGTGCGCGGAACACTCAGTTCACCCTCCGATCTTCCGCCGGTGGCCGAACCCGCCTTGTCCAAAGCCAGCTAGGAGAGCAGCATGGAAAAATTCACCACTCATACCGGCATCGGCGTTCCGCTTCGGCAGAGCAACGTGGACACGGACCAGATCATCCCCGCGGTGTACCTCAAGCGGATCGCGCGGACCGGATTCGAGGACGCCCTTTTCTCCAGCTGGCGCAAGAACCCGGACTTCATCCTCAATCAGGAACCATTCAGCCGCGGCTCAGTGCTTGTGGCCGGGGCCGATTTTGGCACCGGGTCCTCGCGCGAACATGCTGTGTGGGCGCTGAAGGACTACGGTTTCAAGGCCGTGCTCTCCTCCCGGTTTGCTGACATCTTCCGCGGCAACTCCGGCAAGCAGGGATTGCTGGCGGCGCAACTGGCGCAGGACGACATCGAGCTCATCTGGAAGGTGTTGGAGAACGCTCCGGGTACCGAGGTCACCGTTGATCTGGAGTCCAAGATGGTTCACTGTGGGGCTGTGGTGGCTCCCTTCGAGATTGATGACTACACGCGGTGGCGGCTGTTGGAGGGTTTGGACGACATTGGGCTGACCCTGCGGCACGAGGAGGACGTTACGGCCTTTGAGGCAACCCGACCGGCCTTCAAGCCCACCACCCTTCCCGCCCGGCCATAGCGGCGATGCCGTTTTTGCGCCCCGCCGTGCGGCGGGGCGCATTTCAGTCTGCTTGGAGGAGAAACTATGCTTAGCTTTGGCTTCCGCCGTCTCCGGAAAGCGGCTAAGAACGAGGAATTGGGTTTTTTATGAGCAGTGTTCTGACGATCCGCGGTGGCGTCCCCTTAGCTGGAAGGGTGCAGGTGCGCGGAGCCAAGAACCTGGTGCCGAAGGCGATGGTAGCTGCTTTGCTTGGAAGCGAGCCATCGGTGCTGCGCAACGTCCCGGAAATCAAGGACGTGGAGGTTGTCACCTCACTGTTGCGGCTGCACGGCGTCACGGTGCTCAAGGATCCCGATACGGGCGACCTGACCCTGGACCCGAAGGACGCCAAGACCGCGTCGAGCACGGCCATCGACGCGCATGCCGGTGACTCCCGGATTCCCATCCTCTTCTGTGGTCCGCTGATCCACGCCATCGGTGAGGCCTTCATTCCGGATCTGGGCGGCTGCAAAATCGGTGACCGCCCCATCGACTACCACCTCAATGTGCTGCGCCAATTCGGCGCTGTGGTGGAAAAACGCCCCGGCGGGATCCATATTTCCGCTCCCAAGGGGCTGCACGGAGCGCGGATTTCACTGCCCTACCCCAGCGTCGGCGCCACCGAGCAGGTGTTGCTGGCCGCCACCCGCGCGGAGGGCATCACCGAGTTGACCGGGGCCGCCACCGAGCCCGAAATAGTTGACTTGATCGCCGTGCTGCAGAAAATGGGCGCCGTCATCAATGTCGAGTCGGACCGCACCATCCGGATCGAAGGCGTGCGGGAACTGCGCGGATACAGCCACCGGGCGCTGGCGGACCGCAATGAGGCCGCCTCCTGGGCCTCCGCAGCGTTGGTGACCCGCGGTGACATCTACGTCGACGGCGCCACGCAGCGGGACATGATGACGTTCCTGAACACCTACCGAAAGGTGGGTGGAGGTATGGACATCGATGACCAGGGCATCCGCTTCTACCACCGGGGCGGCAAGCTAAACCCGCTGGTGCTGGAAACGGACGTGCATCCCGGCTTCATGACTGATTGGCAACAGCCTCTCGTGGTGGCCCTGACGCAGGCCGAGGGCGTGTCGATTGTGCACGAAACGGTCTACGAGAACCGCTTCGGTTTCACCGACGCGTTGGTGCGGATGGGAGCCAATATCCAAGTGCACCGGGAGTGCCTGGGCAGCGTCCCGTGCCGCTTCGGGCAACGAAACTTCCTCCACTCCGCCGTCATCTCCGGGTCGTCCCAGCTCAAGGGCACCGCCATCGACGTGCCGGATCTGCGCGGGGGCTTCAGCCATCTCATCGCGGCCCTCGCAGCCACCGGAACGTCAACCGTCACAGGCATCGACATCATTAACCGCGGGTACGAGCGCTTCGCCGACAAGCTTGCCGGTCTGGGCGCCGATTTTGACGTCAGCGACAGCCGCAAGATATCGGTCTAGGACGGCCGCGGTGGGCATTTCAAGGTCGACGCGGTTATTCATCGGTGTGCTCGCCTGGACCCTGCGTCCAGTGGCCAATGCCATGATGGGCAAGGAATGGCTGGATTTGGCCAAACTGCCCCGGGACCGGGGCATCATCGTTTGTCCCAACCACTGCACCGAGATTGATCCGGTGGTGGTGGGTCACATGCTCTACAACCAGAACATCATGCCGCACTTCCTGGCCAAGGAGGGCCTGTTCAATACCCCCATTGTCGGCGCTGCGCTGCGCCATGCCATGCAGATACCCGTGGACCGCTCCGGCGCCGGCGCCGGGAAGTCGCTGGAAGTGGCGCGCCAGGTGCTGGACAACGGCGGCGCGGTGATTATCTATCCGGAGGGAACCTTGACCAGGGATCCGGATTTGTGGCCGATGAAAGGCCGCACCGGCGCGGCACGCCTGGCGTTGCTGACCGGGGCGCCGGTCATTCCGGTGGCACATTGGGGGGCTCAGGAAGCCTTCCCCCGGTACGCACGGTGGATCCGTTTCTTCCCGCGCAAACGGGTCAGAGTGCTGGTAGGCGATCCAGTTGACCTGAGCCGGTATGACGGCTCCAAGGTGGACAAGGCGACTCTCGAGGCGGCCACCAACCTCATTTTGGATGACATCACAGTCCTGGTAGCCCAATTGCGCGGCGAATCGCCCCCGGCGGCGCGCTGGGACCCGAGCGTAAATCAGCAAACTTCCCACGGACGCATCATTCAGGGCGACGACGGCGGTCCAGGACTTGGGCCTAACCTTCCGCAAGATTCGGCCGGTCCTGCCGCTCCTGCCGCTCCTGCCGGTCGTGCCGGTCCAGCCGGCCAAACAGGGGAAGAGCAATGACCGAATTGGGGAATTCACCTGGCAATAGCGCAGCCGCCAGAATGGCACCCGCCAAGGTAGCCATTCTCGGCGCGGGGAGCTGGGGAACCACGTTCGCCAAAATTGTGGCGGACGCGGCCGAGGGCACCGAGCGTCGGGTGGTGATCTGGGGCCGGCGTCAAGCCGTTGTTGATCAGATCAACAAGAATCGCCGTAACGGCCAGTACTTGGCGGGCATTGACCTGCCGGCGAACATTTCGGCGTCCACCGATGTCGTCGAGGTCCTTCGCGGCGCGGAGCTGGTGGTTCTCGCTGTACCGGCGCAGTCCCTTCGCTCGCAGCTGAAAGCCTGGGCTCCGTTGCTGAGCCCGGAGGCGGTGGTGGTCTCCCTGATGAAGGGACTGGAAGTCGGCACGGACGCCCGTATGAGCCAGGTGATTGGTGAGGAACTGGATTTGCAGCCGCATCGGATCGCGGTGATCTCGGGTCCCAATCTGGCCATGGAAATTGCGCGCCAGGAGCCCACGGCCTCCGTGGTGGCCTGCACCGATGAAAGCGTGGCTGCCTGGATCGCCGGTGTCTGCACGGCGGCCTATTTCCGGCCGTACACCAATACCGACGTCGTGGGCGTTGAGATTGGCGGCATTGTCAAGAACGTCATTGCTTTGGCCGTGGGAATCTGCGAGGGCCGGCGGATGGGAGACAATACCAAGGCATCGGTCATCACCCGCGGATTGGCTGAAACTACCCGACTGGCGCTGGCGCTGGGCGGGCGGGCCGAGACCATGTCCGGATTGGCAGGACTCGGCGACCTGGTGGCGACGTGTTCATCCCCCCTGAGCCGCAACCATACGGCCGGCCGGCTGATTGGACAGGGGCTGACCATGGATGAGGTGGCCCAGCAGATGACTCAGACGGCCGAGGGCATTAAATCCGGACAGGCGGTGCATGACTTGGCCCGTCAGTACGGTGTGGAGATGCCGATTACTGCCGCCGTCGTCGCCGTCCTGGCCGGCAAGATGTCCGTTGATGATTTGGGGCCGAACTTGCTGGCCCGCGAACTGAAGTCCGAAGGTGGTTACTGAGCTTGGAAACACCGACCCAGACTCGATCCGGCGGGGGGACAGCCCGTCCCCGCGTCGCTGTCCTCTTCGGCGGGAGGTCCAGCGAACACGCTGTGAGCTGTGTGACCGCCGCCGGGGTGTTGGCGGCGGTTGACAGGGAGAAGTACGACGTAATCCCCATCGGTATCGCTAAATCCGGCCAGTGGGTGTTGGCGGCCGGGGATTCTTCCGAGTGGTCGCTTAGCTCGGGTTCCCTTCCGGAGGTGGTTGCAGTTGCGGAGACGGTTTCCTTGACGGAAATTAATGGCATTCACCAGTTGGTGGTGACGGCTCCCAACCAGATCCCGCGGGAACTCGGTTCCGTCGATGTCGTGTTCCCTCTGCTGCACGGACCCTTCGGTGAGGACGGTACTATTCAAGGCCTGTTGGAACTCTCCGATACACGTTACGTCGGCGCCGGAGTGCTGGCCTCCGCCGTCGGCATGGATAAGCACTTCATGAAGGTCGTTTTCGCCTCGGCCGGCTTGGACGTGGGCCCGTACGTCGCAGTCACCGACCGGCAGTGGCTCACTGACCCGCAGACAGTCCGGGACAGCGTGTCTGCGTTGGGCTTTCCAGTCTTCGTCAAGCCCGCCCGCGCTGGCTCGTCAATGGGAATTTCCAAAGTGGATTGTCTGGAACAGCTGGAAGCGGCGGTTGCGGAAGCGCGCCGGCACGATCTAAAGCTGGTGATCGAGGCTGGCATTGAAGGCCGCGAGATCGAATGCGCCGTTCTCGAAGGCCGCGGCGGTGATTCTCCCCGCACGTCCATGCCGGGTGAGATCACAGTGACCGACTCCCAGCATGCCTTTTATGATTTCAACGCCAAGTATGTCCAGGATGATGCCGCGGCCCTCAGCTGTCCGGCGGACATCCCGGCCGATGCCATGGCCAAGGTCCGTTACTTGGCAGCAGCAGCCTTTGACGCCGTGGGGGCGGAAGGTCTTTCCCGCGTCGACTTCTTCTATACCCCCGCCGGAGAACTGATCATCAACGAGATCAACACCATGCCCGGATTTACGCCCAAGTCCATGTACCCGCAGATGTGGGCGGCTTCCGGAATGACGTACCAGGAACTGATTGATGAACTCATCCAATTGGCTTTGAACCGGAAAACAGGCCTCCGCTAGAAGTTGCCAAGAGGTAAGCGGGGCCTTGTCACCGCAAGTATTACCGGATCGCGCCCTGCCGCATGACACACCTCAGAAGCTGAAATCCAGAACCGTAGCTGTTCCCGCGGTGATCGGAAGCTTCAGAGTGGAGGATCCGGTTTTGAATCCTGGAATCCGTGCGCGGTAATCCACAGGAACTCCGGCGGATTCTTGCCCGTCGATGCGAGTCGCCTTCTCGGCACGCAGGTCCGGTCCGGTGAGCTGACTCATGGTACCTGTCCGTGCTTTGGCGGGAAGTTTGACCGTCACCGCCGACTGGCCGAAGCGTGCCGGATCGTTTTCGTTGATCAGGATCACGCTCAGCTTTCGAGCGGACTGCCGGACGGCGTAGGCGTGGACGTTTTCCCCGCCGAAGGTTGCAACTTTTTGGAACCCGCCGGGAGCAATGTTATTGACCAGCATCATGCCGTAGTACAGCGGTTTCATGGCCAAAGCGTCCTGGGGCTGCTGATGGCGACCCTGGTCACACAGCGGCGATGCGGGCGGGGAACCCTCGCAGTTCTGCAGGGCTCCATGCCAGTCCACTTGCGAGGTGCCCTCGGATGCAGCGCCTAATGAATAGTTCACGGCCCAGAGAGAGTCCAGATGCTTTTCCGTCACAGCGTTCCCGCCGAAACACGATGAGAGGTTCGTCTCCGTCAGCCACACCGGAACTCCAGCCCCTCGGCCGATGTCGTTGACTGCCCCGCCATTTTCCAGGACGTGAGCTGCCATTGCGGCAGACATGGCGTTGGCAACGCTGGGCACAGCAGGACCCGTATCGCCGGAAGAACAAGCCGAAAGGGGGTAATTATGGTAGGCCAGAGCACCAAGGTTGGGAACATCGAGCGAGGCGAAGTCCGTCAGCCACTTTTGGGCATAGACGTCCGGTCCAATAATGCGGATGCCGGGAGCCGCTTTGAGGATGGCGTCCACCATCGGGCGGTATTCGCTGGCGTAGGACTGGAAGTTGTAGGACTTGTCCCGAATGCCAAGATAGTCATCGCTGTTCACGTAGCCGTTGGGCTCGTTGCCTATGCTGATCCCCAGCAGGCTGCTGCCCAGGATGTGCTTCGCGTGAACGGCGAAGTCCGCGGCCCGGGCCGGCTCATGGTGGCCTAAATCGGCGCTGACTATGACCTTTGCCGAGGTAGCCCCCGCCAGCCTTTTCAGCCGCTCCAAGTCCACCGGCGTAACTTTCGCCACGCCTTCCTCCGCTGGCACGCTCCAGTGCGGCAGGGGCTCATCGGTTGAGGTCCAAAAGAAGCGCCGGTCAACGGTGTTACCTCCAAAGCGCAGGACCGGTGAACCAAGATAGCTGAGCGTCTGGGCAATATTGGAATTTTCGGGATCCAGCAGACCCTCGGTCAGCACGTCGGCCTCAAAGGAAAGGCCGTTGAGGCTGTCGGGCAGTTTCGTACCGAGCGCTGCCTCCTGCACGCTTACGGTGGTGGCAGGTGCGGCCGCGTGCGAGCCCGGTCCCGTATCAATCTGGACGTACTCCGGCCGGTCAGCCCACGGCAGCGGCTTCGGAGGCACGGCGAACGGCTTCGCTGCCACTGACGTTGAAACGAAGGAGGCAGCCGCAGAGGATTCGGCAGGACTGGGTCTTTGGTTCAGTGGAGAACATCCGCTAAGGCAGAGCATCAAGACCGCCCCCGCGGCCGCGATGGTGCTCAAATGCCCGCCCCTGAAACGATTACTTTGGACCACTTGGGTGCGCCGCATCGTAACCTACTTGTCCGGCACAGGTATGGTGTCCGCTGGTCCCACGCACTTCCTACTCTGCGGAATCTTGCTAACCGCGCTGGAAAGTTCCGCCAGCACCGTGCTGGAGGTAATTTTGTTGGGATCGAGCAAGATTTCGGCAGCAGGGGTCCGTCCGAACGTGGTCAACGTCCAAGTGGGGTGGCCCTCTTTGATGACCCAGTCCACACCGTTGACACTGACGCAGCGGTCGGTCGTTGGTCCCGGGGGATTCACGCCACAGCGCAGGATCACGAGGGACGGATCGCCCCATGCGGCTGTGGCCTGACTTGTCGTGTCGCGCAGAGGCGCGTCCGCCAGCGCGTCCGGCAGGGCCACCATCATAGGCGCGCAGGCTGGGTTGGCGGAGTCTTCGGCGGGGGCGATCTCAACGGCTGGGGAGCAACCGGTCAGGGTGAGAAGAACGGCGATGCACACAATAGGCAGGATTCGACGTAGGAAGCATTTTTGGACCGTTGAGCGCACCCTTACGACGATACCTGCTCTTAGCGTGCCTTCGTGCTGCCCGATGACCCTCTAGCCGAACCGACATGGTCTGTGGTGCCGCTCAGCAGTCCGCTTGAAATCCGGATCTTGTATGATCAGTAGCTAACGACTTTGCCCAGGCGCGCGGCCGTCCGTCGTGGCTACGGCTAATGCGTGGGCGGGACAAGTTGTTGCTGATTGGGACCGCGGCCCCCCTCCCGGGACCGCAGTCAACGCTTGGCCCGCGGCTCTTCCGCGTGGCCGGGTCCGGATACCCGGCTATTAAATGGGGAATTGTGAGGACGGTTATGCGTGGAACGTCAGGGGTGGGGAGCGCCGTTTCCGCTGCGGTCTGGAAGTGGGCGCGCATGTTTGCCGCCGGTCAGCCGGCTATCGCTGCGATTGGCTCCGGATGCGCTTGCCGCACAAATGATTGATCTGTACCGCAACGCGCAACTGGTCCGTACGACCTTGACTGAACACCTGTCGGACGATCCCGTTGTCCTGGCTCTGCAGATCTCCCGCCGACTGCCAGCCAGACTTACCATCCGCCCGGCAGCCTTTGTGGCCAAACTCATGCCCAACTCCGGTTCCCTTGTCGCGCTGGTTGCGTCTCGGATGGCGGGGGATGCCAGTGGCCTCGAGCGGCGTTTCCAATTGGCGATTAGCGCCCCGGGGGCGGGCAGGCGTACGGCGGCTGCCGATGTTGCGCTGGCCGCTGGCCGGCCGGATTGGGCGGATCGTTTCCTCGCACACGGAGGGCGGGATTCCGCAAAGGCAGCAGGCACTATCGCCCGCAGGCAATGGTACGACGGCGATATGTCGGGCGCGGTGAGAACGCTCGGCGGCGGTGGGCGGCGCGTTGAAGGACAGCGCAGGCGGCTTGCCGCCGAGCTGCAGGTGTTTCAAGGCTGGACGCCGAGCCTGCCGCGACGCTATGAATTCGTGCCGCAGCCAAGCAAAGTCCTGCATGTCCTGACCAATTCCCTTCCGCATACCGGCAGCGGCTATGCCCAACGCACGCACTCGATCCTCCTGGCTCAACAGGCAGCAGGCTGGGAGACTCTGGCCGTGACCCGCGTTGGATACCCCGTCCAGGTGGGAAAGGTGTTGGCAAGGGACGCCGACATGGTTGATGGCGTGCGGTATGAGCGTCTGCTGCCCTTCCGCCTGTCACCCGGTAGGCACGGGCGGCTCCAACAGCAGGCCGAGATGTTGCTGGATGTGGCGTTGAGATTTCGTCCGTGCGTCCTTCACACCACGACGCACTTCGTCAACGCGATTGTGACCCGCGCAGTGGCGGACGCGCTGAACATTCCCTGGGTGTACGAGGTCCGGGGACAGCTGGCGGACACCTGGGCATCCACCCGGGGAAACGCCGCACGCGGCAGCGAACGCTATCGGCTATTCCAGGAGCGTGAGGCAGAAGCTATGCGCAGCGCAAACCTCGTTATCACCCTTGGCGATGCCATGAAGGAGCGAATCATGGCGGCCGGGGTCGATGAGGACGCCATCCTGATCGCGCCGAATGCAGTGGGCGGGGACTTCCTGAAAGAACCGGGCAGCCCGGAGGACGCCCGGCTGCAGCTTGGCCTGGATCCGGGCGGCCTCTACATCGGTACCGTCAGCAGTCTGGTGGACTACGAAGGCCTGGATGACCTCATCACGGCCTTCGGACTTCTTGCCCCGCAATTCCCGACGCTGAAGCTGCTCATAGTTGGCGACGGCAGCGTCCGGACCAGCCTTCAGTCCCAAGTCCGGGAGTTGGGCCTTGAACACCGGGCTGTTTTCACCGGGCGAGTTCCGCGCGAACGGACACCCCTGTACCACCAAGCTTTGGACGTGTTTGTTGTGCCCCGCAAAGGCCTTGAGGTCACCCGCTCAGTCACCCCGCTCAAGCCGGTCGAGGCTATGGCCAGTGCACGTCCCGTGGTCGGCAGCGACCTGCCTGCCCTGCGTGAGATAATTAAAGACGGTGTCACTGGACGGTTAGCCGTCGCGGGTGCGCCGGAGATCCTTGCGGAACGCTTGGCTGAAATTCTTACCGACCACCGGCTCAGGATCGGGTACGGCGAAGCAGGCCGCTGTGCCGTGCTAGATAAACGGACGTGGGCCTCAAATGCAGAACAGTATGGCATTGCCTATAACAACCTGAGGAGAGCCACCTAGTGTCGGCAAAAAAATCTACGCTTCCAGACCCGGCGGCGGTGCAGCCTCTGTCCGTGGACATGCGTCAGCTGACGCGAGTCGGGGCGCGTCCAGGGTTTTTGGACTATCTGGTGGAGCTTTGGGACTACCGACACTTCGTTTTCTTCGATGCCCGGGCTCGCGTACTCAATGGAACCCGGCGTGACCGATTGGGAAGTGCGTGGCTTGTCCTCAACCCGGTCTTCAACGGGCTCACCTACTACCTAATCTTTGGTCTCCTGCTCCATACGAGCAAAGGCATCAAAGACTTTATTGGCTATTTGGTCATCGGAATTTTCCTTTTCCAGTTCAGCTCCGGCTCCATCACCTCGGGTGCTCGTGCGATACACAATGGGAAACGTGTCATCCAGGCTTTTAACTTTCCGCGGGCGACGCTGGTCATCGGGGCAAATATCAGGGAACTCTTGACGGGTGTTCCAATGCTGTTGGCAATGCTGATTATTGTCGCTGTTCTGCCTCCAGAGGAAAAGATCTCGTGGATGTGGATATTGATCGTTCCCGTGGTTGGACTGTTATTTGTCTTTAACCTTGGCGTTGGGCTGATCCTGGCGAGGATCGTGTCGAAAGTTCACGACATTACGCATCTACTGCCCTTTGCCATCCGGGCGTGGATGTATGGGTCAGCGGTCTTCTATTCCTTCGACCGCTTCATCACCCACCCTGGTGTCTTGGCTGCGGTAAAAATCAATCCCCTCTTCGTTGCCCTAGATACGGCCCGCAGCGCGATTTTGTATGAGCAGCTGCCTTCTTGGCGATCGTGGACAATCCTCGCTATTTGGGCGTTTGGTGCCCTCGCCGTCGGGATGGCATTCTTCTGGAAAGCGGAGGAGTCGTATGGTCGAGGATAAGCGCGCCGTGGAGCTGGACGACGTCCCCTGCGTTGTAGTTGACCAAGTCGCTATGAGGTACAGGGTAGCTTCCACTGAAATTCCTCGGGCGGCCACTCCGGACGTTCGCTTTCTTCGGAAGCTGAAACGATCCTCCAATCTCGTAACGGTGTATGCCCTCAATGAGTTGTCCTTGGTCGTGGAGCGAGGCGAATCAGTCGGCATTATCGGTCGGAACGGATCTGGTAAAAGCACACTCATGAAAATCGTAAGTGGCCAGGCGAAACCTTCAACCGGTGCCGTCTACGCTTCGAGTACGCCTGTCATGTTGGGAGTGAACGCGGCGTTAGTCCCCGAGTTATCAGGCGACCAGAATATTGTCCTCGGTTGCCTGGCAATGGGTTTGTCCCGTGCTGAAATTGATCAAAAGTTTGGTCAAATCCTCGAGTTATCCGGACTGGAGAGATCGATCCACCTTCCTATGAGGTCGTACTCCTCTGGCATGTCCTCTCGCTTGCGTTTCGCTATCGCGGCAAGTTTGGATCCGGAGATCCTGCTGATTGATGAAGCCCTGAATACCGGAGACGCGCAGTTCAGCGACCGCAGCAGGCAACGGATGGACGAGTTGCGGTCGCAGGCCGGCTGCGTCTTCTTAGTCAGCCACAGCTTGTCCACCATCACGGAAATGTGTACGCGAGTCCTCTGGCTTGATAAGGGCGACCTCATTATGGACGGAGTAGCACGGGATGCTGTGGGAGCCTACCGGGACTTCACCAAGCACCTGTCTAAAGGTAACAACATTTCTGCAACGAAAATCAAGGATGAAGCCCGTGCGCTGCTGGTGGCGACCGAGGTTCAGGACCGCCGAAATAGCAGAGGGAAGGCCGGAGTTTGATGTATGGTCTCAACTTTGTTCGTAGTGCCATTTGGCACTACCGACGCGGTGGTATGCGCCAGGTTCGCACGTGGCGTTCGCGCCAGCGTGTCCTTGACCGGCTTGCATCTCCTCATGGCCTAAGCGAGGCAGCGTCCATGTGGACCGGACGGGGGCAAAAGCGCAGACTTGCATTCGCTGAAGCCATCCTTCCACTGCGGGAGCCGCGGCGGACGGACGTCAAGGTTGCGGTGATTCTCGATGATTTTTCCCTCCTCGCGTTTGCCTACGAGTGGGACACCGTTTTGGTGAATCCGGCCACGTGGCGCCGGGACCTCGAGAACGCTGGAATCGACCTCTTATTCGTTGAGTCCGCATGGTCAGGAAATGGTGGGCTGTGGCGGGGCAAAATATCGGCAGACGGTGGCCCGGATGACTCCTTCAAACAGTTGTTGGAATGGTGCGGAACTCGCGAGATCCCGACGGTCTTCTGGAACAAGGAGGACCCACCGCATTATCGCGATTTCCTCCCGGCCGCAAAGCTGTTCGACCATGTTTTTACCTCCGATCAGGGCCGAGTCTCGCAGTACCGATCGGACCTCCAACATGATCGGATAGCTGTCTTGCCGTTCGCCGCGCAACCGGCCATTCACAATCCCATTCGTCCAACAAGTGGATGGCATCATCGTGACGTTGCCTTCGCCGGAATGTATTTTGTGCATAAATATCCAGAGCGGCGTCAACAGATGGAGTTGGTTCTGGGCGGCGCCCTGGATGCTTCTGCCAGGATGCCTATAGGTTTGGAGATATTCTCCCGCCAGCTAGGCGGCGGCGCTGACTATCAGTTCCCGCCTCCCTTGACTAAGCGGGTTGTGGGAGCTCTGACGTATCCACAAATGCTTACCGCCTACAAGGCCTACAGAGTCTTCCTTAATGTCAATTCGGTCGCCGATTCCACCAGCATGTGCGCCCGGCGTATCTTCGAAATTTCAGCGTCGGGAACACCGGTCATCACTGCGCCCAGCGCGGCCGTTGGGAATTTTTTTTCCCCGCGGGAAGTCGCGGTCGCGGAGACGCGTTTGGAAGCAGAACATCTTTGCCGCGCGTTCGTTGAAAACGTGGAGCTCAATGACCGTACTTCGCACATGGCACAACGACGGATTTGGCAGCAACATACATACGCCCATCGCGCTGAACATGTGCTTATGAAGGCGCTGCCGGGCAAATCGCGGCAGATCCAACTTCCTACCGTTTCTGTTCTCGTATCAACAATTCGTCCGAATCTTTTGGATGATGTTTTCGGGACGGTCGCCAGACAGCGGGGCGTTGACGTACAGCTCGTACTTTTGACCCATGGGTTCGAATTGTCTGCATCACGGTTTGCTGAACTCAAGCGGCAGCACGGATTGGACAATGTGGTTTTGCTTTGTGCGCCGCGCAGTGTGCCCCTTGGAGACTGCCTCAACACCTGCGTCGAGGCGTCGGCAGGCGAGGTCCTGACAAAGATGGATGATGATGACCACTATGGTCAGTACTACCTCCAGGACCAATTGTTCGCGCTCGAATATGCGAATGCCGATATTGTGGGTAAGCAGGCGCATTACATGCATCTGAAAGCGACGGGAGCCACAATCTTGCGCTTCGCTTCGATGGAGCACCGATTCACTGACTTCGTGGTGGGACCGACCATCATGGCACGGAGAGAAGCGATGAGAGCTAACCCCTTTCCCGCTTTGGGATTGGGTGAGGACACTGGCTTCCTGAGAGCGGCCGGCAATGCTGGAATGAAAATCTACTCATCGGACCGTTTCAATTACTACCAGCTGCGATCTGGCTCAGGTCACACTTGGAAAATGGACGATGCCGCATTGCTGGCGGCGGGCCACGTCAAATTTTATGGGGAGCCGCGTGAGCACGTTGATTTTTAAACCCGGAGAGACACCAAGCTCGGTAACTAGAGTAGCTGTCATCGGGCTGGGATACATCGGGTTGCCAACCGCTGCAATTCTAGCCGGTAAGGGGCTGGAGGTTATCGGAGTTGACGTAAATGCTGCAGTTGTCGACGCCGTGAATCAAGGAATAGTTCCTTTTGTTGAGCCGGACCTTGGGATACACGTAGCAGGCGCCGTTAGCCAAGGGCTGCTGAGCGCTCAGCTGAAGACTCCAGTGGCGGACGCCTACATCGTTGCCGTTCCCACGCCGTTCACGACGGAGAAGACAGCGGACCTGAAATTTGTCCAGGCGGCGGCGGAAAGTATTGCGCCTAATCTCCGGGGAGGAGAATTGATAATTCTTGAATCCACTTCCCCTCCGGGAACTACGCAGCGCATGGCTGATTATGTCTTGGATCTTAGGCCGGACCTACGCGCCTCTGGCGAGGGCGGTCGGACTAAAGTCATGTTCGCTCATTGTCCGGAACGTGTGCTGCCTGGGCGCATAATGATCGAATTGGTCACTAACGACCGCATAGTCGGCGGCCTTACAGCCGAAGCTGCGAATGTGGCAGCGGCACTTTACAGCACTTTCTGTCAAGGCGACATTCACTTGACCGACGCGACGACGGCAGAAATGGCCAAACTCGTCGAAAATGCTTATCGTGATGTCAATATAGCCTTCGCTAATGAGCTTTCCATGATCAGCAGTAAATTAGGGATCGACGTTTGGGACCTCATTGATTTGGCCAACCACCATCCCCGCGTGAATATCTTGGAGCCTGGGCCGGGGGTAGGAGGACACTGCATTGCCGTCGATCCGTGGTTTATCGTCGCTGCAGACCCAACTAATTCCAGTCTCATTCGAACTGCACGTATGGTCAATGATTCCAAGCCAGCGTTCGTCGAAAAAGAAGTTGCTGAAAATCTGATAGGCCTAGAGCGGCCAACAATTGCAGCACTTGGGCTTGCATTTAAAGCGAACATCGACGACATGCGCGAGTCAGCCGCTGTCGAGATAGTACGTAGGCTCGCTAGAAGCTATCCGGAGTCTACAATTTTGGTAGCCGCACCGCACGAAATGGGATTACCCGCGGATCTTGCCTGTGAAGCGAATGTGCATCATGTTGAAACCGACGTAGCCGTAGCCGAGGCCGATGTCGTCGTCCTATTAGTTGACCATGACAGATTTCGTGAAATCGATGCCAGGCAACTGCATGGCAAACGTGTCGTGGATACTCGCGGTTTTTGGCGCTGATAGGGTGCAAGGACGCCCACGCGGTAGGCTGGGAAGAGACCGACCTCTGATACGGATTTCCCATCCCAGACGCGGGTCTCGTCTCACGACGAACAGGCGTGGCAGTAGCCGCAGGTTGAAAGTTAGGCAGTTGTCTCACCATGTCTATTCTGCCGTTGAATCAAATGGAAACAGCTCATCATTGACGTAGGAGTAACGGCATGTCGGCAGCGACGCTAGATGGCAGCACTAAGGACCTCGGAAAAGGAGAGCGTCCGGCGGTCTGCGTTATTGTTCCTGTTTACAATGCCATGCCCTATCTCGATCAGCTGCTTGAATCGCTCGTAGAGCAAGAACTTGAGGCGGAGAAATTTGAGGTTATTCTAGTCAATGACGGTTCTACGGACGGTGGCCCCGCTGTTCTCGACTGGTATGCCAGTACGCACCTGAACTTTAGGGTGGTGCATCAGGAAAACCATGGCTGGCCGGGGCAGCCTAGAAACCTCGCTTTAGACATGACAAGCGCTGAGTTCGTCTTCTTCGCGGATGCGGACGACGTCCTGGCGCCAACGGCGCTACGCAAGATGCTTGATTTCGCCCAGCTTCACGAATCGGACGTCCTCATACCGTCGATGGCAGGCACGCACGGACGACTCGTTCCTCCTTGGCTGTACCGCAAAGATGATATCGATGCCGAGTTGCCTAAAGTCTTTAAGACCCTCGCGCCCCAAAAAATGTATCGACGGAGTCTTTTGGCTGATCATGGAATCCGCTTTCCTGAGGAAAAGGTGCGCTTGGAGGATGGCATCTTTAATGCTCACGCGTATCTGCGAGCTCGGCGGGTCTCAATTTTGGGCGGTGAGAGTCTCTATTTCCTGCGGGCGCGGGACGACGGCCGGAACATCAGCTCCGGGGGATTGGAACCTGCAGGCTACACCAGTTCTGTTGCAACGATATGCAGAATAGTGCGGGAAAACGGCCTGAACCCAGCCATTGCAGACTCGGTTATCCTCGGGTTATATCGTCGCAAGTGTCTGAAAATCTATACGCCCGGCCGGTTTGAACGGTATGGGTCGGAACGTCAGGAAGCGTGGCTGGCCGCGCACGCCAAGTTCATCAAGGAGTTCATTCCGCTCGATTTGGAAAAGAATCTGGCGGAGCCCTACCGGAGTCGATCTGCTTTAGTCCGCATTCAGGATACCGAGGGGCTTCTAAATCTGGGACGCCGGGAGGAGGATCCCTTTATTGACGCGGAATTTTGGGGTGGCTCCTGTAACGGCGCAGAAGGCTATGACTTGCTGTTTCAGGCGTCGATAACCGGACGTGTAACCATGCCGGAGATGGTATGTGAGCTTCGTAATAGGGATGGCGATGGTTTCGTTGCCTTTTCGCTCACTCGGGATCACAGAATTACGGGGTCTTATGGTAAAGCAGGGCTTTTTAGAGGCCATCTCCCTCGAGAATTAGTGCGGTCACTAGGAGAAGGCGTGCACGATATTTTCTTGTCGACGTACGTTGCCCGAAAATATCTCGCAAAGCGTCTCAGCAATCCGTCGCACGGTGTTCTTCCCTCAGACTACGAGGGTGTTAAATTCTATAGCACTGCGCACAACAACCTCAGCGTGTCAGTGCAGCATTAGCCTGGCCCGACCACTGGTAAGGCGATTTTCGAAGACATCGATGCAGCACACGGTGACTTGATGTGAAGTTTGTCTCATTAGCTGGACAGATTTTGCTTGATTTAGTTCTTTGTGGCAGGGTGTTTTCCGTCTGTTATGGTCTCTCGGTCTCCCTACTCACTTTGAGGTTCTCTTGTCCAAAATCAATCATCGCGCGTGCCCAAAACGGTTCGTCGTTGCCATTGCAGCAGGTTTCGCAGTTCTGTCGCTGACATTGCCTGCAACGTCCGCCAGCGCGGCGTCTTACCCGTCATCTGTCTCCACCTACGCGGTACCTTCAGGCCTAATGGCCGTCTCTCCAACAGCGTCCTCACTCAATTTTTCCTGGAAGGCAGTGTCGGGGGCTCCCCAGTATCGGATCGCAATCGCAACATCCGCGAGCATGTCAGATGCCGTATTCCACTGGTTCACGACGCCGTCGGGACAGGTTCGCGGCCTCAAGTCAGGAACCACCTATTATGCTAAGGTCCGCGTAATCACTGCCACTGGGGCAAGCCTCAGCGCATATTCGGGAGCGGTCGCCGGGAAGACGTCTTCTGCGCCGACTCCCCTTCCCGCAATATCGCACCCTCTGTTGGTAGCGAGCTACAACATCAAGTGCGCCAACTGCAACGATGGGCTGGCTAACGAGCTGACATGGTCCGGACGTCGGGCTGCGGTGGTGGCCACGATCAAGTCCAAGGCCCCCGATGTCATCGGCCTTCAGGAGGCTTCCCAGGGTTGGCTAAAGGACGACTCCCGTCCGGGTGGACTCGCGCAATTTGAAGACCTCCAACAGCGATTGAAGTCCGCAGGCGTGCCATACGCCCTGACGAACGCCAAGCGCAATAACTGTGTCAAGGACACGACGCCCACCAACTGTGTGTACTCGAATAATGGTGCGTCCCAGGGGACGAAGATCATGTACAACGCGAACACCGTTTCCTTAGTTAGCCAAGGTTCCATCAAGCTGCCGGCGTTGAAGGCGGCGGATAACCAACGTTATCTGGCGTGGGCCGTTCTGAAACAAAAGTCGACAGGCAAGACGTTTTTCTTCGGAGACACCCAACTCGACGCCAGCAAGACCTCCGGGTACTACGATCTCCGCAAAAGGCAGACACAGGCCATCGTTGCGGACATTGTCAAATTGAACGTCAACCACCTGCCAGCTCTGATGGTCGGCGACTTTAACTCCCACAAGTGGACTTTGCCCTCCAATGCGCCATACGACGTGATGATGGGCGCCAATTTTGTCGATCCCTTGGGGAATACGTATCAGAACGACATACCGTCAGCCGCTGCTACGGCAGAGGTGAGGATCCGTAGCAACTACGACAGCTTCAACGGATTCGAACGCAGAGCGCGTGCCCGGAATACGTCGGGTAATGGAACCTACCTAGATTACATATTCACTTCTAAGATGCGCGTGTCGAAGTGGGAAACCGTCCTGAACATCGATACCAACGGGAACTTCATTGGTACCATTCCGTCCGACCACAATATGGTTGACGCAACCGTTCAACTGCCGTAGCTCCGAGGTAGCGCAATGGACGAGGCGCTTTCACCGGGCAAATGACCGGTGA